>NZ_JBMNWZ010000004.1:0-397634 GCF_049312895.1 Leclercia barmai | reverse complement strand
TAGACATTAAGAATCCATGTCACTTTGAGTGCCCACACAGATTGTCTGATAAATTGTTAAAGAGCAATGCCGCTTCGCTTTTTCGCTGCGGCGCGGGGTGTGTATATTACGCTTTCCCGCTTCAGAGTCAAGCGTTTGTTTCACGCTTTTCTCTGCTGACCCGGCGGCTTGTTTGCCGTTGTTCCGTGTCAGTGGAGGCGCATTATAGGCAGTTATTCCTGGCTGGCAAGTGTAAAGTGAAAATTATTTTCTAACCGCTCACTTTCCAGGCAAATCCGTTTCCGGATTGCTATTCTTGCCTGGTTTTTAAACAAAAACGAGCCCCGCAGGGCTCGTTTTTGTCGTTTTGTGACTTACTGCACTGCCACAATCTGGTCGTCTTTCTTCACCAGTTGAATGGTTTTGCCCGGAAGCAGCTTCCCTGAAAGAATTTGCTGCGCCAGCGGGTTTTCTATCTGCTGCTGGATAGCGCGTTTTAAAGGACGCGCCCCGTAAACAGGATCGTACCCATTCGCACTCAGCAGTTGCAGCGCATCATCCGCAATCTGCATTTCATATCCACGCTCTTCCAGACGTTTATACAAACGCTGCAGCTGAATACGAGCAATAGAAGCAATGTGTTTTTCACCCAGCGGATGGAAGACCACGACTTCATCGATACGGTTGATGAACTCAGGACGGAAGCTGTGGCTTACCACCCCCAGCACCAGATCCTTCATATGACCGTAATCCAGTTCACCGAAGCGTTCCTGAATCAGATCGGAACCCAGGTTCGAGGTCATAATAACCACTGTGTTACGGAAATCGACCGTTCTGCCCTGCCCGTCCGTCAGGCGACCATCATCCAGCACCTGCAGCAGAATGTTGAAAACATCCGGATGGGCCTTTTCAACTTCGTCCAGCAGGATGACGGAGTACGGGCGACGGCGAACCGCTTCTGTCAGATACCCACCTTCTTCATAACCGACATATCCTGGAGGTGCCCCCACGAGACGCGACACAGAGTGTTTCTCCATAAACTCAGACATGTCGATACGCACCATCGCATCATCACTGTCGAACATAAAGTTCGCCAGCGCCTTACAGAGTTCTGTTTTACCCACACCGGTCGGCCCCAGGAACAGGAAGGAACCAATCGGACGGTTAGGATCCGACAACCCCGCACGGCTACGGCGAATAGCGTTCGATACCGCTTCAACCGCTTCATCCTGACCAATCACGCGATGATGAAGGTCTTCTTCCATGCGCAGTAATTTGTCGCGCTCGCTCTCCATCATTCTGGCTACCGGGATCCCTGTCCAGCGCGCCAGTACTTCAGCGATTTCAGCATCCGTCACTTTATTGCGTAACAGACGCATGGTTTTACCTTCAGCCTGAGTTGCTGCTGCCAGCTGTTTTTCCAGTTCCGGAATTTTGCCGTACTGCAGCTCGGACATTTGCGCCAGATCGCCCACGCGACGTGCCTGCTCGATGGCGATCTTTGCCTGCTCCAGCTCGGCTTTAATGGTCTGGGTACCGGAGAGGGAGGCTTTTTCGGCTTTCCACTCTTCTTCTAACACTGAATACTGGCGCTCTTTATCGTCCAGCTCTTCATTAAGCATATCCAGGCGCTTTTTACTCGCTTCATCAGACTCTTTCTTCAGCGCCTGTTGTTCAAGCTTCAGCTGGATGATACGGCGATCGAGTCGGTCCAGCTCTTCCGGCTTGGAGTCAATCTGCATACGAATACTGGAAGCTGCTTCATCGATCAGGTCGATCGCTTTGTCAGGCAGCTGTCGATCGGCAATATAACGATGCGACAAAGTTGCAGCCGCCACGATGGCCGGGTCGGTGATCTGCACATGGTGGTGCAGCTCATAGCGCTCTTTCAGACCACGCAGAATGGCGATGGTATCTTCCACTGAAGGCTCAGCCACAAACACTTTCTGGAAGCGACGTTCAAGAGCGGCATCCTTTTCGATGTACTGACGATATTCATCAAGCGTGGTGGCCCCGACGCAGTGCAGTTCACCACGTGCGAGCGCCGGCTTCAGCATGTTCCCGGCATCCATAGCGCCGTCGGCTTTACCTGCCCCAACCATCGTGTGCAGTTCATCGATGAACAGGATGACGTTGCCTTCCTGTTTCGCCAGATCGTTGAGGACGCCTTTCAAGCGTTCTTCAAACTCACCCCGATATTTAGCACCTGCCACCAGCGCGCCCATATCCAGCGCGAGTACACGGCGGCCTTTCAAACCTTCGGGGACTTCACCGTTGACGATACGCTGGGCCAGCCCTTCGACAATGGCGGTTTTACCGACGCCCGGTTCACCAATAAGCACCGGGTTATTTTTGGTACGGCGCTGCAGGACCTGAATCGTACGGCGGATCTCTTCATCACGCCCGATGACCGGGTCAAGCTTGCCCTGTTCGGCACGCTCAGTCAGGTCGACGGTATATTTCTTCAATGCCTGACGCTGGTCTTCGGCACCCTGATCGTTCACGCTCTCACCTCCGCGCATATGTGCAATCGCCTGGGTCACGTTGGCGGTGGTTGCACCCGCCGTTTTCAGCAGGTCGGTCAAGGTGCCACGTGATTCAAGCGCCGCCAGAACAAAGAGTTCTGATGAAATAAAGTTGTCGCCGCGTTTTTGCGCCAGTTTGTCGCAAAGATTCAGTACGCGAACCAGATCCTGAGACGGTTGTACATCTCCGCCAGTGCCCTCTACCTGCGGTAAACGGCTCAGAGCCTGATCGATGGCTGTGCGTAACTGCCCCGCATTAACACCGGCAGATGTCAGTAAAGGACGTACCGATCCCCCTTCCTGATTAAGCAAGGCGCTCATTAAATGAAGTGGTTCGATAAACTGATTGTCGTGCCCCAGTGCGAGAGACTGGGCATCGGCGAGAGCAAGCTGGAATTTATTAGTAAGACGATCCAGACGCATAACTCCTCCCATAACAGGTCAAAATTGCTACTGGAGATTAAATGAGGTCATCCCTCAATTATTCAAGGTGAATGACCTGAATTATGCGAAAAGAAAACGGCGCGTGCCGGATCGTCTTGATTCTATAGGTTATATCAGCCAAATGAAACTTGCCATACGCCCGGTCGTCTTGTCGCGACGATAGGAAAAGAAATCATCCTTTTCGGTGAAAGTGCAGCGATCGCCGCCATAGATCTGGCTGATACCAAGGTTCGTCAGGCGCTGGCGGGCAAGCTGATAAATATCCGCCATGTATTTATCTCCCGCCGCGCAAAAAGCATTTTCCGCCTGCGGGTCGTGCGCCATAAAGGCCTCGCGCACTTCCGGGCCCACCTCAAAGGCTTGTGGCCCAATGGCCGGGCCAAGCCAGGCGATGATGTTATCCGCACTGTCAGCGAAGCAGGCGACAGTCTCTTCCAGTACGCCAGCGCACAATCCGCGCCAGCCAGCATGGGCTGCGGCAACTTCGGTGCCCGCACGGTTGCAGAAGAGCACCGGCAGGCAGTCGGCGGTCATGACGGCACAAACTGTGCCCGGAGTATTGCTGTACGAGGCATCAGCACGTTTCGAAGCGTAGGGTTCTCCGCTGAGCCGGAGCACAGCGGTACCATGCACCTGTTCAAGCCAGACCGGTTTCGACGGCAACTGGCCCGCAGCAAACATGCGTTTGCGATTCTCTTCAACATGCTCAAGATTATCGCCACAGTGAGCGCCCAGGTTTAATGATCCCCAGGCTCCCTCACTCACGCCCCCGATGCGGGTTGAACTACAGGCTGCCACGCCCTCTGGCGCGGGCCACTCCGGGACAATCAATTTGGTCATAACCAGTCCACGTCATCCTTATGTTCTTCAAAATCGGCACGCATAGCGTCGATAAGTTCCACCATATCCTGTGGGATCGGCGCGTGCCACTCCATCTCGATACCGGTGATCGGATGATAGAGACGCAGCATGGTGGCATGCAGAGCCTGACGGTCGAATTTACGCAGCATGGCGATGAACTCTTCGGATGCGCCTTTCGGCGGACGCGGACGGCCACCATAAAGCTGATCGCCCACCAGCGGATGGGTGATATGCGACATATGAACACGGATCTGGTGAGTACGTCCCGTTTCCAGGCGCAGACGCAGGCGCGTATGAATGCGGAAATGCTCCATGATGCGGTAGTGCGTCACTGCCGGTTTACCCATTGGGTGGACAGACATATGGGTACGCTTGGTCGGATGGCGGCTGATAGGCTGCTCAACCGTCCCGCCCGAGGTCATGTGACCAATGGCCACCGCTTCGTACTCGCGGGTGATTTCACGCAGCTGCAGGGACTCCACCAGACGCGTCTGCGCCGGAATGGTCTTCGCCACGACCATCAGGCCGGTGGTGTCTTTATCCAGACGGTGAACGATCCCCGCACGCGGTACGTCAGCGATCGGCGGATAGTAGTGCAGCAGCGCATTCAGTACCGTGCCGTCAGGATTACCTGCGCCAGGGTGTACGACAAAGTCGCGCGGCTTGTTGATGACCAGGATGTCGTCGTCTTCGTAGACGATATTCAGCGGGATATCCTGCGGCTCAAAACGGACTTCTTCTTCGATATCAGCATTGATGGCGACCACTTCCCCACCCAACACTTTCTCTTTTGGCTTGTCCCAGATCTTGCCATTTACCATCACGCGCTGGTCAAGGATCCATTCTTTTATGCGTGAACGCGAATAATCAGGGAACATTTCGGCCAAAGCCTGATCTAAGCGTTGTCCGAGCTGTTTTTCGGAGACTGTTGCGGTGAGTTCTACTCGTTGTGCCATAGACTGCTTCTTCGTTTAACGTTGGGTTTTACGGCTTTGCCGTTTAATATAGTGTGCTATTGTAGCTGGTCTTAATCGGGAGCAGGAAAGAGATTCTCCCGGACAAACATTTGAGGAAAGTCAAAACGTCATGACGCGCATGAAATATCTGGTGGCAGCGGCCACGTTGAGCCTGGCTTTGGTAGGCTGCTCCGGTTCGAATGAACAGGTCCCTGACAATCCGCCGAATGAAATCTATGCGACTGCTCAGCAAAAGCTGCAGGACGGTAACTGGAAACAGGCGATAACGCAACTGGAAGCGCTGGATAATCGCTATCCATTTGGCCCGTATTCCCAGCAGGTACAGTTGGATCTGATCTACGCCTACTATAAAAATGCCGATCTGCCACTGGCCCAGGCGACGATTGATCGCTTCATGCGTCTGAATCCGACCCATCCGAATATCGACTACGTGATGTACATGCGCGGGCTGACCAATATGGCGCTGGACGACAGTGCGCTACAGGGCTTCTTCGGCGTCGATCGTTCCGACCGTGACCCTCAGCATGCGCGCGATGCGTTCAATGACTTCTCCAAGCTGGTTCGCGGCTATCCGAACAGTCAGTACGTAACGGATGCCAGCAAGCGTCTGGTGTTCCTGAAAGACCGTCTGGCGAAATACGAATATTCTGTGGCGGAATACTATACCCGTCGTGGCGCATACGTTGCCGTCGTGAACCGTGTTGAAGGCATGCTGCGTGATTATCCGGATACTCAGGCAACACGTGATGGCCTGAAGCTGATGGAAAACGCCTATCGCGAGCTGCAGATGACATCTCAGGCTGAAAAAGTGGCGAAGATTATTGCCGCTAACAGCAGCAGCTCTTGATCATTCAGTAAGATGCAAAACGGCAGCCCAGTGGCTGCCGTTTTTTTATCCGTTTTCGCACTAAGCTGAAGCGGTTTAGCCCGCACCAATCCTATCAACTATGGCCGCAATTTCTTCCTTCGACAAGGTAAATCTTACTTCTTCCTGTCCTGCCTCACAAAAAGAATCCGTTGACAAAAAGTGACATTAAAATGTGATTTACATCACACATTTTGACATTAGGAACGGTATGCTGGAATCACCAAGACGGGAAAGACAAGAGGTAAAATTTATGACAATGAACATTACCAGTAAACAAATGGAAATTACTCCGGCAATCCGCCAGCACGTCGCAGACCGTCTCGCCAAACTGGATAAATGGCAAACACACCTGATTAACCCGCATATCATTCTCTCTAAGGAGCCACAGGGTTTCATCGCTGACGCAACTATCAATACTCCAAACGGCCATCTGGTCGCCAGCGCGAAACATGAGGATATGTACACCGCCATCAACGATTTGATCAACAAGCTGGAACGGCAGCTCAATAAAGTGCAACACAAAGGTGAAGCCCGTCGCGCCACAACATCGGTGAAAGACGCCAGCTTCGCAGAAGAAGTTGAAGATGAGTAATCCCTTACATTGAGTCTATCGCCAACGCGCCTTCGGGCGCGTTTTTTATTGACAGGGTGAAAACAGTACAGGTACTTTAAGTCTGTCTTCTGAAGGAATCATCCATGACCGTTAAGCCGTTCTTCTTCGCATTCTTTTTTACCTTCCCCTGATTGGGAGGCGTTTCGTCGTGTGATAAAGAATGCGAAGACGAACAATAAGGCCTCCCACACCGGGGGGCCTTTTTTATTGATAACGATAAATGACAAAGGCAACGCTATGACATCGGAAAACCCGTTACTGGATCTGCGAGATAAGATCAGCTCACTGGATGAAAAACTGCTTTCGCTGCTGGCTGAACGCCGTGCGCTTGCCGTCGAGGTAGGTAAAGCAAAGCTGGCATCACATCGCCCGGTACGTGATATCGACCGTGAACGCGACCTGCTGGAACGCCTGATTAACCTTGGCAAAACGCACCATCTGGATGCGCACTACATCACCCGCCTGTTCCAGCTGATTATCGAAGATTCCGTCCTGACCCAGCAGGCGCTGCTGCAGCAGCATCTGAACAAAACCAATCCGCACTCGGCGCGTATTGCCTTCCTGGGGCCAAAAGGTTCCTATTCCCACCTCGCGGCACGACAGTATGCTGCCCGCCATTTCGAAGAGTTTATTGAGAGCGGCTGCGCGAAGTTCGCCGATATTTTCAATCAGGTGGAAACCGGCCAGGCGGACTACGCTGTCGTACCGATTGAAAACACCAGCTCCGGGGCGATCAACGATGTTTACGATTTACTTCAGCACACCACCCTGTCATTGGTCGGCGAACTGACGATCCCTATCGACCACTGCGTGCTGGTCTCCGGGACGACCGACCTCGACAAAATCAAAACGGTTTACAGCCACCCGCAGCCCTTCCAGCAGTGTAGCCAGTTCCTGAACCGCTATCCGGGCTGGAAAATTGAATATACCGAGAGCACCTCGGCAGCCATGGAAAAGGTCGCTCAGGCCAATTCCCCTGCCGTGGCCGCACTGGGCAGCGAAGCGGGCGGCGCGCTGTATGGGTTACAGGTGCTGGAACGTAACCTGGCCAATCAGACGCAGAACATTACCCGTTTCATCGTTCTGGCACGTAAGGCGATCAACGTTTCCGATCAGGTGCCGGCGAAAACCACCCTCTTGATGGCAACGGGTCAGCAGGCCGGTGCGCTGGTTGAGGCCCTGCTGGTGCTGCGTAATCACAATCTGATTATGACCAAGCTGGAATCGCGCCCTATCCATGGCAACCCGTGGGAAGAGATGTTCTATCTCGATATTCAGGCCAACCTGGAATCTGCATCCCTGCAGAAAGCCCTGCGCGAACTGGGTGACATTACCCGTTCAATGAAGGTGCTTGGCTGCTATCCGAGCGAAAACGTCGTACCGGTCGATCCGGCTTAACGCGTAATAAACGGCCCCTTTTTCACCCCTGCCACGCTGACGGGCAGGGTGAAAATGGCACCGGAAAGAGGATATTCCGCCACTTCCTGCGGATCCATATTCTCGCGGGTGGTGGTGATAAACAGCGTTTGCATATCTTCACCACCGAAACAGACCATCGTCGGGTAGCGCACCGGCAAACGATACTCTTCCAGCTGCTCGCCCTGCGGTGAAAAACGCGCGATGCGCCAGCCGTCAAACAGCGCACTCCAGTAACACCCCTCCACATCCACCGCTGCGCCGTCGGGTATCCCCTCTCCCGGCTGGAATCGGCGAAAGACTTCCCGTTTACCCGGTTCGCCCTGCTCATCCAGCGGCGTACGGTAGATAACCGCGTTGGGCGTGTCTGAGGTGTACATCCAGCGTCGGTCATCGCTGAATGCCAGGCCGTTATGACCGTGGATATCACACTGGATAACCTCAGGCGTGAGGTCATTGTCGATGCGCATCAGCAAGGCGCCGTTGTAATCCCCCGGCGCCCAGAACGTGCCCGCGTAGAAGCGGCCAAAGTGATCGGTTCCCCCGTCATTAAAGCGCGCCAGCTGCGGGTTCGATGGGTTATCACACACTTTTCGCTGCAGCAGCCCGTGCTTATCCGTCAGCCAGATGGCGTTGCGCATGGCGACAATAAAGCCCCCTCCTTCGCGCAGGGCAAAACAGCCCACCTCTTCGTGAAAGGATAGAACGCTGTGTTCACCTGTCGGCAAATGATAGCGGTGGATCTCGCCTTCAAGAATATCCGCCCAGTAGAGCGCGTTTTCTGCATCGCTCCAGGTCGGGCATTCCGGTAGATGCCCCGTGTAGTCAAACAGTACCTGTGGTTCAGCCATGACAAATCCCCAAAATGAAAAAAGCCAGCAGTGCTGGCTTTCAGTATATACATCATCGGATTACTGGCGACTGTCATTCGCCTGTCGCAGCAGGATGCGGCTTTCGCTCTGGAAGCGTTGGGCGTAATCGCCAAACCAGTGCTCGACCTTACGGAAACTGTCGATAAAGGCCTGCTTATCGCCCTGCTCGAGCAGAGTGATCGCCTCGCCAAAACGCTGGTAGTAGCGTTTAATCAGCGCCAGGTTGTTGCCCGAGGACATAATAATATCCGCGTACAGCTGTGGATCCTGGGCAAACAGCCGCCCGACCATCGCCAGTTCAAGGCGATAAATAGGGGACGACAGCGACAGCAGTTGCTCAAGCTGCACGTTCTCTTCCGCCAGATGCAGGCCATACGCGAAGGTCGCGAAGTGACGCAGCGCCTGGATGAAGGCCATGTTCTGATCGTGCTCGACGGCGCTGATACGGTGCAGTCGCGCGCCCCATACCTGAATCTGCTCAAGGAACCACTGGTAGGCTTCTGGCTGACGACCATCGCAGTAGACCACAACCTGCTTCGCCAGGCTGCCGCTGTCCGGGCCGAACATCGGGTGCAGGCCCAGCACCGGGCCATTATGCGCGGCCAGCATCGCCTGCAGCGGACCATTTTTTACCGAGGCCAGGTCGACCAGAATACAGTCTTCCGGCAGCGGTGGCAGTCTGGCAATAATCTCTTCAGTAACGTGAATCGGTACGCTGACAATAACCATACCGGCATCGGCAACCATCGCTTCCGCCTGAGGCCAGTCCTCTTTTTCAAGGATGCGCACCTGATAGCCGGAAAGCGTCAGCATCTTCTCGAACAGACGCCCCATCTGCCCGCCGCCACCGACAATGACCACCGGGCGCAGCGTTGGACAGAGGGTTTTAAATCCCTTGTCGTTTTCGCTGGAGTACGACTCACGCATCACGCGACGCAGCACATCTTCAATCAGATCCGGCGAGACGCCCAGCGCCTGGGCCTCTTTACGGCGTGAAGCCAGCATGGAGGCTTCACGCTCCGGCACGTAAATCGGCAAGCCGTATTTACTTTTGACTTCACCCACCTCGGCGACCAGCGCCATGCGGCGTGCCAGCAAATCCAGCAGCGCCTTGTCTACCTCGTCAATTTGATCGCGCAGGGCAGTCAATTCAGCAACCATAACTAACCTCTTAAGCCAGACGCGTCGCCAGCTGGCCGTTCAAATCTTTGTGGATCTCACGCAGCAGCGCATCGGTGGTTTCCCAGCTGATGCAGGCATCGGTCACGGATACCCCGTGCTGCATGGCGCTGCGTGGCTGCTCAGATGACTGATTGCCTTCATGGATGTTGCTTTCAATCATCAGGCCAATAATCGAACGGTTGCCATCTTTAATCTGCGCAACGACGGATTCCGCCACAGCAGGCTGACGACGGTAATCTTTATTGGAATTACCATGACTGCAATCTACCATCAGCGCCGGGCGCAGTCCTGCCTGTTCCATCTCTTTTTCACACTGAGCAACATCTGCCGGGCTGTAGTTTGGTGCTTTACCGCCGCGCAGGATAACGTGCCCATCCGGGTTGCCCTGGGTCTGCAGCAGGCAAACCTGGCCTGCCTGGTTGATGCCGACAAAACGGTGCGGCATGGCAGCGGCGCGCATGGCATTAATGGCTGTCGCCAGGCTGCCGTCGGTACCGTTTTTGAAACCGACCGGCATAGAGAGGCCTGATGCCATTTCGCGGTGCGTCTGCGATTCAGTGGTACGCGCACCGATTGCTGACCAACTGAACAGGTCGCCCAGGTATTGTGGGCTGTTTGGATCCAGCGCTTCTGTTGCCAGCGGCAGCCCCATGTTAACCAGCTCAACCAGAAGATTACGCGCAATCTTCAGACCGGCTTCCACATCAAACGAGCCATCCATGTGCGGATCGTTAATCAACCCTTTCCAGCCGACGGTGGTACGAGGTTTTTCAAAATAGACGCGCATGACCAGGTAGAGGCTATCGCTGACCTCCTCGGCCAGGGCTTTAAAACGATGCGCATATTCGATGGCGGCTTCTGGATCATGAATAGAGCACGGACCACATACCACCAGCAGACGCGGATCGCGCCCGGCAATAATGTCGGAAATGGTCTGGCGGGAGTGCGCGATTTGCGCCTCTTGCTCAACGCTCAGCGGGAATTCCGCCTTCAGTTGATCCGGAGTGATCAAAACATGTTCATCGGTAATGTGTACGTTATTCAGCGCGTCTTTTTGCATGATTGCGATCCTGGAAGCTCGTTTGCGATAGTTGTTTCCTCACTGAGGAAGCCCAACGATACCATAACAAGTAAAGATTTCAATCCAAAATCCGTAAATAATACTTTACAATATGCAGTTTTAAGCAAAAAACATCCGATTAATCCGTAACGTAAAAATTACAGTCTGCATTCTTTACGCCAGGCTATGCTCAATGGAAAAGGAGAATGCCTTATGCGCCTGATTGTTATCCCGCTTCTGGGTCTGCTGCTAACCGCCTGTCAAATCGATCCTTACACTCATCAGCCGACATGGACGGGTACCGACTGGTATGATGCCGGTAAAGAAGACGCCATGAATGGCGTGGCCGCTAAATCCAGTGAGTCGCTTGCCGCGAATTTTAATGACCCTAAGGTGGATCGCTCTGCCTATCTCAGCGGTTATAAAGAGGGGCGTGAGAAAATATGTCAGGAGAATTTCGTTTACGCCTGGGGATTAGCTGGGAAAATATTCCCCGCCAGCTGTGATACTGCGGATAACGCCACTCAACTTCGAACCGCCTGGCAGCAGGGAATGGATGAAGGAACAAAAGCCAGTCGCTTAAATTAATATCGCCAACACGCACTCTGTAAAATAAAACGCCAGATTTTACTTAAGTCACTGAACAGAATTTCGGCGTAATGACTGCCCACGTAAAAAATGGTATTCTTGCGCCGAAACTCAAGGGCAAATATTTCCAGAGTGGTATGGCGGATTCTGGTGGGTAACTTTCTTCTCATTTCCTGGTGCCGGGTAGCCCTGGTGCTGATGCTGTTATTATCCTGCGAACAGGCTATTGGCGGAACATTATCCAGAACGGATAAATCGGTACGCTCAATTGTCTCCGGGATCGTCAGTTATACCCGTTGGCCTGCCCTCTCTGGTCAGCCAACCCTGTGCATTTTTGCCTCTTCCAGCCACGTTGACGCCCTCAGTGCTCAGGGCCCGGACGCGCTGCCCTACATTCCCGTGATTATTCATAGCGATCAGGAAGCACTGGGAGCAGGTTGCAATGCGCTCTATTTTGGCAGTGAGTCTCCGACCGCCCAACTTGAATTAAGCACCGCCTTCAATTCCAGGCCGTTGCTGTTAATTGCCGAGCAAAATTCGCAATGCGTTATTGGCAGTGCTTTTTGCCTGATATTTGATAATACACAAGTCAGATTTTCCGTAAATCTGGATGTGCTGTCGCGCAGCGGAGTCAGAGTCAATCCTGATGTGTTAATGCTTGCACGGAATACGAAGGATGAATAAGGAATTTACATCAGCGCCTCGTCTGACGTTCAAAAGGACTCTGAGGCGCATCAGTATAATTAGCGTCCTCATTACGATGACGCTGGTCTGGTTATTATTGTGCATCGCTTCGGTGGTATCACTGAAACAGTACGCACAACGAAACCTTGAATTAACCAGCGCCACAGTGAGTCGCAGCCTGGAGGCGACGCTGGTGTTTAATGATACGACCGCCGCCAACGAAGCGCTGGCCACACTCGGCAAACAGGGGCAGTTTTCTTCTGCGGTACTGCTGGACCGCTACGATCATCCTTTTGCTACATGGACGATGGGGCCGAACGATCGGGCCGATCCCCTCAGTAAACTGGTCAGCCAGTGGTTATTCCCTCAGCCCATCCGCCAGCGCGTCTGGCACAATAACCTGCCGATTGGTGAGTTACACCTTACCGCGCGTGACAGCCTGATCAGCCACTTCCTTTGGACTTCCCTGGCGGTGTTAACCGGCTGCATCCTGTTTGCGGCCATGGTGGCGTTAATCATCACCCGCACCCTGCATAACGGCGTTGTCACCGCCCTGCAAAACATAACCGAGGTGGTGCACGACGTCCGGTCAAACCGTAACTTCTCCCGCCGGGTATCCGAGGAGCGCATCGATGAATTTCATCGCTTCGGTCAGGACTTCAACAGTCTGCTGGATGAAATGGAGGAGTGGCAGTTAAAGCTGCAGGCCAAAAATGCCCAACTGCTGCGCACCGCCATGCACGATCCGCTCACCGGTCTGGCGAATCGGGCGGCTTTCCGTACCAGCATCACGGCGCTGATGAATGACTCCTTAGCGCGGACCAATTCCGCCCTGCTCTTCCTGGATGGTGATGACTTTAAGCTGATTAACGATACCTGGGGGCACGCCGCCGGGGACTGTGTACTGATTGAAGTGGCCCGCCGCATGGTCGAGTTTAGCGGCGAGCGTCATCAGCCCTATCGTCTGGGCGGGGATGAATTCGCCATTATTCTGTATGGCATCCATTCGGAACACGAGGTCCTGCGCCTCTGCGCCGCGCTGACGCAACAGTTCAGCCCGTCTTATGACCTGCAAAACGGCCTCAGCACCAGAATGTCGCTCAGCATTGGCTTCGCGCTGAGCTGGGAGCATCACTCCGTTGAAACCTTACTGGATCAAGCTGACCGAAATATGTATCTGGTGAAGCATCAGCGTTCTAAAAACACTGCATAGAAGGGAACACATTATGTTAAGGCGATACGCCGCACCGCTGTTGATGGCATCAATGCTGCTGGCGGGATGCCAGGCGCCGCAGGGCAAATTTACCGCTGAACAGATCGCCGCCATGAAATCATACGGCTTTAACGAGACTAACGGCGACTGGTCGCTTGGCCTCTCTGCGAAGATCCTGTTTGGTAAAAACGAGTATCAGCTGCGCCCGGAGAGCGAACAGCAGATTAAAAGCATGGCATCGCGTCTTGCGGCCACGGGCCTGACGCACGCCCGGATGGACGGACATACGGACAACTACGGCGAAGAGAGCTACAACAAAGACCTCTCCCTGAAGCGCGCCAATGTGGTTGCCGATGCCTGGGCTCAGGGTGCAGGTATTCCCCGCAGCAATCTGACGACCCAGGGCTTAGGTAAACAGTACCCCGTTGCGGACAACAAAACTGCCCAGGGACGTGCTGAAAACCGTCGCGTTGCGGTGGTGATCGGCACGCCCTGAGTCATTACTCTGGCGTTCCGGCCAGGGCTAATCCTGATGCCGCCCTCCAGCGCAGCCAGTCAATAACGATAAACAGCGCCAGGCTGCATCCCATGACTGGCATCGCCAGCCCCAGTAATACGGCGATACCGACAGAGACGCACCGCCCCCACAGCGGCAACGCCAGCCAGCTCTGACACAGAGTCTGCGCGGGATCGGTTGCCGTCTGACGGGGCCTGCGCATCCACCACATCCGGTATCCCCACACAATCATCACGCACAGCGCGACGCCAAAGGCGATCAACACCAGCTGGTTAGGCAGACCAAACAGCACGCCCATATGGAAATCCACCCCCCAGCGGGTCAGTTTGGCCATCAGCGGGTAATCCGCAAAACGGGTATGATCGATGACCGCCAGGGTCGCGGGGTCAACGGCCACCGCATCCACCTGCGTCGGCCAGCGACGATCGATCTCCGTCACCGTCCACGCCGTCGCATCACTCTTCGCCGGGCGGATCTCCAGCTTCGTGGCCTTGATACCCGCCGCATTCGCCGCCTGTAGCACGCTGTCGTAGAGCGCCGGATCGGGCTTCATCTCCGGCATGGGCATCGACATGTGATGACCGTGATGATCGGCATGCGGATCGGCGATTTCCACCGGGCCGTGCAGCTGCGTTTTCACCTGCGGTGTGAGCCAGTTCATCTCTGCCCGCAGCTTATCCACGTTACCGCCCGCCCACTGGGACCAGGTCAGGCCGGTCGCCGAGAACAGCAGCATGCCCAGCAGCAGACACCAGCCGAGGGTGACGTGCAGACGACGGCGGTTCTGGAAGCGGTTATTTATGCGTCGTTTTGGGCGGGTATAAAACCACAGCGCGATCCCGCCCAGCGCGGCAATCCACATCCACGACGCGGCCAGCTCGCTGTAGAGACGCCCCACGTCACCCAGCATCAACGACTGATGCAAATAATCGATTGTCTGGCGGAACGGCAAAATACCGCTGGTGCCGTAGACGGTCATATCTCCCCGAACCTCAAGACTGACCGGATCGATAAAGATGGCCCGGTTCTCTGAGGCCTTCAGCGCCGGGTCGGCATACATCACCCGGGTGGTGTCGCCATCGGCCAGACCCGGGCGAACCGCATGCAGGCGCAGCTCTCCGCCAGTCACTTTTTCCGCGACAGCGATCTGCTCCGCAAGAGGGCGCGCTGTCCCCTGGGCCTCGCTGAACAGGGCATGATGATAAAGCGCATTTTCCAGCTGCGGTGTGGCGACATACAGCGTACCGGAGAGCGCGGCGATAAAGATAAATGGCCCGACAAACAGACCAATATAGAAGTGAAGACGACGCAGCAGGTTGCCCCATGCAGCGCGCGAAGTGCAGGTAGTCATGCTTTCCCTTTTTTAGGCAAAAAGTTATCGGTACACCGGGGTGCACGTTTTTTTAAATGGAATAAGCAGACAGGCGCGGAGGGGCTCGCGTATCGGGGCAGAGCCAGGGGAAGTAATGCCAGTGGCGGACGGCAGGACGCGGTGGCGTCAGTTGCTGTCTGAGTAATACCGCGCACAGCAGCATCACCAGCGCCAGCATCACCCCCGGAACATGGGCCAACAGCACGCAGTAACCACAGGCTTCGGCGTGGTCGACCGGCATGGTTTCGGAGGGGGCATGGTGCTCAGTCATCATCGTCATCTCATGATGCATGCCGAGCATCGCGCTCATGGGATCTTTTTGCAACGAGACAGAGACGAGCGGCGCAAAGACGATCATCAGGATCGCAAATAACGCGAGGCCTGCCGCGATACGTTGCCATGTTGCCTGATGCTGTTTAGTCGTCACTTACCCTCCGTTGAAGCAGGGGCATTGTAAACGATTTATGACGAAGACGTTAACGTGCAAGGCACACAGAGATAAAAAAAGGGCCGGCCTTTCGGCCAGCCCTTTTTACAGGATGTCGCACAAGCGAATCTTAGTTCAGACGCTCTTTGATACGAGCAGACTTACCAGTACGCTCACGCAGGTAGTACAGTTTAGCTTTACGTACAGCACCACGACGTTTAACAGCAATGCTGTCAACTACCGGAGAGTGAGTCTGGAAGACACGCTCAACGCCTTCGCCGTTGGAAATTTTACGAACAGTGAATGCAGAGTGCAGACCGCGGTTACGGATAGCGATAACCACGCCCTCAAATGCCTGCAGACGTTTTTTGGAACCTTCAACAACCCATACTTTCACTTCCACGGTATCACCCGGACGGAAGGAAGGTACGTCCTGCTTCATCTGCTCTTGTTCAAGTTGCTTAATAATGTTGCTCATAATTTAATCTCTTATCCTGGGTAAACTGATATTCGGGGGCCTCAGGCCATCCCATCATGTTTCTGCTGCTGGTGCGCGTGTTCAGTTTTGAACTCGGCCAGCAACTTTGCTTGCTCTTCAGTCAGAGCCAGGTTTTCCAGAAGTTCAGGTCTTCTAAGCCAGGTACGGCCCAGCGACTGCTTCAGACGCCAGCGACGAATCTCAGCATGGTTTCCCGACAGCAATACCGGCGGTACTTCCATCCCTTCTAACACTTCAGGACGGGTATAGTGTGGACAGTCCAGCAATCCATCAGCAAAAGAGTCTTCTGTTGCTGAAGCTTCATGGCCCAGAACGCCCGGAATGAACCGGGAAACCGAGTCAATCAGCGTCATTGCCGGTAACTCACCACCGCTGAGAACGTAATCGCCGATAGACCATTCTTCGTCAATCTCGGTTTGAATTACGCGCTCATCTATCCCTTCGTAGCGACCACACACCAGAATCAGTTTCTGATTCGTTGCCAGTTCGCTGACGCCCGCTTGATCAAGCTTGCGTCCCTGAGGTGACAGATAAATCACCTTTGCGCCTTCACCTGCCGCGGCTTTTGCTGCTGCGATGGCATCCCGTAAGGGTTGAACCATCATGAGCATCCCCGGTCCGCCGCCGTAAGGACGTTCGTCCA
This sequence comes from Leclercia barmai, assembly GCF_049312895.1. NCBI lineage: Bacteria > Pseudomonadati > Pseudomonadota > Gammaproteobacteria > Enterobacterales > Enterobacteriaceae > Leclercia > Leclercia barmai. The sequence goes on along the minus strand of NZ_JBMNWZ010000004.1, from coordinate 380,894 downwards.
CGGTACGGTGCCGGTCATGAGTGAAGTCACGTGGACTCCAGCTCTCGATGCTCAGCAGGCCATTTTTTACTGCCCGGCCAGTTACCCCGTAATCAGTAATCGCGCGGAACATTTCAGGAAACAGGCTAACGATACCTATAAACACAAGCCAATCCCCATAGCGCCGTCTTTTACCGTTTTCAGGAGAATTTAAAAACCAGGATCCCAATCTACTTCGATAGTACGAGTAGCGAGATCGACTTTCTTGATAACCTGCCCATCGAGGAACGGAACCAGCCGCTCCTTGATGCCAAACGCATCTTTCAGGTTTGCCTTAATGACGAGAACGTCATTCGATCCGGTTTCCATCATATCGATGACTTTTCCCAGACCGTAACCTTCAGTGGTGACCACCTGGCAACCGATAAGGTCTTTCCAGTAGTAACCATCATCCAGCTCAGGCAGTTGCGACGAATCCACGACAATTTCACAATTAGTCAGCGCATTCGCGGCATCGCGATCGTCAACGCCTTTCAGCTTGATAACGATGTCCTGATTGTGGTGACGCCAGCTTTCCAGCTCGACTTCCTGCCACTGACCCGCCTTCTGGATAAACCAGGGCTGATAGTCAAAAATGCTTTCGGCGTCTTCGGTGGAGGAAAACACTCTGAGCCAACCACGGATACCGTAGCAAGAACCCATTTTGCCCAATACAATCGGTTCAACAGGTGCTTTTTTGCTCATCATGACCACCGTGACAGATTAAGCTGCTTTGTTTGCTGCTTTGATCAGCGTAGCAACGCGATCGGAAACGGTAGCGCCCTGGCCAACCCAGTGAGCGATACGATCCAGATCCAGACGGGTTTCTTCTTCTGCGCCAGCGGCCAGTGGGTTGAAGAAACCAACGCGCTCGATGAAGCGACCGTTGCGTGCATTACGGCTGTCAGTAACAACAACCTGGTAGAACGGACGCTTTTTCGCGCCGTGACGTGCTAAACGAATAGTTACCATAACATCCTCTTGTGTGAATAAAACACCGGGCCCCATCGAGGGAAGGAGCCCGGCGTCATATTAAAAGCCCGAAAATTTTACTGATTTTTGGGGAAAATGCAATCAGCAGTTGCTAATCCACCGTAATAAGGCCGTCGGCGGTGCAGCCAGTTTGGTGCCAGCGTGCGCGCAGCCACCGGAGCGTACACGCTGTACGTGAGGATGGCGAGCACACCCCGGTGCCAAAATGGCAAACAAGCCAGGCCAATTAGCGACCAGGGAAGCCTGGTGGCATCATGCCCTTCATGCCGCGCATCATTTTGGCCATCCCGCCCTTCTTCATTTTCTTCATCATGCGCTGCATGTCGTCGAACTGTTTCAGAAGGCGGTTAACGTCCTGGACCTGCATCCCACAACCCGCCGCGATACGGCGTTTACGGGAGCCTTTAATGATTTCTGGCTTCGCGCGCTCTTTCAGCGTCATGGAGTTGATAATCGCCTCCATCCGCACCAGAACCTTGTCGTCCATCTGCGCTTTCACGTTATCCGGAATTTGCCCCATGCCCGGCAGCTTGCCCATCAGGCTCGCCATACCGCCCATGTTTTTCATCTGGCGCAGCTGCTCCAGGAAGTCAGTCAGATCGAAGCCGTCGCCTTTTTTCAGCTTGGAGGCCAGCTTCTCGGCCTGCGCACGGTCGACTTTGCTCTCGATATCTTCGATCAGCGACAGCACGTCGCCCATGCCGAGGATACGGGAGGCAATACGATCCGGGTGGAACGGCTCCAGCGCTTCGGTCTTCTCACCGACGCCGAGGAACTTAATTGGCTTGCCGGTGATATGACGAATAGAGAGCGCCGCACCGCCGCGGGCGTCGCCGTCCACTTTGGTCAGCACCACGCCGGTTAACGGCAGCGCTTCATTGAACGCTTTGGCTGTGTTCGCCGCATCTTGACCGGTCATGGCGTCGACAACAAACAGGGTTTCTACCGGATTGATCGCGGCATGCACCTGTTTGATTTCGTCCATCATCGCTTCGTCAACGTGCAGACGACCGGCGGTATCCACCAGCAGCACGTCGAAGAACTTCAGCTTCGCCTCTTTCAGCGCCGCATTAACGATGTCGATCGGTTTCTGTCCGACGTCGGACGGGAAGAACTCCACGCCAACCTGTTCGGCCAGGGTTTCCAGCTGTTTGATCGCCGCCGGGCGATAAACGTCGGCAGAGACGACCAGCACTTTCTTCTTGTGCTTTTCGCGCAGGAATTTACCCAGCTTACCGACGCTGGTGGTTTTACCCGCACCCTGCAGGCCCGCCATCAGCACCACCGCTGGCGGTTGCGCCGCGAGGTTCAGGCTCTGGTTCTCTTCGCCCATCGCCGAAACCAGTTCGTTACGGACGATTTTGACGAACTCCTGACCCGGGGTCAGGCTCTTGTTAACTTCATGACCAACCGCTTTCTCTTTTACGCGGTTGATGAAATCACGGACGACCGGCAGCGCGACGTCTGCTTCAAGCAGCGCCATGCGCACTTCGCGCAGCGTCTCTTTGATGTTGTCTTCGGTAAGGCGTCCACGGCCGCTGATGTTGCGCAGCGTGCGCGACAAACGATCGGTTAAATTATCAAACATTGTCTCTCGCCTGGGGTAGAAACGTTAGGTCGCTGGCGCGACACGTACACAGAATTTTGCCGGAGTATAACATGAAGGCGCCTTTGTTGTTATGCAACGGTTGGAGCACGCCTCACGTAACGTTATACTGCACCTCTTTCTTATCAGGACAACTGTCGACACCTATATGCCTGTTTTCGCTCTGATCGCCCTCGTCGCGTACTCTGTCAGCCTCGCGCTGATCATTCCTGGCCTGCTGCAAAAAAACAGCGGCTGGCGGCGAATGGCTATTTTGTCGGCGGTCATCGCGTTGATAAGCCACGCTTTTGCCCTCGAAGCGCGCATTCTGCCGGGCGACGGCAGCGGGCAGAATCTGAGCCTGCTGAACGTCGGCTCGCTGGTCAGCCTGATGATCTGTACGGTGATGACCATCGTGGCCTCGAAAAACCGCGGCTGGCTGCTGCTGCCGATTGTCTACGCCTTTGCGCTGATCAATCTGGCCTTTGCCACCTTCGTGCCGAACGAGTTCATCACCCATCTTGAGACAACGCCGGGCATGATGGTGCATATTGGCCTGTCGCTGTTCTCCTATGCCACGCTGATCATTGCCGCGCTGTATGCCCTCCAGCTGGCCTGGATTGACTACCAGCTGAAAAATAAAAGGCTGGCCTTCAGTAACGAAATGCCGCCGCTGATGACCATCGAACGCAAGATGTTTCACATCACTCAGGTCGGGGTGGTCCTGCTGACGCTGACCCTGAGTACTGGCCTGTTTTATATGCACAATCTCTTCAGCATGGAGAATATCGACAAGGCCGTGCTCTCCATCATCGCGTGGTTTGTCTATATTGTCCTGTTATGGGGCCATTATCATGAAGGCTGGCGCGGTCGCCGCGTGGTCTGGTTCAACGTGGCGGGAGCAGGCATCCTGACCCTGGCCTATTTTGGTAGCCGCGTCATCCAGCAACTCGCCGGCTAAGCAACAAAGGAGTTCCCCCTGGAACACATATCCACTACCACACTGATCGTTACTCTGATCGTGATGGTAGTTATCTCCGCCTATTTCTCCGGCTCGGAGACCGGCATGATGACGCTCAACCGTTACCGGTTACGTCATCGCGCCAAACAGGGTAACCGCGCTGCGCGTCGTGTAGAAAAACTGCTGCGTAAACCGGACCGCCTGATAAGCCTGGTGCTCATCGGCAACAACCTGGTCAACATTCTCGCCTCCGCGCTGGGCACCATTGTCGGCATGCGCCTGTACGGTAACGCCGGGGTCGCTATCGCCACCGGGGTGCTGACGTTCGTGGTGCTGGTCTTTGCCGAAGTGTTACCGAAGACCATCGCTGCCCTCTATCCTGAGAAGGTCGCCTATCCCAGCAGCTTCCTGCTGGCGCCGTTACTGATCCTGATGATGCCGCTGGTGTGGCTGTTAAACGGCGTGACGCGCGTGCTGATGCGCATGGTGGGTATCAAAGCGGATGTGGTGGTCAGCAGCGCGCTGAGCAAAGATGAGCTGCGCACCATCGTGCACGAGTCGCGCTCGCAAATCTCCCGCCGCAATCAGGATATGTTGCTGTCGGTGCTGGACCTGGAGAAGGTCAGCGTGGATGACATTATGGTGCCGCGCAATGAGATCGTCGGTATCGACATCAACGACGACTGGAAAGCCATTGTCCGCCAGCTGACCCACTCCCCGCACGGCCGCATCGTGCTGTACCGGGATTCACTGGACGACACCATCAGCATGCTGCGCGTGCGTGAAGCTTATCGTCTGATGACCGAGAAAAAAGAGTTCACCAAAGAGGTGATGCTGCGCGCGGCGGATGAAATCTACTACATCCCGGAAGGCACTCCGCTCAGCACCCAGTTGATCAAATTCCAGCGTAATAAAAAGAAAGTGGGCCTGGTGGTGGATGAGTATGGCGATATCCAGGGACTGGTGACGGTAGAGGATATTCTGGAGGAGATTGTCGGCGACTTTACCACCTCCATGTCCCCTACCCTTGCCGAAGAAGTCACGCCGCAAAACGACGGCTCGGTGCTGATTGACGGCAGCGCGAACGTTCGTGAACTCAATAAAGCCTTTAACTGGCAGATGCCGGAAGAGGAAGCCCGGACCATTAACGGCATGATTCTGGAAGCGCTGGAGGAGATCCCGGCGGCAGGCACGCGGGTGCGGATTGGTCAGTATGATATTGATATCCTGGACGTACAGGACAATATGATTAAGCAGGTGAAGGTCGTGCCGGTCAAACCGCTCAGGGAGAGCATCGCGGAGTAAAACGTAATGCCGGGCAGGCGACGCCGCCACCCGGCACTACGGGAGGCAAATTACGCCTTAGCTTTCGCCACGGAGACCATCGCCGCGCGAATGGTACGGCCGTTCAGGGTATAGCCTTTCTGCATCACCATCAGCACGTTACCGGCAGCAACGTCTTCAGACTCAACCATCGCAATCGCCTGATGCACGTTAGGATCCATCGGCACGTTGGTATCGGCGACCACTTCCACGCCAAACTTCTTCACTACGTCGAGCATGGATTTCAGCGTCAGCTCAATCCCTTCCACCATCGGAGCCATATCCGGGTTCGCTTTATCCGCAACTTCCAGCGCGCGATCCAGGCTATCGATGACCGGCAGCAGTTCGTTGACAAATTTTTCCAGCGCAAATTTATGCGCCTTTTCAACGTCCAGCTCGGTACGACGACGCAGGTTTTCCATTTCGGCTTTGATACGCAGGATGCCATCGCGCTCGCGGTTCTGGGCTTCAGTTACCTGAGCTTCCAGATTCGCAATTTTTTCATCGCGCGGATCCACCTGCTCAGCACCAGCCTCAGGCTCTACAGCCTCAACCTCTTCGTGCTGCTCCGTGATAATTTCTTCCGGGGCTTGCCCCTCAGGCGTTTTCTGTTCTTTACTACTCATGAATTTCTCCGCGTTTTTCTGCATTCAACTCGCTAACTTCGCTTATTATGGGGATCAGTTTCCGGGATTCAAGGGAACAAGCCACATTGTCATCATTCATTCGCACAAGGACCTTCAGAAAATGAGCAACCATTTCAAGTGTATTGGGATTGTCGGTCATCCACGTCACCCTACTGCGTTGACGACACATGAAATGCTCTATCGCTGGCTGTGCGCGAAAAACTATGACGTGATTGTTGAACAGCAAATTGCCCAGGAATTGCAGTTAAAAAACGTCAAAACCGGTACGCTGGCGGAAATTGGCCAACAGGCCGACCTGGCGGTGGTGGTCGGTGGCGACGGAAATATGCTGGGCGCCGCGCGCACCCTCGCCCGTTACGATATTAAAGTCATTGGCATCAACCGTGGCAACCTGGGCTTTTTAACCGACCTCGACCCGGATAACGCCCAGCAGCAGCTCGCCGACGTGCTGGAAGGCCACTACATCAGCGAAAAGCGCTTTTTGCTGGAGGCCCAGGTGTGCCAGCAGGACTGCCAGAAACGGATCAGCACCGCCATTAACGAAGTGGTGCTGCATCCGGGGAAAGTGGCGCATATGATTGAGTTTGAAGTCTATATCGACGAAATCTTTGCCTTCTCGCAGCGCTCCGACGGGCTGATTATCTCGACCCCGACCGGGTCCACCGCCTACTCCCTCTCGGCGGGCGGGCCAATCCTGACGCCATCCCTGGATGCTATTACGCTGGTGCCGATGTTCCCGCACACCCTTTCGGCCCGCCCGCTGGTGATAAACAGCAGCAGCACCATTCGCCTGCGTTTTTCGCACCGCCGCAACGACCTTGAGATCAGCTGCGACAGCCAAATCGCGCTGCCGATTCAGGAAGGCGAAGACGTGCTGATCCGCCGCTGTGACTACCACCTGAATCTCATCCACCCGAAAGACTACAGCTATTTCAACACATTAAGCTCCAAGCTCGGCTGGTCGAAAAAATTGTTCTGAAATAGCATCCAGCACTTTACTGTATAAAAAACCAGATTATACTGTACACAAACACAGTCATGGTTTTTCATACAGGAAAACGTTTATGCTGGCACAACTGACCATCAGCAACTTCGCCATCGTTCGTGAGCTCGAAATTGATTTCAACAGCGGGATGACGGCTATCACCGGGGAGACCGGGGCCGGTAAATCTATTGCGATTGACGCGCTTGGGCTCTGCCTCGGCGGTCGTGCTGATGGCAACATGGTGCGCGCAGGTGCCAGCCGCGCCGATCTCTGCGCCCGTTTTTCCCTCAAGGACACCCCCGCCGCCCTGCGCTGGCTCGAGCAGAACCAGCTTGAAGATGGGCGTGAGTGCTTACTTCGCCGTGTCCTCAGCAGCGACGGCCGCTCCCGTGGCTTTATCAACGGTACTGCGGTGCCGTTGTCCCAGCTGCGCGAGCTGGGTCAGCTGTTAATCCAGATCCACGGCCAGCACGCCCATCAGCAGTTGATTAAACCTGAACAGCAGAAATCCCTGCTCGACGGCTATGCCGGTGAGTCTGCGCTGACGCAGCTGATGGCTGATCACTACCGTCAGTGGCACCAGAGCTGCCGCGAACTGGCGCTGCATCAACAGCAGAGCCAGGAGCGTGCGGCCCGTGCCGAGCTGCTGGCGTATCAACTGAAAGAGCTGAACGAATTCAGCCCGCAGGCGGGTGAGTTTGAGCAGATTGACGAAGAGTACAAGCGCCTTGCCAATAGCGGCCAGTTGCTCTCCACCAGCCAGCAGGCGCTGAACTTACTGGCCGACGGCGAAGAGGTGAATCTGCAAAGCCAGCTTTATAGCGTGCGTCAGTTAGTCACCGAACTGGCAGGCATGGACAGTAAAGTCTCCGGCATGCTCGATATGCTGGAAGAGGCGGCGATTCAGATCTCCGAAGCGAGTGACGAGCTGCGCCACTATTGCGAGCGTCTGGATCTCGATCCCAACCGCCTGTTTGAGCTGGAACAGCGCATTTCGCGCCAGATCTCCCTTGCGCGTAAGCACCACGTTTCACCCGAGGAGCTGCCTGGCTTCCACCAGTCCCTGCTGGATGAGCAGCATCAGCTTGACGATCAGGCCGACTCGCTGGAGACCCTCTCTCTGGCGGTCAGCGTGCATCATCAGCAGGCTCTGGAAACGGCTACGCAGCTGCACAACGTTCGTCAGCGCTATGCGCAGGAACTCAGCCAGCACATTACCGAGAGCATGCATCTGCTGTCGATGCCGCACGGCGTTTTCACCATCGATGTCAATTTCGAAGCTAACCACCTGACGGCTGACGGCGCGGACCGCGTTGAATTCCGCGTGACCACTAACCCCGGTCAGCCGCTGCAGGCTATCTCCCGGGTCGCGTCTGGTGGTGAGCTGTCGCGTATCGCCCTGGCGATTCAGGTGATCACCGCGAAGAAAATGGAAACCCCGGCGCTGATCTTCGATGAAGTGGATGTCGGTATCAGCGGCCCGACCGCGGCGGTGGTAGGTAAACTGCTTCGTCAGCTTGGCGAGTCCACCCAGGTGATGTGCGTTACCCACCTGCCGCAGGTTGCCGGCTGCGGGCATCATCATTTCTTCGTCAGCAAAGAGACCGACGGCGAGATGACCGAAACGCACATGCAGCCGCTGGACAAACGTGCCCGCCTGCAGGAGTTGGCGCGTCTGCTGGGCGGCAGTGAAGTCACCCGCAATACCCTGGCAAACGCGAAAGAACTGCTGGCAGCCTAAACTTTTTCGGTATCTCAGGGTCATACAGAACAATAAAAACGCCGACAGACCGGACGCCAGAGGTTTTAATGTGGTGAAAGGTCTATTATCATCGGCATATTACATATGAGCCGTCGCGTATTGCCCGGGCCCGAAAAGGAATCAAATCACTATGCGCTGTAAAACGCTGACCGCTGCCGCTGCGGTTCTTCTGATGATGACCGCAGGCTGCTCCACTCTGGAAAAAGTGGTTTACCGCCCTGACATCAACCAGGGGAACTATCTCGCTCCTAACGATGTGTCTAAAATCCGTGTCGGTATGACGCAGCAGCAGGTTGCCTATGCTCTGGGCACACCGATGATGTCCGATCCGTTCGGCACTAACACCTGGTTCTACGTCTTCCGCCAGAAGCCAGGTCATGAAGATGTGTCGCAGCAGACGCTGACGCTGACTTTCAACAGCAGCGGCGTGCTGACCAACATCGACAACAAACCGGCGCTCACCAAAGAGTAAGGTTTCAGAAATGCAAAAAGGTGCTCAATGAGCACCTTTTTTGTTTTCTCGCGCTGCCTGTAGCCCCGGTAAGCGCAGCGCCACCGGGAAACCCCGCTTATTTAGCAGCTTTCTCCGCACGCTGGCGACGCAGTTCTTTCGGGTCGGCAATCAACGGTCGGTAAATCTCTACCCGGTCGCCGTCCTTAACCGTATCGGCCAGCTTGACCGGACGGCTGTAAATCCCGACCTTGTTTTTCGCCAGATCGATATCGTTACGTAATGTCAGCAGGCCAGAAGCCCGGATCGCCTCTTCAACGGTCGCCCCTTCTTCCAGCGTGACGCGCTGCAGATACTGTTTTTCCGGCAGCGCGTAGGCCACTTCCACCACGATCTCAGGCTGCACTGTAGACCTCTTTGGCGCGCACGGTGAACGCCTGAACCATATTGGCGGCAAGTTCTTTGAAGATGCGACCAAACGCCAACTCGATAAGGGCGTTGGTAAACTCGAAGTCGAGATGGAATTCGATCCGGCAGGCATCGGCGCTCAGCGGAACAAACTTCCATCCACCCATCAGTTTCTTGAAGGGGCCATCCACCAGATGCATCAGAATACTCTGGTTATCGGTCAGCGTATTCCGGGTGGTGAAGGTTTTGCTGATCCCGGCTTTGGAAACATCCACCGCCGCCGTCATTTGCGTCGGGCCTGATTCCAGCACGCGGCTCCCGGTACAACCCGGAATAAACTGCGGATATGACTGAACGTCATTCACTAACTGGTACATCTGTTCCACACTGTATGGGACAAGCGCAGTACGACTAATCTGAGGCATAGCATTTTTCCTGATCAAACAACCTATAAATAATAACATTTATCACCTGTTAAAAAAACGCTGAGCCTCATCTCGTGCTAATATAGCGCGTTAGACCTCACAGGACGCAATGAGGTGACTTTTTGACATCAGATTACCTACGGCTTTACGACACTTATGACGAAGAAAAAAGCACATAAACCAGGCTCGGCAACCATTGCGCTCAACAAGCGTGCCCGCCACGAGTATTTCATTGAAGAAGAATTCGAAGCTGGCCTTGCGCTGCAGGGCTGGGAAGTTAAATCGCTGCGTGCGGGTAAAGCCAACATCGGTGACAGCTACGTGATCTTCAAAGACGGCGAAGCTTTTCTGTTCGGCGCAAACTTTCAGCCGCTGACCGTCGCTTCCTCTCACTACGTCTGCGATCCGACCCGCACCCGTAAGCTACTGCTGAACAAGCGTGAGCTGGATTCGCTCTTCGGGCGTATCAACCGCGAAGGTTACACTGTCCTCGCCCTGTCGCTGTACTGGAAGAACGCCTGGTGCAAAGTGAAAATCGGCGTGGCGAAAGGTAAGAAGCAGCACGACAAGCGTAACGATGCTAAAGATCGCGAATGGCAGGTGGATAAAGCGCGCATCATGAAGCACGCAGGCCGTTAATTTTCGGATACTTATTGAGCGATTCAATAAGTTAGCGTTCCGGACTGGTATCCGGGCCGCGAATTCTGGTATACTTGCTGTAACACTATTGGGGCTGATTCTGGATTCGACGGGATTTGCGAAACCCAAGGTGCATGCCGAGGGGCGGTTTGCCTCGTAAAAAGCCGCAAAAAAATAGTCGCAAACGACGAAAACTACGCTTTAGCAGCTTAATAACCTGCTAAGAGCCCTCTCTCCCTAGCTTCCGCTCTTAAGACGGGGATCAAAGAGAGGTCAAACCCAAAAGAGATCGCGTGGAAATCCTGCCTGGGGTTGAAGCGTTAAAACTAATCAGGCTAGTTCGTTAGTGGCGTGTCATTCCGCAGCTGGCGTGCGAATGTAAAGACTGACTAAGCATGTAGTACCGAGGATGTAGAAATTTCGGACGCGGGTTCAACTCCCGCCAGCTCCACCAAATAATGATCCGGATGTGTCCGGTGATGTACAGAAAGCCCGCATGGCACAAGCCCTGCGGGCTTTTTTTTGTCTGTAGTTGTACGAGAACAACCGGCTAAATCCGGTGATTATTGGTATACGCTTAGGTATACGGTAGGATGTATACCTAAAAGCGTATACCAATTCATGAAGGAGCGGCCACAGTGGCACGGACAACACGCCCCCTGACCAACACCGAAGTTCTGCGCACAAAAGCGTTAGAGAAGGATCTAACGCTGCATGATGGCGATGGGCTTTTCCTGATAGTGAAAACCAGTGGGAAAAAGCTTTGGCGTTTCCGTTATCAACGTCCGGCAACAAAGCAGCGAACAATGATGGGGCTCGGTGCCTTCCCTGCTCTTTCACTTGCTGATGCCCGAGGGTTAAGAGCGGATTACCTTGCCTTATTAGCCAACGGAATCGATCCACAAATTCAGGCCGAAGTTGCTGAGGAACAGCAGCAAATCGCGCTGGACAGTGTTTTTTCAACGGTCTCCGCTAACTGGTTCCAGCTTAAAAGCAAAAGTGTTACCCATGATTACGCAAAAGATATATGGCGCTCACTGGAAAAAGATGTTTTCCCAGCCATTGGGGAGATCCCTGTCCAGCAAATTAAAGCCCGAACACTGGTTGAAGCGCTTGAGCCAATTAAAGCACGTGGGGCGCTAGAGACTGTACGTCGACTGGTGCAGCGCATTAACGAGATAATGATTTATGCCGTAAACACTGGTCTGATTGATGCCAACCCTGCATCTGGTATTGGTATGGCATTTGAGAAACCCAAGAAACAGAACATGCCAACCCTACGACCCGAAGAATTGCCAATACTCATGCGTTCTCTAGTGATGTCGAATCTGTCTGTTTCGACTCGCTGCCTGATTGAATGGCAACTCCTAACGCTTGTGCGCCCTTCTGAGGCCTCTGGTGCTCGTTGGGCCGAGATCGATCTCGATGCAAAGCTGTGGACTATTCCAGCTGAACGAATGAAGGCTAAGCGGGAACACATAGTCCCTCTATCTCCTCAGGCATCAGAGATTCTTGATGTGATGAAGCTAATCAGCGCCCATCGTGAACATGTTTTCCCTAGTCGGAATGACCCAAAGCAACCAATGAATAGCCAGACGGCAAATGCTGCTTTAAAACGGATTGGATTTGGTGGTAGATTGGTTGCTCATGGATTGCGTTCAATTGCCAGCACCGCATTAAATGAAGCGGGTTTTAATGCAGATGTAATTGAGGCTGCTCTTGCGCATAGTGATAAAAATGAAGTGCGCAGAGCTTATAATCGTTCAACTTACCTTGAGCAACGGAAAGAACTTATGAATTGGTGGGGCCAAAAAGTGTCCGAGCGCAATCAATATTAGTTAACTCATTATACATAGAGATATAGTTCATGGAGAATAATCTAGATAATTTATGTTATGAATTCTTTAAAGAGTTTTCACGTTATGAATATTGCCTTAAGGCATGTGGACTTCATCATAAAATAAAAGATGCTAAAGCGAACTGGGATGAGTATGCAAAGCAAGTTTCTGAAACCATAAATAACACAACTGATCCAGAGCTGATTGCTGCTATCACTTACTTTAAAGAGCACCCACCTAAAAAACAAATTATAAAAGATGACTCTTTAGTTTGGGATGATTCTTTACCGCAAGAAAAAGATTTAGCAAAATTTGTGTTTTTGTTAATCCGCCGTGTAAGAAACAATCTTTTTCACGGAGGTAAATTTAACGGAAAATGGTTTGAACCTGAGCGAAGTGAAGCGTTATTGCAACATGGTCTTGTTATTTTGAGGCGTTGCGGCGCAGAGCATAGTGAAGTAAGCAAAGCCTATTCCGGAATAGTCTGACCAGTATAATAAAAGAGAAGTTTTTGTTATTAACAAGAATGATAAAACTCAAAAACTTCTCAATGATTTGTTAAAAAAAGTCTCTAAATGAGGCTATTCAACCCAAAATGCACGAAATATATTACGTAATTCGTTTTGAACTAATTGCGGCAGTTCTTCCATATCAATTTTATTGTCCTTAATCCAATTAATACATTCTTCTTCATCTAAACTATCATTAGGAATAAGCTCAGAAATCATTACCGCAGCAGTTCTTGAAAACCCAAGCCCTATTAGTGAAATCTGAGTTTTTAAACTTACACCAAGTTCTAAATATACACCGATATCTTCAACATCCTTTGCTAAGTCCGTGCGATCTATCGCAAGATAAAAGCTTTTCAATAAATCATTATAACATCCTAAAAGTCTTGGAGCTTGATAGCGAGCGATCTCTTCAACATCCTTCATAACCCCTCGTATTAAAGTTGCTTCTTTGAAAACAACATTTCTCTTTTTGTTATATCTTATTCTATCCGAGATTAATCTTGCTAGGGGATAACCTTTTATCCATTTGGAAACTAATAAGGCCTGTACATAAGCTCCTTTTGAATTATAACCTAGCTTCTTGCTCAGAGTATCACTAATTCTAGAGAATGCGGATACATATGAATCTAACGCATCATTACTACCAGGCTCAGAAAGCAATAATCTCTCCACTGGTTTGTTTGTATCCCGTGAAAATCTATCCCAAAGGTTTTGCATTAATAGCGGACTTATACCAGGATGCCTCACAACCAATTCATGTGGGAAAGTTAAAGAATCAAAAACATCAAATATTACTTCATTTAAGATATTGATATTTTTTATATTATACTTTTCCATGTAAGGGTTATTATCCAAGCCATTATAAAAATAAAATGATGAACATAAATAGCTAAATAGACTTTGGAGATTAGGATTCCGCTCAGACATACCAAAGTGATGCTCTGAGAAAATATAGGACACCAACTCATCCATGTCATGTGAAATCGCATCAGTGGCGCGAGTTATAAATATATTTTTTTTAGTTTTTGGAGGCTCTCCATTCCAAATTTTTTCATTATCGCTATCGATGCAGATGACATTACCCTGAAATTCTTTTCCCCAACGACCAGCTCTGCCAGCAAGATTCCAAAAATCCTCTTCTCGCATTGGGGTTGAATTACCCTTTTTAGGGCCTCTTATAAAAATATTTTTACAGGCCATGTTAACGCCCTCAACTAAAGTTGAGGTACAAATTAAAAAATCAATTTTACCTTTACTAAACAATCGTTCAATCTCGCCCTTTATTATTAAAGGCATGTTGCCATAATGAAAAGCGACTCTCTTTTTTAGAGTACGATTTAAAGCGAAATTTTTATGTATAATTGTCTCACTAAGCTCAACTAGAGCTAAAATCTCTTCATCCTCTGTCTCATTTTCTATACATGCAGATATTAGCTTGGAAGTAGATTCCGCTTCAGCGGCTCCATTTACGTAAACTACGTTACCAGAAGTCCCCTTACCTAAACAAAGAGCTACAAAAGGCAATCTTTTACTTTCAGGAGATGGTGCATTTTCTAAAGAAAAGTTCCCTAATTCACGTTTTTCACCGTTTGCAAAATAATACATCAACCAATCTTTGGTCTTGCGTGGTTTTTGTTCTACCCATATCAAATTTTGATTAACAGTTACATAGTCACTTTTTATAGTTCTTTTATTTTTTAATATTGGAGCATCATTAAGCAATATTTCAGGATTTAAGGTAAAAGGACTTGCAAAGATAACTTTTGAATCAGGGTTATTTAGACAAGTTAGTTCAATTACATGTTGAAGAATAACGCCTCTTCCACCATCACCTATCTTGTGTGCTTCGTCCACAACTAAGACGTCTATTTTTGGGATTTGTGAAAAATGATTATAGAATAAATTTAGCCTTTCTTGTGTAAATATGAAGACATTAGACTTTTCGCTCTGGTATACATTACTCAATGGTAGTGTCTGAATGTTAACCGTATTCGTTAGATTAGGATCTAAACGTTTTTGCAATTCAGAATATACTTCTGATATTAATGCCCTTGTTGGTACGATATAAATAACCAAGCAATTCTGATTATTTTTTACAAACTGCTCTACCCAAGATTCGAGGATAAATGATTTTCCTACAGAGGTAGGAGCGGAGACACTAACCCATGAGTTTTCTTGTACCGCATCCCAAAACTCTGATTGAAACCTATTAGCATAAATATGCTTATCAGCATCTATCTCAATTGTATAAAGAATTTTTCTTTTAGTTAGTTCTAATTGAGCCTTTAAAGGTAATCTTTCTTCGAAATCAGGATTAAGATAACCCCTATTTTCTGCAAGTTGTATTGCTGGATTATTAGATAATGAATCAAGAATTAATGCAGCACTATCTTTCCTTGCTTCACTTTTTTCATTTAATAAGCAATACTGTGCAATTCTTAGGGCTGCATCTTGGCATTTCTCATCATTCGAGAAAGCTAAAGAACTAGCACATGTTAAAAGATAGCCGACATCCTCAGAACTAATTTGTGGCATTAAATCTGATTTTAACTCTGGAAATTGATCTTTTATTGAGTTAGCAACTAATGCCTGATATTTTCTTAAGAATCCTTGATTCTTAATCAACCACCCTGATAAATCTCGCAACGACATTTCAACTCTCCAATGCTCTAATTAAACTAGATCTAAATGCTTTTACTGAAGGAAAAGGAAGAATAAAAACGTGCATAGCAAAGCGATCAAGTTTTTTATTAACTATGCCACCTTGCACACTAGTTGACCATTTCCCGACTTTAGTATTAATCAAAGCAACTAGTTTACTGATATCAATTGAACTAGGTCCTTGTGGGTAATCTTTAAGATCAAACCCAACTAAGCATATTCCTCTATATTCTAATTTATTAAAATCCGGACTATCAGGATCTAAGAATCTTTTCAACGCTTGCTCTAATTCTATATCATCAACGTTTAAGTGCGACTCAAGCAACTGCATATCACGTGTCTCAGCGCCTTCTGTTCCCATAGAACTTTGAAGTAATGGAGCTATACTATCCATACACTCAGAAATGCCTTTGCTCAGATTGGAATAGAGTTTAGACTCGCCCCAGTATAAACATAATTTTTTATTATCTTTATCTACGCCAATATGGATTCCATCTGCACCATGGTAATGCATTTGAGAACTTGTTTTCAGACTCATTTTGCACATAATCTGTGGAAATCTAAGAAATTGCTCAGCAAATAAAAAAAGAATAAATTCACCGCCTTCTCCACTATTTGCAAGTCTAGTAAATAATCTTTTTGCTTGGCTTGCTAATTTTGTTATTTTCGCTGTTGATTGATTTTCGTTAAAATATTGCACTGCCTCATTAATTTTTTTCCTTGGAATAGCATAATCTACTACTTTGTCGTTCAAGAATTGGATCAATGCATCTACCCGAGGGCGTCCATTTCCATCAAGATTAAGACAATGAAAATGACAAGTTGCATTTGTATTTTCAATCAATGAATTAATTTTAACTTCACTAAAATAACTATTTAGTGTTTGACCATCATCTCTAATCAGATTTTCAAGCGCGACATGAAGTGCATCCATGAGTAGGTCCTTGCATGTTTGATTTTCCTCATTAGCTGCAATATATACTTATTTCAATGGCTTGCAACATTTTTACCCGACAATGATACTTACAACACACTCGATGCTTAAAATCATTGTTATCGCTTTAACGTGATAAAAGATTCTTTCAATAAGGTACTCATTGAAAGTTAAAAGTTACTTTTACCATACACAACGTGCGCTGCCCCGCCCGCCTGCCCGCTTCACTTAACGCATATGTTTTCATGCACTGCCAATTTGTCCCCAAAGCCCGTGAATCATGGGGGCTGAGACTAAAATTGATGCATGAGCCTCATGCGTTTTCATGCAGCATAGACATGCACTCTTAGCTTCAACGTAGAAGCCGAATAGTTAGCACATAAAAACCGGCATATAAGCCGGTTCGAGGATTGCCTCAGTCGTCAGACAGGGATTTGCTGGCGGTTAGATAGTCTGGACGCCGCACCATATTTTCCGAGCGTATGAGCTGGCTTCTCTGATTGCTCGCTTGCGGTTTCATCCTTGGTCTCAACCTTGTTAGGCCGGGCAATAATCGTGTCCACGCTCTCCAGTGCGGTGAATGTGCATGAGCACTCCAGGTTTTTACACTGATAGTAGGTCCGCTTTATGGATGGGGCCTCATAAAAGCTTGAACGGGCATGTGAGATTGCGCCGCACTCAGGACACTGTAAAGCCATAGGCTTCCTCCGCAAGTTTCAGGCACTTTAGCCTGTCCTGAAAAGTTTTATGCTTCGCCGGAGTGAATCTCTTCGATGCATCCATGCGCATTGATGCATCAGGCGATAAGCCTGATTCATCAAGGATTTCACGGCAGGACTCAAGCAGTTCTGGAGCATTGAGTTCCGAATGATGCGCCAGCGCCGAACGCAGCACACGTGCAGCAACATCAAGGCCAAAGGGGCCGTTCAGATAAGGTGCCAGTGCTGAGGTCAGCGCCTTGCCCGAATTTGCCATAAAGTCACCCAAGGCATTATCAACACAGGCATCCACGACACTTCTCTGCGCGTAGAGGCCATCATTTGCCGCACAGCTGATCTGCCATTCAAGCACTTCTAGCTTCTCTCTTAGAGTTTCCACCTGCCAGGCATAATTGGAAGGCTTATCTGCAGACAGCAACAATGCCTGCAGCCGTAGTTGGGCTGTACTTTGCTCATTACGAAGGGATAGCCAGCTCTGAGAAGCTTCCCGGTAGTGATGCAGCGCTTCCTGAGGGGTAATTGTGGTGTCCATCAGCTTTGCCCCTTCTTCGCTTTTTCACGCTGTTTTTGTATGCGGATTTGCGCCGCCGGGCTTGGGGCATTTTGTATATCCTGATAGGCAGTATTTTCTGCAAGTACACCAACTTTATTAAGGAAAGGGTCACTCTGCAGAGAGGCATTCTGTTTCAACGCCGGGTTAGTGATTGAAGAAGTAATGAAATCCCGCAATAGCGTTTCAGGATCATTCACAGAATGGACAACACCGATTACAGAGCTGGCGCTTCTCCCTTTTGTCACTTTGAGAAGGCTTAAAAGCTGGATAAGGGTTTGACCATGCTGCTTCATAAAATCATGCCAAAGCTGGTTAACATGGGTTTCGATAAGATTATCATGTGCCTGAATGTAACCACGGGCCAGTTCCGCCGTTTTCCATGGGAGATACTCATTCTCTCCGGCATGGGCCGCAAGCAGATCATCAAACTCGTCGAGTGTTTCACGCCCCAGGGCAATCTCAGCCCTTAGTTTTTTCATTTTCGGCGTTACCTGTCCCTGGTTTTCATGAAACATCTGACGCCATTCTTCATTTTGCGCCTTTGCCTCCGTTTCCGTTTCTACACGGCGTTTACGGATCGTTGCGAGCATCGCGGCAGCATCAGTTTGTTTGCGACGGGCTTCCGTCCAGGCTGATTTGGCAGCATTCACTTTTTCAAACGCATGTTGTGTCGCAGCAGGGATAGAAATATCAGCAGTCGATTTATTGCTCTGGTCTGGGATAGTCATGTCAGCACCTTGTTGTTTGTGTTGGTGTCAATTGTGCTGTGATGCATACAAAGCCGCCATTGAACGCCATTGTGCGAGCGACAAGACAAAGACCTCTTTTGGCTAGCCAGGAAAGGCCTCGTTTAACTGAGTCAGTTTCAGACTTACATTAACTGTTCACTACTATTCACTTAGGTAAAAAAAATAGATAATACAGTAAGTTAGATGGTGAATGGTTGACGGGGCAGTATTCATCGACTGTTCATAACTGTTCACATGGGGATAAGGTTATCTATGGTATTTTTTCATAATGGATGGTTTTTTATTCCTCATGGCTATTTGATTTTTGCTCCTCACCACTATTCACCCTTATTCAGTAGTATTCGACAGGCGCTGAAATAGACTGCCTGTTATTGCCGGGAAATAACATTTTCGCCTCTGACCAAGGTGTTGCATTTCATACTGATTTTTATAAAACTAGAACTGTCCGGTTCTTTATGGATTCATGCGGATATATTTTAAGATTTAAGGTGAAATTATTTAATATCAAGGTTTTTATGCAGGCCCAATGTTTATAAGTTGGATGCGATTCAAAAATATGCCCGGAAATTGGGGCCTGCAATGCAAGGCCTCGTGTAGAAGTTGTACTGCCTTGCTGTATTGGCGGTGGGGTCAGCACTATCAGGTGCAGTGACTCATAAGTTAGTAAACCCTGGATGAATGGTAGTTCCTATTAATGCTCCTGTATTTATAGCCCGCAGGCATAGTGTTTATTATGTCGCTTTATATGGTTTGATCGGGTTTTAAATTCCATAAAATCAATATGTGACGCTAAATAAATAATGCGTGCGCAGGCGGTTTATATACACATAATAAGGAACTACCTGAACCCGGATAAATTCATAAGGTCTGTTGTGGAAATTAAAGAGGGTAGATAAATGCGTAATATTTCTGTGTCTGCGCCAGCTCCGGCTGCGCCATTATTTCCTGTACCGAACCAGCATGAACGATTTTTACGCCTGCCTGAGGTGATGCACTTATGCGGGTTGTCCCGTTCGACCATTTACGACCTGATCAGTCGCGATGCGTTTCCGAAGCAGATCCCGCTTGGCGGTAAAAATGTTGCCTGGGCACAGTCTGAGGTCAGCGCATGGATGGCGGACCGTATCAGTGCCCGTGGGCGGGGATGTGATGCATGATGATACCTGAATACATTAAATCCCTTTTTTCTGGCTTGCTTACTACCGTCATTTCCAGGTATAGTTTTTCCGCTGTCGCAAAATCGGCAGCCGGAATTGGCGTTCCGTGTAACTTATTGGCGACAACTGACGCGCCTTGCGTCTTTTTTTACGTCGTAGCTCAGGCACACCCATTTTCCGGGCTGTGGTGTTTGTGTGTACACCGTAGTTCTTTCAAGATAATGGCAGTCCGGGCGGGGCAGCCTTCGGGCTGGCCGGTTTCCAATAAGGCCGGTTACGCCAACCCCGTTCGGGCTGCCACCAGTGAAATTGGCGTTTCCGGTGGTAGCAATAACCGCTACTTATTGGAGGCTGCCATCATGGCTACAATCCTCACCCCGTCATATCCGCAATATGTCTTTGTGTTTGCCGCAATCCGCCGTGCTGACACTCAACCCCGCATTTGTATGCTTCGCACTGTCGCCTACGATGAGCGTTCCGCGCGCCTTTCGCTGGTCCGTGATTATGTGCTCTCCCTTTCGGCACGCCTGCCTGCCGGGGAGGTGACGCTATGAACCAGTTTGAAATCTCTTACGACGATGTTGTAAGGCTGAAACATTTACGCAATGTGGGTGAATATGTCACTGGCATGGCAGCCCTTCAGGACTGTTATGAAAAGCCAGCAGGTGCCCAGTGCGAACAACTGGTTTCCCTCATCTATCTGATGACAGAGCAACTGGATGGAGTGGTGCAACGCTGCCATGACGACCTGATGAATGCGGAGGTGGCCTGATGAAATCCTGTGAATCGCATCTGGCACTTCGTGCCGCTCTGTATCGCCGTGCCGTAGCCTGTGCCTGGCTGACTATCAGCTGTCAGCAGGAACGTTATTCCGGTCTGACGCTCGCTGAACTAGAAGATGCCATAGCCCGCGAGCTTGAAGGGTTCTATCTGCGCCAGCATGGGCAGCAAAGAGGACTGGAAATTGCCTGCGCGTTGCTTTCGGATCTGATGGAGTCGGGGCCTCTTAAGGCCTGTCCGGTTCTCTCACTGCTTGGAATGACGGTAATGGATGAACTTTGCTCCCGTCACCTCAATAAACCAGCGTTGCACTAAGGAGGGCCGCACAATGTCAGGAATGAAAGTTAGCCAGGCAGAGAAAGCAGCTCGTGGTCACTGGTCAATAATTTTACCCGCACTGGGTGTAACCGTACTGAAAAATCGACACCAGCCCTGTCCGGTCTGTGCCGGGAAAGACCGCTTTCGATTTGATGACCAGGAAGGACGGGGAACATGGTTCTGTAACCAATGCGGGGCAGGTGATGGCCTGGCGCTTGTAAGTAAAGTACTGGATGTAGGCATCAGTGAAGCGGCAGACAGAATAAACGTCATTACCGGGAATCTGCCGCCAGTATCTCAGGGAATGCCTGAATCTGGTTCTCCTGAAAAAGAGGACGGGAAAAAAGCCGCAGCCGCGCTGGCTGCCCGTTTGTTGGAGAAATCACGTCAGACCACAGGCAATGCTTATCTGACGGGTAAAGGATTTTCTGCACTGCCTTGCCGGGAATTAACCGCCATGCATAAAGTCGGTGGTACGACGTTCCGTGCGGGAGATCTTATCGTTCCATTGTATGCAGAGGGAGAGCTGGTAAATCTGCAGTTAATCAACGCTGATGGGGGCAAATGCTTCCTTAAAGGCGGTCAGGTTAAGAATGCCTTTTACCTGGTTGAAGGTACTGCCAAAGCAGCCAAACGACTCTGGATAGCGGAAGGCTATGCCACTGCACTTACTATCAACCATCTGACTGGCGATGCTGTCATGGTGGCCTTTTCGTCCGTCAATTTCCTTTCCCTGGCGAGCATTGCCTGCAGTGAGTACCCAACGCACCAGATAATTATTGCTGCTGACCGCGATCTCAACGGTGCGGGGCAAACAAGGGGCGCAGCTGTTACCGGGGCCTGCAATTGCACAATGGCGCTCCCGCCTGTGTTTGGTGACTGGAACGATGCATTCACGCAAAACGGCGAAGAAGCCACCCGGCTCGCAATTTATGAAGCAATAAAACCAGCTGTTGCCAGCCCTTTCGACACAATGAGCGAAGCTGAATTTACCGCTCTGAGTGTCAGCGAAAAAGCGCAGAGGGTAGTGGAGCATTATAAAAACTCACTGGCAGTAGACCCGAACGGGCAGCTCCTTTCACGCTATGAGGCGGGGGCCTGGAAAGTTATCTATTACGCCGATTTTGCCCGTGATGTCGCTGCGCTGTTTCGGCGCCTCGACGCACCTTTTTCATCCGCGAAAATTGCGTCTCTCGTGGAAACCCTCAAACTGATCGTTCCGCAACAGCAGAATCCGGCGCGGCAGTTGATCGGTTTCCGCAACGGTGTGCTCGATACCCGGACAGGATTGTTCAGCCCGCACAATAAAAAGCACTGGTTACGTACACTGTGCGAGGTGGATTACACGCAGCCCGTTGACGGCGAGGCACTGGAAACCCATGCCCCGGCATTCTGGCGCTGGCTGGATCGTGCCGCAGGTTTTAAACCTGAAAAGCGGGACATTATTCTGGCTGCATTGTTTATGGTGCTGGCTAACCGTTATGACTGGCAGCTGTTTCTGGAGGTCACTGGCCCTGGCGGAAGTGGAAAGAGTATTCTTGCTGAAATAGCAACCATGCTGGCAGGTGAAGATAACGCTACCTCGGCAACCATTGAAATGCTTGAGTCGCCAAGAGAGCGAGCTGCGTTAATAGGTTTTTCACTGATTCGACTTCCCGACCAGGAAAAGTGGAGCGGTGACGGGGCCGGACTAAAAGCCATCACTGGCGGCGATGCGGTATCCGTTGATCCCAAATACCAGAACGCCTATTCAACCCACATCCCGGCGGTCATCCTGGCTGTGAACAATAATCCGATGCGTTTCACGGATCGTAGTGGTGGAGTTTCACGTCGAAGAGTGATCCTGCATTTCCCCGACCAGATAGCCCCGGAGGAACGCGATACTCAGCTCAAAGAGAAAATTGCCGGCGAGCTGGCGGTGATTGTTCGCCAGCTTATGCTGCGTTTCAGCGACCCAATGAGCGCCAGGACATTACTTCAGTCGCAGCAGAACTCTGCTGAAGCGCTCACCATCAAACGTGATGCTGATTCAGCGTTTGATTTTTGCGGCTACCTTGAAGCCCTGCCTGATACCACGGGCATGTTTATGGGTAACGCTAACATTGTCCCACGTCAGCCTCGTACATATCTTTACCATGCCTATCTGGTCTACATGGAGGCCAACGGCTATAAAAATACGCTCAGTCTGACCATGTTTGGCAAGGGGTTGCCGTTAATGCTCAAGGAATATGGGCTGCAGTACGAGAAGCGGCGGACCAATCAGGGAATGCAGACTAACCTGGCCCTCAGGGAGGAAAGCAATTCTGACTGGCTTCCCAAATGTGGGGATATTGGAGAAAAATAGAAGCAATCAGCCTGGCCTTCGCCGGGCTTTTTTATTCATTTAGTACATTAATGTAGACTTTACTGTTCACTCTTCACAAAGAGGTAACAAAACAAAACACTGATTTTATTAGACAAAAACTGTGAGTGAACACTGTGAACCATAATCCAGATAAAAAGTATTTTTTGGCTTTAAGAGATAGCCTGGACAGTTGTTGTGAAATTCATGCTCTAATTTTTGGGGATTAACATCAGCAATTGGTATACGTTTAGGTATACGCCCAACAAAGAAAATAAAAATTAACGATAAAAATCAATAAATTAAAGATCAATAGCAGACTCCGCCAGCACCAAAATTCTTTGTTAACGGTTACCAGAGCCTGATACGAAGTCCTGAAAGCCCGCCCGGCGCAAGCCTGCGGGCTTTTTTGTATCCAGGAAAATCAAGACACCAGGCTTATTCCAGCCCCTCTAACGCAAAGACCGCACGTGAAAAAGCATCCAGCGCCAGCGCCACATCTTCAGCGTTAACCGACTCTGCGGGATGGTGACTGACTCCCCCTTTACAGCGCACAAAGAGCATTCCCACCGGCCAACGCCCGGCAATAGCAATGGCGTCGTGCCCGGCGCCGCTTGGCAAGGTCAGTGAACGTCCCTGCACTTCATGCACAGCATTGCAGAGTACCTGCTGTATACGGCTGTCGCAGGCGGTAGCGGAAATACGATAAAACGTCTCGGCGCTAAATTGTAACTGGCGCCGGGCAGCAATCAGCTGCGCCTCAGCCAGTAGCGCATTCAACAGCGAATCAAGCGGCTCGTTAGCTGGCCCGCGAATGTCGAGCGTGAGCGACACGTCACCGGGGATGACGTTTACCGCACCCGGTGCGAGGCGCAGCGTGCCCACCGTAGCAACCAGATTCCCGCCCCTTTCGCCGGTCATGGTCTCAATGCGCATCATCCATTCGGCGGCGGCGGCCAGCGCATCTTTACGATGACTCATCGGTACCGTCCCCGCGTGTCCAGCCTCACCGGTAAAGCAGCAGTTCAGGCGACGCGCACCGTTAATCGCCTCGACGACGCCCAGGGCCAGATCTTCCTGCTCCAGACAAGGGCCCTGCTCGATATGCAGTTCGAGATAAGCGGCAAACTCCTCTGCGCGACGTGCAGCATGGCTGATGCGCGCCGGATCCAACCCTGCCTGCACCATCGCCTGCGCCACGCTAATACCCTGCGCATCTGTCTGCGCCAGCCAGCCTTCAGGCCAGGTACCGGTCAGCCCCCGACTGCCGAGCAGCGTAATGCCGAATCGCGTTCCCTCTTCATCGCAAAAGCCGACAATCTCTATAGCTTTCTCCAGATGCCGCCCCTGCTGATGCAGATTGTGGACCACCTCGATCGCCGTGAGTACGCCCAGCATACCGTCGTAACGCCCGGCATTGCGCACGGTATCAAGATGGGAGCCCAGCAGAATGGCCGGCGCGCCCTCCTGCTGACCTTCGTAACGTCCACAAATATTGCCCACGCTGTCCTGCCAGACGGTCATTCCGGCCTGACTCATCCACAGCGCGACCTGCTGATTGGCCTGAAGGTGTTGAGGCGATAAATAGACACGCGTCAATGCCCCTGGCGTCTCGCTGATGGCGGCCAGCACGTCGGCACGCTCCATCACTCTCGCGGCAGCCTGCTGCCACTCCGCCTGCTGGCGTATTGGTTTACTCATTGCCCGCTCTCAGTACAGTAGTGATCCCATGCAGCCTGCATCGCGGCGCCCTGGGTTGTCGGGAACCTGAGATAGTTCAACACTGATTCCAGCGCGCTGAGGGTCGTCATTACGCACGCTTTACGCGCGTTATAGCCCATGGTGCCAATACGCCACACCTTACCGTGAAGCGGTCCGAACGACGTACCGATCTCAATACCGAAATCGTCGAGCATCAGTTTGCGCACCTGATCCCCGTTGATACCTTGAGGGATCACCACGCCAAGCACGTTATTCATCTTATGTTTGAGGTCGCCGAACGTCTCCAGCCCCATTCCCTGAATACCTTTCACCAGCGCATCACCGTGCTGCTTATGACGGGCAATACCGTTATCCAGGCCTTCCTGAAGGATCAGACGCGCACATTCCCGGGCGGCAAACAGCGCCGACGTGGCTTCAGTATGGTGATTGAGTCGCTCCGGCCCCCAGTAATCCATGATCATCCCAAGATCGAAATAGTTGGAGTACACCATCTCATCAACACCATCGAGATGCGCATCGGTACGAATACCTTCTTCAACGCATTTGCGGCGGCGAATAACCTCCTCCATGCGTGCGCTGAGCGTAATGGGCGAGGTACCCGACGGACCGCCAAGGCACTTCTGCATCCCGGCTGAAACGGCATCCAGCTGCCAGGCATCGGTTTCCAGCGGGTTGCCGCCCAGCGAAGCGGTGGCATCGGTGTAAAACAGCACATCGTAACGACGGCAAATTTCTCCCAGCTCCGCCAGCGGCTGCAGCATGGTGGTGGAGGTATCTCCCTGCACCGTCAGTAGCAGACGCGGACGCACCCGTTTGATCGCGTCTTCAATCTGGTCCGGGGTAAAGACCTCTCCCCATGGGACATCGATGGTGTGCACCTCCGCCCGGCAGCGGCGGGCAATTTCGCATAACAGATGGCCGAAGCGGCCAAACACTGGCACCAGCACTTTATCCCCGGGACGGATCGCTGAAATCAGGATCGCTTCAATCCCCGCCCGCGAGGTGCCGTCCACCAGCATCGTCCAGCGGTTTTCAGTGCGAAATACGCCACGGTAAAGCGCCATCACCTCGTTCATATAGTGCGTCATCGCCGGATCATACTGACCGATAAGCTGGCTTGACATGGCACGCAGTACACGAGGATCGGCATTAATTGGGCCAGGGCCCATTAGCAGCCGCGACGGCGGGTTGATTTGCGAAAACTGAGAGATATCCATCTGAAAATCCTTAAATTAATTGAGACCGCGCACGGAGGAGATAAACTGCTTCAGTTCGCTGGTCTGCGGACTGGCGAACAGCGTTTTGCTGTCACCCTGCTCCCAGACGCGCCCCTGATGCATAAACACCACGCGGTCGCCCACTTCGCGGGCAAAATTCATTTCATGGGTCACGAGAATCAGGGTCATACCCTCCGCCGCCAGCTGCTCCAGCACCTTGAGTACTTCGCCCACGAGCTCAGGATCCAGCGCTGAGGTGATCTCGTCACAGAGTAAAACTTTTGGCGACATTGCCAGGGCGCGGGCAATCGCCACCCGCTGCTGCTGGCCACCGGAAAGGCTGGAGGGATAGTAATCCAGCCGGTCACCGAGACCGACCTTCTCCAGCATACGTCGGGCCAGGTCACGGCACTCGGCGGCGCTTTTTTTTAGCACCCGACGCGGGGCCAGCATCACGTTCTCCAGCGCCGTCATATGCGGGAACAGGTTGAAGTTCTGGAATACCATCCCAATTGAACGGCTGATTTCCCGCGCCTGGGAATCGCGGTCGGTAATGGTCATCCCGCCGAGCTTGATACTGCCGTCCTGATAACCCTCCAGGCCGTTGATGCAGCGCAGCAGCGTGCTTTTACCTGACCCGCTGCGGCCAATAATCGAGATAACTTCACCCATATCGATATCCAGATCGACGCCCTTGAGCACGTGGTTATCGCCGTAATACTTCTGCATCTGGTTAATGGTGATGAGAGGCATTGAATTTATTCTCCAGATAGCGGCTGTAGCGGGACAGCGGGTAACACAGAATGAAGTAGCCCAGCGCCACCAGCGCAAAGACTTTAAACGGCTGATACGTAACATTGGTCAGCATCGTCCCGGCCTTCGTCAGTTCGATAAAACCGATGATTGACGCCAGCGCCGTTCCCTTGATCACCTGAACGGCAAAACCTACCGTTGGGGCGATAGCGATGCGCATCGCCTGGGGCGCAACCACCCGACAAAGCGTCTGACCAAAGCTCAGGCCCAGGCAGCGGGACGCTTCCCACTGCCCTTTTGGCAGGGCACGAATGCTGCCAAACCAGATATCAAGCAGAAAGGCGCTGGTGTAAAACGTCAGCGCCATTGACGCTGCGGTCCAGGCTGAAACGTCAATACCAAACAGCGCAACGCCGAAAAAGGCGAGGAACAACTGCATGAGCAGCGGCGTCCCCTGAAACAGCTCAACATAGCCGCGGATCAGGCGTTTCAGCTGACGTCCTCCGGTCAGACGCAGCAGTAAAAGCGGCAATGTGACCAGCCCGCCGCCCGCAAAGGCCACCAGAGAGAGCAGCACCGTCCAGCGCCCGGCCAGCAGTAAATTGCGGACAATGTCCCAGTCGGTAAAGGTTGTCATCATGCCTGTACCCCCAGCCATTTTCGCCCCGCCGCCATCAGCAGCTGACGCATCGTTATCGACAGCACCAGATAAATGCCCGTCGTGACCAGATAAACCTCAAAACTGAGGAATGTGCGCGACTGAATCAGGTTGGCAGCGAAGGTCAGCTCTTCATAAGAGACCTGTGACACTACCGACGATCCAAGCATCACGATAATGCACTGGCTGACCAGGGCGGGATAAATGCGCTGTAACGCAGGCGGCAGAACAATCTGGATAAACGTCTGCATCCGGCTCAGCCCCAGTACACGCCCCGCCTCCCACTGCCCTTTTGGCGTCACCTGAATACCGGCGCGGACAATTTCGGTACTGTAAGCCCCGAGGTTCACGATCATCGCCAGCAGCGCGGCTTCGCCGGCGGTCATCTTCAGGCCCAGATTCGGCAAGCCAAAGACGATAAAAAAGAGCTGAACCACAAATGGCGTGTTGCGGATCATCTCCACATACCCGCCCCAAATCCGGCTTAGCCACGTGGGGGGCCCGCTACGAATGGCAGCGCCGACAATCCCTGTCAGCAGACCGCCAGCTGTCGCCAGTACGGTCAGCTGAACGGTGACCCACAGTCCCGCCAGCAGCTCCGGCCACAGAGGCCAGAGCGCAGAAAAATCAAGTTGCTCCGTCATGCACCAGCCTTATACGCCGAGGCTGGCAGGCAGCGGGGCTTTCAGCCACTTCTCAGACAGCGCGTTAAGGGTGCCGTCTTTCACTCCCTGTTCAATCAGCGCATCCACCTTCGCCTTGAGCGCTGGTTCGTTCTTTTTCAGGCCGATAAAGCAGGGTGAGTCCTTGAGCATAAAGCTCGGCACCGGGGCTTTGTCGGCGTTCTGCCGGGAAATGGCCGCGACCACCAGATTACCGGTCGCCACGTACTGCACCTGGCCGGAAAGATAGGCCGACAGCGTGGTGTTGTTGTCTTCATAGCGCTTAATCTGCGCCTCTTTCGGCGCTACGCTGCTCAGCACCATGTCCTCCACCGCGCCGCGCGTCACGCCAACGCTTTTGCCGCTGAGCGCCGCCGGATCTTTCAGCTCTGCCCCGGCAGGACCGAACACCCCCAGGAAAAACGGCGCGTAGGCGCGGCTAAAATCAATCACCTTTTCGCGTTCGGCGTTTTTACCCAGGCTTGAAATCACCAGGTCGACTTTATCGGTTTGCAGATAGGGCACCCGGTTGGCGCTGGTCACCGGCACCAGCTGTAGTTTGAGTTTCATCGCCTTAGCCAGATAGCGGGCCGTATCAATGTCATAGCCCTGCGGTTGAAGATCAGTACCCACCGATCCAAACGGCGGGAAATCCTGCGGTACCGCAATGCGGATCACACCGCGTTTTTCAATATCCTGCAGCTGGTCAGCCTGTGCCGCCGAAAGGTGGGTTAACAGGCTGGCAGCCCCAACCAGGGCAATAAGCAATTTCTTCATGAGGGTTCCCCTTTACGTTAGCATGAAACAAAAGATTCTTATGAATCAGTTTTGCAACTAATGTGCCAAAAAGAATTCAACCTGACGCAAGGGGTATCAATGGGATTAAATGCAGTGAGAACAGAGGGAAGCGACCAAAAAGGAGGAAAGACCGCAGGCATTCCTCGCACTATTTTCGCACCAACAAGATGCAAGGCACCATGCTGGCGCCCCATTATCGGTGTTCGAGTTCATCCAGTTGCTGGTAAAGCGTGGCGATGTCGTGGATCCGCGGTCGGCCTTTATCGAGAATTTCATGCAGGAAGGCGTTCGCCAGCAGATTGATCAAGCTATTGACCGAGGCGTAGCTATCGTAAGCCGATACGCTATCCAGCGGGGCGCAAAGCTGCCAGCGCGCAAGCGGAAAGAGGCCATGTGCCTGCGGCTCGCACATCAGCAGGACCGGAATACCCTTGCTCTGTAGCTGCTGTAACAGCGGGCGGATAATGCGCGGACGACGGCGGAACGCCATCACCACCACCAGATCCTCAGCGGTTAAATCAACCAGCTCTTCACTCAGGCTCTGCCCCGGCTGAGGCAACACCAGCACCTGTCCCCGCGCCTGCAGGAGCTGCTGACGCAGATGCAGCGCCGCAGGCCAGGAGTTGCGCATGCCGACAATAAAGATGCGCCGGGCGGCGACCATAGCCTGAAGCGCACCGGCAAACTGCTGCACATCCAGCGCGTTGACCCACTGGGTCAAATTTGCCATTTCCTGTTTATAATGTCTTGCCAGCAGCGTGTTGCCCTGCACCGCGTCGCGATTGTCGGTAATCGGCATTCCGCTCTGGCGCAGGGTCCGCAGTTCATCCCGCATCTCTTTATATTTTTCATAGCCCAGTCGCTTAAACAGGCGGCTGACCGTCGCTTTAGAGACGCCGCTCAGCTGCGCCAGTTCGGCGCTGTTATAGCTGATGAGATCGTCAAAATGATCGAAGATAAAGTCCGCCACCCGCTGCTCCTGTGGCGATAAAGACGCATACTGCTCTTTCAGGCGTTCATCAAGCTGTTGCATAAGGCCTCTGTAACTTTTGTTTCACTGCACTATACCGTTAACCCCCTTCATAATGCATGCCAGTTCCGCAAAATGCCCTTATCCTGCAGCGAATGAAACTTTACGTTCAAAAATGGAACAGCTTTTGCAACGCTTCGCACATAAACGGTTATCAGAGGACACGCCATGCAAAGTCATGTTGCCACCCAGGGGATGGCAGTTACTCCCCATCACCTGGCCAGCCAAAGCGCGCTGGCGATTCTGCGTGAAGGAGGCAGTGCCATTGAGGCAATGGTCGCCGCCGCATCAACCATTGCGGTGGTGTATCCGCACATGAACGGCCTGGGGGGCGATGGTTTCTGGCTGATCGTCCCTCCTGATGGCGATCCCATCGCCATCGATGCCAGCGGTGCGGCGGGGGCGCGGGCAACCCCGCAGGCCTATGAGGGGATGGCGCACATTCCCCATCGCGGCCCGCAGGCTGCGCTTACCGTGGCCGGTACCGTCAGCGGCTGGGAAGAAGCACTCTCGATTTCCCACGATCTCTGCCGGAGCCACCTGCCCCTGACCCGCCTTCTTGAGGATGCTATCGGCTACGCCACTCACGGCATTCCGGTTACCGCCTCTCAGGCCAGGGCCACCGCAAGCAAACTGGACGAACTGCGCCACCAGCCCGGATTCGCCGATACCTTTCTGGTCAACGGACAGCCACCCGAGGCGGGTAGCCGCTTTTTGCAACCGGCGCTGGCAAACACCCTGCGCCGGTTAACGGAGGAAGGATTAGACAGTTTCTACCGCGGGCCGCTGGCCGGGCATCTGGCCCGCGGCATGGAAAGGTGCGGCATGCCGGTTACCCTCAGCGATCTGCATCAGCATCGTGCCCGCCGCCCGCTTCCGCTCAGGCTCGATCATCAGCACGGCGAACTGTGGAATCTGGCGCCGCCGACCCAGGGGCTGGTCTCCCTGGCGATCCTCGGGATAACCGATCGTCTCGGGATGGCCGATGCTGACGATGCGCTGACCATCCACCGCATTGTTGAAGCCACCAAGCTGGCCTTTGGCCTGCGCGACGCCCACATCACCGACCCACGTCATCTTGATGTTGATATCCAGAGTCTGCTTACCCCTGCGGCGCTGCAGCCGCTGGCAGAGAAAATAGACGATCAACGCGCGGCCCCCTGGGGAGCAGGCAAAGGACCGGGCGATACCGTGTGGATGGGCGTTATCGATAAAAACGGTCTGGCGGTCTCCTTTATTCAGAGCCTTTACCATGAATTTGGCAGCGGCGTGGTCCTGCCGGACACCGGGCTGGTCTGGCAAAACCGCGGAGCCTCGTTCAGCCTCGACCCGGCGCATCTTCTGGCGCTGGCCCCGGGCAAACAGCCGTTTCACACGTTAAACCCCGCCGCGGCACGCCTGAACGATGGCCGGGTGATGGTATATGGCTCAATGGGAGGCGACGGACAGCCGCAAACCCAGGCTGCTCTCTTCACCCGCTACGTCATGCAAAATATGCCGCTGCAGGAGAGTATCTCCCGCCCACGCTGGCTGCTGGGACGCACCTGGGGACAGACATCCGATTCACTCAAGCTGGAAGGGCGCTTCAGCGCAGAGAGCATCGCCCATCTGCGACAGCTGGGGCATGAGGTTGACGTGCTGGCAGATTTCAGCGAAGCCATGGGCCATGCAGGGGCGATTGTCCGCCACCCTGATGGTCTTTTAGAGGGAGCCAGCGATCCGCGCAGCAACGGCTCCGCAGCCGGATATTAGGAGTTCAACATGACGACACCACAAACCGAATGGGATGCTTATCTCGCCCAAATGGAACACTTGCTGGCACTGGAGCTGGACGACGCGCGTCGCGCCGAGCTCAGCGTGCAGTTTACCCGCATTGCGGCGATGGCTGAGCCGTTGCTGGCTTTTTCCCTCGACGACCGCGTCGAAATCGCCGGAGTCTATAAAGCATGAAGCTACCTGAGATGACGATCGAAGAGATACGGCGTGCGTTAACCTGCGGCGAGCTGAGCGCCGTGGAGATTGCCCGCCACACCCTGGAGAATATCGCCCGCGTCAATCCGCATATCAACGCCTGGACCCACATCAGCGAAAAGCGGATGCTGGCTGAGGCGGAGCAGATTGATAGCCTGCGCCGGGACAAGCGCCCCCTGCCCGCGCTGGCGGCTGTTCCCTTTGCGGTAAAAAATCTGTTCGATGTCGCCGGACACACCACCCTTGCCGGAGCAGAATTGTTCAGCAAACGCCCCCCCGCCGTCGCCGACAGCCGGGCGGTGCGTCAGCTGCAAAGCGCGGGAGCGCTGCTGTCCGGGATGCTGAACATGGATGCCTACGCCTACGGTTTCACCACCGAAAACAGCCACTACGGGGCCACGCGCAATCCGCACGATCTTTCCCGGATCGCTGGCGGCTCTTCCGGCGGGTCGGCAGCTGCGGTAGCGGCCGGGCTGGTCCACTTCTCGCTGGGTAGCGATACCAACGGATCGATACGCGTTCCGGCTTCGCTGTGCGGCATCTTTGGCCTGAAGCCGACCTTCGGTCGTTTGTCCCGCGCCGGCAGCCACCCCTTTGTCGCCAGCCTTGACCACATCGGCCCGTTTGCCCGCCGTGTCAGCGATCTCTCGACGGTATACGATGTGCTGCAGGGCCAGGATCCCGCGGACAGTTTTCAGGCCGACAGGGCCAGCGAGCCCACGGCGAACCGGCTCTGCCGTGGGCTGGAGGGCCTGCGCTGCGCCACGCTTGGCGGCTATTTCTCCACCTGGTGCGATAACGACGCCCGTGCGGCTGTCGCCCGCGTCGCCCGGGCGCTGGGCGTTCAGGAGGAGCTCATTTTCCCGGAAGCGGAGCTGGCCCGCTCCGCAGCCTTTATTATCAGCGCCTCCGAGGGGGGAAATCAGTATCTTCCAGCGCTACGCCGCGAGCCGGAGCGTTTTGAGCCCAACTCCCGCGAGCGCCTGCTGGCGGGAGCGATGATCCCCGCCAGCTGGTATATCCAGGCCCAGCGCTTTCGCAACCATGCCCGGCAGGCGTTTAACGCCCTGTTCGCCCATGCTGAGGTGCTGATCGCCCCCGCTACCCCCTGTGCCGCTACGCCTGTCGGGGCGCAGACCATGGAGATCAACGGCCAGCCCCTGCCGATCCGCGCCAGTATGGGAATGCTGACGCAGCCCATCTCCTTTATCGGTTTGCCGGTCACCACGGTTCCGCTTCGCACGGCGGGCGGGCAGCCGATTGGCCTGCAGTTAATTGCCGCGCCGTTTAACGAGCAGGCCTGCCTGCGCGTGGCCCGGGTACTGGAAGAGATGGGTATCACCGATGCCAGCCCGGCGGAGGTGGCAGCATGATGACCGGAGAAGAGATTAACCGCCCGCAGGTGCTTGCCGAGGTGACGGCGGCGTTTTATCGCTACGAAGAGGCGCTGGTCAGCAATGATATTGCCGTGCTGGATGAACTTTTCTGGCACGACGCCCGCACGGTAAGGCTGGGGGCCGGGGAAAACCTGTACGGTATCGACGAAATCCGCGCGTTTCGTGCCGCCCGCCCTGCCGTTGGCCTGCAGCGCGAGCTGCGGCATACCACCATCACCACCTTCGGCGAGGATTACGCGGTGTGCAGCACCGAGTTTACCCGCGAGGGCAGCGAGCGTATTGGCCGTCAGCAGCAGACGTGGGTACGCTTTCCCTCTGGCTGGCGAATTGTCGCCGCCCAGGTAAGCCTGATGATCTAATGTGCTGGAAATACCCTCTTCCTGGACGGGAGAGGGTGAAGACAGGGCTATTGATTTTGTGACGCCTGGTAGGGATGAAAGTCACGCCAGCGATCGGCAATCTGCTGACGGGTACAGATCCAGACGTTGTCATGCTGCTGCACATAATCAAGAAAGCGCTGTAGCGCCCGAAAGCGGCCCGGCCGTCCAAGCAGGCGGCAGTGCATCCCAATGGACATCATTTTCGGCGCAGACTCGCCCTCCTCATACAGCACATCAAAGCTGTCTTTCAGGTATGTGTAAAACTGCTCGGCGGTATTAAAGCCCTGGGCGGTGGCAAACCGCATGTCGTTCGCATCAAGCGTGTAAGGCACAATCAGATGCGGTTTGCGCGTGCCGTCACTGCACGCCACCTCGCTCCAGAACGGCAAATCATCGCCATAATAATCGCTGTCGTAATCAAAGCCGCCGTGCTCCACCACCAGCTGGCGGGTATTGGGGCTGTCGCGGCCGGTGTACCAGCCTGTGGGGGGCTTGCCAAAGAGATCGGTGAAGACCTGCACCGCTTTATTCAGATGCTCGCGCTCCTGCTCAATGGGCATGTTCTGGTAATGGATCCAGCGCCAGCCGTGGCTGACCACGTCATAATTGGCCGCTTTGATCGCCTCCACCACATCCGGATGACGCGCCAGCGCCATTGCCACACCGAACACCGTTAGCGGCAATCCACGACGGCTGAACTCCCGGTGGATGCGCCAGAAACCGGCGCGGCTGCCATACTCATATAATGAATCCATCGACATATGCCGGTCAGGGTAGCTGGCGGCACCGATAATATCGGACAAAAACTGTTCTGAACCGGCATCGCCGTGCAGCACATGGTTTTCGGAGCCTTCTTCATAATTAAGCACAAACTGCACGGCAATCCGTGCGTTGTTCGGCCACTGCGCGTGCGGCGGCTCCCCTGCGTAACCGCGCAGGTCGCGCGGGTAATCGTCTGCCAAAAATGCCATCTCCCACCTCTTCTCGTCAGAATGAATTTAATGTCTGAAATTTGCCGCTTAACGTCTTGGCCTCCGGAAAAGCTAAATCGCCCTGCTTGCTGGTGGACAGCCCGAGCGCCACCAGCGACTCCACCATCTTTACCGCCGCGCTGACGCCGTCGATCACCGGCACGCGCAGTTCACGGGTCAACGCCTGGGCCAGCGTCGCCATTCCGCCACAGCCCAGCACAATCGCCCCGCAGCCATCCTCCTTCAGCGCCTGGATACAGCGGGCGCGCACTTTCTCCTGCGCCAGCCCGCTGCCATCCTCCAGCGCCAGAACCGGGAGATCGATGGCGTGAAGAGCGGCACAGTGGTGTTCAAAGCCGTACTGACGCAGAAGATGGCGGGCGATAATCAAGGTTCTCGGCAGCGTGGTCACAATTGAAAAACGGGTCGCCACCAGGGTCGCCAGATGCATTGCCGCTTCGGCAATGCCTATCACCGGCCCCTGCGCCAGTTCGCGCGCCGCCAGCAGGCCGGGATCGCCAAAGCAGGCAATCACGTGGCCATCCACACCCTGCTCCCGACCGGCTTTGATCTGCTCCAGCACGCCGACCGCGGCGATAGCTTCATCAAAATGGCCCTCAATGGATGCCACCCCGTCTTCGGGACAGACCGCCAGTATCCGGGTGCCCGGCGCGGCAACCGCTCTCGCGGCAGCGCCGATGGTTTCCGTCATGCCCGGGCTGGTATTGGGATTGATCACTTGTATACAAATAGCGGCCATTATTGCTCCTTAAAACCGGCAAACAGCCGGGCGAAATCAGGCAGAGTGACGCCAGAGCGCTCAAAACAGAGGCTGGCGGCGATATGTTCAAAATGGTGCGTCAATGCATCGCTGAGGGGCTGTAGCGCTTTCTCCCGCAGCAGCTGAATAAGCCGGTCGTGATCGTTGCAGCGGCAGCCCTGACGCCATGGCGATCCCCAGGTCGCAATCACTAAGGAGGAGCGCTGACTCAGATGGGTCACCATTTCCGTGAGCACCTGATTGCCGGAGATCGCCTGCAGCTGAATATGAAACCCGGCGGAGTAGCGGAGCGCCGCCGGACCGTCGTAGCGTTCATGGGCCTGCTGCTCCTGGCGGACAATCGCCTCCAGCCCTGCCAGGTGGGTTGGCTGGCAGCGGGCCAGCACATCAGGCAAATTCGCGACCTCCAGCAGGGTACGGGTACGAAAGATCGCCTGCGCCTCTTCAACCGTCGGGCTGGCGACCTGTGCACCACGTTTGGGTGCCAGCGTGACCATTTGCACCGTTGCGAGTCGCTGAAGCACTTTTCTGATCCCCGTCCGGCTTACGCCAAATACCTCCGACAGCGCCTCTTCCGGCAGTCTGCTTCCCGGGGGGAGCAGATGCTCGACAATGGCCGTCATCAGCGCCTGGTAGATGGATTCGTCCTTATCATGCAGCTCTGGCGCGGCCTGCAGACGATGTTGGTTGCTCATTCATTACCCCAGCTTTTACTTTTAGATAGCATCTTGTATACATACGATTAAATTATTGTATACAAAATGAACGATTTCTGGCCTGGATCCTGCAACGCCTCAGTAAGCCACTTAAAACGGGTTTCACTTACAGGAGCAGATTTCATGCCAAACAGACAAAACACGCATCAGGTTAATGACGCCGATCCTCACGCGGGTTACAGCCCACGGCTCTGCAATGAAGATCTGGCCCCGACACGCGATCAAAACTGGAGCTGGTACAACATCTTTTCGTTCTGGATGTCAGATGTGCACAGCATGGGAGGCTACGTGGTGGCCGCGAGCTTCTTTACCCTCGGCCTGGCGAGCTGGCAGGTTCTGCTGTGCCTGCTGGTGGGAATTTGTATCGTCCAGCTGTGCGCTAACCTCGTGGCGAAGCCCAGCCAGATGGCGGGCGTTCCCTATGCGGTGATCTCCCGCCAGGCGTTTGGCGTCTTTGGCGCTAACATCCCGGCGGTGATCCGCGGGCTTATCGCCTTCGCGTGGTATGGCATCCAGACCTGGCTGGCGGCCAATGCGCTGATGCTGGTATTACTGAAATTCTGGCCATCGCTGTCGGCGCTTACCTCAGCCAGCTTCCTGGGTCTGTCCCATCTCGGCTGGCTCTGCTTTGCTACCATGTGGCTGCTGCAGGCGATGGTGTTCTGGCACGGAATGAGCGCGATTAAACGCTTTATTGATATTGCCGGACCGGCGGTTTATGTGGTGATGCTGGCGCTGGCGGGCTGGATTGTATACAAAACCGGGCTCGACGGGATCTCCTTTACCCTCGCCAGTAAATCCCTCACCACCGGGGAGCAAACCTGGCAGATGATCACGGCCATCGCGCTGGTGGTCTCCTACTTCTCCGGCCCGCTGCTCAACTTTGGCGACTTCTCGCGCTACGGCAAAAGCATGGGCGAGATCCGCCGCGGCAACCGCTGGGGTCTGCCGTTCAACTTCCTGCTGTTCTCTGTCGTTACGGTGGTTATTGTCTCCGGTACTCAGTCCCTGTTTGGCCGGATGATTACCGATCCGATTGAAACCGTCAGCCGCGTAGGCAACGACCTGGCCGTCGCCATCGGCCTGCTGACCATGATCACCGCCACCATCGGGATCAATATCGTGGCGAACTTTGTCTCCCCGGCGTTCGATTTCTCAAACTGTTCGCCGCAGAAGATCAGCTTCCGCACCGGCGGAATGATTGCCGCCGTCGGCTCGGTCCTGCTGACGCCATGGAACCTGTTTAACTCCCCGGAGCTTATCCACTACACCCTCGACGTGCTGGGGGCGTTTATCGGCCCGCTGTTCGGCATTCTGCTGGTGGATTTCTACGTGATTAAGCGCGGTCAGGTTTCAGTTAACGACCTGTTCGACGATACGCCAAAAGGAAAATACTGGTATCGCAACGGCTTCAACCCAAAGGCCATCGCCGCGCTGGTTCCCTCCGTCGCCATTGGTCTGGTCATCAGCTTTATTCCGGCCCTGCATGAAGTGGCTAACTTTAGCTGGTTTATCGGCGTCTTTGTGAGCGCTGCCGCCTACCGATGGATAGCGCGGGAGGAGCGCGCCGCTGCGCCTGCCCGTTTTGGCGCCCTTGCCCAGAAAGAGTAATTCAGCCTCGCCGCGGCACTCCGCCGCGGCGCGCCCTCCTTCCGGATAAACTGGCATCAATTTTGCTCGCTCTGTTTACCCTTTCGTTTAGCCACAAGGCAGAGACTGATGGACTACCATATCGCCCTTCGCGGCGCCTTTTTCGACATCGGTACCGTTGCCGATTGCCCTGACGATATCGCCCGTCACGCACGCTACGTGGAGGATGGCTTACTTTTTATCCGGGACGGGTGCATTGTGGCGCTCCTCCCCTGGCTGGAGGGGGAGCAGTACCTGCAGCCACTGAAAGGCTATCGCGATCTGAGCGGGAAACTGTTACTCCCCGGTTTTGTCGATGCCCACGTCCACTATCCGCAAACCGAAATGATTGGTGCTTTTGGCGAGCAGCTGCTGGAGTGGCTCACGACCTATACGTTTCCGGTGGAGGGTCAGTTTTCCGACGCCGGTTACGCCACGGAGATCGCACAGTTCTTTATCAGCCAGCTCCTGAGCCATGGCACCACCACCGCGCTGGTATTTTGTACCCTGCATCCTGAATCGGTGGACGCCCTTTTCAGCGAAGCGCTGAAGCTGAATATGCGCCTGCTTGCCGGTAAGGTGATGATGGACCGTCATGCACCGGACTATCTCAGCGAAAGCGCGGAGCAGAGCTACCGGCAAACCCGGGAGTTGATTCAGCGCTGGCATCAGCGCGGGCGCCTTGGTTACGCCATTACCCCCCGCTTCGCCCCCACCTCCACGCCAGCGCTGCTGGCTGCGGTGCAACAGCTGCGGGAGGAGTTCCCCGACACCTGGCTGCATACCCATCTGAGCGAAAACCTCAGCGAAGTCGCATGGGTAAAAAGCCTGTGGCCGGAGCATGAACACTATCTTGATGTCTACCACCACTACCAACTGACCGGCGAGCGCAGCGTTTTTGCCCACGGCATCCATCTGGCGGACGCAGAGTGGCAATGCCTGCACGATACCGGTTCCGCCGTGGCCTTTTGCCCCACCTCTAACCTGTTTCTCGGCAGCGGGCTGTTCCGTTTGCCCACCTGCTGGCAGAAAAAGGTGCGAATGGGGATCGGCAGCGACGTTGGCGCAGGCACCACGTTCAGCATGCTGCGAACGCTGGGGGAGGCTTATAAAGTGGGCCAGCTGCAAAGCTATCGCCTGCGCGCCAGCGAAGCCTTCTACCATGCCACCCTCGGCGGTGCGCACGCCCTGCGTCTTGATGACAGGATTGGTAATTTCCAGCCGGGTAAAGAGGCCGATTTTGTGGTCATCGACCCGGCAGTCACGCCGCTGCAACGCTTACGCAGCGGACGCTGCAAAGATATCTATGAGCAGCTGTTCGTGTTGATGACCCTGGGGGATGAGCGCAATATCAGCGAGACCTGGGTGAACGGCAAATGCGTCTGGGGGGAAGCAGAGAGGGAGTAACGAGGGTACCGGCGTCTGACATGACGCCGGTAAAAGACTGGGTTAACTTCCGCGATAGGTAGACCAGCCGCCAGGGGCAATCAAAAACGGCAGATGGTAGCGATCGCCCGCCGTCTCCCGGATGGCAAAATCAATCTGCGCGCTCAGAAAGATCGTCTCCCGGCCACCGGCGGCAAACCACTCTCCAGTCGCCGCCGTCAGGCGGTAGCGCCCTGCCGCCAGTTGCCCGGCGCCGAGCTCGCCGATTCGCCCGTTCTCGTCCGTCACGCCTGCGGCAATCTGCGCGCCTTCCCGCTCCAGCGTCACCTTCACCCCCTGCGCCGGTCGGCCGGTAGAGATATCCAGAATATGGGTGCTTAAGGTACTCATTCGCCAATGGCTCCTTCCAGTCGTAATAACGTAATTTCGCGCAGCTGCGCTAACGCATCCTGCACCTCTGCACTGTCGCTGTTGTCTAAACGGCGCGACAGCGCCTGTAGAATATCCTCCCCGCTGCGCCCTTTCGCGCGGATCAGAAAGACCCGCCCAAATCGCGCCTCGTAGCGGGCATTGCCCTCCCTGAGGGCCCGGGCCAGGGCGGCATCGCCATCGTTTACGCTGGCCTGTTCCTGACGCGACAGCGCCGCGTGCTGCTGCTCACCCGTGGGCTTTTCGCCGATGCGCGGATGGGCGCTCAGGGCCTGGTTCAGCTCAACTTCTCCCCAGGAGGCCATCAGCTGCTGCGCGGCATGCAGCATTGCCTCACGGGAGCGCCAGGGGCGCCCCTCAGCCAGCGCCGTCGCCCAGCCGGGAACGGCGACGCAGGGAGCCAGCAGGGAAGTGGCCTCTGCGACGCTCAGGCGGTTAAAGTGATTCAGCGTGATCATCAGCGCTCCTTGTTACCGCCGCGGCGGTTGATGTCTCTTCCGGGATAATCAGATTGAGGATAATCGCTACCAGACCACCGCTGGTGGCCGCTGAGCCGAACAGGTTCTCAACCACCGGCGGGAAATGGGCCAGAAATTCAGGCACGGCTTCGATACCCAGCCCAAAGCCAAATGCCAGACCGACAATCAGCATATCGCGGCGGGTCAGCGGTTTCTGGGTCACGATGCGGATCCCCGCCGCGACCACGCAACCAAACATCACCATCGTCGCGCCGCCCAGTACCGGCGCCGGGATCTGACGAAGAAGCTCGCCAAAGGGTGGGAACAACCCCAGCAAAATCAGGATCCCACCGATATAGCGGCCAACGTAGCGGCTGGCAACGCCGGTCATCTGGATCACGCCGTTGTTCTGCGCAAAGGTGGTGTTCGGAAAAGCGCAGAGCATCGCCGCCACCATACAGCTGATCCCGTCCGCCAGAATGCCGCCTTTCAGACGCGTACGAAAGGCACGATCGTCGATGGACTGCTGTGAAATCAGGCTGTTGGCCGTCAGATCGCCGACGGCTTCCAGAATGCAGACCAGCGATACCAGCGCAATGGGCAAAAAGATCGCGCCGTTAAACTCAAAGCCAAACGGGAAGAGCTGCGGCAGGCGGAACCAGATGTCGCCAACGGGCTTAAGCTGGAAACTTCCGCTCAGGGCGGCCGCCAGGCAGCCGACGGCAATGCCAATCACCACCGACGAAAGTCGCAGCCAGCGGTTTTTCATGCAGCTGAGCAGGACGATGGTGCCCAGCGTTACGGCGCCGAGCGTGATATTGCCCATACTGGCGAACTCTTTTGCATGCTCCCCGCCGCTCCAGTTGACGATGCTGACCTTAATCAGGCTCATGCCAATCAGCGCAATAACGCTACCGGTAATAATCGGGGTAAAAATTCGCTTCAGGGGTTCGATAAAGCGGCTGACGATACAGGGAACCAGTGCGGCAACGAAATTGACGCCAAACAGCATAGCCATAATATCCTGCGGCGTGCCCCCCTGCCCCTTTACCCACATGCCGCCCGCGATCGCCACCCCGAGAAAAGCAAAGCTGGTGCCCTGCATACAGATCATGCCGGCGCCAACGCCCCACAGGCGGTTAGATTGTAAAAAGGTGCCGATACCCGATGCCAGCAGGGACATGCTGATTAAATAAGGCAGCCACTGCTCTAACCCTAATGCAGCCCCGATAATCAGCGGCGGCGTAATAATTCCCACCAGCCCGGCAAGCACATGCTGTAGCGCGCTGAAAATAGCCGGAACCGGCGGGATCTGCTGCTCAAGGCCGTACAGTAAGCCACCGTTCTTTTCCTCTGACATAGTCTTCATCCCGTTGCGAATAAGCGTGCAGTGGCAATTGCATAAACCAGGCCAGATTTGCTCACTTTTTGTCATTACTGGGTTTACACCTTTAATATCAGTTAATTAATCGCTTCCTCAGTCAATAACCAGCGGTCTGAACCGCGCCAGCGCCATGAAACATTAGATTCTTAATTAGCTTTCAGGAAACTATTGATTCACAAAAGAGCAACATTCACTCCATTACGCCCTCCTTTTGTGCAAATGCCGCCGTAAGAGACGCCGGAAAGCGCCAGATGCCTTCGATCGTCATTGTGGTACGCAAATTGCTCAAGGCTATTAAACGCAAAAGAGGAGAAGAATATGAAAGCACTGGTGATTGGGGGCGGAATTGGCGGTCTGAGCGCGGCGGTGGCGCTGAAAAATGCGGGTATCGAGTGCGAGGTCTTTGAGGCCGTAAAAGAGATCAAACCGGTGGGCGCCGCCATCTCCATCTGGCCGAATGGCGTAAAATGCATGCGCCACCTGGGCATGGGCGAAATTATCGACAGCTACGGCGGCCCGATGCATTTTCTGGCCTATAAAGAACATCGTCGGGCAGAGACCCTCACGCAGTTCAGCCTTGCCCCGCTGGTGGAGCGCACCGGCGGACGTCCCAGCCCGATATCCCGTGCAGAATTGCAGCGCGAGATGCTCGACTTCTGGGGACGCGATGCCGTGCAGTTCGGTAAACGCGTGACCCGCTGCGAAGAGAATGCCGACGGCGTCAGCATCTGGTTCACCGATGGCTCAACGGCACAGGGGGATTTCCTGATTGCCGCCGACGGTAGCCATTCCGCGCTGCGCCCGTATGTGCTCGGCTACACCCCGCCGCGCCGCTACGCGGGCTACGTCAACTGGAATGGGCTGGTGGATATTGATGAAACCATCGCCCCCGGCAATCAATGGACCACCTTTGTCGGCGAGGGAAAACGCGTCTCGCTGATGCCGGTCTCCGGCGGCCGCTTTTACTTTTTCTTCGACGTTCCGCTACCGCTGGGCCTCCCGGAAGATCGCAGTACCCTGCGCGCTGACCTTAGCCGCTACTTCAGCGGATGGGCGCCGCAGGTGCAAAAGCTGATCGCCACTCTCGACCCGCAGACCACAAACCGGATCGAGATCCATGATATCGAACCCTTCGATAAACTGGTGCGCGGGAAAGTAGCGCTGCTGGGGGATGCGGGGCACAGCACCACACCGGATATCGGCCAGGGCGGCTGCGCGGCAATGGAGGATGCGGTGGTGCTGGGGGATCTGTTCCGCCAGAGCCAGGACATTTCACAGGTGTTAGGCCAGTATGAAACGCTACGCCGGGACCGGGTCCGCGACCTGGTGCTGAAGGCGCGCAAACGGTGCGATGTCACCCACGGTAAAGACAGGGCGCTGACAGAAGCGTGGTATCAGGAGCTGAAGGCTGAGACCGGAGAGCGGATCATCAATGGCCTGTGTGAAACCATTCAGGGCGGGCCGTTGGGCTAAACGCGGCGGCTGTTCGGGCTTTTGTGGACAACACCGGTTAGGGCGCAGCCTGCATCATCTCCATAACCCCGGTCAGCTTCTGGATAGCCATCTGCGCCGGGCGGGAAAGCTGGCGCGAGGGGGCCGTGCACAGGGCCAGCGTCAGCGGCCGCAGCAGCTTATTACGCAGCGGTATAAATGCCAGACGCCCCTCCTTCACCTCATCCAGAACATCCAGTCGGCTAAGGACGGTAACGCCGCTGCCTTTCAACAGCAGCGATTTAATCAGCCGGATGTCGTTGCAGCGCACGCTATTTGCCGGGGAAAAATCATAATGGCGATAGAGCATCGACACCCGCTCATGCACGATGAGCGGTGCCCCGGCAATGATATGCCGCTCGTCGCTTAATTCCCCCAGTGAGAGCATCGCAGCATGAGCCCGGGGATGATCCGGGCGCATCACCACCCCCATCTCCAGCTCGGCAAATGCCAGCACGCTCAGTCCGGCCTGGCCTTCGGGATCGAGGATCAGACCAAAATCGAGATCCGCCTGCCGCACCCGCTGGCTGACGGTATGGCTGTCCGCCACCTGCAGGTTCAGCTCCAGCCAGTGCCAGCTGCCAATAATCTCCGCCAGCGCGGCGGCAAAACATCCTTCCGCCAGGGCCTGCACCATGCCGACGCTGACGGTGCCGCGCTTCAGCCCCTGCAACTCGTCAAATTTCTGCCGCGTAAGCTGAAACTCCTTTTGCCAGCGCAGCAGATTTTCATACAGCAGCTCGCCAGCCGTGGTCATACGCAGCCCTTCGGGCAGACGCTCAAACAGCGGCGTACCGAACGCCTCCTCGGCCTGCAAAATTTGCCGGTTAATCGCCGAGGCGGAAATATGCAGTTTTTCCGCCGCCCGGCGCAGGCTACCGCTGCGGGCCACTTCGGTAAAATAGACAGCAAAACGCGAAAATGGACTCATTCTGGCCTGTTCTCTTTTTTGCAACGCATAGCTGAATTAATGGCGATGGATGTCAACACCCTAATATGGCAACAATAAACTCACAACAATTAAACAATTATTTGTGTGAGCAGGAAAAGACGCCATGAACAGAACGCAACCCACGCTCCCCGCCCATTGCACCTTTGAGCCTGACGACTGGCTGCGTCTGGCGAAATGCTGGCACCCGGTCGCCCGCGCCTGCGATATCGGCCCCGCGCCGGTAAAAGCCACCCTGCTGGATGAGCAGCTGGTGATCTACCGCATTAAAGGCCAGGTGGTGGTGGCCCGCGATGTCTGTCCCCATCGCGGCGTACCGCTGACGCTCGGTTTTCACGATGAAGAGGGGATCGTCTGCCCCTATCACGGGCTGCGCTTCGGCGAAGAGGGCCGCTGCAACCGCATCCCCTCCAGCCCTGACCAGCCGGTGCCGGCTAAGCTTCATCTCACCGCATTTGCGGTGGAGGAGCGCTACGGCCTGATCTGGACCTGCCTGGACTTCGATCCGCAGGATCCTGTGCCGCTGCCGGTCATGCCGCACTGGCACGATGAAGGCTTTCAGCAAATCAACTGCCCGGGGTTTGAGGTCAAGGGTT
This sequence comes from Leclercia barmai, assembly GCF_049312895.1. Classification (NCBI taxonomy): domain Bacteria; kingdom Pseudomonadati; phylum Pseudomonadota; class Gammaproteobacteria; order Enterobacterales; family Enterobacteriaceae; genus Leclercia; species Leclercia barmai. Next base: position 336,757 of record NZ_JBMNWZ010000004.1, on the reverse strand, counting down.
TTGCCGGTCGTCAGGTCGAAGGGTTTCTTGATGTGGCCCACTTCGCGTGGATCCATACCGACACCTTTGCCGATCCGGATAATCAGGTCGTGCCGACCTACAGCACCCAGGAGACACCGTCAGGCTTCAGTGCCGATTACTGGAGTTCGGTGAGCAACTATCCCCCGAGCGCCGGTTTTCGGGCGCCGGAGGGGTTCCAGTGGTTACGCCATTTTGAAATGCATCTGCCCTTCACCGCCACCCTGACCATCCATTTCCCCGGCGATGATCGGCTGGTGATCATGAACGCCGCCTCGCCGGTCTCCTCGCGGATCACCCGCATGTTTGCGCCCATCGCGCGTAATTTCGATCTGCACGTGCCGGTGGAAGAGGTGCACGCCTTCAATCTGCGCATCTTTGAGGAGGATCGCCTGATGGTGGAGACGCAGCGTCCGGAAAGATTGCCGCTGGATTTAACCCTTGAGGCCCACATTCCCGCCGACCGCAGCTCCATCGCCTACCGCCGTGGTCTTAAGAAAATGGGTTTCGGCGACTTTTTCCTTGTCTGAAGGAGCACCATCATGAGCGAACTACTCGATGTTGTTGTGGACGGCCTCTGGCGCCAGGGGAGCCACAGCCTCGCCGTCAGGCTGGTGGCCGAAAACGGTTTGCCGCTCCCCGTCTGGCAGCCCGGCGCGCATATCGATGTGCATCTGCCCTGCGGGCTTATCCGCCAGTATTCCCTCACCGGAGCGCAGCGCGAGCAGGAGGGGTATCTGATTTGCGTGGCGCTGGAGAGCGGCTCCCGCGGCGGGTCCCGCTATATTCACCAGCAGTTGCGCCCCGGCCAGAGGCTGGCTATCTCCCGCCCGCGAAATCTGTTCCCTTTACTGTCGGCAGAACGGGTGATGCTGCTGGCGGCCGGGATTGGCATAACGCCGCTGTATGCCATGGCATTACAGCTGGAGGCGCAGGGGGTGCCCTTTACCCTGCACTATTATCTGAAAACCCGTCATCACGGGGCGTTTGTCAGGGAGCTGCAGCAGGCGTTCAACATCGGGAGTGTAGTGATTCACTGTTCGAGTGAGGGGAGCAGCGCCCGCCATCACCTGTCCGCCGCGCTGGCAGAATCAACATCCGGGACCCCGATTTACCTCTGTGGACCCGCTGGCTTTATGGCGCATGCACGTCACGCCGCGCTGGAACAGGGCTGGCCGGAGACGCTGATCCACAGCGAAGCCTTCCAGCCCCTCGCAACGCCTGCCGACGCGCAGGCGGGAGAGACCTTCTGGGTGACCCTCGCGTCATCCGGTGAACGGTGGCCAGTGCCCCCGCATCAAACCATCGCCCAGGTCCTTCAGGAGAACGGCATCGACGTTCCCCTCTCCTGCGAGATGGGGATTTGCGGGGCCTGCCTGACCCCGGTGCTGGAGGGGATTATTGACCACCGCGACACCGTTCAGTCGGCGGCTGAAAAATCGGCCAGCACACAGCAGATTGCCCTTTGCTGCTCGCGCAGCCGGTCAGCGGATCTGCGTCTGGATATGTAAGTGTGCCGGCGGCGTCTGCGTCAGAACCCTTCCAGCACAATCTTCCCGACCGCACGCCCGGTCTCTAACTGAGCATGGGCTTTCTGCAGATTTTCCGCCGAAATCGCCCCGTAGTGTTCACCCAGCGTCGTGGTGATAATTTTATCGTCAATCAGCCCGGCAACCCGGGTCAGCAGCTGGTGCTGAGCAACCATATCGGCGGTCTCAAACATGGAGCGGGTGAACATAAATTCCCAGTGCAGGGAGATGCTTTTCGCCTTTAGCGGGCGGGCGTCAAGCGTCTCGGGATCGTCAATCAGCGCCAGTTTCCCCTGCGGTGCCAGGGCCTTAATGATCTCCGCGTAGTGCGTCGCGGTGTGGTTAAGGCTGGCGACGTGGGTCACCTCTTTGATCCCTGCGGCGGCGAGGGCTTCCGACAGCGGTTTGCTGTGATCGATAACATGATGCGCCCCCGCCTCCTGCACCCATTTCTGGCTTTCGGGACGTGACGCCGTACCTACGACGGTCATTTTCGTCAGCTTACGCGCCAGCTGTACCAGGATCGACCCCACCCCGCCTGCGGCACCGACGATCAGCAGGGTATCGCCTTCGTTACCCTGCTCCTGAACGCCCAGGCGATCGAAGAGCATTTCCCACGCGGTGATGGCGGTTAACGGCATCGCCGCGGCAGCAGCGTTATCCAGGGTTTTGGGCTTGAGAGCCACAATACGCTCGTCCACCAGCTGGAACTCGCTGTTGCTGCCCGGCCGTCCCAGCGCCCCGGCGTACCAGACTTCATCCCCCGGGGTGAAAAGTGTCACCGCTTCGCCCACCGCGGCAACAACCCCTACCGCATCCCAGCCGAGCACCCGTGGGGTATCGCCGCTAAACCCGGCGCGGACCTTGGTATCCACCGGGTTAACGGAGATGGCTTTTACTTCAATCAGCAGATCGTGACCTGTCGCCACCGGCTGCGGCACTTCGATATCCTGCAGGTACGCGATGTTGTCAGGGGCGGAACGGGTAATGGCAATGGCTTTCATAATCTCTCCGGCGTTTTATCGTGTGAGTCGCAATAATTTGATGGTAAAGCGAAGCTGTGACGGGAAAAATAGCCTCGCGGAGACAAGACTTATACTCGGGAGATGAAAATGTTTCGGCTTGAAGATTTGTTACTGTTCGTGCGGGTCTCGGCCCTGAGCAGCTTCAGCGATGCGGCGCGTGAAGCGGGCGTCCAGCCGGCGCAGGTCAGCTCCGCTATCAAACGGCTGGAGTCGTCTCTCGGCATCCGGCTCTTTGCGCGCTCCACCCGCAGCCTGCGCCTGACGCCGGAGGGCGAAGCCTGGCTCCCCTACGCGCGCCAGATACTGGACGCAATGCACGCCGGAATGCAAAAAATTCGCGCGCCCGAAGAGGAGATCTCCGGCACGCTGCAGATTGCCGTCCCGTCGGATCTGGGCCGCCATCTTCTGCTGCCGGTGTTTCAGGCGTTCGACCAGCGCTATCCGGCATTGCGGCTGCGCATCTTTTTCTCCGACCAGGTGGCCGACGTGTTTAAAGATCCGGTTGATATCGCCTTTCGCTACGGCACGCCGGAAGATGCATCGTACATTTCGCTCCCGGTCGCGCCGGATAACCGCCGCGTGCTGGTGGCCTCTCCCGAGTGGGTCGCCCGCCACGGTGAGCCCTCGCACCCCGATGAGTTAAGCCAGGTCAACGCCCTCACCTTTGTCCTGCGCGGTCGCCTGCACGATCGCTGGACCTTTTACCGCGACGGCGAAGCCCACAGCGTGAGCGTCAGCGGCACCATGATGAGCGATGATGCCGAGGTCATCCGCCGCCTGGCGGTCGCCGGGGCGGGCGTGGCCTATAAATCCAGGCTGGACGTCGCAGAAGATCTCCGCGCCGGTCGGCTGCAGATCTTGATGAAGGGGTATGAGGGGGAAAGCGTGCCGCTGAATATGATCTGTCCGCACCGCAAACAGCTGTCTGCGGGCGTCAGATTATTGTATGAGGCGGTTAAAGCGTGCTGTGAAGGTCAGTCAGCGCCCGATGATGTAATTTGATCACCGCTTTTTTGACCGTCCCGGGGTGAGTGGTAAAACAGCCCGGCTTATGGGGTTCGCCCGGCATAAAAATGGCAAACATCCCCGGTTTCAACGTCACGGACTGCTGATTTTCAATGCGGTCGCAGAGCTGATAGTCCTCCTCCTCGTGCCACTCATCGCAGTCCCGGTCGCTTCCCGCCAGGCCGAAATAGATGTGCTCTTCCCCCTCCAGCAGGATCTGAATATCGATATACGCGCGGTGCAGTTCCGCGCGCTTTTCCTCTGCGCGCTGGGTCGCAAACTGCATCACATTCACCCACATCTCTTCACCCTGCAGCGGATAGCTGCCCGGCGCCAGCTGCGCCAGCCCCGCGCTCAGCGCCTGGTCGATCGCCTGACAGAACACCGCCGACAGACCGGCAGCCTGCATGCGGTTGATATCCCCCAAAATCATTGCCACGCTCCTTTTGCCCACAATGCCGCGCCCAGCAGCCCCGCGTCGCCGCGATGGCGGGCTGAACAGAGTTCGGTCTGATAAACGCCTGGCTCCTGCGCCAGGTAGTGCTGCACCTGCGACAGATAGCCGTCGGCGAGGCCAATACTGCCGCCAATCACCACCCGCTGACAGTCGGTCAGGGCTTTCAGATCGGCAATTAACCGCGCCAGCGTACGGGCAGAGCGCGCAATCAGCGCCACCGCCTGGGCATGCCCCTCTGCGGCATGGGCAAAAATGGCTTTCGCATCCAGCCCGCAAAGCTCTCCTTCTGCCGCCGCGGCAATGCCCCGGCCCGAGGCGATGGCTTCCACGCAGCCGATCCGCCCGCAGCCGCAGCGCGGCCCGTTCGGGTCGGCCAGGGTGTGGCCGCAGTGCCCGGTCAGCCCGCCGGAGCCGGTCACCAGTTTGCCGTTATGGACAACCCCGCCCCCCACGCCGGTCGACACGGTGATAAACACCATATCGCGGACGGCGTGCGGCATGTGCTGATACTCAGCCAGCGCCGCAGCCTGGGCATCGTTCAGGGCTACGCCGGGAAGCCCGGTCAGAGCCGACAGATATTTCACCAGCGGGAAATGCGACAGCCCGCCGAGGTTTGCCGGGTTAATCGAGGTGAGCACGCCCTCCTGAATAATCCCGGTCGAGGCGACAGCGAAGTGCTGCGCCCGCGGGTAAAGCGGCGTCACCAGTTCGCTCAGCGCCGCTTCCAGCGCATCCGGGGTTTTGCTGGCGGGAGTGGGGATCTCCCGGCGCTCAATAATATTCAGCTCGCTGTCCACCAGCGCCGCGGCGAGTTTGGTCCCGCCGATATCCATCGCCAGCGTAATCATTTTGTCGCTCCCTGCAGGGCATCGCGATACCACTGGCAGATATGCTCCAGCCGGGTGATGGCAGAGCCGACCGTCACGGCCCATGCCCCGTGCTCAATGGCCTGCGCCGCCAGCGCCGGTGCGTTGTAGCGCCCTTCGGCCACCACCCGGCAACCGGCCTGACTCAGGGTAGAAACCAGCGCCAGATCCGGCTCAACGGGGGTGACGTCTGAGGTGTAGCCCGAAAGCGTAGTGCCAATCAGCTCAACCCCCAACTGGCGGCAATACAGCCCGTCCTGCTCTGAGGCGCAGTCTGCCATCGCGATCAGCTGATGGTGCCGGATGCGCGCCAGCAGGGCCTCAACCGGTACAGGGCGCGGGCGCTGCGTACCGTCAAAGGCAATGATGCTGGCCCCCGCCTCGGCCAGCGCATCCACATCCTCCAGCCACGGCGTAATGCGCACCGGGGTGTCGGTCAGATCGCGCTTCACGATGCCGATAACCGGCACGCTCACCACGGCGCGTACCGCCCGCAGGTTTTCAATCCCTTCGATGCGCAGCCCCACGGCACCCGCCTGCTCTGCCGCCAGCGCCATCGCCGCGACAATCTCCGGCTTATCCAGCGGGCTGTGCGGTACCGGCTGACACGAGACGATCAGCCCGCCCCGGGCCTTAACATTTGCATCCAGTTCATCAAGAAACGACATAACTCCTCCGTTTAAAATTCAGCCTTTGTGTCTGGCAAGCTGGCTGGCTTTGTCGCCAGCGATAATGGCGCCGCTGAACGGTTTACCGTCGATGGCATCGTGGGTACGCAGGGCTTCAGGGTGCAGCCAGCGCTGAACGCGGGACGGCATATCAAAGCCAATCAGCAGGATGACGACGAACGTCAGGCCAAACGACAGCGAGCAGAGCGCGGTGCCCAGATCCAGGCGCTGGGCGATAAACGCCCCCAGAACCGGGGCCAGTGCGCCGCCGAGCGCGCCGACGTTGTAGGTAAACCCGAGCCCCGCCGCGCGCTGTTCGGTATCAAAGTAGCCACCGATCAGTTTAGGCAGGATCCCGGAGATACCCTGGCCAAGCATCTGCTGGAAGAAGAGCAGCAGGCCCAGCACCCAGACGCTGCTGCCGCCAATGGTGAAGACCGGAACGATCAGCAACTGGGAGGCCAGCAGGCTACAGACATAGGCTTTGCGCGTGCCCAGCCAGTCGCCAAGGAAGCCCCCGGCGCAGCAGCCAGCCGCCGCGCCAAAGCCGCTGAAGAACAGCACCTGGGCAACGGTTGCGGGGTCGTAAGCCAGGTCGGTTTTCAGATACGTCGGCAGCAGGGCCTGAATCGGCCAGGAGTATAAGAAGGCAAACAGCACCACCACCATCAGGGTGACGCCGGTCGGCCAGCGCTTGCCGCTGCTTTGCACCATAAAGCTGATAAAGATCCCCGCGCACAGCAGGCCGAGAATGGCCACAATCGCGGCGCTCTCCAGCTGGCCTGCGAAGCAGAACCACAGCGAAACGGCGGCCACCAGGGTCATGGCGATGTTGATAAACCGGTGTTCGCCGCGATAGAGAATATCCACCATGGTTTTCACCGGCGTATTGCCCTGCTGCTTCTCTTTCCAGTCTTCCGCTTCCGGGATATTTTTTCGCAGCCAGAGGGCAAAGACGATTGGCAGAATGCCGATGAAGAACAGCGCCCGCCAGCCCCACTCCGGCACCACCAGGCTGTAAACCTGCGCCGCCACTACCGCGCCGACGGAGAAGCCCGAGATCAGGAAACCGCTGGCTTTATTACGCAGGTGTTTAGGCCAGCTTTCAATGACATAGGTGGCGCTGGAGCCATACTCCCCCGCCATCCCCATGCCGATCACCAGCCGGGCGATAAACATGGTGGTGTAGCCCTGGGCCAGACCGCAGGCCAGCGTCCCGACGGAAAAGAGAACAATGCTGCTGACCATCGCCAGACGACGACCGTAGCGATCCCCCATCGCGCCCAGTACCAGGCCGCCGAACCAGCGGGAGATAAAGGCGGCGGAGATCAGACTTGCGGCGTGCAGGGTGGTCAGGCCGAATTCGGTTTTTATATCGGTTAAAACAAGGGCGATGAGGACAAAATCAAAACCATCAAGAACATAACCGACCCAGGCGGCAGAAAACGCGCGCCACTGCTGACGGTTAAGGCAACGATACCACGGGACATTTTGTGTCATTGTATTCATGTCAGTCTCCGCAATGGGTAAACCCATACGCTGTTTGTAGGATACAGCTTCAGTGATGCCGGGTATGCCCGGCATCCGGCGTTGTCTTATTGTTGTTCTTGTTCCTGCTGGAGCAGCTGCGCTAACGCCCGCAGCTCAGGCAGGTACTTCTCATCCACAGGGGCAAACGGCTTGCGGCACAGCGGAACATCAATCACATCCATATAGTGCAGCACCGTTTTCAGGCCACGGAACACGCCCACTTTGATCAGCAGATCGATGACCTCGTTACATTTTGTCTGCAGTGCGCTGGCGGTGGCGATATCCCCCTCCTTCAGCGCCCTGACGATCCCCTGATAGCGCCAGCCCATGATGTTATAGGTGCTGCCGATGCCGCCGTCCGCGCCCGCCAGCAGGCCGGAGGCGAAGATCTCATCGTAACCGTTGTACAGCACCAGATCCGGATGCGCCCGGCGGATCTGTTCCATCTGGAAAAGATCGCCGGAAGTCTGTTTCAGCGCGCCGACGCCCGGCAGGGTCACCAGGGTGTTGATCTGATCGAGCGAGAGTTTGACCCCGCTCAGGGCCGGAATGTTGTACACCACCATCGGCAATCCATCCGCCGAATCAATAATTCCCCGGTAGTGATCGCAATGCTCTTCAAAGCTGAACGGATAGTAGAACGGCGTGACGGCAGAGACGGCGTCATAGCCAAAGCGGCTGGCGGCCTGGGCCAGCTGCTGGCTCTCATGGGTGCTGACGGTGCCGACATGGGCAATCAGGGTCACTTTGCCTTTGGCCTCTTCGGCGACGATCTCCAGCACTTCCTGACGTTCGGCGCTGTTCTGCACAAAGGCTTCGCCGGTGGAGCCCCCGACATACAGGCCGTCTATCCCCTGAGCGATGTTGAACCGTACCAGCTGGCGCAGGCTTTGCGTATCCAGCTTCTGCTGGCGATCGAAGGGGGTAAGCAGTGCGGGCATGACCCCTTTAAGCGTGACGGACATAGATACCTCGAATGTGTTGTGATGACGTTTTAACGGTAGACCTTTATACCTGTTATACCAGACAGATTAAAAACAGCGCGATCGAAATGCGCGGAACGCGATCTACTTCACTAAACGATCGAGGTTATTTGCGGCGCTTTTTGCCCTGCTCGAAGGCGTGCCAGGTGGCGAAAACGCTGGTGAGGTGGGCCTGTAACGCCTGTTCAGCGGCATCGGGATCGCGGCTGCGGATGGCGTTAAAGATGGCGATATGTTGTTGATAGCTGGTGTTATTGTGCTCGTGCAGCGCCTGCTCAGGTACGGCAGGACGGGCGGCGATCAGCCAGTCGATCAGCGCCACGTGGATCGACATAAAAATAGGATTGTTGGGGATCTCCGCCAGCACGCGGTGAAACTCCACGTCGGAGCGGATAAACAGGGCATTGTCATCCAGCGACTGGCTGTTCAGCTCCAGCGCTTTTTCCAGCAGGGCAATCTGTTCATCGCTGGCATGCTGGGCGGCGTGGCGCACCAGGCTGGATTCAAAGAACAGGCGCAGCTGCTCAAAGTGGGCAATCCCGCCCGGATGGGCGAGAAAATCTTTCGCCATACCGGAGAGTTCGCTGATGATGGTATCCGCAGACGGACGCGAAATACGGGCGCGCTCGCCGTTCTGGATCTGCACCAGCCCTTTACGCTTTAACGCCGCCAGCGCCTCGCGCACCGAAGGCCGCCCGACGTTGAAAAAGGCCATCAGTTCGCGTTCGGAAGGCAGCTGCTCCCCTTCGGCGAACTCGCGGCGGCGGATCATCTGCTCCAGCTCTTCTTCCACCATCTCGGACAATTTTTTGCGCGCCAGCGGGCGGCGACGCAAGGTGCGCCCAATGGTCTCAGAGGAGATTTCTGTCTGTTTTTCGCTGGAAAGAGTCATAGACGTTACATCGTAAGAAGTTGAGTTAAGGAGTTCTTTATCATACCACAGGCGTTTGTGCCAGGTGTTATGGGTTACGCAGGCGGCGGGGATAACTGTAGTGCAGACATCGACTTATATAGCGCTGGGCCCAGGAATATTGCCAATGGTATAATATCGGAATAATTCTCAATTGCAGATATTACTCTTTTTAAATATCGCCCTCGCCATTTAAAGATTATTAAACTTGACCAGGCGTTCAAATATTACTTCGCAGAGTAATATTGTTTCCCAACCGAAAAATTCAAAATAAATTTGCACGCTAAATAACCCCAGGTTTTTTAAAGCCGAATAAAAAAAGAATTTCTGAAATATAGACAGCAAGAATAAAGATGTACAACTCCGCGCAACCGGTTTCAACGGTGCGCACCCGCACGCCCGTTGTCGCGCCGGGCATGACAGCTTTTTTAATAAGCAGGCGAAGCAATGTAAATGCCCCTGTGCCGCCTCATAAATAAATTTAACAACGGCAACAACGGGGTAGAAAAATAATAAACAAACTTTCAGGCGCTCATAAAAAAGTATTATTGTCGGAAGATAAAGACATTCCATAGTTATCTCCATAGCGGGACTGTAACATGTGATAACACTTTTACACATCCGTTAAGCCGCGCTAAAACATTGTCATCTCTGTGACCCTAACCCTTTGAATATGTCTGCATATTCGAAGCGCCGAGTCCGTTAGTGATTTTATTTATCTCTCCGCGGGAGGGATAAATAAACTTACCCAAAATTCTTTCCCGACCACCCAGAAATATTGGGCGAAAGCGTATTGTCATTAACGACTTAACACGGAGCACATTAATGCCATCGCAAACATAAAAATCAATCCCGTACGACCCGGCGCATTCTTTTCGCACAATTTTTAAACAGCGAAAACGAATGATGATAGCGATCCAAGCTTGAGGTAATTATTTATGGCCGAACAATATGATTTTACTGTCACGCTGCATGACCTCGAATTTATTCTGAAGCAGATCAAGATCTCCGAATCGGCCACCAAAGCCGACGGGACGATCGACGGCGACGCGCTGCGTGATGCGGTGGGCGACCCGCTTCTCCCCTACGGCATACGTACCGTCGACGGCTCCTGGAACAACCTGATCCCCGGTCAGGAGATGTACGGCTCAGCCGACCAGAATATGCCAAGGCTGGTGCCGCTGGATCTGGAGGCGATTAAAAACGACCCCGAGCTGGCTAAATACCTGACCGCCTCCGGCCCGAACAGCATGGTGACGGACTCCGACCCGCGTACCATCAGTAATATTATCTCCGACCAGACCGCCAGTAACCCGGCGGCGGTCGAGGCGGCGGAAGGGCTGAAAGACGCCCCCGGCGGCGGCACCAGCGAGAACGGCAGCCTGTCGATCCCTAACCTCTCCCCGGACGTTGGCCTCTCCCCGGCCTTTAACGGCTGGATGACCTTCTTCGGCCAGTTCTTCGACCACGGTCTGGATCTGATCCCCAAAGAGGGCAACGGGATCGTGTTTATCCCGCTGATGCCTGACGATCCGCTGTATGTCCCCGGCTCCCCGACCAACTTCATGCTCCTCACCCGGGCGAAGGTGGACGCCACCCACAACACCGTGAACACCACCACCCCGTGGATCGACCAGAACCAGACCTACACCTCCCATCCGTCGCACCAGATCTTCCTGCGCGAATACACCTTCATCGATGGCAAACCGGAGCCAACCGGTCATCTGCTGGATGGCGTACACGGGATGGCTACCTGGGGTGAAGTCAAAGCGCATGCCCTGCAGTTCCTCGGCATTCAGCTGACCGATGCGGATATCTTCAACGTGCCGCTGCTGGCTACCGACCGCTACGGCAACCTGATGCTCAGCGCCAACGGCAAGGTGCAGATCGTTACCGCTCACGGGCTGGTGGAGGCCGACGGCGGACGCCTGCCGCCGGACACGCTGCGTACCGGCCACGCCTTCCTCGATGATATTGCCCATACCGCGGTGCCAAAACTGGACGCCAACGGCAACCTGCTGGCCGATACCAATGATGTTATTGGCGGCGCACCGGAAGCGGGTACCTACGATAACGAGCTGCTCGATCGCCACTTCATCACCGGCGACGGTCGCGGCAACGAGAACATCGGCCTGACCGCCGTCCACTCGGTGTTCCACGACGAACATAACCGCCTGGTGGAGCAGTACAAAGCCACTATTCTCGGGTCAGGCGATATCAGCGTGATCAACCAGTGGCTGATGCCAAACCATCAGATCACCGAGATCCCGGCGGATACCAGCACCCTGGTGTGGAACGGCGAATACCTGTTCCAGGCCGGTCGCTTCACCACCGAGATGGAATACCAGCACCTGGTGTTCGAAGAGTTCGCCCGTACCGTGCAGCCGGCGGTCGACCCGTTCGTCTTCTCGAACACCGCCGACATCAACCCGGCGATCTTCGCGGAGTTCGCCCACGTGGTGTACCGCTTCGGCCACTCGATGCTCACCGAGACCGTGGATCGCACCACCTTTGACATGCAGAGCGACGACCTCGGGCTGATCCAGGCCTTCCTCAACCCGCTGGCCTTCGATAACAACGGCTCGCTGGATAATCAGGCGGCCATCGGGGCCATCGTGCGCGGCATGACCCGTCAGGTGGGGAACGAGATCGACGAGTTCCTGACCGGGGCGCTGCGTAACAACCTGGTCGGTCTGCCGCTGGACCTCGGGGCACTGAACATCGCCCGCGGCCGCGACACCTTCATGCCGACCCTCAACCAGGCCCGGGAACAGTTCTTCACCCTCACCGGCAACAGCGAGCTGAAACCCTATGAGAGCTGGGCAGATTTCGCCGCGAACCTGAAAAACACCGCCTCGATCCTCAACTTTATGGCCGCCTACGGCCAGCATCAGCTGATCCTCAATGCCACGACCATCGCCGAAAAACGGGCTGCGGTTGAGTTCCTGCTTTTTGGCCCGGCAGACGACGCCACCCGCGCCGATGCTTTTGATTTCTTTAACAGCACCGGGGCGTGGGCGACCAAAGAGTCCGGCCTGAACATGGTCGACTTCTGGATTGGCGGCCTGGCGGAACGGAAAATGGAGTTCGGCGGCATGCTCGGCTCCACCTTCAACTTCGTCTTTGAGACGCAGATGGAGATGCTGCAGGACGGCGACCGCTTCTACTACCTGAGCCGTACTCAGGGGCTGAACATGCTCAACCAGCTGGAGGCCAACTCGTTTGCCGCGCTGGTGATGCGTAACAGCGACCTCGGCGACGAAGGCTCGTCCCACGTTCACGCCAGACTGTTCATGACCCCGGATCATGTCCTGGAGGTGAACACCGGAGTGCAGCTCGGCGCCGATCCAAAATGGGGTAACGCGCTCAAGGATCTGCTCACCCCGCTGGTGATACGTAAAGCGGCCGGGGCGGATGTTGACGGCGACGGCAAAGCGGACGGGGCCTACCTCAAATACTCCGGTCCCGGCCACGTGGTGCTCGGCGGCTCCGCCGGGAACGACACCTTAATCGGCGGCCTGGGCATCGACAGTCTGTGGGGCGACGGTGGCAACGACCGTCTCGACGGCGGCGACGAAGCCGATACCGTTCACGGCGGCGACGGGGACGACATCATCACCGACACCGGGACACCTGTGGGCGGCGCTGACTTCCTGCACGGCGATGCCGGGAACGACGTCATCTTCTCGGGCAACGGTAACGACCTGAGCTTCGGCGGCAGCGGTCAGGACTTTATTGTCGTCGGCGAAGATGCGCAGGAGGTGTTCGGCGGGCTGGATAATGACTTCATCCTCGGCGGTTCCGGCGGCGACGCGCTGCTGGGCAACGAAGGCGATGACTGGATCGAAGGCGGCGACGGCTTTGACTCCCTGACGGGCGAAAACTCCGAGCTGTTCTTTAACAGCACCATCGTCGGCCACGACGTGCTGAACGGTCAGGGCAACGACACCGACTACGACGGCGAAGCGGGCGACGACATCATGGTGCAGGGTGCCGGCATCCAGCGTAACAACGGCATGGCGGGCTTCGACTGGGCGATCCACAAGGGCGACGTGGTGGGGGCCAACTCGGATCTCGGCATCCCGATCTTCGTTAACCAGCAGGAGTTTATCCTGCGCGATCGCTTCGACCTGGTGGAAGGCCTCTCCGGCTGGAAGTTTGACGACGTGCTCACCGGCACCGACCAGCCTGTGGGTACCGCGCCGGTGCAGGGTACCCCGCTCTCCAACAACCTCACCCTGGAAGGTGTCGCCCGCATCAACGGGCTGGATAAGGTGGTCGGCAGCACTCTCATCAACGGGGCCGTGGATGGCGTGGTGCTGAACCCGGACAACGGGGCGGACATCCTGCTTGGCGGCGGCGGCAGCGACCGCATCATGGGTAAAGCGGGTGATGACATCATCGATGGCGACGCCTGGCTGAACGTGCGGATCGAAGTCAGAGACAAACTGGATCCGACCAAAGTGATTAAAAGCGTCGACAGCATGAACGAGCTCAAGGCCGAGATGCTGAATGGGACCCTTAATCCGGGCCAGCTGCATATCGTGCGTGAGATCCTCTATGACGGCAACAAGGGCGAAACCGACGTGGCGCTCTACCGCGACGTAAACGGTAACTACAACTTTACCCGCAACGTCGACGGCAGCCTGACGGTCAACCATGCCACCGTTTCAGCCAACCTGCCGCTGGGTGACGGCACCGACCGCCTGCTTAATATCGAGCAGCTGGCGTTTGGCGATGGCGTGAAGCTGAAAGTGGCCGCGGAAAAAGCCACCGGTAACGTCAACATCAGCAGCCAGGCGCCGGGCGTGGGCGATCTGCTGCGGGTCAACACCGTGGACCTGCTGGATGCCAACGGTCTGGCGGACAACCTCCCCATCACCTACACCTGGCAGGCGCTGATTAACGGAGAGTGGCGCGACCAGGCCACCGGCACCGAGTTCCGGGTGGGCAACGGTCTGGCCGGACGGCAGCTGCGGGTCACCGCCAGCTTCACCGACCGGATGGGCGATGCGGAATCCCTGGTATCGGCGGTGACAAGCGCAGTAGGCCCTCGCGATCAACCGACCCAGGGCGTGCCGGTGATCAGCGACCTGACCCCAACCCGCACCCTGGCCCTGACGGCTGACGTGTCGGGCATTACCGATGGCGACGGCCTGACCAACGGCAACAACTTCCGCTACCAGTGGCAGGTGAGTCTCGGTCTGGGCTTCGTCAACATTGCCGGGGCAACCGCCGCCACCTACACCCCAACCCAGGCGATGGTGGAGCAGCGGCTGCGGGTGATCGTCACCGTCACCGACGATGAAGGCAACCCGTCCGTCACCCTCACCTCCGCCCCAACCCAGGCGGTCGGCAACATGCTGGTCGGCACCAACGGCGCGAACACCCTGTTCGGTACCGCGGGCAGCGACTACATCGACGGCGGCGCGGGCAACGACACCCTGTTCGGGCTGGCGGGCGACGACGTGCTGATCGGCGGCACCGGCAACGACGCCCTGGACGGCGGCGCGGGTGCCGACCAGATGACCGGCGGCGTCGGGAACGACACCTACTACGTGGATAATGCGGGTGACGTGATTATCGAGGGCGTCAACGAAGGGACCGACAGCGTCAACGTGACCGCCGCCAGCTACGTGATGGGCAATAACCTGGAAAACCTGACCTACACCGGGACAGGCAACTTCAACGGCACCGGTAACGCGCTGGCCAACACCATGACGGGCGGCAGAGGGAACGACACCCTGAACGGGATGGATGGCGACGACACGCTGTTCGGCCTGGCCGGGAACGACACCCTGATTGGCGGTAACGGTAACGACGGCATTGACGGCGGCCAGGGTGCCGACGCCATGACCGGCGGCCTGGGGAACGACACCTACACCGTGGACAACGCGGGCGATACGGTCGTTGAGGGGGCAAACGGCGGCAACGATGCCGTGAGAACCACCCTGACGACCTACACCCTGGCGGAAAACGTGGAAGTGCTCTCCTTTACCGGCATCGGCGGCTTCAACGCCACCGGTAACGCCCAGGCGAACACCATCACCGGCGGCACCGGCGTAGACCGGATCAACGGCGGTGGCGGGAACGACACCCTGACCGGTAACGGCGGCAACGACGTCTTTGCCTTTGGCGCCAGCTTCGGGCAGGACGTGATCACCGACTTCGACAGCAACGCCGCAGGGGGCCAGGACTTCATTAACCTGGCGGGAAGAGGCCTGACGGCGGGCAATTACCTGAACAGCATCTCGGTAACGGCCAGCGGTACGTCGACGGTCCTGAACTTCGCCAGCGGGGAGCGGATCACCTTAATGAACACCACGGTGAGTGCGATAACGGCAACGGACTTCCAGTTCAGTTAACGCACAGCGTAAACCCATAACAAGACCTCATTGATGTAATAAGGAGTGCCCTATGCCGCGCCAGTATAAGTCAACAGAACTGAAAAATGCCCTGAGGGGAACCAGGCCTGCATTTATTACCCTGCTGTTTTTTGGCAGCGTCATAAATATGCTTATGCTGGCGCCGGCAATTTATATGCTCCAGGTGTACGACCGGGTTCTGGCCAGCCAGAACACCACCACCCTGCTGATGTTAACCCTGCTAATCGTCGGGTTATACGTGGTTATCGGGATGATTGAGTTCGCCCGTTCCAGCGTAATGACCCGGCTCGGCAACCGGCTGGACGTCAAATTAAACCAGCTGGTCTTTAATGCCGCCTTTAAGCGCAAAATTGCGACGGGGGATAATAACCCGGCGCAGGCGCTGAACGAGCTGGCCCAGATTCGCCAGATCCTCTCCGGCAACAGCTTATTTGCCCTGCTCGATATTCCCTGGACGCCGTTCTATTTACTGGTGGCGTTCCTGGTGCATCCGCTGCTGGGCTATTTATCGCTGGGCGGGATCCTTATTTTGCTCTGCCTGACTGTCTTAACGGAACTCTCCACCAAAACGCCGATTCAGCAGGCGCATATGTTAAGCGTCAGCAATTCGATCATCCTCAATAAGCAGCTGCAGAACTCCGACACCATCGAAGCCATGGGGATGCTCGCCACCCTGAAAAACCACTGGCTGGAGGGACACAGCAAAGTGATGGTGCTCCAGACGCGCATTGCCGATAAATCTGCGGTTTACAGCAGCCTGAGCCGGTTTGTCCGCGTGCTGCTGCAGTCCATCTCGCTGGGCGCAGGGGCTCTGCTGGTCATCGCAGGTGAGATCACCCCCGGGCTGATGATTGCCGCCTCGATTATCCTCGGTCGCGTGCTGAGCCCGGTGGAGCAGATCATCGGCAGCTGGAAGCAGTTTGTGCAGTTTCGCAGCGCGTGGAAACAGCTGACGAAGCTGCTGGAGGAGTACCCGGCCCCCAAAGCGAACCTCACCCTGCCGACGCCGAAAGGCATCATCAGCGTCGAAGGGATCTTTGCCGCCCCTCCGGGGCAGAAAATCGCCACCCTGCGTAACGTCTCGTTCCAGCTGGAACAGGGCGAAGTGCTGGGGATCATCGGGCCGTCCGCCTCCGGCAAAAGCTCGCTGGCGAAACTGCTGGTAGGCGTGTGGCACCCGCTAAGCGGCAAAGTGCGGCTCGACGGGGCCGACATCTGCCAGTGGGATAAAAACCTGCTTGGCCCGTCGATGGGCTATCTGCCGCAGGACGTGGAGCTGTTTGACGGCAGCATCGCCCAGAACATCGCCCGCTTTGGGCCCGCCGACAGCGAACTGATTGTCGCAGCCGCCCAGCTTGCCGGGGTCCACGAGATGATTTTACGTCTGCCGCAGGGCTACGACACCCCGCTTGGCGCCAGCGGCCATCAGCTCTCCGGCGGGCAGCGTCAGCGCATCGGTCTGGCGCGGGCGGTGTACAACAACCCGGCCTTTATCGTTCTTGATGAGCCCAACGCCAACCTCGATGACGCCGGGGAGATGGCCTTAATCAAAGCGATTACCGTCCTGCGCGAACGGGGGCAAACGGTGGTGCTGATCTCCCATCGCCCGACCCTGCTCGGGGTGGTGAATAAAGTGCTGCTGATTAATGAAGGTGCCGTCCAGGCATTCGGCCCGCGCGAACAGGTCTTTGCCAACCTGCGCCAGGCCAACATGCTCAAATCGGTTCCCGTCGCCCCCGCCGCAGAAGGCCAGCCAGAGACCCAACAACCACCCCGTGAGGCATTATCATGAAAAACGATAACAAGAGCTCAGCAATGCCAGACGCCGAGATTGTCGATATCAATATCTGGCCGCCGTTGATTCGCGGTCTTGCGGTAATAATCATTGCGGTCGGCGGCTTTCTGCTCTGGGCGGTAAAAGCCCCGCTCGATGCCGGGGTGGTGGCCGACGGCACGGTGACGGTCTCCAGCAACCGCAAAACCATTCAGCATCTCAGCGGCGGTCGGGTGACCGACATCTATATGAAAGAGGGCGAAGTGGTGAAAAAGAACCAGGTTCTGATGCGCCTCGACACCCTGCAACTGGACATGCGCTACAGCGCGTTAAGCGCCCAGTATATTTCGGCGAAAACCAGCGAGGACCGTCTGCTGGCGGAGCGCAACGGCGACGACACCATTACCTTCAGCGACGGGCTGCTGAAAAACTTTGCCGGGAATAAACGCCTGGCCGAGAGCCAGCAGCTGCAGGCCAAACTTTTCGAGACGCGGCGCAAGAACATTCAGGACGAGCTGTCGATGATCGACGAGTCCCTCGACGGTCTGGTTGGGCAGACGGAGAACCTGAATAAAATTAAAGGCTACCGCGAGCATCAGTTCACGCTCATCAATAAAGAGCTGGGGGCCATCCGGGCGCTCAGCGAGAAGAACTACTACCCGAAAGCGCAGCTGATGGTGCTGGAGCGCGAGGCGGCGGAGATCTCCAGTACCGTGTCGGAGGATATTCTCAACATCGCCAAACTGAAATCCCAGCAGAACGAACTGCGGATCAAAGCCTACCAGGTGCAGCACCAGTACCTGCGGGAGGTGGAGTCAGAATTAACCCTGAAGCAAAAAGAGGTGGCGATGCTGGAGGACGAGCTGCAGTCCACCCGTCATGAGCTGGATAACACCGTGATCCGCTCCCCGATTGACGGGGTGGTGCTCGACGTCAAAGTCAGCACCGTGGGCGGGGTGATCCAGCCGGGCGAACACCTGATGGATATCGTCGCCGCCGGACAGCCGCTGCAGATCGACGCCAAAATCCCGGTGCAGGCGATTGATAAAATGGCCCCCGGGTTGACCGTCGACGTGATGTTCCCGGCCCTGAACCACGCCCTGCTGCCGACGGTGCCGGCACGGGTGCTGACGGTCTCGGCCGACCGCCTGACCGATAAAGTGACCCAGCAGCCCTACTATCTGGCCGAAGTGCAGGTCTCCCCGGAAGGGGTGCGCCTGCTGCGCGATCACAAGATCAAAGCCGGGATGCCCGCCAGCGTGACGATAAAAACCGGAGAGCGCACTTTCCTGAGCTACCTGTTTAAACCGCTGATGGCAAGGCTGGAGCTGGCGTTTAAGGAGATTTGACGCGGTGAAATGCCGGGGGCGCTTCGCTTGCCCGGCCTACAGGTCTGGTTTCGTAGGCCGGGTAAGGCGTAGCCGCCACCCGGCGATGCAATGTGGCCTAATCCCCTCACCCCGGTCATCTTCCATGGGGCTGAGGAATCCCCAGTAATTTTCTTATGCTTAACGCAATGAAATAATTACAGACTAATAAATGATTTACAGCGACTCCCTGGTCCGGCTGAAAATCGCTGAGGCGTTGACCGTAGGCCGGGGCGAGGCGCATGGATGCGCCGAGAGGGCGTGACCTACAGGGATGTAGGATCACGCCCGACCCTAAGCCTGCGGGAATAAGCCGAAGGCATCGCGAAGCGGCGATTTTCTTTGCCGGGAGCCGGGGTAGCCAGGGGGGAGGCGGCGAGCCCCCCTGGCACGTTCACCGGTTCAGGTGTGACAGAGAGGCAAAGAACGTAAAGTGAACGGAACCAACAACGGAGTCGCATGTTCCCCCTCACCCCGGCCCTCTCCCTGAATGGAGAGGGGGCAGACCGTGCCACTTTTTTTTGTGGGGATCCCTCAATCCACTGGGAGAGGCAGATGTTGAAAAACTTTCCAGAACTGTGACCTCACCACAAACGCATAAATGACAATGCCCTGAAAACCCTTGCCGACGCGCTTGCGCCTTTCTACGCTTATCTCACGCAGGGCAACCCCTTACACCGAATAAACCTGCCACCTGATGCGTTAACTTTTATCTGTGAAAGGGAGAGCCCCTATGCTGCGCCTCGTTATTCTGCTGGTCGTCACGCTCGTTTGCCCGTCGCTCTACGCGGCTCCCCTGGTATACACCATCGACACCCAGAAGACCGCCATCAAACTGTCGTGGCGCGCGTTCGGCGGGATCCCGTCGTGGGCGAATCTCAATGGCGTGACGGGGACGGTGACGCTTAACCCGGACAACGAATTTGACGATCGTATCCAGGTGACGGTTCCGGTCGCCACGCTTAAGGCCTCCAACAACCTGCTCACCTGGCAGCTGAAGAGCAACATGTTTTTTGACGCCGCGCGTTATCCGACCATCACCTTTTCCAGCACCCGGGTGGTGAAGCTCAAAGAAGATCACTACCGCGCGTTCGGCACGCTGACCGTGCGGGATCTCAGCCGTCCGGTGATCCTGGAAGCCACGCTCGATCCCCTGCCGGGTGAGGCGATCGCTCTGCACGCCACCACCGCTATCTCACGTTCGGCCTATAAGATGGATCGCTTTGCGCTGGTGGTTGACGATCGCATCGCCATTGCCATTGATATCCAGGCGAAACCGTCCCGCGCCTTATGACAGCGCGGCCTGATATTCACTTTATTCGATAATATTTATTAATAATTGACCCGGCGAAAACCGTATATTTACTCTATACTGCCTGACCACAAAGTGCGGCAAGAGATAAAATAATACGAACGTCGTAGAGCGCCCCACAAAATACGTTATTTACAGGAAGAAAAATCATACTTTTGTAGTATTACAAATCTCAGCGGCAACTCTATTAGCTAACCTGAAAAAGATGTCAACACCGCAAATAAGAATCACCCGGCCTTTATAAATATAATGCACATAATACTGCCCTGCTCCGCATTTAATTAATAAAAACGGCAATTTTATCGCGATAAATTGTGATCGACCGCAATCTCCATAACCTGAAATTTCTATGAGATAATCACCGCAAAGCCACGCCCGGAAAGGCCTGCGGACTTATCACCCTCTGTAAATCGCCTTCTTAACTGTGCTACATAAAAGGTGAACGATCGGCTATCCTTTATTTCACCGCTTCGTCATTTGCGCTTTTAGTCCTTTCTGTCTATATCCTTTTAAAGCAATAATGAGACGCTAACAATATTAATAACAGGGATGACAAACCTGTCCGGCAGCACAAAAAACATTACAGCAGGTCACTATTTCTAACAAATAGTGTCTCCTTCGGGACGCTTAAATTCTGCTGACCAAAAACGAATTTATACACACAGCATGTCATTACACTCTGGTGGGAGTAATACAAATGAGTAAATTCACTGTCATCTCCAGACTGACGCATCAAGAAACCGTGGCAGAAGGCAACCAGATCGTTCTGGGCGAAGATTCCGTCATTAAGCTCCAGGCTGGCAGGGGTGATATTGCCAGTTATTCCCGCAGCAATAACGATCTTCTGGTCAGAATGACCAACGGCGAAACCGTGACCCTGAAGAACTACTACGTCAACAACCACAAGCTGGTGCTGGATGAAAACGGCGCGCTGTGGTGGATTGACGATCCGCTGGCGGTAGAGCGTTACCAGTCGATCCCCTCCACCGATGCGCTGATTGCGGGTAACGTCAGCAACTCATCAAGTGATACGCCAATCTGGCCGTGGGTGCTGGGCGGCGTGGCCGCAGCGGGCGGTATTGCCCTGGCAGCAGGCGGAGGTGGCGGCGGCGGTGGCGGCGGTGGTAGCGATCGAATCGATCCGGGTCCGGCCGTGCTGGATACCACGCCACCCGGCGCGCCGACCAACCTGCACTTCGCCAACGGTAACACCCAGCTTCTCGGCAGCGCCGAAGCCAACAGCACGGTGACCATCACCGATGCCAGCGGTAACGTGGTGGGTAAAGCCAAAACCAACGGCAACGGCGAGTTCACCGTCGAGCTGGGTACGCCTTACACCAACGGCGAAACCCTGACGGCGAAAGCCACCGACGGCTCCGGCAACGTCAGCCCGCCAACCAGCATTACCGCGGCGGACACCACGGCCCCGGATGCGCCAATGATCATCATTGCTGACGATGACGTCGGCAGCATCACCGGAGCGCTGAACAGCGGCGCGACCACCGACGATCCGCGCCCGGTCTTTAGCGGCAGCGGCGAGGCCGGTTCGACCATCACACTCTATGACAACGGCAAAAACATCGGCAGCACGGTGGTGAACAGCGACGGCAGCTGGACGTTTACACCTGCCTCCGATCTGGCTGAAGGTCTGCATCAGATCACCGCCAGCGCCACCGACCCGGCAGGCAATACTGGACCGGACTCCGAGGACTTTATCCTCACCATCGATACCATTGCGCCAGATGCGCCGGTGCTGCAGGTGATGGACAGCGTGGGCAACATCCAGGGGTTCGTCACCTCCGGCGGCTTTACCGATGCCACCCAGCCGGTGCTGAGCGGCACGGGCGATCCCGGCAGCACCATTACCCTCTACCATAACGAGCTGCTGCTGGCGGAGATCATCGTCCCGGACAACGGCTCCTGGAGCTACACCCCTGTTGAGCCGCTGATTGAAGGGGAGCACAGCTTCACCCTGACGGAGACGGATGTCGCGGGCAACCTGAGCCCCACCTCCGCGCCGTTTGAATTTACCGTTGACCGCACGCCACCGGCCGCGCCGAGTGGCCTCGCGATCAATGCCACCGGCACCATCCTCACCGGCAGCGCCGAGCCCAACTCGACGGTCACGGTCACCAATAACCTGGGCGAAAGCCTCGGCACCGCCACCGCCGACGTCAACGGAGCGTTCACGCTGACCCTGACTACCCCGCAGACCAACGGCGAAACGCTGAGCGCCGTTGCCACCGACCGGGCGGGTAACGAAGGCCCTGAGGCCCCGCTGATCGTACCGGATACCACCGCCCCGGCGGCGCCGACCGCCCTTGTCGTCGCCGAAACGGGCGACAGCGTGAGCGGTGAAGCGGAAGCCAACGCCCGCATCTCGATTCGCGACGCCACCGGCCAGGAGATTGGTACCGGCACCGTGGAGGCCGACGGCAAGTTCAGCGTCAACATCTCCCCTAACCAGCTCAACGGCGAAGTGCTGACGGTCTACGCCTTCGACACCGCCAATAACCAGAGTCCACCTGCTCAGGCCACGGCTAATGACTCCACGCCGCCGGCCCCGCCTGCCGGACTGGATGTTTCCGACGATGGCCTGGCGCTCACCGGCACTGCGGAAGCGGGCAGCACCGTGGTGATCATGGAAGGCACCAATAAACTCGGCGAAGTGGTGGTTAGCGAAACGGGGAGCTTCTCCTTCACGCTGCCTGTCGCCAAGCTGAACGGCGAGATCATGAGCCTGACCGCCACCGATCACGCGGGCAACACAAGCGATCCGAGCACGGTTGAAGCCGATGACATCACGCCACCGGCCACACCAATCATCACCAACGTGGCGGATAACGTGCCGGACATAACCGGTACCGTGGTGAGCGGGACCTTAACCGACGACCGCACGCCGCTGATCTCCGGCACAGGTGAGATCGGCACCAAAATTTTTGTCTACAGCGAGGCCATTCAGATCGGGATGACGGAGGTGGATTCGTCGGGCAACTGGTCGTTCCAGGTGCCCGCCAGTCTGACCGATGGGATCCACTCCCTGACCGCCGATGCCGTTGACCGCCGGGGCAATCACAGCCTGATCTCCGAGACCTGGACGATAGACGTTGATCCGGCGGCCCCAAATCCGCCGACCACCACGACGACCGCCACGGCGTTTGCCCTGAACGCAGAGCCCACGGGTGAAACGCTGATTTACAACGTGCTCAGCGACAACGGCGGCGATCACGTCAGCAACTTCTCGCTGGCGGAGGGCGATAAAATCGACATCAGCCAGCTGCTGGTGGGGTGGAATGGCGATCGCGGCACGCTGGGGGAATATCTCCAGGTCAACAGCAGCGATGGCAACACGGTGATCAGCATCGACCGGGATGGGACGGGCACCAGCTATGCTCCGGCCACGCTGGTGACGCTGGACGACGTCCAGACCACCTATGAGGAACTGGTGAATCAGAATCACATTATTACCGGCTAGTACGGACGATCCCCTCTCCCCTGCGGGGAGAGGGTTAGGGTGAGGGGCATCAGGCCGCACTGCAGCGCCGCCGGGCAATACACCGCGCACGACATTAAAAATATATCCCCCCATTAAATCAATAAATATCCTGACATTTATCACAATAATATCATTGCTACTAAATACCCTGGTTGCCTTAACTTATACCCTCATCTAAATAGCACAACACTTTATTATTTCAACCCCTGTAATTTACCCCTCCAAAATATATCATACTGACTATCAAGTTCATTACCGCTTAATTATTAATTCAGCCACAATGAAATATTCACCAAGGTTATTTCATCATGCATAACATTCCCATCTTATTAAATTTCCAGAATAAAACCGCCGTCACGCCTTGGTTCAGACGCCCAGCGAACCCGCACCGCGCCTGACCCCTTCTTTACCCCTTTGTAAAAAAATAACATTTTCAATCCTGCTAAACACTTATTCATCCCGGCTTAATTTGCGCTTCTGGTACTTTCTGGCTATATCAAAGTTAGTCAATCATGAATTCTCGCCATTATTTAAAACAAGGATTTTACCACCAAAAATATATACCCAACCGAATTACCCATTAAGAAGCTAGGGCTATATACCGCTGCCACCATCGCTATATCGGCAGCCCGTAATCACTTTTAAATAATTACCCTGGGTCACTGTTTTAAATAAACACTTTCCCTTCGGGTGGAGCTCAATCTGCTGAAAAGAAATGGCTAAAAATGCGCGCCATTTCACTGCACACTGCCGGGAGTAACACACATGAGTAAAATCACTGTCATCTCCAAACTGACGCACGTGGAGACGGTAACCGACGGGTCTCAGGTGACACTGAACGACTCCTCCATCGTGAAAATTAACGCCGAACGGGCCGACATTCTCGAGTACAACCGCAACGGTAACGACCTGATTATTAAGCTGGTCGATGGCGAAACCATTACCGTCAAAAATTTCTATGTCAGCGGCGATCAGGGCATCAGCCAGCTGGTGCTGGAAGAGAATAACGGCGCGCTGTGGTGGATTGCCGACCCGATGGCAGGGGAAAGTTACCAGTCGATTGCTTCCATTGACGCCCTGCTGGCGGGCACTACCGCATCAACAAGCGAAGGCGCGGCGATCTGGCCGTGGGCGCTGGGCGGGGTGGCGGTCGCAGGGGGTATTGCCCTGGCCGCAGGTGGCGGCGGCGGCGGCGGCGGCGGTGGGAGCGACAGTGACGGCGGCAATAACAACGGTGGTGGCGGTGACAACGGCAACGGCAATGGCGGTAACCCAACCCTGCCGGGCACCGACCCGAACGACACTACCCCTCCGGGCGCGGCAGGCAACCTCAGATTCTCAGCAGACGGCACTAAACTTAGCGGGAGTGCCGAAGCCAACAGCATCATCACCGTGACCGATGCCAACGGCAACGTCATCGGCCGTGGCCAGACCAACGGCAACGGTGAATTCACCGTCGATCTCGGCAAGCCTTACACCAACGGCGAGACCGTCACCGTCACGCCGACCGACGGGGCAGGCAACGTCGGCCCGGGCACCCCGGTGACCGCCGCAGACACCACCCCTCCTGCAGCGCCGGTCGTTGCCAGCGTGACGGATGACGTGGGCAGCGTAACCGGATCGCTCACCAGCGGCCAGACCACCGATGACGCCCGCCCGACCTTTAGCGGCAGCGGCGAACCGGGTTCCACCATCACGATTTACGACAACGGCAACGCCATCGGCACCGCGCAGGTGAACACCGACGGCAGCTGGACGTTTACCCCGGCCACCGCACTTAGCGACGGGGCGCATCAGATTACCACCCGGGCCACCGACGGCGCGGGCAACACCGGACCGGCCTCCCCGGCCTTCAGCCTTACCGTTGATACCGTCGCGCCGAATGCGCCATCTGGCGTGACGGTGAATGACACCACCGGCAGCGTGCAGGGGCAACTTACCGCCGGGCAGAGTACCGACGCCAACCGCCCTTCCCTCAACGGCACCGGCGAGGCGGGCAGCACCATCAGGATTTATGACAACGGTCAGCTGGTAGGCCAGGCCATCGTGGGCGAGGACGGCAAATGGAGCTTCACGCCGGATAACCCGCTTGCCGACGGGCCGCACGCCATCACCCTGACGGAGACCGATCTGGCGGGCAACACCAGCGCCGCCTCCGAGCCGTTCGCCTTCACCATCGACCGCACGCCTCCGGCCCTGCCGACCATCAGCCTGATCCCTGGCGGCACCGAGGTCATCGGTAACGCCGAGCCAGGCAGCACCATCACCATCACCAACGGTTCCGGGGAGACCATTGGCACCGGCCTGACCGATGCCAACGGCGAATTCCGGGTTGAGCTCAGCGAAGCGCAAACCGAGGGGAATACCCTCAACGTGGTGGCCACCGATGCCGCCGGGAACGCGAGCCAGCCCGCTAACGTAGTGGTGGGCGATGTTACCCCGCCTCTCGCCCCGACCGACCTTGCAATCTCCGGGGACGGCTCCAGCGTCACCGGCAGGGCCGAAGCGGGCAGCACCGTCACCATTCGCGACGGCGATGACGTGATCGGCAGAGGCGTGGCTGATGCCGACGGTAACTTCGATATCATCCTCTCCACCCCAAGACTGAACGGCGAAGAGCTGGCGGTCACCGCCACCGATGCGGCGGGCAATACCGGGCCGCAGGCCAACGTGACCGCCCCGGACGTCACCCCGCCTGAGGCCCCGGTTATCACAAGCGTAGTGGATAACGAGGATGACATCACCGGTGTGGTTCTCGACGGACAGGTCACCAACGACACCCATCCGGTCATCAGCGGCACCGGTGAACCGGGCACCACCATTTACATCTACAGCGGCGAGGATCAGGTTGGTTTCGCCGAAGTGGACGCCGAGGGCAACTGGTCTACCGAGCTGCTGCTGGTCGACGACGGCGGCTACGTCCTGCGGGCGGAAGCGGTTGACCGTTACAACAACCACAGCCAGCCGTCCAACACCTGGAGCATCATTGTCGATGCCACCGCGCCGGACGCCCCGGCCATTACCCAGGTGATTAACGATCTGCCTGACTCCGCTGGCGTGATTACCAACAACAGCACCACCAACGACAACCGCCCAACCCTGTACGGCACCGGTGAGGCCGGGTCAACCATCAGCATTCGCGTGGACGGCGTGGAGGTCGGCACCGCGCAGGTAGGCAACGGCGGCGAGTGGAGCTTCACCCCTGCCACCGCCCTTGAGGATGGTCCGCACGACATCACGGTGGTGGCGAAAGATGCCGCCGGTAACAGCAGCGCCGAATCCGGTGCCTTTACGTTAACCGTGGATACCACCGCCCCTGAGGTGCCGGTCATTACCCGGGTGGAAGATAACACCGGCAGCGTGCAGGGCGATGTGACCAACAACGTGCCGACCGACGAAACCCGTCCGGTGATCCACGGCACCGGCCCGGCAAACTCGCAGATCAGCCTCTATGAAGGCACCACCCTGCTCGGCACCGTTACCACCAATGGCGACGGCGTCTGGAGCCTGCAGCTGGCCACTCCGCTGGTAAATGGCACCCACGCGATCGTCGCCACCGTCACCGATGCGGTGGGCAATACCTCCACCTCGGAGAGCTTTAACCTGGTGGTGGATACCCTGGCCCCGGGCACCCCGGCGTTGCCGACGATCACCGTCAACCCTGACGGCGGCGAGCAGCAGCCTCTCTCCCCCGGCGGCAGCACCCGCGACACCACCCCAACCCTGAGCGGTACCGGCACTGAAGGGGATGTCGTCACCATCTACAACGGCACCACCCCTATTGGCGAAACCACCGTGCAGCCGGACGGCACCTGGACCTGGACCCCGCCGGACGGGCTGCCGAATGGCACCTACGATCTCAGCCTGACCGTGACCAACAAAGACGGCGCGGGCAACGAGAGCGCCCCGTCGCAGTCGGTGAGCATCACCATTGATACCGAGGCCCCGGACCAGCCTGACGCCCCGGTCATCACCGATAACGTCAGCGAAATCACCGGCCCGGTGGGCAACAACGGCGCGACCAACGACACCCGCCCGGTGATCAGCGGCACCGGCACCCCGGACGACATCATCAGCATCTATGACCAGACCGCGGCGGGCAACGTCAAGGTGGGCGAAGCGGTGGTCGACGTCAACGGCAACTGGAGCTGGCGTCCTGCCGATGAACTGGCCCAGGGGCAGCACAGCTTTACCGTCACCGCCACCGACGAGGCGGGTAACGTCTCGGTGGTCTCTAATACCGTCACCGTGACCGTCGACAGCCAGATCCCGGCGATCCCGACTATCGGCAGCGTGGATGACAACGTTGGCCCTGTCACCGGCAACATCCCGGCGGGGAGCAGCAGTAACGGCAATACCCCGACCGTGACCGGCACCGGCGAAAACGGCACCACCGTGATCCTTTACAGCAACGGCGTGGAGGTCGGGCGTGGCCTGGTCACCAACGGCAGCTGGAGCATCACCACCCCGGAACTGAAAGATGGCCCGACCACCCTGACCGTGGCGGCGGTGGATGCCGCCGGCAACGTCAGCGGTCAGGGCAGTGATTTTGCCTTCACCGTCGACACCGTACCGCCGGGGATCCCGCAGCTGCTGGAGATCTCCAACAGCACCCTCGCCGACGGCACCCTGTACGTGAACAACGCCACCCCAACCCTGAGCGGCAGCGGTGAGCCTCTGAGCACCATCACCGTCTTTATCGACGGCAATTCCGTGGGCCAGGTCCAGGCCAACGCCGAGGGTCAGTGGACGCTGCCGCTGCCTGAGGGCACCGTGCTGGCGAATGACAACCACACCATCACCGTGGTGGCGAGCGACGCGGCGGGCAACACCAGCGAAAGCACCCCGGTCAGCGTGGTGGTGGATACGCTGCCACCGGCCGATCCGGTGGTCACCGGCATCGTCTCCGGCGGCACCCCGCTGAACGGCACCGCCGAAGCGGGCTCCACCGTGACGGTAACCGGCCCGGGCGGCGTGGTGCTGGGCACCGGCGTCGCTAACGAACAGGGGGAATTCTCCGTCGCCCTGACCCCGCCGCAAAGCGACGCGGTGACCCTGAGCGTGACCGCCAGCGATCCGGCGGGCAACGTCAGCGCTCCGGTGGACTTTGATGTGCCCGCCACACCACCACTGCCTGCGGTTCCGGTCATTAACGAGATCCTGGATGACAACGGCACCGCCGGTGACGTTAACGTCAAGGGCGGAAGCTCCAACGACACCACCCCAACCCTCACCGGTACCGCCATTGCGGGCAGCCTGGTGACCATCTACCTCGACGGCAGCACTACGCCGCTGGGCACCGTCACCGCCGACGCCGAAACCGGGGCCTGGACATTCCCGATTGAAACCGCCCTGAGCGCAGGCAACCACAGCTTCACCGTCACCGCCACCGTTGGTGCGGAAACCAGCGGCCAGTCGCCGGGGGCCACGGTCAATATCGATCTTACTGCGCCAACCGCTCCGGCGTTTGGCACCGTCATTGACGACGTCGGCACCGTTTCGGGCGCTATCGTCAGCGGCAGAGCGACTGACGATGATCTGCCGACCTTCAACGGCACGGCGACCCCGGGGGATGTCATTACTCTCTACTCGGGGGATACCGTGCTCGGTACGGCAACGGTGGGCAACACCGGAGCCTGGAGCATCACCCTCGCCCAGCCGCTGGACGACGACACCTACAGCCTGACCCTCACCGCCACCGATCCGGCGGGTAACGAGAGCCCGCGCTCGGCGCCGTTCTCGCTGGTCGTGGACACCACCGCGGGCGAAGTGCTGATCACCGGCGCTAACGACAACGTCGATCCGGTCAGCGGCAACGTGGCCGACGGCGGCAGCACCAACGACAACACCCCAACCCTGACCGGCACCGCAGAGGCGGGCAGCAGCGTGGTGATCTACGATGGCATTAAGCTGCTTGGCACCGTCACCGCCAGCGCCCAGGGCACCTGGACCTTCACCCCCACCAGCGTGCTGGCGGAAGGTCAGCACGTCTTTACCGCGGTCGCCACCGACAGCGCGGGCAATGTCACCCCGGTATCAGGAACCTACACCCTCACCGTCGACATGACCCCACCGGCCACCCCGGCGATCGTCAGCATTAGCGATGACGTGGAGGGCAGTACCGGCCTGCTGACCAACGGCCAGGTCACCAACGACACCCGCCCGGAACTGACCGGTACCGGCGTGGCGGGCAGCACCGTGCATATTCTGGATAACGGTCTGGAGATCGGCACCGCGCTGGTGAGCTCTACCGGCAACTGGAGCTTTACCCCTGCCAG
The DNA here is from genome assembly GCF_049312895.1 of Leclercia barmai. Classification (NCBI taxonomy): domain Bacteria; kingdom Pseudomonadati; phylum Pseudomonadota; class Gammaproteobacteria; order Enterobacterales; family Enterobacteriaceae; genus Leclercia; species Leclercia barmai. Next base: position 307,153 of record NZ_JBMNWZ010000004.1, on the reverse strand, counting down.
CGATCTGGCGCCGGGGCCACACGACCTGCGCGTCAGCGCCACCGATGCGGCAGGCAACGTCTCGGGCACCTCGCCGGTCTTTAGCATAAACATCGATACCGCCGCCCCGCTGGCACCGGTCCTGCTCACCGCCGTGGATGATGTCGGCGCCGCCACCAGCACCCTGGCGAGCGGCGATACCACCAACGACGCCCGCCCAACCTTCACCGGCAGCGGCGAAGTGGGTGCCACCATCCATATCATTGTCGACGAGCAGGAGATCGGCACCGCGGTGGTGAACGCCGCGGGCAGCTGGACCTTCACCCCTGAAGCACCACTCGGGGAAGGCACCCGCAGCATCCGCTTCACCGCCACCGACACCGCCGGGAACACCGGTGAGGCCAGCGAGCCGTTTATCCTGACGGTGGACACCGTTGCCCCTGCGGCACCGACCCTGACCTCTATCAGCGATAACGTCGGCCCCATCCAGACGCCGATCGCCACCTCCGGCCAGGCCACCGACGACACCACGCCGACCCTGACCGGCCGCGCCGAAGCCAACGCCACGGTCACGATCTACGACAATGGCGTTGCGCTAGATACCGTGCAGGCTAACGAAGCGGGCGACTGGACGTACACCCCAGCCGAGGCCCTCAGCAGCGGCAGCCACACCTTTACCACCCGCGCCACCGACGCGGCGGGCAACCTCAGCGAGCTCTCGCCGGGCTTCACCCTGATTGTCGATACCCTGAAGCCGGTTGCGCCAACCATCGCGCTGGCCCAGGACGACGTCGGCCCGGTGACCGGCTCCCTGACCAGCGGCAGCAGCACCAACGACAACCTGCCGGTGCTCACCGGCACCAGCGAACCGAACGCCCGGGTGCAGATCTTTGAAGGCGATACCCTGCTCGCCGAAGGCGTGGCCGATGCCAGCGGCAACTGGTCCATCCCGCTCACCGAAGCGCTCAGCGATGACCAGCATACCTTCACGGCGGTGGCGATCGATGCGGCAGGCAACGCCAGCGATCCGTCTGCCACCTTCACCCTGACGGTGGATACCGCGACGCCAGAGGCCCCTGTTCTGGTGTCGGTCACCGATGACGTCGGCACCACCGTAGTGCTCGATAACGGCCAGCTGACCAACGACGCTAACCCGACCCTGCGCGGCACGGCGGAAGCCGGGTCGACGGTGAGCGTGTATGACGGCACCACCCTGCTGGGCACCGCCCTTGTCGGGGCCGACAACGCCTGGATCTTTACCCCGCTCAGCCCGCTGGGCGACGGGGAACATACCCTGACGGTGACCACCACCGATGCGGCAGGCAACGTCAGCCCGCCGACCGGCGGATTTGTGATCAACGTGGATGCCACCGCCCCGGTTGCCCCAGCCATCGTCTCGATTGTGGATGACACCGGCTCGGTACAGGGGCCAGTCCTCAGCGGCGCTCCGACCAACGACACCCGTCCGACCCTCAACGGCACCGCCGAAGCGGGTGCCATCGTGCGCATTTACGACGGCGACACGCTGGTGGGCGAGACCATCGCCAACGGCGAGGGCCAGTGGACCCTGACCCAGACCACCACCACCCTCACCGACGGGGTGCATAACTTCACCGCCACCGCCACCGACCCGGCGGGCAACATCAGCCCGGCGTCGCCGGTGATCTCCATCACCGTTGACACCATCGCCCCGGGGGCACCGGACAGCTTCACTATCCTCAATAACGGCAACACCCTTACCGGCCGGGGCGAAGTGGGCAGCACCATCACCGTGCGTGACGGCGACACCGTAGTGGGTACCGGGGTAGTCAATGACGACGGTAGCTTCTCCCTCACCCTCACCACGCCGAAACTGAACGGCGAACTGCTGACGGTAACGGCGACCGATATCGCCGGGAATACCGGCGCGGAAGGTCAGGTAACCGCGCCGGACACCACGCCGCCGGCCGTTCCGGTGATTACCGACGTGGTGGACAACGTGACCGACTTCACCGGCACCGTTAACGACGGGCAGACCACCAACGACAACACGCCGCTGGTGCGTGGGACCGGCGTTGCCAACGCCACCATCCTGCTCTACAGCGGCACGGAACTGATTGGCACCACCCAGGTCAGCGCGGGCGGTACCTGGGAGATCCAGCTCACGGCACCGCTGCCTGACGGTGGCCACGTCCTGACCGCGCAGTCGGCGGACGCCGCGGGCAACAACAGCGCGCCGTCCAACAGCTGGAGCATCGTGGTTGACGCCACCGCCCCGGACGCGCCGGTCATCACCCAGGCGATCAACGATCTCTCCGGCACCCCGGTGGCGATCGGTAACAACACCGCCACCAACGACACCCAGCCAACCCTGAGCGGTACCGGGGAGGCGGGCACCACCCTCAGCATCCGGGTGGATGGCGTGGAAGTGGGTACCACCCAGGTGGGGGCGGGAGGCGAATGGACCTTTACGCCTGAGGATCCTCTCGGCGAGGGGCTGCGGGTCATCACCGTGGTGGCGAAGGACGCCGCGGGCAACACCGGTGAGCCGTCCGTGGCCTTTAACATCACCATCGATACCGTGCCGCCTGTCGCCCCGGTTATCACCCTGGCGGAAGACACCACCGGCACCGTGACCGGCGACGTGGTCAGCGATCAGCCGACCGACGAAACCCAGCCGCTGATTCGCGGTACCGGCCCGGCGAATTCGCAGATTAACCTCTACGAAGGCACCACGCTGCTCGGCACCGCCACCACCAGCGCCACCGGGGCATGGAGCATTCAGCTCGCCACCCCGCTGGGGAACGGCACCCACGCCCTGACCGCGACGGTGACCGATGCGGCGGGCAACACCGCCACCTCCGGCACCTTCAACCTGGTGATTGATAACGTGCCGCCTGCCACGCCGGACATCCCGGCGATCACCGTCAACCCTGACGGCGGCGGCGAAACCACCCTTACCGGCGGAGGCAGCACCCGCGATACCACCCCAACCCTGAGCGGCACCGGGAACGAGGGCGATATCGTTACCATTTACAACGGCACCGATCCTATCGGCCAAACCACCGTCCAGCCGGGCGGGACCTGGACCTGGACGCCGCCGGACGGGCTGCCGAACGGCACCTACGATCTCAGCCTGACCGTCACCAACAGCGACGGCGCGGGCAACCAGAGTGCGCCATCCCAGCCGATAAGCATCACCATCGATACCGAGGCCCCGGATGCGCCGGAACTGCCGGTGGTCACGGATAACGTCAGCGATATTACCGGCCCGGTTGATAACAACGGTGCCACCAACGACACCCGTCCGGTGCTGAGCGGCACCGGCACGCCGGACGACGTCATCACCATCTATGACCAGACCACAACCGGTAACCTCGCGGTGGGCGAAGTGGTGGTCGACATCAACGGCAACTGGACATGGCGTCCGGATCTGCCGCTGAGCGAGGGTTCCCACAGCTTCACCCTCACCGCCACCGATCCGGCAGGCAACGAATCGCCGGTGTCGGGCGCCATGACCGTCACCGTCGACAGCCAGGTGCCGGATATCCCGGTTATCAGCAGCGTCAATGACAACGTCGGTCCGGTTACCGGCAACGTCACGGCGAACGGCAGCAGCAACGACAACACCCCGACCGTGACCGGCACCGGGGAGAACGGCACCACGGTCATTCTTTACAGCAACGGCATTGAGGTGGGACGCGGCCTGGTGAGCGGCGGCACCTGGACCATCACCTCGACGGCGCTGAGAGATGGCCCAACCACCCTGACCGTGGCGGCGCTGGATGCCGCCGGGAACCGCAGCGAGGCGGGGAGTGACTTCGCCTTTACCCTCGACACCGTACCGCCGGCTATCCCGCAGCTGCTCGACATCTCTGACAGCACCCTGGCGGGCGGGCAGCTCTACGCCAACAGCAGCACGCCAACCCTGAGCGGTACCGGCGAGCCGCTCAGCACCATCAGCGTCTATGCCGACAACACGCTGATCGGCGAGGTACAGACCAACGCCCAGGGCCAGTGGACGCTGCCGGTTCCGGCCGGTACGCCGCTCACCGATAACCCGCACACCTTGACCCTGGTGGCGAGCGATGCGGCGGGCAACACCAGCCAGAGCACGCCGGTGAACGTGATTATTGATACCCAGGCACCGGGCGTGCCGGTGGTGACCGGGATTGTCTCCGGCGGTACGCCGCTGAACGGTACCGCCGAAGCGGGCTCCACCATCACGGTGACCGGCCCGGGCGGCGCGGTGCTGGGCACCGGCGTCACCAACGATCAGGGGCAGTTCTCCATCGCCCTGACCCCGCCGCAAAGCGACGCGGTCACCCTGAGCCTGACCGCCAGCGACGTGGCGGGCAACACCAGCCTGCCGGGGTCCTATGAGGTTCCGGCCACGCCAGCCCTGCCGGACGTGCCGGTTATCGACGCCATTGTGGATGACAACGGCACCGGCGGCGGGGTTAACGTGAAGGGCCTCAGCTCCAACGACGCCACGCCAACCCTGACCGGTACGGCGATCCCGGGCAGCCTGGTCAGCGTCTATCTCGACGGCAGCACCACGCCGCTGGGGACCGTCAGCGCCGACGCCACCACCGGAGCCTGGTCGTTCCCGATTACCACGGCCCTGGCTGAAGGCAACCACAGCTTCAGCGTCACCGCCACCGTGGGCGCAGAAACCAGCGGCCAGTCGCCGGGAGCGACGGTGAATATCGACCTCACCCCGCCTGCGGCACCGACCCTCGGCAGTCTGGTGGATAACGTCGGCACCGTCACCGGGTCAGTGGTCAGCGGCACGCCGACCAACGACAACCAGCCAACCCTGAACGGCACCGCGACGCCGGGCGACGTGATCACCATCTATTCTGGTGACACCGTCCTTGGCACCGTACCGGTGAGCGCCACCGGGGCGTGGAGCTTTACGCCGCCAGCAGCGCTGGACGATGGCACCTATACCCTGCTCATCACCGCCACCGATCCGGCGGGCAACCAGAGCCCGCCTTCTGCACCGTTCTCGCTGGTGGTGGATACCGTGACGGCGACCCCGGTCATCACCGGGGCTAACGATGACGTCGGGCCGGTGACCGGCAACGTGGCCAGCGGCGGCGTCACCAACGACAACACCCCAACCATCTCCGGCAGCGCGGAAGCGGGCAGCAGCGTGTCCATTTATGAAGGCACCCGTCTGCTCGGCACCGTGGTCGCCAACGACAGCGGGATCTGGAGCTTCACCCCAACGGTGGTGCTGGCCGAAGGCTTGCACAGCTTCACCGCTATCGCCACCGACGTGGCGGGCAACGTCAGCACCGCGTCCGGGGCCTACACCCTGACCGTCGACATGACGCCACCGGCAACGCCTGTGCTGGTGAGCGTTAACGACGACGTGGCGGGCAACACCGGGGTGCTGGTCAGCGGCCAGCTCACCAACGACGCCCGTCCGGAGCTGATCGGTACCGGCGTGGCGGGCAGCACCGTGCACATTCTGGATAACGGCCAGGAGATCGGCACCGTGCTGGTGGACGGCACCGGCAACTGGCGCTTTACCCCGACCAGCGATCTGACCCAGGGCCCGCACGAGCTGCGCATCAGCGCCACCGATGCCGCAGGCAACCTGTCGGGCACCTCCCCGGCCTTCTCCCTGAACGTGGATACCGTCGCCCCGCTGGCACCGGTTCTGGCCACCGTCGTGGATGACGTCGGGACCGTCACCGGCCCGGTGAACAACGGCGGCGTCACCAACGACACCCGCCCAACCTTCAACGGCACCGGCGAAGCGGGCTCCATCGTGAGCATTCTGGTTGACGGCCAGGCGATCGGCACCGCGGTGGTTAACGCCTCGGGAAGCTGGACCTTCACCCCGGACACCGCCCTCGCCGAGGGGCTGCGCAGCGTCACCCTGACCGCCACCGATCCGGCGGGCAACACCGGGCCTGCCAGCGCGGCCTTCACCCTGACGGTGGATACCACCGCCCCGACGGCTCCGACCATCGTGGCGGCGGCCGATAACGTGGGCAGCATCCAGACGCCAATCACCGTCTCCGGCCAGGTGACGGACGATGCGACCCCAACCCTGACGGGCCGCGCGGCCGCCAGCGCCACGGTGACCCTCTATGACAACGGCGTATTGCTTGGCACCGTGCAGGCCAGCGCCGCAGGGGACTGGACCTTTACCCCTGAGAACGCCCTCGGCAACGGCAGCCACACCTTCACCGCCAGCGCCACCGACGCGGCAGGCAACCTGAGCGAAGCCTCGGCGGGCTTCACCCTGATTGTCGATACCGTCAAACCGCTCGCGCCGGTCATTACCCTGGCGCAGGATGACGTCGGCACCGTGACCGGATCGCTGATTAGCGGCCAGCGCACCGACGACTCCCTGCCGGTGCTCACCGGGACCAGCGAAGCGAATGCCCGGGTGCAGGTCTTTGAAGGCGACATACTGTTGGGCACCGCTACCGCCGATGCCAGCGGCAACTGGACGATCCCGCTGACCACGCCGCTCACCAACGCCACCCACAACTTCACGGCGGTGGCGACGGATGCGGCGGGCAACGTCAGCGATCCGTCCAGCACCTTCAGCCTGACGGTGGATACCCTGCCGCCAGCGGTGCCGGTGCTGGTATCGGTCGTGGATGACGTCGGCACCGTAACCACGCTCACCAGCGGCCAGTTGACCAACGACGCGAAACCGACCCTCAGCGGCACGGCGGAAGCGGGCTCGACGGTGAGCATTTACGACGGGGCCCTGCTGCTCGGCAGCGTGGTGGCCGACGCCAACAGCGCCTGGAGCTTTACCCCGGCGAATCCGCTGGCCGACGGCCTGCACAGCCTGACGGTGACCGCCACCGACGCGGTGGGCAACGTCAGCCTGCCAACCGCAGGCTTTACGGTTAACGTCGATGCCACCGCCCCGACCGCGCCGGTCATCACCTCAGTGGTGGACGACGTGGGCACCATCCAGGGGCCGGTGCTCAACGGCAATCCGACCAACGACACCCGTCTGACCCTCAACGGCACCGCCGAAGCGAACAGCGTGGTGCGCATTTACGACGGCACCACCCTGGTGGGCGAGGTGACGGCCAACGCCCAGGGTCAGTGGACCCTGCCGCAGACCACCACCACCCTCACCGACGGGGTGCATAACTTCACCGCCACCGCCACCGACGCGGCGGGCAACCTGAGCGCGGCGTCACCGGTGACGGCGATCACCGTCGACACCATCGCCCCGGGTGCACCGGGCGGCTTCAGCGTGCTGGAGAGCGGTGGCCGGGTTAACGGCACCGCCGAGGCGGGCAGCACCGTCACCATTCTCGGCACCGACAACGTCACCGTGCTGGGAAGCGGCGTGGCCGACGCGAGCGGGCGCTTCAGCATCGCGCTTACCACGCCGCAGGTTAACGCCGAGCTGCTGCACGTCTTCGCCACCGACCGGGCCGGTAACGCGGGCCTGACGGTGGATCTGCGGATGCCGTACTCGGTGATCCCAACGGCGCCGGTCATCACCAGCGTCAACGACAACGTGGGCAGCATCATCGGCAATCTGCTTAACGGCCAGAGCACCGACGACACCACCCCAACGCTGACCGGGACCGCGCAGCCGCTCTCCACCATCACCCTGTACGACAACAACGTGCTGTTAGCCACGGTGACCACCAACGCGGCCGGGGTCTGGACCTACACCCCAACCGTGCCGCTGGGTAATGGCTCCCACGCCTTTACCGCCACCGCGGGCAATGCGGTCGGCACCAGTCCGGTCACGCCGCTGAGCACGGTGATTGTGGATACCGTTGCGCCGGGCACGCCGCAGGGAACCTTCAACGCCGACGGCAGCGTTCTGAGCGGGACTGCCGAAGCGGGCAGCACCATCACCCTGCTGCTGAGCGATAACAGCGTGGTCACCACCACCGCCAACGCCCAGGGCGGCTGGAGCTACACCTTCCTCGACAAGCAGTCCGAAGGGGAGCGGATCACCCTTTCCGCTACCGATGCGGCGGGCAACACCTCCGCAACCGGGACGGTGATTGCGCCAAACCTGCCGCTGTCGGCCAGTGACAACGTGGTGGGTCTGGCCCTGACCACCAACGCCACCACCAGCACCGCCCAGTACAGCGACTACGGTGTGCAGCTGGTGGGCGGCGTCGGCAACGTGCTGTCGCTGCTGGGGGATAACTCTGCTCAGGTGACCTTCACCGTGCCAACCGGCGGTAGCGCGGATATGGAGATCAACGCCAGCGCCACCGGCATCGTGCTCTCCCTGCTCAACACCATGGAGATCATTGTCCAGCGCTGGAACGGCACCACCTGGACCACCGAAGTGGATACCGGCCTGCCGCAGTTCGCTAACCTGCTGACGCTCGGGGCCAGTGGCGTGACGCTGAACCTCACCGGGATGCAGGGCGGGCAGTACCGCGTCCTGAGCTACAACTCCAACCTGTTGGCGACCGGGTCCTACACCAGCCTCGACGTGGACGTGGTCCAGACTACGGCAGGCACCCTGAGCGGCTCGCTGGTGACAAGCGGTAACGTCATCACCGATACCGATCCGGTAAGCGGGAGCGACAGCGCGCCGAACGGCACGGTGGTCACCAGCATCACCAACGCCAGCGGCGTTACCGTCAACGTGGCGGCGGGCGCGGCGGGCACCACCATCAACGGGCTCTACGGCACCCTGACCCTGCACGCTGACGGGAGCTACACCTACACCCTGACCAACACCAGCGCCTCGGTGCTGGGCCGGACCGACACCTTCACCTACAACATCGCCGGGAAAGGAGCGACGGACGACGCCCGCCTGGTGATCACCCTGGGTGAAAACACGGTGCGCAACAGCGTGACAGCGGTGGACGATACCGCCTCCCTGACCTTCGGCACCGAAGTCCACGCCATCGACTACGGTCCATCGAGCCAGGGCGGCTTTACCGTAGTGGGCGTCAACCTGGGTAACGTGCTGAACCTCAACCTGCTGGACGATCGCAGCGAGAGCGTGAAGTACAGCGTGGCGGAGGGCACCACCCGCACCATGACCATTCAGAGTACGGTGGGTGGGGTTGCTCTGGCCTCGGTGTTTGACCTCTATATCTACAAGTTCAACCCGGCGACCCAGAGCTACGAGCGGATGCGTACCGAAGCAGGCTGGCTGCGCGCGCCGCTGCTGGGCGGCTCCTCCGCGCCGCTGACCCTGACCCTGCCGGCCGGGGATTACATCTTCCTGTTGAACACCGTCTCGGGGATCACCGCCCTGACCGGCTATCGTCTGAACGTGCTTGAGGACCACGTTTATGCCGTGACCAGCACCACTGCCGCCACCACCGGGGACGTGTTGCAGAGTGACATTGTTCCGGCAGGCACCCATGTGACGCAGGTGAACGGCGTGGACGTGAACGCCACCGGTACCACCCGCATTGACGGACAGTATGGCACCCTGCTGATCGACGCCGACGGGAAATATACCTACACCCTGCGTGCCGGGGTGGGCGCGGACCTCATCAGCACGCCGGACACCTTCGTCTATACCGTGACGGCACCGAACGGCGATAAGGACACCGCTTCACTCAACATCACCCCGACGCCGGTGGCGCTGGATGCGGTCAACGACGTCAGCCGTGAGATGGTGGTGGATGCCACGCCGCAGGTCGCCGCCTATCGCGATGATACTGTGGGTGTTGCCACCTGGAACGCGGCCCTGCTGGCCTCTACTTCAGGCCGGGGCAGCGGCACGTTTGAGGTGGCGGCCAACACCGCCCTGCATGACGTCGTCCTCCACTTTAACGTCGCCTCCCTGTTGTCGCTGGGCGGCCTGAATGTGACCTGGACCATTACCGGGGCAGGGGTGACCCGAAGCGGTTCCTTCAACGGCGGTCTGCTGCTGGGGGGCACAGCCACCATCAACCTCCCGGATCTGGATCTGAACGCCGGGACCTACACCCTGAGCTTTACCGGGTCTATGGGTCCGCTGGGGGTTGGCCAGATCTCCATCACCCCTTACGTCACCGGTACCACCCTGTACCTGAACAATGAGCTCACCACCGCGGGCCACACCGTCACCGGCAATATCTTCGACGGTACCGATTCGCTGGGCGTGCTGGATCAGGTGCATTCGGTGGACAGCCGTCTGAGCATTACCGGCTATAACGGCACCACCACAACGCTGGATCCGTACACCACGGCCACCGCCACCGCCACCGTTCAGGGGCATTACGGCGTGCTGACCATTGGGGTGGACGGCAACTACACCTACGCCCTGAACAGCGGCGTGTCGCTGGCATCAATGACGAGCAAGGAGACCTTTACCTACAAACTGACCGGCGATAACGGCACCTCCGATACCGCCACCCTGACCATCAACATGGCACCGAAATTTGTCAGCTCGGAGCATAACGATACCTTCACCGGCAGCGCCTATGGCGACACGCTGATTTACGAAGTGCTGAACAACACGGCGGGGAACGGTACGGCAGGCAACGGCGGCAACGACCACTGGACCAACTTCTCACTGACACAGGGAGACAAGATCGATATCAGCGATCTGCTGGTGGGCTGGAACGGTGATAACGCGACGCTGGGTAACTATTTGCACGTCACCAACAGCAATGGCAATACCGTGATCTCCGTCGACAGAGACGGAGCGGCAAATACTTACACGAATACTACACTTGTAACACTGGATAACGTTCAGACAACCTACGAGGAGCTGGTTAACCAGAATCATATCATCACCGGATAGCGCTAATAACAAGACCCGGGCGCCTGTCGCCCGGGCTTAACATTATAAAGTTGTTCAGTTTTTTTAGGGATAATGCCATGAACAAAGTACCTTGCTGGTGGCTTGGGTGCTGCCTGTTGTCTGCGCAGGTCCTGGCCGCCGACTCGCCTGCGGTCATCAGCTTTGGGCAATTAAATGAAGATCGGGAGCTACCCGCCCTGGACGGACGGGTCGCCCTCCCGACCAGCCAGGCCGCACCCGGTACCTTAACGCTGGGCGATGCGGTGACCCGCGCCGTTAACTGGCATCCCACCATTCGCGAAGCGGTGGGCAAACTTTACGAACAGATCCAGCAGGTGGATGTCGCCAAATCGAAATATTACCCGCAGATCAGCGCCGGGTTAGACAACGGCTACAGCAACAACTCCAGCGATACCGGCTTTACTCCTTCCGTGGTGGTCTCCCTCTCCCAGATGCTCTATGACTTCGGCAAGGTCGCAAGCCAGGTGCGCGCCGAAGACGCGGGCGTGGTCCAGCAGCAGGCCAACGTTCTGCTGAGCATCGACACCATCGCCCGGGACACCGCCACCGCGCTGGTGCAGGTGCAGATGTGGCAGCAGATGGTGGAGACCGCTCAGGAGCAGCTTGAGGCGCTGGGGGCTATCGGCAGCCTGACCCGCCAGCGTAACGATGAAGGGGCGACCTCCCTCTCGGACGTAGTACAGACCGACGCCCGTATCGAAGGGGCGCACTCGCAGCTGATGCAGTATCAGGCCAACCTCGACAGCGCCCGCGCGACGCTGATGAGCAACCTCGGCTGGAGCAACCTGAACGGGGTCAGCAACGCCTTCCCGGAAAAACTCACCCGCAGCTGCGACATCAAAGAGCCGGACGACCGGCTGGTGCCTGCGGTGCTCGCCTCCTGGGCGCAGGCCAACGTGGCGCAGGCGAACCTGGATTACGCCAACGCCCAGATGACCCCCACCGTCTCCCTTGAGCCGCAGGTGCGTCACTACATGAACAACCGCTACCCCGGCCACGACACGCTGGACAAAACCCAGTACAACGTCTCGGTAAACGTCGAGATGCCTATCTACCAGGGCGGCGGCCTGAACGCGCGACGCAATGCCGCCAGCCACGCGGTGGAGGCGGCGCAGTCCAATATTCAGCGCACCCGGCTGGACGTGCGGCAAAAGCTGCTGGAGTCCAAAAGCCAGGTGATGAGCCTGATGAGCACCCTGCAGATCCAGTCCCGCCAGGAGACGCTCAGCCAGCGCACCCGCGAGCTCTATCAGCAGCAGTATCTGGATCTGGGCTCCCGCCCCCTGCTGGACGTGCTGAACGCCGAGCAGGAGGTCTACCAGGCCCGCTTTACCCAGTGGCAAACCGCCGGGCAGCTCCGCCAGCTGCAGATCAACTGCCTGTATAACACCGGGCGGATGCGCAATGCGTTCGGCCTTGAAAACCACACCATTCAGTCAGTGGAGATCCAGCCATGATCCGAGACGATATCCTTTACGAGGACACACTGACGCAAGAGGCGCTGGAGCACTGGGCGCAGGCGTTTGGCTATGTCGCCACCCGCTACCGGGTGGCCTGCTCCCCCGGTGCGCTGGTGGCCGGTGCCCCCTGGCTGCAGGGTAAAAGCAAAATCCCGGCGCTGACCGGGCTGGCTCGCGAGGCAGGGCTCTCCTTTCAGCTGCTGACCAACGGCCAGGAGTCGATCAACAGCTGGCGTCTGCCGGTGGTGGTGGAGCTGGATGACGGCAAGATCGGCGTCATTGAGCACTTCGACGGCGAAGATATGCTGGATGTCTGCTTCTTCGACGGCAAGGCGCAGACCAACCGCATCTCGCTGGCGAAGATGTTACCGGCCATTCACCAGGTGGTGGCCCTGCGTCCGCTGGCGGCGCTGAAAGACAGCCGCGTGGATGCCTATATCTCAAAGTACCGTCCGGACTGGCTCTACCGGCTGGTGATGCGCGACCTGCGCCCGTACACCTACGTGATGCTGGCGGCGCTGTTCATCAACCTGCTGTCGCTGGCGGGTATTCTCTTTTCGATGCAGGTCTATGACCGGGTGATCCCGGCCCAGTCCTACCCCACCCTGTACGTGCTGACCATCGGGGTGCTGATCGCCACCCTGTTCGGTTTTATTTTGCGTATTGCCCGCTCCCACATTATGGATCTGCTGGGCAAACGCGCCGACATGCGCGTCTCTGACCGGGTGTTCGGCCACGCCCTGCGCCTGCGCAACAGCGCGGTGCCCCGCTCCACCGGCAGCTTTATCTCCCAGCTGCGCGAGCTGGAGCAGATCCGCGAGATGGTCACCTCCTCGACCATCTCCACCATTGTCGACCTGCCCTTCTTCTTCCTGTTCGTGATTGTGCTGGCGATCATCGCCCCGTCCCTGGCGTGGATCGCCCCGGTGGCGGCGGTGCTGATGGTGCTTCCGGGCCTGCTGCTGCAGAAAAAGCTCGCGGCGCTGGCGAAGCAGTCGGCCCATGAATCGACCCTGCGCAACGCCGTGCTGGTGGAGAGCGTGCAGGGGCTGGAGGACATCAAGCTGATGCAGGCGGAGAACCGCTTCCTGCAACAGTGGAACAGCTACATTCAGATCACCGCCGAGTCGGGCCTCAAGACCCGCGAGCTGACCCAGGGCTTAATAAGCTGGGGGATGACCATTCAGAGCCTGGTCTACACCGCGGTGATTGTGGTGGGTGCCCCGATGGTGATCGAAGGCGAAATGACCACCGGTGCGGTGGTGGCCGCCTCGATGCTGGCCTCGCGGATGATCGCCCCGATGGCGACCCTCTGCGGCGTGCTGGCCCGCTGGCAGCAGGTGAAGGCTGCCAAAGAGGGGCTGGACAACATTATGCAGCTCCCCACCGAGAACCAGCGCGAAGAGACGCCGATCCGCCAGGACGTGCTGCGCGGCCACTACTTCTTCGATCAGGCGCAGTTTGCCTACGCCGGTGAGGTGCAAACCCCGGCGCTGCGCATCAACCGTCTGGAGATCAAACCCGGCGAGCACGTGGCGATTTTGGGCCGTAACGGCGCGGGCAAATCAACCCTGTTGCAGGCGATGGTCGGCGGGATGGATCTGATCGGCGGCGAGCTGCGGCTCGACAACCTCAGCCTGCCCCATCTCGACATGGCGGACGTGCGCCGCAACGTCGGCCTGATGAGCCAGAACGCGCGGCTGTTTTACGGCACCCTACGCGAGAACATTACCCTCGGCATGCCGCGCGCCACCGACGAGGAGATCTTTGCCGTGCTGGAGATGTGCGGCGCGGCCAGCTTCGTGCAGAAGCTGGCGAAGGGGCTGGATCACCCGATTATGGAGAACGGCGTCGGGCTCTCCGGCGGCCAGCGCCAGTCGATTTTGCTGGCGCGTATGTTCCTGCGCGATCCCAACGTCGTCCTGCTCGACGAACCGACCGCCTCGCTGGATGAACACACCGAACGGGAATTTATCCAGCGTCTGGGCCAGTGGCTGGGCAACCGCACCCTGATCGTCGCCACCCACCGCGTGCCGATGCTGGAGCTGGTGGATCGCGTGGTGGTGCTGAAAGAGGGAATGCTGGTGATGGACGCGCCGAAGGCGCAGGCGCTGAGCAACAGCCGGATGCAGCAGCAACAGCAGGCGAATGGCCGGGAGTGGAAAAATGAAAACCAATCAGCGTGACGTTGCGGCGATGGACGACCTGGATAACGCCCTCGGCTCCGAGAGCGGCTATACCGGGGCAAGAAGCATTGTGTTATTCAGCCTGCTGCTGTTTGTCGCCGCCGGGGTGTGGGCGTGGTTCAGCATTCTGGATGAGGTCTCCACCGGCACCGGCAAGGTGATCCCCAGCTCCCGCGAGCAGGTGTTGCAGTCCCTCGATGGCGGGATCCTCGCCGAGCTGAAGGTGCACGAAGGCGACCAGGTGCAGGCCGGTCAGGTGCTGGCGCGCCTCGACCCGACCCGCTCTGAATCCAACGTCGGCGAAAGCGCCGCCCGCTACCGCGCGTCGCTGGCCTCCAGCGCCCGTCTGCATGCGGAGGTGAACGATCTCCCCCTGACCTTCCCGCCGGAGCTGAAGAAATGGCCCGATCTGATCGCGGCTGAAACCCGGCTCTACAACTCCCGACGCGAGCAGTTAGAAGACTCCCGTCGCGAACTGCGCCAGGCGCTGGAGCTGGTGAATGCCGAGCTGGCTATCACCCAGCGTTTAGTGAAAACGGGTGCCGCCAGCCACGTCGAGGCCCTGCGTCTGCAGCGCCAGAAGAGCGACCTGGAGCTGAAACTCACCGACCTGCGCTCGCAGTATTACGTTCAGGCCCGGGAGGCGCTGTCCAAATCGAACGCCGAAGTGGACATGCTCTCGGCGGTGCTGAAAGGCCGTGAAGACTCGGTGACCCGCCTGACGATGACCTCCCCGGTGCGCGGCATCGTGAAGAACATCAAGGTGACCACCATCGGCGGCGTGATCCCGCCGAACGGCGAGGTGATGGAGATAGTGCCGGTGGACGACCACCTGCTGATCGAAACCCGCCTGTCGCCGCGCGATATCGCCTTTATCCACCCCGGCCAGAAGGCGCTGGTGAAGATCACCGCCTACGACTACGCCATCTACGGCGGGCTGGACGGCGTGGTGGAGACCATCTCCCCGGACACCATTCAGGATGAAGCCAAGCCGGAAGTGTTCTACTACCGGGTGTTTATCCGCACCAGCCAGGATTATCTGGTGAACAAGGCGGGCAGGCACTTCTCGATTGTGCCGGGGATGATCGCCACGGTGGATATCAAGACCGGCGAGAAATCGGTGATGGATTATATGATCAAGCCGTTTAACCGTGCGAAAGAGGCGTTAAGGGAGCGGTAGCGGAGGTAAATGCAAAACGGCAACCTGGTTGCCGTTTTTAGTGTTTGCTCCCTCTCCCTGTGGGAGAGGGCCGGGGTGAGGGCATCAGGCAGCACCGTGGCGACCGCCGGGTGGCGGCTACGCCTTACCCGGCCTTAGGCCACTAGCCTGGGTTGTAGATCCCTGCAGTGGACTGTGCCGTCTCTAAATTTGCCAACAGCGCCACGGTAATGAAGTGACCTTTACTGTTCATGTAACGAGGGATTACTTCGGCGATATCCATCGCGACGACGATAAAGATTCCTTTCATCTCTTATCGCCCCACATCCATGTCACAGCGCATACGATCCCAGCCGGTATAGTTTTTCACTTCGGGGACTGTATCGGGTAAATCCTGCCAGTTCGTTTTAAGTTGTTGCGAACTGCCTTCAAGCCCTTGCTTAGTCATGTAGATCATCCCCCAGGACCAGCCAGGAGATTGGGGTTCCAGTTTCCCGTGTACATTATTTCCCATACCGTCATCGACGGTATATTTAATCCCAGGTCCACCAGGCAGAATACGCGGATCTTCAAACGGCTTTGACGACATATAGAGCCGATGTTTGGTCTGCAAAAAGCCCTGATCGTTGACAACGGTAAAAGATACGGCATCTTCGGCAGGCGCTCTGTTATCCCCGTTCGGTTCATTATGTCCGGGAGCAAAGCCAACCGCCCTCCAGGTTTCGCCATAATCTTTCGAAACAAGGAATCCATCTACCTCCCAGTTTGGGATAGAAATATAACGTTCTGAAGGATGGATAAATTTACGGGTGAATATTCGATAAAACTGAAAGTAAGGCTGTGAATGAATGCCCCGCTTTGTATCGGTATACCAGAGTTCCCCTTCACAACCCCACCCCTTAAGCTCCAGGTAACGATGATCATCAAACCGATAAACCACCTGCGTAGGTGGCTCTTTCGCCAAACTATTCGCAGTCAGTAAAATAGTGGCCACTGCGAAAACTATACATAGTCCTTTCATCACTTATCGCCCCGCATCCATGTCACAGCGCATCCGATCCCAGCCTGTGTAGCCTTTAACTTCAGGTACTTTGTCGGGTAGGCCCTGATAGTTTTGTTCATGGCTTACCACTTTTCCTTCAAGCCATCCCTTTGTGAAGTACACCATTCCCCATTTCCAACCGGGAAAGTCTGGGCTTATTGACTGGACGGTTCCATCTTCAAGGGTGTATGTGATACCTGGACCACCGGAGACAACGCGTGGATCATCAAACGGCTTTGACGACATATAGAGCCGATGTTTGGTCTGCAAAAATCCCTGATCGTTGACAACGGTAAAGGACACGGCATCTTCGGCAGGCGCTCTGTTATCCCCGTTCGGTTCATTATGTCCGGGAGCAAAGCCAACCGCCCTCCATGTTTGACCATAATCTTTTGAAACAAGGAATCCATCTACCTCCCAGTTTGGGATAGAAATATAACGTTCTGAAGGATGGATAAATTTGCGGGTGAATATTCGATAAAACTGAAAGTAAGGCTGTGAATGAATGCCCCGCTTTGTATCGGTATACCAGAGTTCCCCTTCACAACCCCAGCCCTTAAGCTCCAGGTAACGGTGATCATCAAACCGATAAACCACTTGTGTAGGCGGCTCTTTCGCGAAGCTATTCGCAGTCAGTAAAATAGTGGCCACTGCGAAAACTATACATAGTCCTTTCATCACTTATCGCCCCGCATCCATGTCACAGCGCATCCGATTCCAGCCCGTATAGCCCTTCACTTCTGGAACTTTATTGGGTAGGTCCTGATAGTTTTGTTCATGGCTTACCACTTTTCCTTCAAGCCATCCCTTTGTGAAGTACACCATTCCCCATTTCCAACCGGGAAAGTCTGGGCTTATTGACTGGACGGTTCCATCTTCAAGGGTGTATGTGATACCTGGACCACCGGAGACAACGCGTGGATCATCAAACGGCTTTGACGACATATAGAGCCGATGTTTGGTCTGCAAAAATCCCTGATCGTTGACAACGGTAAATGATAATACGTCTTCGGCGGGAGCGTAATCATCACCATTTGGTTCATTATGCCCTGGAGCAAAGCCAACCGCCCTCCAGGTTTCGCCATAATCTTTCGAAACAAGGAAACCATCCACTTCCCAGTTTGGGATAGAAATATAACGTTCTGAAGGATGAATAAATTTGCGGGTGAATATTCGATAAAACTGAAAGTAAGGCTGTGAATGAATGCCACGCTTTGTATCGGCATACCAGAGCTCTCCCTGACAATCCCAGCCTTTGAGTTCCAGATAGCGATGGTTATCGAACCGATAAACCACCTGAGTCGGCGGCTCTTTCGCGATACCCTTCGCAGTCAGTAGAATAGTCATCACTGCGAGAACAGCACATATTCCTTTCATGCTTAATCCTTAAGCCAACTGGCTGTCACTTTTAGGTTTTGGCATTTCCCACTGCAATAACTTCCTTTCCTGGAAGTCTTCTGTTTTGAAAACGCCCATATCGACATACTTCGGGTTACGAACATTAGGTCGGATACCAGCATAATCATTCTCTACGCCATAATTACCTTGAGGCAGCACTTCATCAGGTCTATTCATATAGTTTTTAGTGGTACCTATTGGTAACCTACCTGTCCGAAAGTACTCTTTCACTTCACTATTTTTATTCAATGGATCTCGCCAGTCCGCCAGATGTAACAACTCTTCCCAGAATTTCCCGGCCTTATAGTCAAACGATTTGCACTGCCCAATCGCCAGGTCAAAGGCCATCGCCTGAGACGGCGCAAATTCGCTCATCACAATGGAAGAGTGCTGGCTGTACCCTACCGGATCCGTTTTCTGCCACTCTTTTTCCAGCTCTTCACGGGTTTTTAACCAGGTAACAGACAGCACCGGGTACTCTTTCGAACCCGTAACTTTTCCTTCAATGACTCTGTGTTTCCGGGCAATACTTTCAATCTCAAGTTCATCGCGCGTTAAGACATGCCCCGGTTTCCAGTTGATACGCTGATAGCTGTTGAGCATATACATTGCACAGTCCGTGCGCTTAATAGCGCTGGCTTTGGCGGAATAGGAGATGTAAGCGTCCGGGCTTTCCGGATCGATATAATAGGTATAGGGTTCGTCACTCGTCTTCGGATCGTTATCAGGACGGTTATCCTGCCCCTGGAGTTTAAACATAAACGGCTCCGGTAATTCCTCGCCGTTAATGACCACATCACGAAAGTTGTAACTGCTGTTCGTCAGGAATGCATATTCTGCATCCCCCTCCTTTTGCGGCGGTAACTTAAAGGGGTTTGCGTCCGGGGCTTTTCCCACCTCACCGTGCTGGTAAAAGACTCGCTGATACAGATTAGGAATATCACGGGCTATTTTCTGAGGGATGCCCCGCCAGCCAAACCCCTGCACATTCTCCAGCGATACGACGCCGTCGTTCGGGCAAAAATAGTTGTACACCTTGCCGTCATTGCTCCGGCAATATCGGTCATCGGTTCGCAGCGGGTTATCGGAAGGTTTACGCAGGGTACAGGAGGCTTCAAGCGCCAGTATGTCACTCTCCGATATATTTCCACCCCCTTTCCATTGCGTATACATCAGGTTGCAGAAGTTTTTGAAGGTGTTCTGTCTTGCGGCGTTGGTCTGTTGATATCCAGGCTGAATATTTTCAGCCACACGCGATTCCAGGGAATACGGGGAATGGTTAAGAATGACACAGTTTACCGGTGCATATCCGGCTTGCTTGACCAACATATTTGCCAGCATAGTGATGATCGTTCCCTAGCTATGAGCAACCACATTAATCACATCATTCTTAGTTATATCTTCTACCCTGATCTGAATAATCAAATCCGCCAGCCGCTGAGCGGCAAAAAACTGATAAATGCGGTGCGGGTTTTCATAAACAGGATGCGTAAAGTCCCCTCCATTCAAGTGCAGAGAAGCAAATCCCGCTGCTGCCACACCAAAGCCACCCGCACCCGGCCCTAACATATCCGGGATAGTGGTGGTGGCATTAGCAAAGGTCCCGCCATTTTTGGCAAAGTGCATATCGAGCACATTTTTGAAGTTATCGTTCTGGTACTTAAACGGCCCTTGTCCGTCATTACCCAGCGCCGCTTTATTCTTCGGGTTATGTTCCTGGTAAGCATCATAGGGCAGATGGGCTTTGTCACTCAGCTTGCCGACCTCTTCCCGGTAGCGCTTCTGGTCTGCCCGGTAGTCGTCAAATGTCACCGGTTTATATCCCCAGTAAAACGGGATGATGGGCGAGCGACCGGGGTCGGCGATTCGGTAGTCTTTCCATTCATGGGGATAAAAATCCTGCCGGTTAAGCCGTTTCCCCAGTCCCTGAAGAATTCCCTTCTCCTGGTTCTGGTAGGCTTCACCCACGTCGTTCACCCCGTGAACCAGAATCACAATACCCGGCATCGGGCGCGGTACCCCGACACTTCGCGTCTGCGCAACTTCTCCCAGACTTTTATGTACCGGAATATCGCCCTCAGAAATCACACGCGGTGCGTAGGGTCTGGTCTTCGTCTCCGTCATTCCATCAGCTCCATTTTGTAATAATAGTCTCTGTCCAGCGAAGGCTCGCTTAATTCCTCTGTTCCTGTAAATGAATGAACATCAGGAATAATGTTTTTGTTATGAGTTATATATAATAAATATCGATTTAGATGGCCTACTGCTGAACCGCTTCGGTTTCCCTACCATAGTCGAGCATCCTTTAATAAACGGTAAGTTTATTTTAAATAATAAACCCAAGCCTGTTATTAAAATATGATTTAGATAAGCAGAATCAGATATTGTCGAGATAAAGGCATTCACTCAATAAATTTACAACAATAGATTAATTGCGCAAATATAAAAATAAGCGCCTTCATAACCAATTTAAATAACAAAATGATGAACAGATTATTTAACCGGCAGCTTCATTCGCCGGGTGGCGGCTGCGCCTTACCCGGCCTACGAAACTGCACGCCCTTGTAGGCCGGGCAAGCGAAGCGCCGCCCGGCAAACAGACCGCACCCAAGCTAGAGCCTTTCCTCAAACCGTAACAAACGTCCCGCATTCCCCAGCACCAGCAGGGTACTCATATTATGCAAAATCGCGGCGATCACCGCGCCGGAGGCGCCTAACCAGCCAAAGGCGGCGGCGACGACGATAACCAGCGTCCAGCCGAGGCCTATCATCACGTTGATTTGCAGGGTGCGGCGACAGCGGCGGCTTAAGCGCACGCAGGTGCCGAGGCGACGCAGGTCGCCGCCAATCAGCACGATATCCGCCGATGCCATGGCGATATCCGACCCGCCCGCCCCCATCGCTACGCCGACCACGCCCGCTTTTATCGCCAGCGAATCGTTGATGCCATCCCCGACCACCATCGGGCGAAAGCCGTTGTCGATCTGGACTCTCACCTGATGCAGTTTGTCAGCGGGCAACGCCCCGGCAATCACCTGCTCAATGCCAACGCTGCTGGCGATGCGCTGCGCCACCGTCTCGCGATCGCCTGTCAGCAACAGCTGCTGCTGAAGCCCCAGGTCGCGCAGCTGCGCCATTGCGTCGGGCGCCTCGTCGCGCAGACTGTCGGCAAGCAAAATCCAGCCCAGAAAACGCCCCGCCAGCGCCAGGCCCACGATTGGCCCGTCGTGGATCGGTTCCGGTGGGATATCCGCGGCCCGGGTGGTTAATAATTCAGGCCTGCCGAGACAGGCCTCCCCCGCCGCTGTCGTGGCGGAGACGCCCAGCCCCTGATGCTCGCGCACGTTTTCAAGCGGCGGCCAGGCGCTTTGTGGCGCAATGCTAACCAGCGCCCGGCTGACCGGGTGGCTGCTGGTGGCTCCGAGACTGGCCGCCAGCGCCGCCAGCACTTCCGGCGACTCACCCGCCTGCGGGCGCAGGGCATGAAGCTGCAGTTTGCCGTGGGTGAGCGTGCCGGTTTTGTCGATAATCACCGCGTTGAGTTCGGCGAGCTCTTCGAGGAACGCCGCGCCGCGAATCAAAATACCGTGGCGCGCGGCGACGGTCAGACCGGCGACAGAGGTCGCAGGCGCCGAGAGCACCAGCGCGCAGGGGCAGGCAGCAACCAGCACGGCGAGCATCGCCTGGTTATCCTGGGTCAAAAACCAGGTGCTGGCGGCGATCAGCAACACCAGCAGCAGGTAGCGCGCTGCGTGACGTTCCAGCAGGCGGGTGATCGGCGGGCTGGCCTGCTCCGCGCTCTGCATCAGGGCGATAACGCGCCCGAGGGTGGAGGTTTCACCGGTGCGCGTCACTTCGATGCGCAACCGCCCGTCGAGGCTGATCGCCCCGCCGTAGACCTCCATACCCGGTTTCACCTCCAGCGGCACGGATTCCCCGGTGATCGGCGCGGTGTCGAGGCTCGCCTGCCCGTCCAGCACGCGACCATCGGCGGGCAAACGGTCCCCCGCCCGCACCTCGACGATATCCCCCGCCACCAGCTCCTGATTGTCGATATCCTGCAAATTACCGTCGGCATCAACGCGCCGGGCGCGGCTGCGGGTGAGCTTGCTGAGCGCCTCAATCGCCTCCTGCGAACCCATCACGCTGCGCTCTTCAAGAATATGCCCGACGGTCATGATCAGCGGCAGCACCGCGGCGGTGAGCAGATCCCCGGTCGCCCACGAGCCCAACAGGGCCAGCGCCACCAGCTGATCGGTGATGCCGTGCAGGCTGGGATGACGCAGGCTGTAAAAGGCGTGGCGCAGCAGCGGAATGCCGACCATCAACGAGGCGGCCCCCAGCAGCACATCCGCGACGGCAATCTGTTCCGGCGCCAGCCCGCGCCACAGCAGGCCGAGAATTAAGGTGCCGCTGGCAAACAGGGCCAGAACCAGCTGACGGGCGATGTTGCGCTGTTCCTGATGGCTTAACGCACTACCCGGCGTGAGAGAATCAATGCTCATTTTGAAGAGGGTTCCTTTTGCCCGGCCGCCTGCAGGATCAGGTTTGCATCATCCTGCGGTGAAACGGTAATGACGGAGGCGGCCTGGGCGAGGATCGCCGCCATGCGTTCACGATACACGCGCGCCAGCAGATCCGGGTCGTGCGGCGCGTTGGCTAATCGGGTGATCATCGCGGTGTCGGCCTCGGCTTTGGCGACCTTTTCTCGCGCCTGCGCCTGGGCGGCCTGGCGCGTCTGGTCGGCCTGCTGCGTGGCTTTTTGCCGGATGACGGACGCATCGGTACTGGCGGTGGCTATCGCCTGAGACGCCTTCTGGCTGGCGGTGAGTACCGCATTAAACGCGGCGACCGTGGTGGCAGGCAGCGTTGACTGCACGGTGACGCGCTCCAGGGTAATGCCGGGTGAACTGCCCGCCTGGGCGAGGCGCTGCAGATTTTGCTCGATATT
Organism: Leclercia barmai; assembly: GCF_049312895.1. Taxonomy (NCBI): domain Bacteria; kingdom Pseudomonadati; phylum Pseudomonadota; class Gammaproteobacteria; order Enterobacterales; family Enterobacteriaceae; genus Leclercia; species Leclercia barmai. The sequence goes on along the minus strand of NZ_JBMNWZ010000004.1, from coordinate 284,261 downwards.
ACGCTGCACGTCGCTACGCAGGCGTTCACGCTGCCCGGCGAGGTTGGTCTCGTTGCTGACCATTTCCGGGCGTGCCACCAGGATGGTATCGAGATCGCGCCCGGCGCAGACCGCCACCGCCGCGCGCTCCACCAGCCGGTCGAGGGCGGGGATCACATGTTCCCCCTGCAACACATACTGCTCAGGATTGTTGACGCGGTAAAACACGCTGATATCCAGCTGCACCACCCCCGCATCCCCGGTCAGTAAATAGCCCGAACCGGCTAACGCATCGCTGTTGTTGTCATCACGCATATCCGCATGCAGCGCCTCGGGGGAGCGCAACAGGGCGCTAACGCGATGCTCAATCACGCGATCGGGGGCCGGGACCATCACCACCTCGTCAACCGGCTTCGGCCAGCTCAGCAGTAAGCCGGGTTCGGCGACACGCTGCAGAGCGCCAAAATGCAGCACCACGGCGCGGCTGTCAGCGGGCACCTGGCGGATATTCGAAAACAGCCAGCTTGCGGCGGCCAGAAGCGTCAACCCGAGCAGGGCATAAAAGGCGAGCCGGATGGATTGCGTCCAGGGCCCGGCAGGCGTTGGCATCTCACTCATGGGTTTTATCCAGTTTCGGGCCATCCACTAACAGATGGAACGGCGCGGCATCGGTGCGCAACACCAGCCGGGTACTGGAGTTCACCACTCCGCTCAGGGCATCGAGCTGGCGTAACAGGCTGTAAAGCTCTGGCGAGCTGGCGTAAGCCTTGCCGTAAATGTCCGCCGCCTGCGCCTGAGACTGCGCTTCAATCCCGGCGGCCTGAACCTGGGCCTGGGCCTGCAGAATGCGCGCATCGCGCTCCGCCGCCGAGCGGATCTCTGCCGCGGCACGTTTGCCTTCGGCGGTGCGCTCGGTGGCGATGGTTTCACGCTCGGCGCGCATCCGATCCACGGTGGCGCTCAGCGTAACCGCCGGGAGCGTCAGGCGTTCGGTGCCCACCTGCACCAGGCGAATTCCGTAGCTTTCCAGCAGCGGCTGGCCGATCTGGTCCTGCAGATGGGATTCAAACTGGCCGAGCTGCACCTGTTTACCGTCGGTATTCACCAGCTGCGACAGGGAAAAACCGCTGGCGGTGGTCTCCAGGGCCGATCCCAAATAAGCCCGGATCTGCCGGGCCGCCTCGTCGGGCTGGTTCTGTACTGCCCGCAGGAAGCGCTGCACATGTTCCGGCGTGTTATCGACCTGCCAGATAGCGTAAGACTGGACGATAATGCGCAGCCCGTCGCGCGTGCCGACATCCTGCAGGCCGCTCGAAGTGGTGCGCATGCGTAAATCCACGGCTGTGGCCATTTCAAACGGCGCGGGCAGACGCCACGCCAGGCCCGGGTTGAGCAGCACGCGCACCGGGTTGCCAAAGCGGGTGATAATCAGCGACTCCCCCGAGCGGACCTGGACCAGACTGGCCGCCGCAATAAGCAGCAGCACCAGCAAACCGGCTCCGGCAAGGCGCTTCCAGCCGCCCGTTGCAGGCGTATCAGCGTGATGGCTGTGGCTACAGCCGTGGCTGCAACCGTGATGATGTGAATGGCTCAACGGGAAGGCTCCTGGGTCGGTTTTGCAGGCGCATCGCGGCGGGCTGCGTCGTTCAATGAGGGAAAGTCGCGCAGGTCGATGGTCGGTGGCGTGGCCGCACCAATGCGGCTGTCGATAATCAGCTGCGGGCTGTGGCCGAGCGTCTGGCGCAGCTGGCTAAACCATAATTCGTCGATAAACACCTGGCCGGATTGCGCGGCGGCCTGCTTTTGTGCCGCAAAACGCACCGCCGTGGCCTGCGCCGTGCTGACGGCATCGGCGGCGTTCATCTGCGCCTGATTCTGGCGGGTGGTCGCCTCGATTTGCGCACTGGCCGCCAGGTCTGCGGCATGCCCGCGCTCGCGTGACACCAGCGCCTGAGCGGAAATTTGTGCCGCCTGCACGCCGTGAAACGCATCGGCGGCCCCGGCCGGCGGGTGAATGGCTTCGACCACGGTGGAGAGCAGCTCCACGCCGCTGTGCAGGGCGTTGAGTTTTTGCTGCACCGCCCGGTTAATCTGGCTGGCCAGCAGGTTGCGCTGCTCGCCAAGGAGCTGTTCCAGCGTCATGGAGGAAAACTGATGCACCAGCACCTGGCTGGCGGTGCTGCGGATAAGCGCGGGCAGATCGTTGCTGCGATAGGTGGCGGCCAGCGCGGCGTCATCGCTTAAGCCGATGCGCCACATAAACCGCACGTCGCTGTTGATGATCTGCAGGCTTTGCTGGTCATCACTCTGGCTGGCGATGATCTGGGCTTTATCAAAGCTGTGGATCGCATCCCAGAGCCGGTCCGCGCTTTGCGGGGCGTTACCTTCGGCGCTGGTCAGCGGCTCGGCGGCGGTATCCGGCTCTTCTCCGGCGGCCAGCTCATGCACCTGACCGTTCTCGGTCAGCATCACCCGGCCAAAAGGCCACGGCAGGCCGTAATGCAGCCCGGCGGGTAATACGGCTACCGGCTTACCAAAGCGTTCGTAGATCCCGCGTTGGGTCGTGGCAACCTGCTGGAAGCCGGTCAGCAGCCAGCCGCAGATCGCCATGACTATCATCACCGGAATAAACGCCCGCTTCAGCACCCTGAGCGCCCAGAGCTGGCGCAGGTCGATGCCGAAACGCTGATGGATCTCGTGCTGTAAAAACAGCAGCGGGCGCGGGGGCCAGACAAGCTGTGCGGCAAGCTGGCTTTTAGCCAGATAAAGGGGTTCAGCCCCTTCGGCTCTGGGAGGCATAAACAGCGAGAACATGCCGCGCAGCAAAAACTCCAGCGCCACCAGCAGCACCAGAACCGCGGGCAGATTAATCAGCAGCGCCGTGTTGAGCGTCGGGAAAACGAACGCCGGTAACGAGAGGCACTGCACCGCCATCACCAGGCGCAGCACCGGCGCGATAGCCTGTGCTTCCGGCCAGGCCTCGCGGGATGTGGCTGCCAGATGACGTTCAGCGACCAGGGTGATGAATATCGCAGCGGCAATCACCCCCACCGCAATCCAGCGCAGCCTGCCGTCATCCAGCGCGACGTAATGACTGCCCCACCCTGCCAGCACGATAAACATCACAATGGCGGCCATCATGACGAGTACAGGTCCGTCGCTGGTTAGCAGGACACCGAGGCGCTGATAAAGCCACGACGGCGGGGGTGTGTCTTCCAGCGCGTTCTCAGGGTTCGGCGGGTCGACAATATCCGCGCGCCACTGGCAAATTCGCTGGGTGTGATACCACGCGACGGCTAACAGCGTCAGCGCGGCGGCGTTGCTGCTCAACAGCGAAGGCCAGCGCGAAGATGGGGCAAAGAATTGCACCATCAGCGCGGCGAGGAGCATAAGGAAAATGATTGTACCGAGCCCAAAAACTACCCGGGCGGCAAGCCTGGCCTGCGAGGACGCTAATGAATATCGAGCAGAGGAGTGCATGAGGTTTTACTTTCGGACGCAAAAGGTGTGCGTCACCGTGGCTTATTGTTACCGTATAACGTATCACGGCCATGAATAAGCAGTAAACGAAGCGCAAGTAACCATTTGTACATTTGGGGAAGCGGGGCGCCGCCTTTGACCTTCCAGGACCGGCAAGCATCGAGCCGCCGGGCAATCCGCGGTATCGCCGGGTGGCGGCTTCGCCTTACCCGGCCTACGAAACCCCGCCTTTGACCTGGTAGGCCCGGCAAGCGCAGCGCCGCCGGGCGTTGACGCATCCGGCACGGAATAACCTCCAGTGCAGCATGCTCCCCTCACCCCAGCCCTCTCCCCAAAGAGGAGAGGGAGCCGACCGTGCCAATATTTACCCACGGGAGGGCATCAGGCCACACCGCTGCAGCACCGCCGGGTGGCGGCTACGCCTTACCCGGCCTACAAAACCCTGACTTTGACCCTGTAGGCCCGGCAAGCGCAGCGCCGCCGGGCGTTGCCGCATCCGGCACGGAATAACCTCCAGTGCAGCATGTTCCCCTCACCCCAGCCCTCTCCCCAAAGAGGAGAGGGAGCCGACCGTGCCCCATCCCGCCTGGGATATCACCGAAACATCAACGGCAAGGTTTCGCCAGGCTTCTGCACCCGGGGTGCCCCTGCTTTAAAGGATGGTTCGATAAAATCAGGGTGATGAACAATATGATTCGTCGCCAGATTAAGCGCGCAGTTCATCTCATACAGCAGCCTTTCCTGTTCAGAGGCGCTGCTGCCCGCCAGGTTCTGCGTATACCCTTTCACCTGTATCAAATTTTCCGTCATGCGCAGGTTCGCCAGCTTGCACTCCTCGGCGTGCTGACCGGCGGACTTCAGCTGTCCGCGGCTCTCTTCCAGCGCCGTTTCAAGCTTATCCACCTCATTAGTGAGTCGGGAAACCATCAGGAAGAGGATGGCGACGCCTGCAAGGACCGGAACGATTAACCACCATGACACAAACATGTGAATCACCCTGAAAGATAATTAGCGTAGTTACAGTCTTATTAGCAGGGTGATTTAGAGCAATAATAGGAATTCATTAGAAGCGCCCGCGCGCCTTTACTTCTTCACCGCAGATTGCCAGTACAGCGGCGTGCCGAAAAATTCCACGTAGTAATCAATCACCGCCCGCACATTTAACGGCGGGTGCCGCGCATTGGGGTAGATCGCCGAGATGTTCTGCGGCTCGGTATTGATAGCGGCCTCGTGGCCCGGCAACAGTTTCACCAGCTCCCCGCTCCTGAACCGGTCGCCGATGAGCCAGTCCGGGAACAGCACGATCCCCATCCCGCCCAGCGCCGAGGTCAGCAGGGTTTCCGCGTTATTCGATGACAACAGCGGCGACACGGGATAGTGAACCCACTCCCCGCCGGGCTCGCGCAGCAGCCAGCGGTTTGGACCGGACGAACCGCGATAGACAAGGCATTTATGACGGGTAATGTCATCCGGCGCCTCAGGCGCACCGTATTTGCGCAGGTACGCAGGCGCGGCGGCGAGGTGATAAAACTGCGGCCCGAACACCCGGGCGTGAAAAGAGGAGTCGGTCAGCATGCCGATGCGAAAGATCAGGTCGGCGGCATCCCGATGGGGATCGATATAGTCGTCCGTCAGCGTCAGCTCAATGCTGAGCCGGGGATAACGCTCCGCCAGGCCCGCCAGCCCGGGGGCGATATGCCGCTGGCCGAAAAATACCGGGGCGTTGATGCGCAGCAAACCGGACGGCTCCTGCTTGCGCTCATCCAGCTCCCGCCGCGCGTCTTCAAGATTGCCGAGCATCAGGCGGGCATAGCGGATAAAGAGATGGCCGTTTTCGGTGGGGATGATCGCCCGCGTGTTGCGGTAGAAAAGCTGCTGGCCGAGCGCGTCCTCAAGCTGATGGATAACCCGCGAAACCTGCGACGCGGCCATCCCCTTCCGGCGCGCCACTACTGAAAAGTTCAGGGACTCATAGACCTCTTTAAAGATAAGCAGCCAGCGGATGCTGATATTGGCGGTGTCTGGCATTGATGCATTTCCTGCACAAGTGTTTAGTGCATTATGGCATTTTTCTCACGGATGTTCAGGGGTACGCTTCCCGGCCTGGATACAAGAGAAGAGTCACTATGCGACATCTATTGATTTTACTGGTTATTGCCGGAGGGATGGGCCTGTCCGTCGAGGCGGGCTTACTGGGGCCATTGGGAAGTGAAGTGGGCGATCTGTGGGCAACGTTCAGCATTTTCGGCGTCGGTGCCGCCCTGACGTTTCTGCTGATGCTGTTTTTCAGCCCCCGTAACAGCCCGTCGTTTTTCGCACAGCCTGCATGGCAGCTGCTGGGCGGCGTCCTCGGGCCAATCTACGTGGTTATTCTCACCGTGGCGACGCCTGCGATCGGGATCGCCATGACCATGATTGGCATCCTGGCAGGCCAGGTGTTTAAAAGCCTGATCATCGACCACTATGGCCTGCTGGGCACGCCACACCGAAAAATTGACACCAGACGCATCATCGCGCTGATATTTATTATTGCTGCGCTGGTTCTGGTTGCACAGGGGTAACACTATGACATTTATCATGATTATTCTGGCGGTGATTGGCGGCGCCACGCTGAGCGTTCAGGCCGCCATCAACGGACAGCTGGGCAGCAAAGTGGGCGTGTTCAAAAGCGCATTCCTGACCTTTTCCGTCGGCGCGCTTATCACCGCCCTGCTGATCGTCTTCTTTGAAACCCCGCATGCCGTCACGCTGATGGACGTGCCGAAATGGCAGTTGCTTGGCGCCCTGCTCGGCGTGCCCTATATCGTGATTATGGTGCTGGCCGTGCAGCGGATCGGGACCGCCGTCGCCACGGTGGCGGTGATCTTCGGCCAGCTGACCATGAGCATGCTGATCGACAATTTTGGCTGGCTGGGCAATGCGGCTATCCCTTTTTCGATGAGCCGCCTGGGGGCCGTGGTCTGTCTGGGACTTGCGCTGTGGTTTATCTACTCCAGCAGCACGCAAAAAGCGGAAGAGAAGACCACGGTGGACACGCGTAGTTAAGCAGGCGGCGATGAGGGGAAATGCAGGCAGGTGTTTTTGCCATTCAGGTCATTTATAGTACTTCCCCTCATTCCGCAGCCATTAACACCATGAAAACCGATAATAAACGCGCGCGTGCTTTTCACTATTCCGCCTTTCGCCATCTTTTTGCGGCTCGTTTTCTCACCGTACTCGGCAACGGTATCGCCCCTATCGCGCTGGCGTTTGCGGTACTGGATATCGGCGGCTCGGCCTCTGATTTAGGGATCGTCGTGGCGTCCCGCTCCATTTTTAACGTCCTGTTTCTGCTACTGGGCGGCGTATTAGCGGACCGCTATTCCCGCAGCCGGGTGCTGGTCTCGTCTTCGTTGGTGGCCGCCCTCTCGCAGGCGGTTGTGGCCTGGTCGGTGCTGGACGGTTCCGCCACGGTTATGAGTCTGACCCTCCTCGGCGCGGTAAACGGCGCCGCCGCCGGTATCACCCTGCCAGCCTCCTCCGCCCTTGTGCCCCAGACGGTTCCCGGCAAGAGCCTGCGGGAAGCCAACGCCTTTATTCAGCTCGGTGTTTACAGCGGGACGGTGATCGGCGCGTCGCTGGGCGGGGTGCTGATCGGCTCCGTCGGGCCGGGCTGGGGGCTTGCCATTGATGCGCTGGGGTTCGCCGCCGCTGCGCCGCTCTACCTGCTGATCCGCGTCACCGCTATCGAGGCTCATTCCCCTCAAAGCAACATGCTTCAGGATTTAAAAGAGGGCTGGAAGGAGTTCATCAGCCGGGCGTGGGTGTGGTCGATTGTCGTGCAGTTCACCATTATCAACGCCGCCTTTAGCGGGGTGATGATGGTGCTCGGGCCGGTGATCGCGGATACCTCTTTTGGCCGGGCGCACTGGGGGATTATTGTTGCGGCCCAGAGCATTGGTCTGATCGTGGGATCGTCGCTTGCCCTGCGCTGGCGTCCGCGCCGGGATCTGTTCATCGGCGTGCTGCTGGTGTCGTTCTGCGCCCTGCCCATTTTCATGCTGAGCCAGCTCCCTTCCACGCCCTGGCTGATTGCCGCGTTCTTTATCGCCGGGGTGACGTTTGGCCTCTTTGGCGTCGCCTGGGCCCACTCCCTGCAAACCCACATTCCGCAGGACAAGCTGGCACGCGTGTATGCCTACGATGCGGTGGGTTCGTTTGTGGCGATCCCCTTCGGGGAGCTGATCGCCGGGCCGCTGGCGCAGCAGTACGGCACCAGCAGGGTGCTGCTGGTTGCGGCCTGTGCGGTGGTTCTTGCCACCGTGGCCGCCAGCCTTGTGCCTGCCATCAGACAGCTCGACAACAGGTCACAGATTAAATCGCATACGTAATGGGGTATCATCCGTCTCCCCTTTGTTTCTGCGGTCAGCCTGATGCCTGTGATTATCGATAATTTTATTGCCCCGCCCTGCCATGAGGAAATAGAAACACTCTGGCAGGACGAGCATCTGGTGCTGATCAATAAGCCCAGCGGGCTGCTCAGCCTGTCGGGCAAAAACCCGCAAAACCTCGATTCGGTGCATCACCGGCTGGTACAGATCTTCCCCGGCTGCACTCTGGTGCATCGCCTCGATTTTGGCACCTCCGGGCTGATGGTGATTGCCCGCAACAAGGCGATCAACGCCGCCCTCTGCCAGCAGTTCAGCCAGCGCAGCGTGACGAAAATTTACACCGCCCTGCTCTGCGGGCATCTGCCTGACGACGAAGGGGTGATAGACGCGCCGATTGCCAAAGATCCGGCGCTGTTCCCCTTGATGTCGATTTGCGCCCTTCACGGCAAGCCGGCCCGCTCCCGCTATCGGGTCACTGAGCGTTTTTATCATCAGGGAGGCGTGCCGGTGACGCGGGTGGAATTGACGCCTGAGACCGGGCGCACCCACCAGCTGCGCATTCACTGCCGGGAGCTGGGCCACCCGATTTTAGGCTGCGATCTGTACGGCGGTTTGCTGATGCCCGGTACAGAAAACACGCCGCGCCTGATGCTGCACGCCAGCGAGCTTCGGTTTGCGCATCCGGTGAGCGGGAAGGCTGTTCACGTTCATAATGCCAGTCCGTTCTGATATCTGCGTTTTTGAAACACGGGGTTAGCTGATATGGTGAGATGTCCTCTGCATAACCCAGGTAAAAAACAATGCCAGAAGCGCTGAAAGATAACGATATCAACACCCTGTTTCAGAAACTGAACGCCATTGCCCAGACCGGATTGACCTATTCCAGAGATGTGTTTGACCAGGAGCGCTATGAGGCGCTGCGCCAGATCGCTACCGAGCTTGTCGGGACGCGCTTTAAGATCGACGGCGAGACGCTGCATCACGTCACCGAGTCCGGTTACGCCACCCCGAAAACGGATGTCCGCGCCTTTATTCTGCGTGACGGCAAGCTGCTGATGGTCCGGGAAGCGGAAGACGGCCTGTGGAGCCTGCCCGGCGGCTGGGCGGATGTGGGCGACACCCCTTCCACCGCCGTCTGCCGGGAGGTTGCCGAAGAGACGGGGCTTGAGGTTAAGGCCACCAAACTGCTCGGCGTCTGGGACCGCAATCTGCATGGCCATCCGCCCCTGCCATGGCATGTCTACAAGCTCATCTTTTTGTGTGAAGAGACCGGCGGCAGCCTGGCGGTAAATCACGAAACCACCGGCATCGGGTTCTTTGACATTAATGAACTGCCCGATTTATCGCTGACGAGAATTGTGGCGGAAGAGCTGGAAGTGAGTATGGCGATCGCCACCAGCGATCGCCCGACCTGGTTTGACTGAGGCTGACTAATGAAAAGACGCTATGCCGTTGCTGATGTATTTACCGATCAACCCTTCCTGGGCAATCCCGTCGCGGTTGTTTTAGATGCAGAAGATCTGAGCACAGAGCAAATGCAGCGGATCGCCGTGGAGTTTGGCTACAGCGAAACGACCTTTGTGCTGCCGCCGGAGGATGCTGCCCACACGGCGCGGGTGCGGATTTTTACCCCCTCGCGTGAAATTCCTTTCGCGGGCCATCCTAACGTCGGTACGGCTTATGTGCTGGCAACCTGTGATCCGTCGCTGCCTGACACGCTGCTGTTCGAGGAGATTGCGGGTCTGGTTCCCGTCAGGCTGTTAAAAGAGAACGGCACGGTGACGGGCGCGGAGTTACTTGTGCCGGAAGCCTTATCCTGTCGCTCAGAAGTCCGCCCGGAACAGGTCGCCGCCTGCCTGTCGTTAACGGCAGAGGATATCCGCACCGAAGTTCATAACCCGGTTGTCGCGTCGGTTGGCCTGCCGTTTCTGGTGGCCGAGCTTGCGACACGGGATGCGCTTCGCCGCTGCGTGCCGAATTTACAGGGATTTCGCGCGATACTGCCGCTTGATGGCGCAGTCTCGATTTATGCCTATACCCTGGATAAGGATGCCGGTGAACAGGGCGATATTCAGGCGCGGATGTTCACGCCCCGGATGACGGAAGATCCGGCGACCGGCAGCGCCACCGCAGCGGTAACCGCTCTGCTGGCACTGCATCAGGATAAAACCACGCTCTCTCTTGCGGTCAACCAGGGGGTGGATATGGGCCGGGCCAGCGTGCTCCGTTCAGGGTTTGATGCCTCATCCGGAAAGGCCGTTGTACGCGTGGGCGGCAGCTGCGTTATCACCATGGAAGGGACGTTCAGGTTGTAACCTTGTGCCAGCCATTGCCGGGTGGCGGCTGCGCCTTACCCGGCCTACAAGGGCTTTTGACCCTCCAGGCGCAGCGCCATGGGGCAATCAGGCGGTCCGGTGCAGAGATGCTGGCGAAGAAAAAGGCGCAGTCTGTGGCGTAGCGTTGTGGCACATCCGTGAGCGGGCCCATTATTTCCTCCCCCTTCGTTTACTCTCTTAGAAGTAGCATTTTCATGAGTGACTGTAATCCATACATAATATACACCGCCGCTTCGCATGATTATTTTTCAGCCAATCAACAGGGCGACTAATAATATATAAAAAACCAATTAAGATTATTCCCAAGTACATCTAATTAATATGCACTATACGCTCGATGACCCATTTGTAAACTTGCGTAAAGAGCCCCGTCACGCCTGGACTCGCCCGTTTCAGCGAAACATAAAAAAAGCGAAAAAGCAGAAGTGTCGGAAGGTCGTTTGTTTACATCACCTTGGCGGTAAATATTTATAAAACAAACGAAGCGTTATTTTCAGTTAAATCTTAAAATGAAAAGGATATTATTTAAAAAAGCCAGTTTGACTCTTCGAAAATAGGGGCTAAATTTAATCCTGAACGACAACGGATACGAATACCAACGTATCTTAACTGACATAAATGATGTAAACGAGGAAACATAATATGGCAGAGCAACGTGGTTCAGGTAATTCTTCGCAGGATCGTGAAAGAGCCTCAGATACGGGTAAGAAAAGCGGACCGCAGAGCGGCGGTAATTTCAAAAACGATCCGCAGCGTGCTTCCGAAGCAGGTAAAAAGGGTGGTCAGCACAGCCATGGCGGCGGACGTAAGTCTGACAACTCTTAATTAATCTCATTATTAAAGCCTGTTCTTCACTTTAATCGGAAATCTGCGAGTCCGCGGGCTCGCAGAATTTTTACGTCACTGGAGAAAATTTATGAATATGAAAAGTATAGAGGATGTTTTTATTCATTTACTATCCGATACCTACAGTGCAGAAAAACAGCTTACCCGCGCGCTGGCTAAATTGTCCCGCGAAGCGTCCAGCCCTGAATTAAGCGCTGCGTTTAAAGCGCACCTGGAAGAGACCCACGGCCAGATTGAACGTATCGATCAGGTAGTGGAAAAAACGCCAAACCTTAAACTGAAAAGAATGAAGTGTGTGGCGATGGAAGGCTTAATCGAAGAAGCCAATGAAGTCATTGAAAGCACAGAGAAAAACGAAGTGCGCGATGCGGCCTTGATCGCAGCGGCGCAAAAAGTCGAACACTACGAAATTGCCAGTTACGGCACGCTCGCCACCCTGGCAGAGCAATTAGGCTATACCCAGGCAGTGAAATTATTAGCCGAGACGCTGGAAGAAGAGAAATCCACCGATCTTAAACTCACCGATCTGGCTGTCGGTAATATTAACCAGAAAGCAGAAAAGTAAGTCTGAATTAACCGAACCCGAGGAAGAAAATATGAATCACGTAGAACACTACCATGACTGGCTACGCGATGCTCACGCCATGGAAAAGCAAGCCGAATCTATGCTCGAATCAATGGCGAGCCGCATCGATAATTACCCTGATGTACGCGCCCGAATTGAGCAACATATTTCTGAAACCAAACATCAGATTACCCTGCTGGAAGAGATCCTCGACCGTAACGATATTTCCCGCTCGGTTATTAAAGACTCCATGAGCAAAATGATGGCGTTCGGTCAGTCGATGGGCGGCATGATGACGTCCGATGAAATTGTGAAAGGCTCTATCAGCGGCTACGTTTTCGAGCAGTTCGAAATTGCCTGCTACACCTCCCTGCTGGCCGCGGCGAGAAAAGCCGGGGACGTGGCGTCGATCCCTGCCATCGAATCCATCCTCGCGGAAGAGCAGCGCATGGCCGACTGGCTGATCCAGCATATCCCTGACACTACTGAACAGTTCCTGCTGCGTTCAGATGCAGACGGCGTGGAAGCAAAAAAATAACTCAGGAGTGAGCCTATGTTTCGACACGTAAAGCAGTTGCAGTACACCGTCCGCGTTGCCGAGCCTAATCCAGGCCTGGCAAACCTGCTGCTTGAGCAGTTTGGCGGCCCTCAGGGCGAGCTGGCCGCCGCCTGCCGTTACTTCACACAGGGGCTGGGCGATGACGATCCGGGCCGCAGAGAGATGCTGATGGATATCGCCACCGAAGAGCTCAGCCACCTTGAGATCATCGGCACGCTGGTCGGCATGCTGAATAAAGGCGCCAAAGGCGAGCTGGCCGAGGGGACGGAAAGCGAAGCGGAACTGTACCGCTCGCTGACGGCCAACGGCAACGACAGCCACATTACCTCCCTGCTGTACGGGGGCGGGCCATCGCTGACCAACTCCGCTGGCGTACCCTGGACCGCAGCTTACGTCGACACCATTGGGGAAGCCACAGCCGATTTACGCTCGAATATCGCGGCGGAAGCGCGCGCTAAGATCATCTACGAACGCCTGATCAACGTCACCGACGATGTCGGGGTAAAAGATGCCCTCGCGTTCCTGATGACCCGTGAAGCCGCGCACCAGCTCTCGTTTGAGAAAGCATTGCAATCGATTCGCAACAATTTCCCACCGGGGAAACTGCCGCCAATCGAACAATATGCGACCACCTACTACAATATGTCTGCAGGTGACGATCTTCGCGGCAGCTGGAATAGCGATGAAAACTTTGAGTACGTTGCCGATCCGCAACCCGCCGTTGACGGTGGAGACGGCAGTGCTCAGGTCAAGCTCTCGAAGGAGCAGACTGCTCTGCTCAAAGCGATGGCGAAACGCACCGAGTCGGATCCGAAAGCCGATCCACTCACTGGCGCTGAGCTGGGTGCCGGAAAGAAAAAACCGTAACCCTGCCCGATAAGCAGTACCACGATGCCCCGTTTCTTACGGGGCATTTCGCTGACAGGGGATAACGATGCTGGAACTCGATGCGTTTCATCTCGCCAGGCTTCAGTTCGCCTTCACAGTCTCATTTCACATTATCTTTCCGGCGTTAACCATCGGCCTTGCCAGTTATCTGGTGGTGCTGGAGGGGATGTGGCTGAGGACCAAAAACGACGTCTGGCGCTCGCTGTACCACTTCTGGTTAAAAATCTTTGCCGTTAACTTCGGGATGGGCGTGGTCTCCGGCCTGGTGATGGCCTATCAGTTTGGTACCAACTGGAGCGGCTTCTCCCAGTTTGCCGGGAGCATCACCGGCCCGCTGCTCACCTATGAAGTGCTCACCGCCTTCTTCCTTGAAGCGGGATTCCTCGGCGTGATGCTGTTTGGCTGGAACAAGGTCGGGCCCGGCCTGCACTTTTTTGCCACCTGCATGGTGGCGCTGGGCACCTTGATGTCCACCTTCTGGATCCTCGCCTCCAACAGCTGGATGCACACCCCGCAGGGCTTCAGCATTGAGAACGGTCAGGTGATCCCGGAAGACTGGTTCGCCATCATCTTTAACCCCTCCTTCCCGTATCGCCTGATCCACATGTCTATCGCCGCTTTCCTCAGCAGCGCCCTGTTTGTCGGTGCCTCCGGGGCGTGGCACCTGCTGCGCGGCAATGACACCCCGGCGGTGCGCAAGATGTTCTCGATGGCGCTGTGGATGGCGCTGCTGGTCGCGCCGATCCAGGCCTTTGTCGGGGATATGCATGGCCTGAACACCCTCGAACACCAGCCGGCTAAAATTGCCGCCATCGAGGGCCACTGGGAAAATCCGCCCGGCGAGGCTACGCCGCTGCTGCTGTTTGGCGTGCCGGATATGGAGGAGGAGCGCACGAAGTACGGGCTGGAGATCCCGGCGCTTGGCAGCCTGATCCTCACTCACAGCCTGGACAAGCAGGTTCCGGCCCTGAAGGATTTCCCGAAAGATGAGCGGCCCAACTCGCTCATCGTCTTCTGGTCGTTCCGCGTGATGGTGGGCCTGGGGCTGCTGATGATCCTGATGGGGGTCACCAGCCTGTGGCTGCGCCGCCGTCGCCGACTGTACCACTCCCGACCGTTCCACTGGTTTGCCCTCAGCATGGGGCCTGCTGGCGTGCTGGCGATCCTGGCGGGCTGGATCACTACCGAAGTGGGCCGCCAGCCGTGGGTGGTATATGGCTATCTGCGCACCATTGACGCGGTGTCGCTGCACAGCACGTTACAAATGAGCATCAGCCTGCTGGCGTTTATCGTTGTCTACTGCTCGGTGTTCGGCGTGGGGCTCGTCTATCTGGTGCGGTTGATTAAAAAGGGACCGCAGCCTGTCGACAACCTCTCAGTGAAGACCGACGGCAGACCGGCACGTCCGCTCTCGGCGGCAGAACCGGTACCGGAAGAGGAGAAACTGTAATGGGCGTCGATATCTCAGTCATCTGGTTTGCGATCATCGTTTTCGCCACCCTGATGTACATCATTATGGATGGTTTCGATTTGGGTATCGGCATGCTCTTCTACTTTGAGCGCGACCCGGAGGCCCGCGACGTGATGGTCAACAGCGTCGCTCCGGTATGGGACGGAAACGAAACCTGGCTGGTGCTGGGGGGCGCAGGGCTGTTTGGCGCCTTCCCGCTGGCCTATGCGGTGATCATCGATGCCCTGACGATCCCCCTGACCGCCATGCTGATCGGCCTGATCTTCCGCGGGGTGGCGTTCGAGTTTCGTTTTAAGGCCACGCCGTCGCACCGCGCCTTCTGGGATTACTCCTTCGCTGGCGGCTCGCTGCTGGCGACCTTCAGCCAGGGGATTGTGGTCGGGGCGATGATTAACGGCTTTGACGTCGAAGGCCGCCGCTTTGCCGGTTCGGCGCTGGACTGGCTGACGCCGTTTAATCTCTTTTGCGGCCTGGGGCTGATGGTGGCCTACACCCTGCTGGGCACGACCTGGCTCATCATGAAAAGCGAAGGGGCGCTGCAGAACCATATGCGCGATCTGACCCGCCGCGTGCTGCTGGCGCTGCTGGGCGTGGTGGCGGTGGTGAGCATCTGGACGCCGCTCGGCTGGCAGTTCGTGGCCGACCGCTGGTTCACGTTGCCAAACTTCTTTTACTTCCTGCCGGTGCCGCTGCTGGTGGGGCTCTTCGGGCTGTGGATCTGGCGACTCACCCGCAACCCGCACAGCCATACCCGGCCGTTTATTCTGACGCTCGGGCTGATCTTCCTCGGCTTTAGCGGGCTGGGCATCAGCCTGTGGCCGAATATTATTCCGCCGCGCATCACCATCTGGGACGCCGCCGCACCGCCGTCCAGCCAGCTGTTTATGCTGGTGGGAACGCTGCTGATTATCCCGCTGATTCTGGTCTACACCGCCTGGAGCTATTACGTGTTTCGCGGCAAGGTGACGGATACCGAGGGGTATCATTAAGCATAGCGGCATTGCGCGCAATAAAACGCCGGGTGGCGGAGGTAAATGCAAAACGGCAACTCAAGTTGCCGTTTTTAGTGTTTGCACCCTCTCCCAGTGGGAGAGGGCCGGGGTGAGGGCATCAGGCCGCACCCGGCCTACAAAACTTTAGACCTTGTAGGCCGGGCAAGCGAAGCGCCCCCGGCATTTCACACCGGCAGGAACCTAAGGTGAACGGAACCACCACCTCATCCGCATGTTCCCCTCACCCCAGCCCTCTCCCCAAAGAGGAGAGGGAGCCGACCGCGCCAATATTTACCCACCAGGAGAGAACAAATTTATTTCCGCCGTGTAATAAGCCTGCCGACCAGCAGCAGCCCCGCCAGCGCGGCGCTACCCAGCAGCACTTTCCCCGGCACGCCGGAGGTGATGGCCGTGGCGCGGGTTCTGGCCTCGCTGGAGAACCGTCCGTGCACCTGATGCATACCGCTAACCGGGGCGGAAAGGTCATCCTGCCGCCCGGGAGGATTGAGCTCGCTGGTCATCTGCCCTTCCCACGCCTTTTTCACCATCAGCCGGTCGAGAAAACCGGGGAACAGGAACTGGCCGATAATCGCCTGCACGGTGCTGCGCCCAACCCATAGCTCCCGCACCGGACGCCGGGTGACGTTGAAAATCGCCTCGGCGGCCACCTCCGGTTCGTAGACCGGCGCGACCGGGCGCATGGCGAAGGCAAACTTATTCCGCGCCCAGTTAAACTGCGGCGTGTTGAGCCCCGGCATCTGCACCATCGATAGCTGAATGTTTATCCTCTCGTGGATAAGCTCTGTGCGCACGGCGTCGGTAAAGCCGCGAATTGCCGCTTTTGCCCCGCAGTAGGCCGACTGGAGCGGAATCGAGCGGTAGGCCAGCGCGGAGCCGACCTGGATAATCTGCCCGGTATCCCGCGGGGTCATTACCGCCAGCGCCGCCCGGGTGCCGTTGACGTAGCCGAGATAGGTAACGTCCGTGACCCGACGAAACTCGTCGTCGTTCATGGTGCGAAACGGCGCCAGTACCCCGCACATGGCGTTATTGACCCACACGTCGATCGCCCCGAGCTGCTGCTCGAATTCGTTCGCCGCCGCCATAATAGCCGACGCGTCCGCCACATCGGCGTTTACCGCGTGGCACTTTACGCCGTAATGTTCGATTTCGCCCCGCGCCACCTCCAGGCTGTGGTCATCGCGGGCGATAATCCCCACGTCATAACCCGCCTCTGCAAATCGCAGCGCCGTAGCTTTGCCTACGCCAGCCGTCGCTCCGGTGATCACCACAACGCTCATCACGCTCTCCTTAATGCAGTTGCTTTTTCCAGTGCGGGATCTGCCGCAACAGTTCGGAAAGCGCATAGCGAACCGCTTTCTCAATTACGTCTTCACACTCGCCGGTGAAGTGCTGTACGGCGGTGGTGACTTCGCCGTGAAAACACCAGCCAAACCAGACGGTGCCTGCCGGAGTACCATCCTCACCGCCGTCCGGTCCGGCATAACCGCTGATGGCAATGCTGATATCGGCGTCGGCAAGCTTCAGCGCCCCTTCGGCCATCTCGCCCACCGTCTGGCTGCTGACGGCGGTGTATTTTTCAAGGGTGGCGTTACTGACGCCCAGCACCTTGTGCTTGGCTTCATTGTTAAAGGTGACCACGCCGGTACCAAAGAACGAGGCGGTATCCTCTTCTGCGCACAGCGCCGAAGCCAGATTGCCGCCGGTGCAGGACTCCGCCGTGGTAAGCAGCCAGCCCAGGTCGATCAGAACGGTGGCAACCTGGCTTGTGAGCTCCTTGGTGGTTTTAGCCTGGTTCCAGATATTGTCTTTCATGATGCACTCTCTTCAGGAACAATCGAAATATGACCATTACGTTCAAGTATGGCGTATTTAATTTTTTTCAGTTCCGTTATGCCATGATTCTGACGGGCAGAGACCAGAATATCGTCGCAGGAAACATCGACCTTTTTTAATTTTTCGTTTTGCAATTCACCGTGAACCACCAGAATAACCGGGGAGCCATCGAGCACCGATTCCGCACCGGAAATATATTTTTTCACCATGCCGAAAAGCATATCCACCACCACCAGCGTAATAATGGTGAGCATGGCGCCGGTGACGGAAAAATCGTCTCCCAGCAGCGCCTGCTGGGTGGCTTCGCTGATAATTAACAACAGAATAAGATCGAAGCTGGTCATTTGCAGCAGCGCCCGTCTCCCGGCAATTTTAAATACCACCAGCAAAATCAGATAAATCGCCACCGCCCTGAGTATCATTTCCATACTGTTGCCTTAGGGATAGATAAATTGCCAGAAAGAGAGAGCCGGTTGATTATTGACCGTCACAGAGGTATTGGTTTTACCGGGGCGATGCGGCGTGGTGTAAAGCCAGACGGTAAAATCCCGGCGCGGCTTCTGATAAACCAGCACCATCTCCCCGCCCTCGATGTACATTGCGTCGGGCTGCGGCCAGATATTATCGGTCTGAATACGCGCCATATAGTCGCCGCCAATGCGCAGCGTCAGCGGGGCAGGATCCGCGCCCGGAACGGTAATTTTTAACTCGACGGGGGTTTGCAATCGGCCAAAACGCTGATATTCCACCTGCAGGCTATTTTCAGCGCTGCTTTTTGTCGCCTCGCTAAAATAGCCGCCGGAAAAAAGCCCCAGCAGCGCAGCGGCAATAATGAGTAATAACAGAACAAAACCGAAGCGGTGGGCATCGTATTCAAACTGCAGGGCGGCATGGCTTTGTTTCACGCCGGGCAAAGCGGGGGGATTTTCTTTTGCTTTTGCCATATATCACCTCACCGTCTCGTTAATTAATATTATGCAGCCAGATGATTTTTATCGATAAATTTGATTAAGACAGTTCCTGTTTGCAAAATAAAAAATAGCAACCAGGCTTAATCTGTCAAGCAGGCTAAACCAAGGAGGTCGTATGAAATTATCCGTCGCACCCTTATTGTGTTGTCTAATAATTCCGGCAGCCTATGCCGATGATAACGGTGGACTGAAGAAAGATACTGCCCCTCCTCCACCGCACGCGCTGGATGACGGTTACCGCGGCACCGAGGATGCCCGAACCATGACCGTAGAGCAGGCAAAAGAGATGCACGACGGGGCAACCATTTCCCTGCGCGGTAATCTTATTGACGGCTCCGGCGGCGACAAATTTAAATTCCGCGATAAAACCGGCACCATTGATACCATTATTCCCCAGGCGGTATTTGATGGCCGCAAGGTCCAGCCCGATAATATGATCAGCATTAACGGCAGCCTGGACAAAAAATCTTCGCCTCCGGTGGTTCGCGTCGACCGCATTCAGAAATAGCCATAAATTTCACTTAAGTTTCCCGTGGATATTTCCCGATATCCACGAGAAACCTGCGTTATATATTCTCCACGCCTGAACCTACCAGATTTAAGGAGCCTCAAACTCGGATAATTCCGGGCTTTAGGATTAATCCCCCTTTCATTCCCGCCCTAATACTTAAACAATTTTACACAAATTCACATTGTATTCACTTTGCTTACACAGCACGGATTCGCCGATGATCGCCCGACACAATATCGCCATAATAATAGCGACAGCCGCTGGCCTGCCTTTAATTCTCCCTGCCCATGCCGCGCCGCCGGATAATCAATTCATTATTCAGCAACAGCGCCAGAGAGCCCTGGAGCAGCAATTAACCCCGCCGGTGCCGGACGTGCGTCTTTCTGAGCCCGCCTCCGGCTTTGGCAGAATTGCCTTTCTGACCGAAACCCCCTGCTTCCCGATCAACCGCGTCGAGCTGAGCGGTCAGGAGGCCCTGCCCCACTGGGTGCCGCTGCAGCGTATCGCGGATCAGGCCCGGGGGCGCTGTCTGGGCGGCAAAGGGATTAATCTGCTGATGAGCACGATGCAGAACCGCATCGTCGACCACGGCTGGATCACCACCCGCGTGCTGGCCCCGTCTCAGGATCTGAAAAGCGGCACCCTGAAGCTTGCCATCGTGCCGGGCACCGTCCGCCAGGTAAAACTGACGCCAGAGAGCGACGACTATATCCAGCTGTACAGCGCCTTCCCGGCGCATGAAGGGGAGCTGCTGGATCTGCGCGATATTGAACAGGGGCTGGAAAACCTGCAGCGCCTGCCGACGGTCGAGGCCAATATGGAGCTGGTGCCTGGCGAAAACCCGGGCGAGACCGATGTGGTCATCACCCGTAAGCAGAGCAAAATGTGGCGCATCGGCCTGTCGCTGGACGACGCCGGAACCGAAACCACCGGGCGTTACCAGGGCGGCGTGACCCTGTCGCTGGATAACCCCTTCTCCCTGAGCGATCTGCTCTATGTCTCCGCCAGCCACGATCTGAATGACAAGGGCGGCAAAGGCAGCAAAAACGTCACCGCCCACTACTCGGTGCCCTTTGGCTACTGGCTGCTGGGCGTCACCGGCAGCGACTACGACTACCACCAGACCGTCGCCGGCCTGAACGAGGACTATCGCTACAGCGGTAAAAGTAAAAATCTCGACGTTCAGCTCAGCCGGGTGCTGCACCGCAGCGGCTCGCAAAAGACCACCTTTACCTGGGACGTGCTGGCGCGAGAAACCCGCAACTATATCGACGATACCGAAGTGGGCGTCCAGCGCCGTCAGACCGCGGCCTGGCGCATCGGGCTGGATCATCGCCACTACATCGGCCAGGCGACCCTGGACGCGGGCATCAGCTATCAGCGCGGCACCCGCTGGTTCGGCGCACAGCCTGCACCGGAAGAGTACTGGGGCGATGCCACGGCGCTCAGCAAAATTACCCTGTTGAGCGCCCAGCTCGACCTGCCGTTTGCCATCGGCACGCAAAACTTCCGCTATAACGTGCAGTACCTGCGCCAGATCAGCAACACGCCGCTGACGCCGCAGGATCAGTTCGCCATCGGCAACCGCTGGACGGTGCGCGGTTTTGACGGCGAGCGCACCCTGAGCGCCAGCCACGGCTGGTACGTGCGTAACGATATCGCCTGGCGCACGCCGCTGCCGAACCAGGAGTTCTACCTGGGTGCCGACTACGGCGAAGTGGGCGGTTACAGCTCCGATCTGCAGGTGGGTAGACACCTGGCGGGCGGCGTGGCGGGCCTGCGCGGCAATGCCTTTAACACCGGCTACGACCTGTTCGCCGGCACGCCGTTCTCTAAGCCGGACGGCTTTGAAACCAGCGATCTGACGCTCGGCTTTAACCTCAACTGGAGCTGGTGATGCGCGTCGGCAATCTGGATATCAAAGCGCCGCTGATCCTCGGCGGAGAAGAGAGCGAGGCCGAGGTGCTGGGCGCTACCGTCTGGCTGTGGATGCACTCCCCGATGCACCGGGATGCGCCCCTGCACGCCCTGCCCACCCTGCTGCTGCCGATCATCAAGCGCCGCCAGTACGTGCTGGTGAGCGAAAACGGCCGGCCGATCTTTTTCCTCAGCTGGGCCTGGCTGAACGAGGAGGCGGAAGCCCGCTACCTCACCCGCCCCGCTATCGAAATGAAAGAAGCGGACTGGGACAGCGGGGATCGGATCTGGTTCTGCGACTGGATCGCCCCCTTCGGCCACACCGCCGCGATGTATAACCTGATGCGCCGCGACATCTTCCCCGACCACGTCTGTCGTGCCCTGTATCACCGGGGCGCGGAGCGTGGCAAGCGCGTGATGCTGTTCCACGGCAGTCACGTCAGCCCTCAACATGCCAGAGAGTGGCAACAGAATCACCCGCTAGCTGTGCGCCTGCCGGAAGCGTTTAAAGGAACGAACCATGAATAAGAACCTGTACCGAATTGTCTTTAACAAAGCGCGCGGCATGCTGATGGTGGTGGCAGATATTGCCCGCTCCGGCCGCGCCGGTTCGTCCCGTTCTTCCGGCATCGGTCATACCCACAGCCAGCTTATCGGCAAGGTGAGCGCCCTGAGCTTCAGCCTGTGGCTGGCGATGGGGGCGGTGCAGACGGCGCAGGCCAATATCGTGGCCGACGCCGGTGCGCCCAAAAACCAGCAGCCGATGGTAATTAACAGCGCCAACGGCACGCCGCAGGTCAATATCCAGACCCCGTCCAGCGCCGGGGTGTCGCGCAACAACTACACCCAGTTCGACGTAGATCAGAAAGGGGCGATCCTCAACAACTCGCATAAAAACGTGCAGACCAACCTCGGCGGCATGGTGGCGGGCAACCCGTGGCTGGCGAAAGGCGAAGCCAAGGTGATCCTCAACGAGGTGAGCTCCCGCGACCCGAGCAAGCTGAACGGCATGATCGAAGTGGCGGGTAAAAAAGCCCAGGTGGTGATCGCCAACCCGTCGGGCATCACCTGTAGCGGCTGCGGCTTTATTAACGCCAACCGCGCCACCCTCACCACCGGCCAGCCGCAGATGAAAGACGGCGCGCTGACCGGGTTTAACGTCGAGCGCGGCGAAGTGGTGGTCGACGGCGCGGGGATGGATACCTCCGGCGCGGACTACACCGACATCATCGCCCGCTCGGTGAAGGTGAATGCCGGACTGTGGGCCAACGACCTGAAGGTGACTACCGGGCGCAACAAGGTAGATGCCGCCCACGAGGTCATCGAAAAAGGCAGCGACGATCCGGCCACCCGCCCGCAGCTGGCGGTGGACGTGGCCAGCCTCGGCGGCATGTATGCGGGCAAGATCCGCATGGTGGGCACCGAGCGCGGCGTCGGGGTGCGTAACGCCGGAGCCATCGGCGCTCAGGCGGGCAGCGTGACCATCTCCGCCGACGGGCGCATCGAGAACAGCGGCACCGTGCGGGCGGCAGAGAGCGCCAGCCTGCAAACCGCAGGCGAACTCAACAACAGCGGCGTAATCACCGCCGCCAGTAACGTCCGGGCGAACGCGGCCAGCCTCACCGGCAGCCAGCAGAGCGTGCTCGCCGCCGGGGTGAAGAGCGACGGCACCTTCGCCGATGCGGGCGATCTGGAGCTGAGCACCAGCGGCCAGCTGAGCGCGCACGGGCAAACCCTGGCGGGAGGCAATCTCAGCGCCAGCGGTCAGGGAGTGGACGTCAGCGGCGGCCAGGCCCAGGGCAAACGCCTGCTGCTGGACGGCGGCGCGGGGGATGTGAACACCGCCAGCGCGAAGGTGAACGCCAGCGAACTGACTATCCGCAGCGGGAAGTTGCTCAACAACAGCGGCGGTAGCCTGAGCGCGGAGACGATTAACGTCAGCGCTCACGACCTCAACAACCAGAAGGGCAAAATCGTCCAGCGCGGCAGCGACGCCCTGCGGGTGGATCTGCCGGGCAATCTCGATAACCAGCAGGGGCAGATTGGCGCAGCAAACGGCGTGCAGCTGAAGGCGGCGACGCTCGACAACACCGCCGGGCAGATCGTGGCGGTGGCGGGCACTACCCGTCTCAACGCCGACACGCTCAACAACCAGCAGGGGCTGATCTCCGCCGCGGCGGGTGACGGTGAGATTACCAGCCAGCAGGCCGTCAACAACGCCAGAGGCCGCATCGAGGCGGCGAAAACCCAGCGCATCAGCGCCGGGAGCCTGAACAACCAGCAGGGGGTGATTGTCGCCGACGGCGCAACCCTGGCCCTCAACGGCGGCGAGTTTGATAACCGTTCCGGCTCCCTGCTCTCTCAGGGCGGGCTGAGCGTGGAGAGCGGTGCCCTGAATAACCAGAGCGGTTTCCTGGCGAGCGACGGCGACTTTAGCCTGCGCGCCGGGAACATCGACAACACCGACGGTCAGATCGGCGCTAACCAGAGCTTAAGCGCCAGCTTCGACGCCCTGAGCAACGACGGCGGCGCGCTGAAATCGGTCGGGGCCATGACCCTGTCCGGCGGCCTGCTGGACAACCGCCACGGCACCACCTTCTCCGGCGACAGCCTCAGTTTCAACGGCGGCACGCTGAATAACGCCGCCGGGCAGCTGGCGGCGACAGACAGCCTGTCGCTGGGCACCTCGCAGCTCATCAACGCGCGCGGCGTGCTGCAGGGCGATGGGATCAACGTCACCACCGGCTCGCTGGATAATGCCTCTGGCACCCTCAACAGCCTGGGGGCGCTGAACCTCTCGGCGGACAGGCTCGATAACCAGGCGGGCACCCTGGCGGCGAGCGGCGCGGCGGATATCGCGGCCACCGAACTCGATAACCGCAACGGCGGGCGCATCATTGGCGAGACCGATACCGACCTGCACACCACCAACCTGCAAAACGGCGGCGGGCAAATCCAGTCGGTGGGCGATCTGCTCCTCGACAGCGCCCGGGGAACCGTGGATAACGTCTCCGGGCTTATCCGCAGCGGCAAAAGCGTGACCCTGAATGCCCTGAACTTTGTTAACCACACCACCCTCGGTAGCAATCAGGGGCTGGAGGGGCAGAGCCTGACCCTCAACACCGACACGCTGGATAACCAGAGCGGCAGCATCCTGGCTAATCACGCGCTGAACATTCACACCCGCGGCGTGCTGAACAACAGCGCCGGGGCGCTGGCGTCAGGCGAAACCCTGAGCCTGAGCGGTGACGGGCTGAAGCTGATCAACGCCGGGGGTACCCTCAAGGCGGGTGAGAACCTGAGCGTGGAGGCGGCGTCGCTGGACGCCAGCGGCCAGCTGCTGTCGCTGGGGGATATGACCCTTCACAGCACCAGCGGCGTGAACAACAGTGGCACCACCCTTGCCAACGGCAACCTGAGCTTCACCATCGACGGCGATCTCACCAACAGCGGCCAGCTGATGGCGGGCAGCGCCCTTAACGTGCAGAGCGAGAACCTGAATAACCTCGCCAGCGGTGAAATCAACGCCGGAAGCACCACCCTGAATACCGCAGGCACCCTGGTTAACCGGGGCCTGATCGACGGGATCGCCACCCGCATCAACGCCAACACCCTGACCAACACCGGCACCGGGCGGATCTACGGCGATGCGGTGGGGATCAATGTGGATACCTTTAACAACCTCGCCGAAAACGGCACCGCCGCAACGCTGGCCGGACGCGAGCACGTGAGCCTGGGCGTGCAGACCCTGAACAACGCCGACCACGCCCTGATCTACAGCGCGGGCAGCATGAGCATCGGCGGCGCGCTGGACGACAACGGCGCCGTCACCGGCCGCGCGGGCACGATCAATAACCACAGCTCGACCATCGAATCTGCCGGGGATATGGCGATTGCCGCCGGGCAGATCAACAACATCAACGATCGCTTCTCCACCGAGGTGGTGCGGGTCTCCGAGGAGGAGCTGACGGATTATCAGCACTCCGGGTCAACCAACCGCTGGAGCTCGACGGAGAACGGCGTCTGGGTGGATGACAACTCGTCTGACGGCCTGAAAAACCTCAACACCCCGGAGCGCTCCGGCCACGGCAACGACAATTTCAACCAGTACGACTACACCCGCACGATTGACGAAACGCGCATCAAAGAGAGCGACCCGGCGAAGATCCTCGCCGGGGGCAACCTGCTCCTGACCGGCGACAAGCTGTTTAACGACAAGAGCCAGGTGATCGCCGGCGGCACCCTGGCGATTGACCAGTTGGGCAGCGTGCAGAACGATGACGTGACCGGCCAGCGCTTTACCACCGATGAGGGCACCGTCACCCACTACTACCGCATTCGTCACAAAGGCGACGATGAGCAGGGGCGCGATCGCACCGCCTATACTCCGCCGACCACCATTCAGAGCATCTCCCTGAAGCCGGGCCAGCTGGTCAGCAACGGCAGTGTCGAGGGCAGCAACCTCAGCATCACCCCGCTGGTACTGCCGGGTACGGACGTGGCGATTGGTCAGGCCGCGGGCGTTACCCCTGCGCCGCAGCAGACCGTCTCGCCGGGCGAGCCGGTGACGCCGCCTGCCGGTCAGCAGTTTGAAGTGACCCCGGCCGACGGCGCGATCCGCATTATCGGCCCGAATACCACCCTGCCGGACAACAGCCTGTTTAAGGTGAACCCGTCGGCGGAGGTGCCGTATCTGGTGGAGACCGATCCGCGCTTCACCAACGAGCGCCAGTGGCTCGGCAGCGACTATATGCAGGACGCCTTTACCACCGATGGCGACATGACCCAGAAACGGCTGGGGGATGGCTACTACGAGCAGCGCCTGATCCGCGAGCAGGTGATCGGCATCACCGGCCAGCGCTATCTGGACGGCTACAACAATGACGAAGAGCAGTACAAGGCCCTGATGGATCGCGGCATCACCTTCGGCAAGCAGTACGACCTGAAGATCGGCGTGGCGCTGACGCCAGCGCAGATGGCGCTGCTGACCGGGGATATCGTCTGGCTGGTGAACACCCGGGTGAAAATGCCGGACGGTTCGATGGAGAACGTGCTGGTGCCGCAGGTCTACGCCAAAGTGAAAGCGGGCGATATTGACGGCTCCGGGGCGCTGATTGCCGGGAACAACGTCTCGATCAAGCTCAACGGCGACCTCTTTAACCGTGGGACGATTGCCGGGCGCAAAGTGCTGCAGATCGACGCCGACAACATCACCAACCAGACCGGCACCATTCAGGGGGCGGACGTTAACCTCAACGCCCGCACCGATATCAACAACCTCGGCGGCGCGATGGTGGGCGACAGCAGCCTGCTGGCGAGCGCCGGGCGCGACATCAACCTCACCAGCACCACCACCAGCGCGTCCAGCGTCAACGGTGAGAACAGCTTCGCCCGCACCACCATCGACAGCGTGTCGGGCATTTACGTCCAGGGTGACGACGGCAAACTGGCGCTGCAGTCCGGGCGGGATATTAACCTGACCGGCGCGCAGGTGATCGCCAGCGGCGAGAACGGTAACGCCCAGCTGGTGGCCGGGCGCGACATGAACCTCAGCACGGTGCAGACCGCCAGCCGCGATAACCTGGTGTGGGATGCCGACAACAGCCTGAAGCAGGGGCAGACCCAAACCGTCGGCAGCGAAGTGACCGGCAAAGGCGACGTGACCCTGGCGGCGGGCAACGACCTCAACGCCCGCGCCGCTGCCCTCTCCGCCGGGCAGGCGCTGAACGTCAGCGCCGGGAATAACCTGACCCTCGCGGCGGGTGAGAATACCCAGGAGCTGGACGAGCGGCACAAAGTGGTGGGCGGTAACGGCTTCCTGTCGAAAACCACCACCACCACCCGCGACCAGATCGCGCGTCAGACGGTGCAGAGCAGCGAGCTGAACGGCGACAGGGTAAACCTCACCGCCGGAAACGATCTCACCGTGCGCGGCAGCAACGTGGCCGGTACCGGCGATGTCGCCCTGCTGGCAGGCAACAACCTGAGCGTAGAGACCCAGGCCGAACGCAATAACGAACTGCATCAGAAGCAGGAGAAAAAATCGGGGCTGCTGAGCTCGGGCGGGATCGGCTTTAGCGTCGGCACCCAGAGCATCAAAACCACCGACACCGGGGCGGACGCGACCCAGGCGGGCAGCACCGTAGGCAGCGTCAACGGCGATCTGACCCTGCAGGCGGGGGATCGCCTGACGGTGAGCGGCTCGGATCTGGTGGCCGGTCAGGATATGACCCTCAGCGGCAAAAATGTCGATATTACGGCGGTGAACAACCGCAGCCAGCAAACTCACGAGGTGGAACAGAAAACCTCCGGCCTGACCCTGGCGCTCTCCGGCACCGTCGGCAGCGCGCTGAACAGCGCCGTCGAGGCCTCCCAGCAGGCGAAATCCTCCGGCAGCGGCCGTCTGCAGGCGTTGCAGGGCGTGAAGGCGGCGCTCTCCGGCGTGCAGGCCGCGCAGGCCGCACGGATGGATCAGGCCCAGGGCGCGGACGCTGGCAACACCAACACCGTGGGTATCAGCCTCTCTTACGGCAGCCAGTCGTCGAAATCGACCCAGACAAGCGAGCAGAACACCGCGCAGGGCAGCACCCTGAACGCCGGGCGCGATCTCAGCGTGATCGCCACAGGCAGCGGCGAGCGCGGCGTGGACGGGGATCTGACCGTGGAAGGCAGCCAGTTGAAAGCGGGCAACGACCTGACTCTCGCCGCCAACCGCGATCTCTATCTGCGCTCGGCGCAAAACACCCAGCTGCTGGACGGCAAAAACGAGAGCAAGGGCGGCAGCGTGGGGGTCGGCATCGGCGTGGGCTCCGGCGGCTTTGGCCTGAACATCTCCGCCAGCGTCAACCGTGGCAAAGGCAATGAGAGCGGCAACGGCACCACCCACAGCGAAACCACCGTGGACGCGGGCCGCCAGGTGAATATCCTCACCGGACGCGACGCCACCCTGACCGGCGCGCAGGTGAGCGGCGAGACGGTGAAAGCGGACATCGGCCGCAACCTGACGCTCACCTCCGAGCAGGACAGCGATCGCTACGATTCAAAACAGCAGAACGCCAGCGCGGGGGGCAGCTTCAGCATCGGCTCTATGACCGGCTCGGCCAGCGTCAACCTCAGCCGCGACAAGATGCACAGCAACTACGACTCTGTCGTGGAACAGACCGGGATCTTCGCCGGGAAAGGCGGCTACGACGTGACCGTGAGCGAACATACCCAACTCAACGGGGCGGTGATTGGCTCCACGGCGACCGCCGATAAAAACCGTCTCGATACCGGCACCATTGGCTTTAGCGATATTGAGAACCGCGCCGATTTCGAAGTGGAACACCAGAGCGCGGGCATGAGCACCGGGGGGAGCATCGGCAGCCAGTTTGCCGGGAATATGGCTAACGGCCTGCTGGTGGGCGCTAACCGCGACGGGCACGACAGCAGCACCACCCACGCGGCGGTATCTGACGGCACCCTGATTATCCGCAATCAGGATCGTCAGGTTCAGGATGTGAATCAGCTCAGCCGCGACGTGGAGCACGCCAACCAGACGCTCTCCCCTATCTTCGATAAAGAGAAAGAGCAGGAGCGACTCCAGCAGGCGCAGCTCATCGGCGAGATTGGCAATCAGGTGGCGGATATTGCCCGCACCGAGGGGAGCATCCGCGCCACCAACGCGGCGAAAGAGAAGCTGAAAAACGTCAACGCCCAGGATCTGCAGGAGGCGAAAGCGGCGTGGGAAAAAGCCAATCCGGGCAAAACCGCGACTCTTGAAGACATCAACGGCCAGATCTATCAGACCACCTATAACGACGCGCTCAGCGCCTCCGGCTTTGGCACCGGCGGGCAGTATCAGCAGGCGATCCAGGCGGCGACGGCGGCGGTTCAGGGGCTGGCCGGGAGCGATCTCAGTGCGGCCCTCGCGGGCGGTGCCGCGCCGTACGTGGCGGAGGTGATTGGTCACTATAGCGGTCTGAACGACGCGGGCAAAGTCGCGGCCCACGCGGTGGTCAACGCCGCGCTGGCCGCCGCCCAGGGTCAGGACGCGCTGGCGGGAGCCGCCGGTGCCGCCACGGGCGAGCTGGTGGGGATGATCGCCACCGAGATGTACGGCAAATCTGCCGACGAGCTGGACGAAACCGAGAAGCAGACGGTCTCTGCGCTGGCAACGCTGGCGGCGGGCTTGTCCGGCGGGCTGGTGGGCGACAGCTCTGCCTCTGCTGTGGCGGGAGCGCAGGCGGGTAAAACGACGGTTGAGAATAACTATTTGAGTACGGCGGAAGCTCGCCAGTTGGATAAAGAGCTGCTGGAGTGTAAAGCCTCCGGCGGTGACTGCATGAAAGTGGTTGAGAAGTACCTGGCAATCAGTAATGAGAAAAGTAAAGAACTTGTGGACGCCTGTACTGGCGGAGGAGTGACCTGTGTCACCTGGCAGGAGCTGATCCAGGCCTCGACTAACGTGGCCAACGATCCGCAGCCGGGCCAGTTCCGCCTGGATGAAAAACTCAAAGATCCGACGGCGGCAGCACTGGTGAATTATCTGAACGGCGCGGACCTGAAATTCCTGCAGGACAATATCACCACGGGAGATCGCGTTCTGTCTGTGGTTATGGATCCTACCTCCTGGCCGGTGATCGTCATGGGCGGTCGGGCAATTCTGACCAACGCCGTAAACAACAGCAAAGAGCAGCTTATCGCTGTGGGCGTGGGTGTCGGTTTAGGCGCGGGTATTCAGTACAAGACAACGGGTGAAGTCAAACTTGCCGATCTCATTGGGTCCGGCATTATCGGGGCGATCACTGCGGGTAAAGGCTACAACCCAACCGTGACATGGAACGCAGCAGGTGGTTACTATCAGGCTAAAATCAATGGCGACGATCCTATGCTCGCGGCTTTACTGAGTAAAGCGGGTGCCTCTGCAGGTTTTGCTACAGGGAACTTGATCAAAGTGCCGTTTGATAAAATCTTCAATCCGGTATCAAAACAGTACGAGTGGGTTCCAACAGGCGTCTGGACAATCACCAAGCCTGTACCACAACACCCGTTACCTTCAATACTGGGTAACGCAGGGGACTCTGCAATGTCGGGTATGGTTTCAGACAAGCTGAAAGAGAGCGATAGTAAGAATGAAAAACAGCACTAAATCATTTATTAACCTTGTTTACCTGTGCTGTGCGATAGGTCTGGCCGTGTTTATCCTGACGCTCCTTGGCCGTTTGGTTGGCGCAGCGTTAGCGTGGAATGTGAAGGAGGGTTTTCCCTTCTCTTTCCGGGACGTGCTGATATGTCTTGAGCTAACCTGGCTGGGACTGCCTGCGGGTGTGGTTATCTGGTTTTTTTATCACCGGTAAAAAGCTCAGGGAAGAGAGCATTGTTAATCACCCCGCCCCTTCCGGCGGGGATAGGTATATTTCAGGCGTCACCGGAGATGCGTTGCAGATAAAAGAATCAGGTTGTGAACATGCAGCTAAATAAATCCAGAAAATCCATCTGGGTACTTTTGGGCATATGCTTTTTAATGTGCATTGCTTTGATGATGATTGGAACGTTTTCTTATCTTCTGAAAGGCTGGTTGATTTGGGACTTTGAGAAGCCCTTTCCTTTCGGAAAAAAAGAAATTATGACTATCCTAAAAATCAGTTTCTTAGGTATACCAGTGGGGATGGTGTTCTGGATTTTTAGCATTCGTTAAGACCATGAGAAGCCGCGAAAGCGCCAACCGGGAAATGCAATTAACCACCTGATATATTTGAGCTTCTTATCTTAAGGCGACGCAAATGAAAACCTTCCCAATCTTGTTCTGTTTCATGCTCAGCGGCTGTGTTGTCGGCAATATGGACTCAACCGACTACCAATATGTTCGCTATGCGCAAACTTTTCAGAAGCCAGCTCCCGGCGGTTACACCGATAATGAACAGCGTAAAAAAGATCTCTACAGCTGTGGTGTACCCAAATACGCCAATCTCGATGATGGCAGCTGGAACGGCGGCAGCGCTCGCCCGGAGCAAACGCTTCAGGAGATCGTTGCCAGGAATGATAAAATCTCAGGCTGCATGAAAAGTAAAGGCTATAAGGTTTACGGTTACGATGCGTGCGGCCCACTTAAAGCGCCGACCGGACTTTGCCCTAATTAATATGACCAGCCAGGATAGACTTTACCTGTGCGGATTAACAGCTAATATGTTCGCACTAAATTAAATTAATGGAAAATAAATGGAAGAATTAGACCATTTGCATAATAAAATAGCGCAAACATTAGTTGATGCCGGTCCTGCTGATGCGAAGAAAATCATTGTACGCGCAAAATTAGCCCTGGATGGGGAGTCATGTGAGTATGAATATGATTATGTTGATCAACAGGATAACGAAAACTGGTTCATTCCGGATAAGTTAGTCAGTTACCAACTGAGGCTCTTGTTAGTTACGATGCGGGATTATTATATGCAAAATAATATGACCAATGGCAATGCACTATGGACAGGTTGCGAAATGATCGTTGAAATACCCGCAGAGAAAATCATCATCAACCTTAAATATGATGAATAGTTATATTGCCCTACCAAAATAGGGGAGGCAAATTCCAGGACTATTCCGGCCTTTAAGATTATTCCCTATTTCATCACCCGCTAAAAAATCCAACAATTTTATCGCTTTATTTGCAGTGGAATATCTTCGGCCTCACGGAAGAATATATCCAATAAAACACACAAAAAATGGCGACAAGGATTACGGAAAGTGAAAAAAATAACTCTGGCGGTATGGGTTGCGGCAAGTCTGACAAGTGGCGCTGCGCTGGCAGATAATCACACGGTCTCTGTGGGTTATGCGCAGAGTAAAGTGGAAGACTTTAAAAATATCCGCGGTGTGAACGTTCAATATCGCTACGAGTGGGATTCCCCGCTCAGCCTGATGGGTGCATTTACCTATATGAGCGGGGATCAGGACGAGCATTATTATCTGTTCTCTGACTCCGTTAAAAACCACGTCGAAGTGAAATATTACTCCCTGCTGGCAGGCCCGGCGTATCGCATTAATGATTTCGTTTCCCTGTACGCGCTGGGCGGTGTGGCTCGCGTGAAAGCCGACGGCCATACCACCTGGGTAAACGGCGGTGACAACTACACCCAGCGCGACGGCATCGATGAGAAATCCACCTCGTTTGCCTACGGTGCGGGCGTGCAGTTTAACCCGACGCCTGAGCTGGCAATCCACGTTGGTTACGAAGGCACCACGGCCGACCTGGGCGATGATTACGGGATCAACGGCTGGAACCTGGGCGTGGGTTACCGTTTTTAACCCTCACCCTAACCCTCTCCCTGGAAGGGAGAGGGGACAGTCTGTGCATGCTTCATGATGTGGGCGATAAATTGGGTCAACTTCGGCAACGGGCGTAAATCCTGACGCCATAAAAGATGCACCGGTCGGGGCTGTGGTGTGTAATTTTCTAAAACACGAATCAGCCGACCACTCGCCAGCTCGTCCGCCACCAGCACCTCCGGTTGTAACAATAACCCTGCCCCGGCAATCGCCGCCATTCGCAGCCCATATCCGTCGTTACAGCGCAAAATCGCGTCGCGCTTCCAGCGCACCTCCCCTTCCACGCCCGGCAGTCGCCACTCGTTGCGCGCGGTCCAGACGGTGTGGGACAGACAGAGGTGATCCACCAGATCAATCGGCGTTTGCGGCGTGCCGTGGCGGGCTAAATAGTCCGGCGCAGCGCAGATCACCATCCGGTACGGGCAGAGATATTTCGCCACCAGATCGTCGTTATGGATGTCGCCAATGCGGATCGCCAGGTCTACCCCCTCCTCCACCAGATCCACCATCCGGTTCGTCAGATCCAGCTCGACACGCACCTCCGGGAAGCGCTGCAAAAAAGTGGCGGTCAGCGGGGCGATCACGCATCCACCGAACGACGTGGGCGCGGTCACCCGCAGCGTGCCCGCAGGCGCCGTGCGTAAGCGCTCCACCGCACTTTCGGCGATAGCAACCTGCTCCAGCGCCCGCTTCGCCTCGTCAAAGTAGACGCGCCCGGCATCGGTCAGGCTCTGGCGGCGCGTGTTGCGCTCCAGCAGACGGGTACCGAGCTGGCTCTCCAGCTGGGCGATGGACTTGCCCACCATCACCGCCGAAACCGACAGCCGCGCAGCGGCACCGGTAAAGCTGCCGCTCTCCACTACCGCGATAAAGGTCTCCATGCCGCGAAACTTATCCATATTACAAACCTCTGGTTAGTGATGTTCTAACTTTAGCCCAGTTTATCCGGCTGCAGGTTTGTTAAACAATGAGGACTCACAACATGAAGGAGTCGGCTATGAAAATCGTCATTATTGGTGCCAGCGGTACGGTGGGTCGCGCAGTCACAGAGGAGTTGAGTCGTCGTCATGAAGTCATTCGCGTGGGTCGCACTAAAGGCGACGAGCAGGTGGATATCACCTCCCAGGCCAGCGTCCAGGCGCTGTTCGAAAAGATCGGTCCGGTGGATGCCATTGTCTCCGCCAGCGGCGGGCTGCATTTTGGCCCACTCTCTACCATGACCGATGGCGAGTTTAACCAGGGGCTACAGGACAAGCTGCTGGGCCAGGTGCGGCTGGCGCTCACCGGCCAGCACTATCTGAACGAAGGCGGGTCGATCACCTTAATCAGCGGCATCGTTGCCCACGAGCCTATTGCCCAGGGGGTGAACGCCACCACGGTGAACGCCGCGCTGGAAGGGTTTGTCCGCGCCGCCGCCTGCGAGCTGCCGCGCGGGATCCGCATCAACCTGATTAGCCCGACGGTACTGACCGAATCCGCTGAAGCCTATGATGGTTTCTTCCCGGGCTTCGAAAGCGTGCCCGCTGCTAGCGTGGCGCTCGCCTATCGCCGCAGCGTCGAAGGGGTGCAGAGCGGGCGGGTCTATAAGGTGGGGTATTGAGTCGCTTGTGGTTGCCGGGGGCGCTTCGCTTGCCCGGCCTACAAAGGCTGCCGCGATGACGTAATTAATGGAAATTAATATGTTACAGCCACGCCCTGGTCCGGCTGTAAATCGCTGAGGCGTTTCCTGAAGGCCGGGACGAGGCGCATGGATGCGCCGAGAGGGCGTGACCTGCATGGATGCAGGATCGCGCCCGACCCGAAGCCGGAAGGAATAAGCCGAAGGTATCGCGTAGCGACGATTTTCTTGCCGGGAGCCCGGGTTGCCAGGGCGGCGGCGATTGAGCCGCCATGGCACGTTCACCGGTTCGGTCATTTCAGAGTAGCAAGGAAGGTAAAGTGAACGGAACCACCACAGGTGCCAGTATGTTCCCCCTCACCCTAACCCTCTCCCTCAAGGGAGAGGGGATCGTCCGAGTCCTCAACCCACCGTACCCCACACCAGGTTCCCGTTATGGAAGGTGGCGGTGCGCGGGGAGATGCGCGCCACCGCTTCGGCGGAGCAGGAGGCATCCACCAGCACAAAGCTGGCGGCATCCTGCGCTTTCGGCCACACGCGCTCGCCGTTGTCGTTCAGCGGCAGCACGTCGCCGGTGGCGATACCTAATGCGCGCGACAGCGTCTGCTCGTTCGGGCGGATGTAGAGCTGGGCGTAAAGGTTGGCTTTTTCCAGCATGTCGCCGAGTCCATACGGCGACCAGTGGTCGATCACGCTGTCGGTGCCGGTCATGACAAATACGCCCTTATCACGCAGCTGTTTGAGCGGCATATGCAGGGTGCCAATCGGCACCGTGGAGGCGATAGTCACCTGCTGCGCCGCCATGCGGGTGGCGATCTCATCCACCTGCTGCTCGTTCATCGTCGCCAGGGCAAAGGCGTGGCTGATGGTCAGCTTGCCCTTCAACGCCGGGGTTTTCTCCACGGTCTGCACCATGTAGTTCACCGCCGCCACGCCCGCCGGGCTGGTTTCGTGCAGGTGAATGTCCACCCCTTTGTCGTAATCCAGCGCAATCTGGAACATGGTGTCGAGGGATTTCTCCATCGCCCCGTCGACGCTGGTCGGATCCAGGCCGCCGACGTAGTGCGCCCCGGCCTGCATTGCCTCGCGCATCAGCTTTTCAGAATTAGAGAGCAGTAAACCGTGCTGCGGGAAGGCCACGATCTCGCAGTCGAAACCTGCGCGTCGCCGCGCCAGAACCGCCTGTAAATTTTCCAGATTTTTCAGCCCGGAGACCGGTTCGATATTGCAGTGGCTGCGGGCGATGGTGGAGCCCTTCGACTGGATGAGGTCGATCAGCTTTTCCGTCCGCTCCTGGGTGTGGGGCTGTAACTCCGGGAGCAGCTTTTGCTCCAGGCGGATCATGTCCTGAATGGTGGTCCCCGCCGGACGATTGAGCGAACGCCACGGGCCGCCGTAGAAGGTTTTATCCAGATGGATGTGCATGTCGCGCATCGCCGGAAGCAGCAGTTTGCCGCCGGCATCGTAGTGCGGCAGGGTGGCGTCGGCGTGGCTTTTATTGTCGAGCAGCGCGGCGATCTTTCCGTCCTTGATCTCCAGCGTTTTCAGCTCGGTACGGGTGCTGACGGCTACGTTGCCGTCGAAGTTAAACCCGGCCTCCAGCAGCACGTTGTCCAGATAGTAGTGAGTCGCGGTGATGTTCATCGGTTTGCCGGTCTCGCAGGTCGGTTTGGCTGTGTCAGCAGCATACGCGACGGAGCCGGTCGCGCCAAACAACGCGCAGGCGGTGGCTGCGGTGGCGATTTTGCCGCTCTGGCTGAGAAACTCCCGGCGGCTTTTATTCTCTGTCATTGTCTCTTCCTTTTACTCAAGTATTCGTACCCGACGGGCTGGAAGCCCGCCGGGGTTAGGCCACGATGTGTGTCCCGGTTTCCCCGCGCAGCGCGGCGGGCAGGCAGTCCGGCGAGGTGATGATCACCCGCTTGCCGCCGTGGCGCAGGAATTCCAGGCTGGCATCAATTTTCGGCAGCATGCTGCCCGCCGGGAAGTGGCCCTCTTCCCTGTAGCGCGTCATCTGCGCCACGTTGACCGTCTCCAGCGCCTGCTGGTTCGGCTTGCCGAAGTTAATGCACACTTTCTCCACCCCGGTGGTGATCACCAGCACGTCGGCGCGGATCTCCCGGGCCAGCAGTGCGGTGGAGAGATCTTTGTCGATCACCGCGTCCACGCTCTGGTAGTCGCCCCCGGCAGTGCGCACCACCGGAATGCCGCCACCGCCCGCACCGATCACCACAAAGCCTTTTTGCGTCAGGGCCTTGATGGCATCGGCTTCGACAATGCGTACCGGCTGCGGCGAGGCCACCACCCGGCGGTAGCCGCGCCCGGAATCCTCGACGAAGTGCCAGTCGGGATGCGCCAGTTGCAGCTCGTCCCGCTGGGCCTCGCTGAAGAACGCCCCAATGGGTTTGGTGGGATGGGTAAAGCCGGGGTCGTTTTTATCCACCTCCACCTGCGTGACCACCGTCACCGCCTTTTGCTCGCCGCGGGCGGCAAGACGGTTATTCAGCGCCTGCTGGATCAGATAGCCGATGCCGCCCTGGGTATCGGCCACGCAGTTTGCCAGCGGGGTGAGCGGCAGCCCTTCCCGCTCGTGCGCAATCTCGGCCCGGCGCAGATCCAGCCCCACCTGGGGGCCGTTGCCGTGGGTGAGGACGATGTCATAGTCCGAGGCCAGCATCTCCAGCACCGACTCCGCGACCGCTTTTACCGCCTGGGCCTGATGTTCAATCGACTGGCTGGCGTTATCTTTGATAATGCTGTTGCCGCCGATGGCAACGACCATGAGTTCTTTCATGTGTTTTCCTTTGGGAAAAGTGCGGTCTGGGCCCCTCACCCCGGCCCTCTCCCCATAGGGGAGAGGGAGATGGTAAGGGGACAAATCAGGCTTCAGAGATCGGCGTAGCGGCTCGCGCCTCTTCCCGGCTATCCAGGACATGCTTCACCACAAACATGCCGCTCATCATCAGGTAGGCCAGCACAAAGGTCAGCGAGCTGCCTTCCGCGAAGCCCACTACCGGGGCGTGGATCACCCCGAACAGCGCCAGCAGCGCGCCGACGGCGGCGGCAACGGCTCCGCGCAGCGGTTTGTTGACGATGGCGAAGATGGCGATACAGCCCCACAGCATGCTGGCGAGCGGCGCGCCGTTCCCCAGATGCATCAGCCCTTCGTAGTAAATCCCTTTGCTGTGCAGGACGTCGGTGCCGATCTTCGCCGCGCTGGTTCCCGCCGCCCCCATCACGCTGTTCATCATGGTCAGCGCCCAGTTGGCGATCCACGGGAACAGACAGATAAAGATGACGGGCACCTCCACTTTGGGCGTTTCCCTCACCACCTGGTTGGCGGTGACCACGCCGATAAAGACCAGAATCGGCACGATGGCGGTCATCGGGATGATGGCGAGCATAAAGGCCCCCAGCCCGAATAGCGGCACGATAAACATGGTGACGCCGGACGCCAGGGTGTAACCAATGCTTGCCCCCATCGCTTTCCAGCCCGCGTGGCCGACGTAGACCGTCACCGGGAACGGGTTGCCCATCAGGCAGCCGAGCATCGAGGAGAGACCGTTAGCCAGCATCACCTTGCGGGTCGGGTACTCGTCCCCCGCCGCGTGGGCGCTCTCGATGTTCTCGAGGTCAAAGATGTAGTTCGCCAGCCCCAGCGGAACGGCAGAGGCCAGGTACGGCAGCGCGTGCGGCAGACCCTGCATAAAGCTGTCGATATGCACTTCCGGCGGGTTAAAGCCGAAGGAGGACATCGAGGCCTTAATCGCTTCCGGGCTTTGCAGGCCGGAGATCCACGCCAGGGCGGTACCGGCGATCAGCAGCAGCAGGCCGGTAGGGATGCGGGCGAAGATCGGCTTTTTGCCAAACCAGTTGATGAAGATCAGCAGCAGCACGATGAAGGAGACCGTCGGCGCTTCGAACGCCTGCAGCATCGGGTTCATCGCCAGCAGCAGCAGGCCCAGACCGGACAGGCACGACAGCAGCACGGTACGCGGGATCATCTTGCGGATGGTTTCCCCTAAAAACGAACCGCCCGCGAGGATCATCGCCTCCACAAAGCACCACACCAGGCCAATCTGGATGGCAAAGTCGGCGTCGCCGGTCTGCTGATAGACCGGCATCAGCACCAGAAAGGTGACGGTGAAAATCGACGGCGCGCTGGGCCCCGACGGCAGCGCGGTGACGTCGCTACGCCCGGTCTGGCGCGCCATCTGCAGGCCAAACCACGCATAGCAGATGCTCGCCACCAGTACCGCCAGCCCGAAGGCCGGCGCAATACGTCCATAAACAATCTCTTTCGGGATGCCGACGACAAAAATGAGCAGCCCCATCATGGTCAGCAGGTTCGTCAGGTTGTTGGTCATCAACCCGAAGTACGCCGCCCAGTCACCTCTTTTCCACTCCAGTTTCATGCTTTTCATGGATGCTTACCTTATAAGAAGTAGCGATCGCGGAAGGTCAACAGCGCCTTTTCAAAACAGCTAAACGGCGGGTGAACGATGCCCGCCCCAATCATGCCGATGCCCGCATCTTTGTGGGCGATGGCGGTGTTGATCACCGGCAGGATGCCGCTGCCCGCGACTCTGGTGATGTCGATGGCGGTAGGAATACCCATAAACGAGAGCAGCGGAATGGTGACGTTCGGGTTTTCGCCCAGGGTGATTTCGCGCATCTGGCGGGAGAAGTCGATGGCTTCTTCCACCGTGCCGCCGACCAGGGCCACAATCGCCGGGGCCGTCGCCATGGCAAAGCCGCCGATGCCGTAGGTTTCGGTGATGGCGCTGTCGCCGATATCCAGGCCGGAGTCCTCCGGCTTGTAGCCCGCGAACATCGGGCCAATCACCTGCTGCGCCGGGCCGGTGAACCACTGCCCCGGCATGCCGGAGACGCGCAGGCCAAACTCGTAGCCGTTACGCGCCATGGTGGTGACCACGGTGCTGTACTCGATGCCGTGGGCGGCATCCAGCGCGGCTTTACACATTGCCATCCACGTCGGGCCGGAGAAGTAGTCGCTGCTGGCGACAAACTCAAACACCTGGCGCTGCTGCTCCACCGGGTAGCCAGCCTGGATCAGCCCCGGCGTCAGGGCCTGAATCAGCAGCGTGGTGCCCGCGTTGTTGCGGTTGTGGCACTCGTCGCCCATGTGCAGGGCCTGAGCCAGCATCAGGCGCAGGTCGATTTCGCCGATGATTTTCATCGCATCGCGCAGCATCGGGCCGAGCACGTCGCGCATCCAGTTCAGACGGTCGATGACGCTCTGATCGTTGGCCCCCATGCGCAGGATCTTCGCCATCTGCTCGCTGAGGTTGGTGAAGGCGCGGTTGCCGTAGGTTTTGTTCTCGACGATATGCATAAACATCGACGCCGAAGTGACCCCCGCCATCGAGCCCACGCAGTCGTGCTCGTGGCACGGCGAGAAGGTGATCTTCCCGGAGGCCGCCAGCCGCGCCGCGTCATCCAGATCGGTTGCCAGCCCTTCAAACACCAGCGCCCCGGTCACCGCGCCCTTCATCGCGCCGCACATGTTCTCCCAGGCCACCGGCGGACCGGCGTGCAGGATGGTGGTGCGGGTCATGCCCGGCACAACGTTGATCGCCTGATCGAAGCCCACCAGCACCGGGTGGGAATGAATAATGCGCTCCAGGGCGAGTTTGTTGGCGGCGGCAATTTTTTCCGCCAGCGGTTTATCCGCCAGCTGATCCAGGGCTTCCACCACCTGCATATTGCCCTGCCCCGGCGGGGTCCAGTCGAGATGGGTAACCGGAACGTGCTGCTTCTTCAGATCGTCGCTGAACATCGCGATACCCACGTTAATGACGTTCAGCGGCTGGTTAAATAAGGTGGTCATCAGGCTTTCTCTCCTTTGAAGACAAATTCACGTGCCAGTAATCCGGTGTTGGTGCTGCTGCTGGCCCAGATCACGCCTGCGTCGGTCAGGAGCTGGCACTGCTGGCTCAGGGACGGGGTATCCTGGTCGGTGCCGAGCACGTAGCCGAGGATCTCCAGCGGGCGGTTATCGGCTTTGGCGATCGCCTGCGCCTCCTTGATCGCCTCGATCATCACCCCTACCGGAACCTCGTGGGATCCGAAACCGAGGACGAAATCCATCACGATCACGCCCACTTCTGGATCCCGCGCCTCCTGCAGCAGGCGGCTGATGCGGTTGGTCGGGTCGATCATCGGGTGCGGCTTGCCGTTGGTGAAGTCGTCATCGCCAAAATCGAGGAAGGTGTGGGCCTGGCTGACGTTGATATCCGCAAGGCGCCTGGCCGGATCCGGCTGGATGTTGCTGTAGACGTCATCGTATTTTTCCAGCGCGGCGAACATCGCTTCGTCGCACAGGGTGCCGCCGCAGAACAGGCCGCGAATGTACTTCTGCTGCGGGGTCAGGCGGGCGCGCACCTCTTCGATCAGCGGCCAGTTGAGCGGATGCAGATCCAGCGACTCTTTTTTGATCCCGGTGAGCAGAACCGCTTTCAGCGCCGCCTCTTTGGTGCCGCGGGCAAACTGCAGCCCCTCTTCATCGGCCGGGGGTTGGTTGCGGCCGAGGAAACAAACAATGACCGGTTTGCGGCAGGCGCGGGCGCGGGCCAGCACTTTCTCGGCCACCGCAGGCGCAGGGGGTTTGGAGATGAGTGCGATGACCTGGGTGGCGTCGTCCGCCTCCAGCATCGCGATGGCGTCGAGCATCATCAGGCCGCCGATCTTTTCGCTGAGATCGCGACCGCCAGTGCCTATCAGCTGGGAGATGCCGCCGCCGAACTCGTGGATGCGTGCGCTCAGCTCCTGGCTACCGGTGCCGGAGGCACCCACAATCCCAATCGGGCCGCGGCGCACCGCGTTGGCGAAGCACAGCCCGGCACCGTTAATAATGGCGGTGCCGCAGTCCGGCCCCATCATCAGCAGCCCTTTCTCGTGAGCCAGTTGTTTCAGCGCCAGTTCGTCGTCGAGGGAGACGTTATCCGAGAACAGCATCACGTTAAGATCGTTCTCCAGCGCCTGACGCGCCTCGCGGGCGGCGAAGGTGCCGTTGACCGAGATCACCGCCAGATTACTCTCCGGACGATGGGTTTTAGCGCTGGCGAGCGTGGCGTAGCGCGATTCGTGTGAGCCTGCGCTCTCTTTGCGGGTGAACAGCGCCTCGATGGCGGCCAGGGTTTCGTCGTTCGCGGCCTCGCCTTTAATGACGATCATCAAGTCGCCGTTTTTAGCGT
Source organism: Leclercia barmai (assembly GCF_049312895.1). Lineage (NCBI taxonomy): Bacteria > Pseudomonadati > Pseudomonadota > Gammaproteobacteria > Enterobacterales > Enterobacteriaceae > Leclercia > Leclercia barmai. Next base: position 243,380 of record NZ_JBMNWZ010000004.1, on the reverse strand, counting down.
CCTCTAATTCCGGCGTCAGCAGGCCGAGATTTTTTAAGACGCCTTTATTCATTTCGGTGGCCATCGCCACGAAAGCCTGCTCGACGCCGGGCAGTTTATTGGCTTTGGTGGAAACCGACATCAGCGAAACAGAATCAAAATATGTGTTCTTTTTTATGACGATTTTAGTGGGCATTACGTCCTCCTGAATGCGGGCAAAAGGGGGCCACATCACGCCGGAAGGCATGATGGGGAAAGGCTATTTTTATTTCAGGCCAGCGCGAAACGACTGGCCACAGGGTTTACGCGCCGGCGGCGATCAGCAGGTCGGCAATGTCGCTGAAGCCTTTTTCCCGCGCCAGTTCGAGGGGGGATTTGCCGTATTTATCGGTCATGTGCGGGTTGGCGCCGTGGTCGAGCAGCAGCTTAATAATCGCCTGCTGGCGAGGGCCGCCGTCGTTTAGCACTATGGCCTCCAGCAGCGGCGTCCAGCCAACAAAGTTGGTGTGGTTGACGTTGATGTCGGTGTGGGCCAGCAGCTCCTGCACCACCTCCAGATGGCCTTTCTCGCTGGCCGGGGTGATCCCCACGCCGCCAAAACGGGTCAGCCTGTCGAGGTCCGGTTTGGCCGGCAGCACCAGGCGCAGCAGGGTGAGATCGTTGGTGAGGCAGCTAATCAGAAACGGGTTGAAACAGGTCTGATCCTGCTGGTCGATATTGGCGCCGGCGGCAATCAGCAGCTCCACGCAGGAATAGTGTTTATTCAGGCTGGCGATAATAACGGCGGTTCTTTTCTGCCGGTTGGTGGCGTTAATATCCACCCCTTTCTCCAGACAGGCTTTTAACGCGTCGGCATTACCCTGTTCGGCAGCTAACAGAAATTCGGTAACGAGTTCATTGTTGGACATTTCCACACTCCTGGTTTTCCTTTCTGATGGACTGAGCATAGCAACGGCCTGGTCAGAAAAGAATCCGCTTAAAAATGATTCATCGACAGGCAATTCATTGTTGAGATAAATTTAACAGTCAGGTCAAAATGTGCGTCTGTGCAATCTTTTCCTTATGTTTTGCCGCTATTTAGCCTCGCAGGCTGCATTCTGCTTATGTTTACGCAGACCTTGTCCGACGCGGCTCTCAGCTATTTGGCAGAACTGTGATCGGCTTCAAATGCGTTGTAACTACTTTGTTAAAATATGTTCAAAACTGATGGGTGCCGGGAGCGATAATATGAATTCCATCTTTACCGAAGAGAACCTGCTGGCGTTCACCACTGCGGCACGCTTTGGTAGCTTCAGCAAGGCCGCCACCGAACTGGGGGTGACCACCTCGGCCATCAGCTACACCATCAAGCGCATGGAGACCGGCCTCGACGTGGTGCTGTTTGTGCGCAACACCCGCAGCATCGAGCTCACCGAGTCGGGCTTCTACTTCTACCGCAAAGCGGTAGATCTGCTGAACGATTTCCACGCCATCAAGCGCGGGATAGATACCATCTCTCAGGGGATCGAAACGCGGGTGCGGATCTGCATTAACCAGCTGCTCTACACCCCGCGCCACACCGCCCGCCTGCTGCAGGTGCTGAAGAAACAGTTTCCCACCTGCCAGATTACGGTGACCACCGAGGTGTATAACGGGGTCTGGGATTCGATCATCAATAACCAGGCGAATATCGCCATTGGCGCGCCGGATACCCTGCTGGATGGCGGCGGGATCGATTACACCGAGATTGGCGCTATTCGCTGGGTGTTCGCCATCGCCCCGGATCATCCCCTGGCGCTGGCCCCGGAGCCGCTGGCCGAGAGCCAGCTGCGTCTGTATCCCAACATCATGGTCGAGGACACGGCGCACACCATTAACAAGAAAGTGGGCTGGCTGCTGCACGGCCAGGAGGCGATCCTGGTCCCGGATTTTAATACCAAGTGCCAGTGCCAGATCCTGGGGGAAGGGATCGGTTTTTTACCGGAGCATATGGCCAGAGAGGCCGTAGACGCAGGGCTGCTGGTGACGCGGCGCATCAATAACCCGCGCCAGGACTCGCGCATGCTGCTCGCCACGCAGCATGCGGCAACCGGCCTGGTCACCCGCTGGATCAAACAGCAGTTTGCGCCCCAGGGGGTGTTGACCGGGATCTACAGCGATTTGCTGTGGCGGGATTAGCCGCGGCTCTGCACCCAGAACGCGTGGATAAGACCGGGGATGTAGCCCAGCAGCGTCAGGATGACGTTGAGGATAAACGCCCAGCCAAACCCTTTGCCCAGCAGGACGCCAAGCGGGGGAAGCAGGATAGTAATTACGATACGCCAGAAACCCATAAATTCTCCATACAAGCAGTCAGGTCATTGTAAAAAAAGAGATTTTCTCTTTAAGCGTAGCGAGTCTACGCACGGCTGCCAGCGCTGGCGCGAAGTTTTACCCTCTTTTACCCTCTTTACACAGGTTTAGGCAGACGATTAAGGGGTATTCCCCCTGCAACCCTGTACCGCGGCCTGCGCCTGGGCTAAGCTCGGAGCTCATCCATCATAAGGAGGTAACTATGTTTTCTGTTGGCGATCTGGTTCAGCCGCGTATGGGCGGACCAAAACTTAAAGTGATCGAAGTGCATGAAGATCAGATTGTGGCGGTGCAGGCAAGCAACGAAGACGGGGATAAATACACCCTGAAGGCAGCGGATGTGACGCTGTATAAAGAAGATGGCGATTTTGGCGTCTGCTGAGAGCAGCCGCTACCGGGCGGAATAACGCCGCCCGGTCTGCACGGATTAAATCAGGAAATCATCCAGCGATTTTCCCTCTGCCAGTGCAGTGGCGATTGGCTTCGGCGTACGACCCTGGCCGGTCCAGGTTTTTTCGCTGCCGTCGGCATCGGTATAGCGATATTTTGCGGCACGCGGTTTACGTTTTTTAGGCTGCGCGCTGGTGTTCAGCAGCTCAGAGCCCAACAGGTCTTCAGCAGAAATACCGTCGGCTTTCATCATTTCCAGCAGGGCGCTAATTTTCTGCTGCTGTTCGGCACGCTCCTGCTCCAGTTCAGACTGTTCATTACGTTTTTCTTCTGTGACAATGCGCAGCTTTTCCAGCATATCTTCCAGTATGTCCAGTGAGAATTCACGCGCCATCGCACGGAGTGTACGAATATTATTAAGATTCTGTAATGTCGAAGTCATATAATATGAAAACCTTTTCAAAGTCGTTTAAATAATCAATTCCCGGCCATGGTAATTCATTTGTTTATGAACATCCAGACGAAACCGCACGAAAATATAATACAGGTCAAAGGTGGGGGAATTAACAATATATAATGACGATTATTTTCACTTTGTATGATTTATTCAGAATAAGCGTTTAAGCATTATTTATTTTTACTGTGATATAACCGCCGCCTGAGGCAGTTCCCCTCTCACCCACAATGAATACCCATTCATATAAACTGCATAGAAAACATCAACCAAATCCAGAGCATTACGCTGGATAACATCCATTTAGCAACATAACCCGCAACAAAATCGCCGAATTCTGCTCACCGGAAGGCAGGTCATGCGGTGCGCGATAAAAATAAAACTTAACTAATTGTTTATTAACACAAAAAATGAAAAACAAAAAGAAAATAACGCAGTGCTGTTAAAACCGGTTCGTTTAGAGAATTTTACGGAAAAAACGCCAGTAAATAAAAATTTATCGCTAATTGAGAGTTTTAATGTAGAGAGATACGCTATACACGAAAAATAAAGCAAACTAAAGCACTATTCAGCAGCGCTTTAGCCTCTTCATCGTATCATCTTCAGGAGTCAGAACATGTTCTCACGGCAGTCTCGCCTGCGCCACGCTGTAGCGGACACATTTGCAATGGTGGTCTACTGTTCGGTGGTGAACATGCTGATTGAAATATTCCTCTCCGGAATGACCTTCGAGCAATCACTTTCCTCGCGCCTGGTGGCCGTCCCGGTGAACATTCTTATTGCATGGCCGTACGGTTTCTACCGTGATGCAGTGATGCGTTTTGCCCGCCGCTACTCATCCACCGGCTGGATGAAAAATCTGGCCGACGTGGTGGCGTACGTCACTTTTCAGTCACCGGTATATGTCGCGATTTTATTAACGGTGGGGGCAGACTGGCACCAGATCGCCGCTGCGGTAAGCTCAAATATTGTGGTGTCGATGATGATGGGCGCGGTGTACGGCTATTTCCTCGATTACTGCCGACGTCTGTTTAAAGTGAGCCAGTACCATCAGGTCAAGGCGTAAGGCACGGCGACTGGCGAAAGCCAGTCGCGTCGTTATTGCGAGTCGCCAAACAGGCCTTTAAGAAAGCGTTCCAGCGCCATGCGGGAACTGAATCCATGCGGAATACCATAATGTTCCTGATTATTGCCCCCTAAATAGAGCGGGAACTGCTGGTAATGGTCGCTGGTTTTCATCTCTGAAGCAGGCTCCGCGAAGGAAAGACTTCTCTCTTTCAACGTCGGATGAATGATCAGCGCAGTGCGCCCCATGCGGGCTTCACGGTTCACATAAACATAATTATCGCCGCGACGATAACCGTATGCTTTTTGTGTTACCACATCCACGGTAAATCCCGCTTTTTCCAGTTCGCGCGCAACCTCATCGGGTCGTAAATACATATTCTTTCCTCGTTATCATTTCCTGCCGGGCAACCTTACCGTATTCAGCATTAGCAGTGCTTTCAGAAAAATCCATAAACGGCCTGATAAGCCGTGACCGGCTTCAGATATTAAAAAGGTGGTCTAAACTGTTAATTACCGCAAATTCAAGGGAGAACTTTATGTTTAGCCGATCAAACCGAAATGACGTTGATGACAATGTTCAGGATATCCAAGACGATGTGAGGAAATTAGCGGATTCGCTGGAAAGCGTTTTGAAATCCTGGGGATCGGATGCGAAGGGCGAAGCGGACGACGCCAGACGTAAGGCCAAATCGCTGCTGCGAGAAACCCGTGCGCGCCTCCAGGGCCGCTCTACCGGCAAGCAGGCCGCCTGCGATGCCATCGGCTGCGCTAACACCTTTATCCGTGAACGCCCGATGTGTGCAGTAGGTACCGTTGCGGCGGTCAGCATCTTCATCGGCGCGCTGCTCGCCCTGCGTAAGTAACGCCCGTCTCTGACCTGTCCCCTGTGACCCCAATGCCCTGCGGTGTTGGGGTTTTTCTTTTTTAAGCCCATAGCAATCCCTCTCCCGTTGAGCTCATCACCGGCAGCAAACCTATCTGATTTTCCCATATCTTGTGTGGTTGAAACTTTAGATAACTACATCTAGTATTCCTTTTAGCAAGACAGACTCCTGGTGACGCGTTGAATCGCGTCGGACACCTATTCTAGATGGAAATACGAATCATGCGCATTATTATTTACACTCGTAACGACTGTGTCCAGTGCCATGCCACCAAACGCGCCATGGAGAGCCGCGGTGTGAGCTTCGAAATGGTGAATGTAGACCTGGAGCCGGACGCGGCAGAGACGCTGCGTAACCTGGGGTTCCGCCAGCTTCCCGTAGTAATCGCCGGGGAGACCAGCTGGTCGGGGTTTCGTCCGGACCTGATTAATCGTCTGCAACAGCCTGCGCAGGCCGTCCGGGCATGAGCCTGCTCGTCTACTTCTCCAGCAGCTCGGAAAACACGCACCGCTTTATCGGGCGCCTCGGGCTGCCCGCCGTGCGTATTCCGCTGAACGAGCGGGAGCGGATCCAGGTGGACGAGCCTTTTATTCTGGTGGTGCCGAGCTATGGCGGCGGCGGTACGGCCGGGGCGGTACCGCGCCAGGCGATCCGCTTTCTCAACGACCCGCATAACCGGGCGCTTATCCGCGGGGTGATCGCCGCCGGCAACCGTAATTTCGGCGATGCCTTCTGCCGCGCCGGGGATGTCATCTCACAAAAGTGCGGCGTGCCGTACCTCTATCGCTTTGAGCTGATGGGGACGGAGCAGGACGTCGACAACGTGCGTAAAGGAGTGAACGAATTTTGGCAACGACAACCGCAGAACGCGTGATGCAGGGCTCGCAGGATTTCCATGCCCTGAACGCCATGCTGAACCTGTATGATGCTGACGGGAAGATCCAGTTCAGCAAAGACGGTGAGGCGGTGGACGCCTTTTTTAACGCCCACGTGCGCCCCAACAGCGTGACCTTCGCCAGCACGCAGGCGCGTCTTGACTACCTGGTCAGCGAGGGCTACTACGACCCCCGCGTGCTGGCGCGCTTCGACAGCAGCTTTGTGCTGGGTCTTTTTGACCACGCCCACGCCAGCGGTTTTCGTTTCCAGACCTTCCTCGGCGCGTGGAAGTTTTACACCAGCTATACGCTGAAAACCTTCGACGGGAAGCGCTATCTCGAGAGCTTCGAGGATCGGGTGGTGATGGTCGCCCTGACCCTGGCTCAGGGGGATGAAACCCTGGCCCGCCAGCTGACGGACGAGATCCTCGCCGGGCGTTTTCAGCCCGCCACGCCCACCTTCCTCAACTGCGGCAAGGCGCAGCGCGGGGAGCTGGTCTCCTGCTTCCTGCTGCGCATTGAAGACAACATGGAGTCGATTGGCCGGGCGGTGAACTCCGCCCTGCAACTCTCCAAGCGCGGCGGCGGGGTGGCCTTTTTACTCTCGAACCTGCGGGAAGCGGGCGCGCCCATCAAGCGCATCGAGAACCAGTCCTCCGGGGTGATCCCGGTGATGAAGATGCTGGAAGATGCTTTCTCCTACGCCAACCAGCTCGGGGCGCGTCAGGGGGCGGGAGCGGTTTATCTCCATGCCCATCACCCGGATATCCTGCGCTTCCTCGATACCAAACGCGAAAACGCCGACGAAAAAATCCGCATCAAAACCCTTTCTCTGGGGGTAGTGATCCCGGATATCACCTTCCGGCTGGCAAAAGAGAACGCCGAGATGGCGCTGTTCTCGCCTTATGACGTAGAGCGCATCTACGGCAAGCCGTTTGGCGATGTGGCGGTGAGCGAGCTGTACGACGAGATGGTGGCGGATCCGCGGATCCGTAAAAAATACCTGAATGCCCGCGACTTCTTCCAGCGGCTGGCCGAGATCCAGTTTGAGTCCGGCTATCCCTACATCATGTATGAGGACACGGTGAATCGCGCCAACCCCATAGCCGGGCGCATCAACATGAGCAACCTGTGCTCGGAGATTTTGCAGGTCAACAGCCCCTCGACCTATGACGAGAATCTGGACTACGCCCGCACCGGGCATGATATCTCCTGCAATCTGGGCTCGCTGAATATCGCCCACACCATGGACTCGCCGGACTTTGGCCGCACCGTCGAAACCGCGGTGCGCGGCCTGTCGGCGGTATCGGACATGAGTCACATTCGCAGCGTGCCGTCGGTGGAGGCCGGGAATGCCGCCTCCCACGCCATCGGCCTCGGGCAGATGAACCTGCACGGCTATCTGGCCCGGGAGGGCATTGCCTACGGCAGCCCCGAGGGGCTGGACTTCACCAACCTCTACTTCTACACCATCACCTGGCACGCCCTGAATACCTCGATGATGCTGGCGCGGGAAAAGGGGCAGCGGTTTGCGGGCTTTGAGCAGTCCCGCTATGCCAGCGGAGAGTACTTTACCCAGTACCTTCGCGACGACTGGCAGCCGAAAACGGAAAAAGTGCGCGCGCTGTTTGCCCGCGCCGGGGTCAGCCTGCCGACGCGGGCGATGTGGCAGCAACTGCGCGACGACGTGATGCGCTACGGCATCTATAACCAGAATCTGCAGGCGGTGCCGCCGACCGGGTCGATCTCCTACATCAATCATGCCACCTCGAGCATTCACCCCATTGTGTCGAAGATTGAGATCCGCAAAGAGGGCAAAACCGGGCGCGTCTACTACCCTGCCCCCTTTATGACCAACGAGAATCTGGCCCTGTATCAGGACGCCTATGACATCGGCCCGGAGAAGATTATCGATACCTACGCCGAGGCGACAAAACATGTCGATCAGGGGCTGTCGCTGACGCTCTTCTTCCCGGATACCGCCACCACCCGCGACATCAACAAAGCGCAGATCTACGCCTGGAAGAAAGGGATCAAGACTTTGTATTACATTCGCCTGCGCCAGCTTGCGCTGGAAGGCACCGAAACAGAAGGCTGCGTGTCCTGCGCGCTGTAAGGAGAGAGCATGAAACTGTCACGGGTGCACGCCGTTAACTGGAACAAAATTGAAGATGATAAAGATCTGGAGGTGTGGAACCGCCTGACCAGCAACTTCTGGCTGCCGGAAAAGGTGCCGCTGTCGAACGACGTTCCGGCGTGGGAGACGCTAAGCCACGCCGAGCAGCAGCTCACCATCCGCGTTTTTACCGGCCTGACGCTGCTCGACACGGTGCAGAATACGGTGGGCGCGCCTGCGCTTATCGCCGACGCGCTGACGCCCCACGAAGAGGCGGTCATGTCGAACATCAGCTTTATGGAGGCGGTGCATGCCCGCTCCTACAGCTCTATTTTCTCGACCCTCTGTCAGACCAAAGACGTGGACGCCGCGTACCGCTGGAGCGAAGAGAGCGACTCTCTGCAACGTAAAGCCCAGCGGGTGCTGGAACATTATCGCGCCGATGAGCCGCTGAAGAAGAAAATTGCCAGCGTGTTTCTGGAGTCGTTCCTCTTCTATTCCGGCTTCTGGCTGCCGATGTACTGGTCCAGCCGGGGCAAGCTAACCAACACCGCGGATCTGATTCGGCTGATCATCCGTGATGAAGCGGTACATGGCTACTATATTGGCTATAAGTATCAGAAAGGACTGGAGAAAGTCAGCGAGTCCGAGCGCGAGCGGTTAAAGGGTTTTGCGCTGGATCTGCTGATGGATCTGTACGACAACGAGCTGAGCTATACCGACGAACTGTACGCCGGAACCGGCTGGGAGGAGGACGTGAAGGCGTTCCTCTGCTACAACGCCAACAAGGCGCTGATGAACCTCGGTTACGAGGCGCTGTTCCCGCCGGAAATGGCCCAGGTGAACCCGGCGATCCTTGCCGCGCTCTCGCCGAATGCCGACGAAAACCACGACTTTTTCTCGGGGTCGGGTTCGTCGTATGTGATGGGCAAAGCGGTAGAAACTGAAGACGAAGACTGGGATTTTTAAGCGAAATATAACGATCGTTAATTTACGATATATTAGGTTATTGCCTGACAAATATTTCTCTGTGTTCTACGCTGTAATTCTGCGGTCATATTCGCCTGAATCCTTGTGATCCAGGCGAAATTCCCCGGCTGCGTCATAAAAATCTCAAAAAAATTCATTTCCCGCTCAGCCCTTATCTCATGGGAAATTCAGCGATATTATCCGCATGCAAACCGCGGCAAAATTCGTGCCACACGCGGCGCAAGGGTTGTCTCAGATTCTGAGTATGTTAGGGTATGGCCTGCTTATTATTTCACTGGTAATTCTATCGACTTAAATAAATAACGGGACATTCTCTATTGCATGGCAATTAAATTAGAAGTGAAAAATCTCTATAAAGTATTTGGCGAGCACCCGCAGAGGGCTTTCAAATATATTGAAAAAGGTCTGTCAAAAGAACAAATTCTGGAAAAAACCGGGCTGTCGCTTGGCGTTAAAGACGCCAGTCTGGCCATTGAAGAAGGCGAGATTTTCGTCATCATGGGGTTATCCGGTTCGGGTAAATCCACTATGGTTCGCCTTCTCAATCGCCTGATTGAACCCACCCGCGGACAGGTGCTGATTGACGGCGTGGATATCGCCAGAATATCGGACGCCGAGCTCCGCGAGGTGCGCAGAAAAAAGATCGCGATGGTGTTTCAGTCATTCGCTCTGATGCCGCATATGACGGTGCTAAATAACACCGCCTTCGGTATGGAATTAGCGGGTATTCCCGCCAGCGAGCGCCAGGAAAAAGCCCTGGATGCGCTGCGTCAGGTAGGGCTGGAAAATTACGCTCATGCTTATCCGGATGAACTCTCCGGCGGCATGCGTCAGCGTGTGGGATTAGCCCGCGCATTAGCGATCAATCCCGATATATTATTAATGGATGAAGCCTTCTCGGCGCTCGATCCATTAATTCGTACCGAGATGCAGGATGAGCTGGTAAAACTGCAGTCCCGGCATCAGCGTACCATTGTCTTTATTTCCCATGACCTCGATGAAGCCATGCGAATTGGCGATCGTATTGCCATTATGCAAAACGGCGAAGTGGTTCAGGTGGGCACCCCGGATGAAATTCTCAATAATCCGGCGAATGATTATGTGCGCACCTTCTTCCGCGGCGTGGATATTAGCCAGGTGTTCAGCGCCAAAGATATTGCCCGCAGAACGCCTAACGGCATTATCCGTAAAACGCCAGGTTTCGGCCCACGCTCGGCGCTGAAGCTGCTGCAGGACGAAGACCGTGAATACGGCTATCTGGTTGAACGCGGCAATAAATTTGTCGGCGTTGTCTCCATCGACTCCCTGAAAACCGCCCTCGGCGAAAATCTGGGAATCGATGCGGCGTTAATCGACGCACCGCTTGCCGTGGACGCCGAAACGCCGCTCAGCGAGTTGCTCTCCCACGTAGGCCAGGCACCGTGCGCGGTACCGGTGGTCGGAGAGGAACAACAGTACGTCGGCATCATCTCAAAACGCATGTTGCTGCAGGCTTTAGATCGCGAGGGGGCAAACAATGGCTGATCAATCTAACCCGTGGGGTACCACAGAAGCGGCGGACAGCGCGGCGCAATCCGCAGACGCGTGGGGTTCTTCCACGCCCGCACCCACTGACGGCGGCGGGGCCGACTGGCTGACCAGCGCCCCAGCCCCCGCGCCGGAACATTTCAATATTATGGATCCGTTCCATAAGACCCTGATCCCGCTCGACAGCTGGGTGACCGAGGGGATCGACTGGGTGGTGACCCATTTCCGTCCGGTGTTCCAGGGCATTCGCGTCCCGGTGGATTACATCCTCAACGGCTTCCAGCAGCTGATGCTGGGGATGCCTGCTCCAGTGGCTATCGTCCTCTTCTCGCTGATTGCCTGGCAGTTTGGCAGCGCGGGGATGGGCGTGGCGACATTAATCTCGTTGATCCTGATCGGCGCGATCGGGGCGTGGTCCCAGGCGATGATCACCCTGGCGCTGGTGCTGACCGCCCTGCTCTTCTGCGTGGTGATCGGCCTGCCGATGGGGATCTGGCTGGCGCGCAGTCCGCGGGCGGCGAAAATTATTCGCCCGCTGCTGGATGCGATGCAGACCACCCCGGCGTTTGTCTACCTGGTGCCTATCGTGATGCTGTTCGGCATCGGTAACGTGCCGGGCGTGGTGGTGACCATCATCTTCGCCCTGCCGCCGATTGTGCGTCTGACCATTCTTGGCATCAACCAGGTGCCGGCGGACCTTATCGAGGCCTCACGCTCGTTTGGCGCCAGCCCGCGCCAGATGCTGTTTAAAGTTCAGCTCCCGCTGGCGATGCCCACCATTATGGCGGGTGTGAACCAGACCCTGATGCTGGCCCTGTCGATGGTGGTGATCGCCTCGATGATCGCCGTGGGCGGTCTCGGTCAGATGGTGCTGCGCGGCATTGGCCGTCTCGATATGGGGCTGGCAACCGTCGGCGGCGTCGGGATCGTGATCCTCGCCATTATCCTTGACCGCCTGACTCAGGCTGTCGGTCGTGATTCACGCAGTCGCGGCAACCGTCGCTGGTACACCACCGGCCCAGTCGGGTTAATCACCCGCCCATTCATAAAATAAGGAACAACGATGCGACATAGCGTAATTTTTGCCACAGCGTTTGCCACCCTTGCCTCCACCAGCGTGTTTGCTGCCGATCTGCCGGGCAAAGGCATTACCGTGCAACCGGTACAGAGCACCATCTCCGAAGAGTCGTTCCAGACCGGGCTGGTCAGCCGGGCGCTGGAGAAGCTGGGCTATACGGTCAATAAGCCAAGCGAAGTGGATTACAACGTGGGCTATACCTCGATTGCCTCTGGTGATGCCACCTTTACCGCCGTCAACTGGCAGCCGCTGCATGACGATATGTACAGCGCTGCGGGCGGCGACAAAAAGTTCTACCGCGAAGGGACCTTTGTCACCGGTGCGGCCCAGGGCTACCTGATCGACAAGAAAACCGCCGACCAGTACCACATCACCAATATTGAACAGCTGAAAGATCCGAAGATTGCCAAACTGTTCGATACCAACGGCGATGGCAAAGCCGACATGATGGGCTGCTCGCCGGGCTGGGGCTGCGAAGCGGTGATTAATCACCAGAATAAAGCCTTCGACCTGGCGAAAACGGTGGATGTGAGCCACGGCAACTACTCCGCGATGATGGCCGACACCATCGCCCGCTTCAAAGAGGGCAAACCGGTCATCTATTACACCTGGACGCCGTACTGGGTGAGCGACGTGCTGAAGCCGGGTAAAGATGTGGTCTGGCTGCAGGTGCCGTTCTCCTCCCTGCCGGGCGAGCAGAAGGATATCGACACCAAACTGCCGAACGGCATGAACTACGGCTTCCCGGTGAACACCATGCACATCGTGGCCAACAAAGCCTGGGCTGAGAAAAACCCGGCGGCGGCGAAGCTGTTCTCGGTAATGAAATTGCCGCTGGCGGATATCAACGCGCAGAACGCGATGATGCATGCGGGCAAATCCTCTGAAGCCGATGTTCAGGGTCACGTCGACGGCTGGATCAAAGCCCACCAGCAGCAGTTTGATGCATGGGTAAATGAGGCGCTGGCTGCGCAGAAGTAAGTGCTCGCGTTTCCCCTCACCCCAGCCCTCTCCCCATAGGGGAGAGGGTGTAAAGCAGATCGAGCACAATCTAAAACCCCGCGCCGGACTGTTCCCTCTCCCCTATGGGGAGAGGGTTAGGGTGAGGGGACAAACCGCACAATCCATCACTCAACAACTCCCCGCCTCCTTCATTCATCCGTTATTATGGTTTACGAAAAAATAATCACTTAACTAATGATTTCGAAACCAAATGACAAAAACAACTCAAGGGCTTAGCCCCGCACTTATCCTGCTGATGTCAGTGGCAACCGGTCTGACTGTGGCCAGCAACTATTACGCTCAACCGCTTCTGGAAACCATCGCCCGCAACTTCTCGCTCACCGCAAGCTCGGCCGGCTTTATCGTCACCGCCGCTCAGCTGGGGTATGCGGTTGGCCTGCTGTTCCTTGTGCCGCTGGGAGATATGTTCGAACGTCGGGCGATGATTGTCTCTATGACGCTGCTGGCCGCAGGCGGGATGCTGATCACCGCCTCCAGCCAGTCGCTGAGCATGATGATCCTCGGTACGGCACTGACCGGGCTGTTCTCGGTTGTAGCGCAGATCCTGGTCCCGCTCGCCGCCACCCTCGCCTCGCCGGAAAAGCGCGGCAAAGTGGTTGGCACCATCATGAGCGGCCTGCTGCTGGGGATTTTACTGGCGCGTACGGTTGCCGGATTGCTGGCGGGCATCGGCGGCTGGCGCACCGTTTACTGGGTGGCCTCGGTGCTGATGGTGGTGATGGCGCTGGCGCTGTGGCGCGGCCTGCCGAAGGTGAAGTCAGAAACCCATCTCAACTATCCGCAGCTGCTGGGCTCCGTGTTCAGCCTCTTCATTAAGGACAAACTGCTGCGCACCCGGGCGCTGCTGGGCTGCTTCACCTTCGCGAACTTCAGCATTCTCTGGACCTCAATGGCCTTCCTGCTGGCCTCGCCGCCGTTTAACTATTCCGAAGGGATGATTGGCCTGTTTGGTCTGGCGGGCGCTGCGGGCGCGCTGGGCGCACGTCCTGCGGGTGGTCTGGCGGATAAAGGCAAATCTCACCTGACCACCACCGTCGGGCTGGTGATGCTGCTGCTCTCCTGGGCGGCGATCTGGTACGGGCATGTCTCAGTGCTGGCGCTGATTGTCGGCATTCTGGTGCTCGACCTCACCGTCCAGGGGGTGCATATCACCAACCAGACCGTGATTTACCGCGTCAAGCCGGACGCCCGTAACCGCCTGACGGCCGGGTACATGACCAGCTACTTTATTGGTGGTGCCGCCGGGTCGCTCATCTCGGCCTCGGCGTGGCAGCATGGCGGCTGGGCGGGCGTGTGTGCGGTAGGGGCAGTGATGGCGGTGCTTAACCTGCTGGTGTGGTGGCGCGGCTACCACCTTCAGGAAGCCATTCAGTAACGTTTACATAAGTTGGGGCTTCTCAGGGTGTTAAGGAGCCCCTCAGTCTGTTAAGGTACGGAATCATTTATACCGGAAATTTTTGTGTGGGTAACATATTAGAGTACCGCATGAATAGCGTATGCCCGAAGACCCATCCCCGTTTTGCCAGTGCCATCCCCTCTTTTCTGTGCTTACCGGGTCACGGATCAACCCGGCTCTTGATGACGGTGAAATTTGTCTTGTGGATTTTAGCCGCACAAATAATTCATTTACATTATTTGTCACTGTCGTTACTATATCGGCTGTAATTAATGAGGTTATGCCCAAATGGATAGTTCGTTTACGCCCATTGAACAAATGCTTAAGTTTCGCGCCAGTCGCTATGCAGATTTCCCTTATCAGGAGATCCTGTTAACGCGCCTCTGCATGCACATGCAGGGTAAGCTGCTGGAAAATCGCAATAAAATGCTGAAAGCTCAAGGGATTAACGAGACGTTGTTTATGGCGTTGATTACGCTGGAGTCTCAGGAAAATCACAGCATTCAGCCTTCAGAACTGAGCTGCGCGCTGGGTTCGTCCCGTACTAATGCCACCCGTATTGCCGATGAGCTGGAAAAACGTGGCTGGATTGAACGCCGCGAAAGCGACAACGACCGCCGTTGCCTGCATCTGCAACTGACCGAGAAAGGTCACGAATTCCTGCGTGAGGTGCTTCCACCTCAGCACAACTGCCTGCATCAACTCTGGTCGTCTTTAAGTAACGCCGAGAAAGATCAGCTCGAGCATATCACCCGCAAGCTGCTCACCCGTCTGGATCAGATGGATGAAGATGGCGCTGTTCTTGAGGCGCTGCGCTAACGCGACGACACGCTCCAAAAATCCAGATTAAATAAGAAAACCGACAGGCCAGCACGTCATACTGCTGGCCTTTCTGATAACAGGTCGGCTCAGCCGATGTGAAATAATAAGATCGTGGAGAAAAACATGAGCGCAAATGCGGAGAACACTACCCCGCAGCAACCGGTCAACAAGAAAGGCAAACGCAAGCGCGCCCTTCTGCTGCTGACTTTGCTCTTTATTATCATTGCCGTGGCATATGGGATCTATTGGTTTTTAGTACTGCGTCATAGTGAAGAGACGGATGACGCGTATGTGGCAGGGAACCAGGTTCAGATTATGGCGCAGGTGTCGGGCAGCGTGACGAAAGTCTGGGCTGACAATACCGACTTTGTGCAAAAAGGCGACGTGCTGGTGACGCTGGATCCGACCGATGCCCAGCAGGCGTTTGAAAAAGCGCAGACTGAGCTGGCGTCAAGCGTGCGTCAGACCCGTCAGCAAATGATCAACAGCAAACAACTGCAGGCCAGTATCGACGTGCAGAAAACCGCCCTGGCGCAGGCTCAGAGCGATCTTAATCGTCGTGTTCCCCTGGGCAGTGCTAACCTGATTGGCCGCGAAGAGCTGCAACACGCCCGAGACGCGGTTGCCAGCGCCCAGGCCCAGCTGGACGTCGCTATTCAGCAATTCAACGCCAACCAGGCGATGGTGTTGAATACCACCCTCGATCAACAACCGGCGGTGAAACAGGCGGCGACCGAAGTGCGCAACGCCTGGCTGGCGCTGGAGCGAACCAAAATCGTCAGCCCGATGACCGGCTACGTTTCCCGTCGTTCCGTACAACCTGGCGCGCAGATCACCTCCTCTACCCCGCTGATGGCGGTGGTGCCGGCAACCAACCTGTGGGTGGATGCTAACTTCAAAGAGACGCAGCTGGCGCATATGCGTATCGGCCAGACCGCGACGGTCGTCAGTGATATCTACGGGGACGACGTGAAGTACACCGGCAAAGTTGTCGGGCTGGATATGGGGACCGGCAGCGCCTTCTCCCTGCTGCCTGCACAGAACGCCACCGGGAACTGGATCAAAGTGGTTCAGCGTCTGCCGGTACGTATCGAGCTGGATGAGAAGCAGCTGGCGGACCATCCGCTGCGTATTGGCCTCTCCACGCTGGTCACGGTCGACACCTCGAACCGCGACGGCCAGATGCTGGCAAACCAGGCACGTTCGAACCCGGCCTACGAAAGTAATGCCCGCGAGATCAGCCTTGAGCCGGTGAATAAGCTGATCGATGAGATCGTGAAGGCGAACGCCGGTTAATCCGAAGGTGAGCGTTATGCAACAGCAAAAACCGCAAAAACCGTTGGAAGGGGCGCAGCTGGTCATCATGACCATTGCGCTTTCGCTGGCGACATTCATGCAGGTGCTGGACTCCACCATCGCGAACGTGGCGATCCCGACTATCGCCGGAAACCTTGGCTCATCCCTGAGCCAGGGGACCTGGGTGATCACCTCGTTCGGGGTGGCGAACGCCATCTCCATTCCGATCACCGGCTGGCTGGCAAAGCGCGTCGGGGAAGTGAAACTGTTCCTCTGGTCAACCATCGCCTTCGTGCTGGCCTCCTGGGCATGTGGGATGTCCAGCAGTCTGACCATGCTGATCTTCTTCCGCGTGATCCAGGGGATTGTTGCCGGGCCGCTGATCCCGCTGTCGCAAAGTCTGCTCCTGAACAACTACCCGCCCGCCAAGCGCTCTATCGCGCTGGCGCTGTGGTCGATGACGGTGATTGTCGCCCCGATCTGCGGCCCGATTCTGGGCGGCTACATCAGCGATAACTACCACTGGGGCTGGATCTTCTTTATCAACGTGCCGATTGGTGCGGTGGTGGTGCTGTTGACCCTGCAGTCGCTGCGCGGTCGCGAAACTCGTACCGAGCAACGGCGTATTGACGGCGTCGGGCTGGCGCTGCTGGTGCTGGGCATCGGCAGCCTGCAGATCATGCTCGATCGCGGGAAAGAGCTGGACTGGTTCGCCTCGCAGGAGATCATCGTTCTGACGGTCGTGGCGGTGGTGGCGCTCAGCTTCCTGATTGTGTGGGAGCTGACGGACGATAACCCGATAGTCGATCTGTCGCTCTTTAAGTCGCGCAACTTCACCATAGGGTGTTTGTGTATCAGCCTTGCCTATATGCTCTACTTCGGCGCGATTGTTCTGCTGCCGCAGCTGTTGCAGGAGGTGTATGGCTATACCGCCACCTGGGCGGGGCTGGCGTCGGCACCGGTCGGGGTGATCCCGGTTCTGCTGTCGCCGATTATCGGCCGCTTTGCCCATAAACTCGATATGCGTCGGCTGGTGACCTTCAGCTTCATTATGTATGCGGTGTGCTTCTACTGGCGCGCCTATACCTTTGAGCCGGGTATGGACTTTGGCGCATCGGCGTGGCCGCAGTTCATTCAGGGCTTTGCCGTGGCCTGCTTCTTTATGCCACTGACCACCATCACCCTCTCCGGTCTGCCGCCGGAAAGGATGGCGGCGGCGTCGAGTCTGTCGAACTTTATGCGTACGCTGGCGGGTTCCATTGGGACCTCGATGACCACCACCATGTGGACCAACCGGGAGTCGTTACACCATGCGCAGCTGACCGAGTCGGTTAATGTGTTTAATCCCCAGGCGCAGGAGGTTTACAGCCAGCTGCAGGGAATGGGCATGACCGAGCAGCAGGCATCCGGGTGGATCGCGCAGCAGATCACCGCGCAGGGCTTGATTATCTCGGCCAACGAGATTTTCTGGTTATCGGCTGGGGTGTTCATTGTGCTGTTGGGGCTGATCTGGTTCGCCAAACCGCCATTCGGGGCGGGAGGCGGGGGCGGCGGCGCCCACTGAGTGGCCTGTCTGAAAATAAAAACGGATCTGCATGCAGATCCGTTTTTTTATGCCTGTCGTTAATGCTACTTCACGCCGACAATTTTAATGGTAATGATGGATATAGTGCCAGGCGGCACAAACCCAGGCACACCGGCTTCACCGTAGGCCTGCTTCGCCGGGATGTGGATTTTTGCCACCCCGCCCAGCCCCATCTTTTTGACAACCGTCTGGAACAGAGGAGGAAGATCTTTCACCCGGCTGGCGCGCAGCTCTTTACTGGAGATAACCTTCCCGGTACCGAGCACTTCATCCAGTTCGGTGATGAGCTCGTTATCGGCGAGGATCAACGGCGTTTCACCCTTCTGCACTATCCTGTAAACGGAACCATCCGCTACCTTGACCGCGCCAGGCTCTTTTGCCGCCTTTAACATGAGCGCTTTGCTCTGCTTTTCATTTTCACTTTGCGTCGCGGCAAACTGCTTTTTGTGCAGCTTATCAAGCCCGATCAGTTCGCTGGAGAGCTTATCCGGCGTCATCTGAGGCTTTTTATTAACCGAGTCGTTAAAACCCTGCATAAAGGCGGGAAGATCCAGCGTCTTACCGAGGCTTGTCATCTTCTCTTTTTCGCGCGTGGCGCTGTCGCCATACCATGTCCCGACGGCGTAGCTGGTACGCGTATCTTTTGCTGTCTTCGCATCTATTTTAATGACGTTAGCCGTGGCGACGGGTGGAGTTTCGGCGGGTTTAGCCTTAAGCGCAGCCACTTCTGCCTGCGACGCCTCAAGCTGTTTTTTCAGGTTGGCCAGGGCTTCGTCAGCGCTCTTAAGCTTACTTGCCGTCTGGCTGCTGCTCTCTTTATCTGCACCCGATTCTGCTTTCAGACTTGCCAGCTGCGCCTGCTGCGTGGCGATAACGGTTTTCGCATCTTCTAGCTGGCTGGTAAAGATTTCGTGCTTTTGCCGCTCGTTTTTGAGCGCCGTTTCCGCGTCCAGCTTCTGCTTCGTCAGCGTTGCTACCTGGCTATCCAGCGCGCTCGACGCCTTTTTCATCTCCGCTAACTGTTGGGTAAGCGCGGTAGACTGCGCCGTGGTTTCATTCAGCTTTTCCGTCAACTCAATGTTTTTTTGCTTATCGCCCGTGCTGTTGCTCTTCAGCGCAGTCAGCCGATCCTCGAGGCTCTTTTTCTGCCCCTGCAGTTCTGCAAGCTGTTTGCTCAACTCATCGCTGCGGGCGGTGGCTTTGCTCAGTTGCCCGTTCAGCTCAGCGCTTTTCTTCTGGCCGTCGCTGCTGCTGGTCATCAGGGATGCCAGCTGCTGCTCCTGCTCTTTCTTCTGCAGTTTGAGGTCGGTAAGTTCTTTTAGCAGCGTGGTGATCTGTGCGTTTGCTTTATTCAGCTGCTCAGCCATCTGCGTGCTTTTCGATTGATCGCCGGTGGCGCTGGTCTTGAGTGCGGCCAGCCGATCCTCAAGGCTCTTTTTCTGCCCCTGCAGTTCTGCAAGCTGTTTGCTCAACTCATCGCTGCGGGCGGTGGCTTTGCTCAGTTGTCCGTTCAGCTCAGCGCTTTTCTTCTGGCCGTCGCTGCTGCTGGTCATCAGGGATGCCAGCTGATCCTCAAGACTCTTTTTCTGACCCTGCAGGTCAGTAAGCTGTTTACTTAGCTCATCGCGATGGTCGATCGTTTTTTTTAGCAACGCTTCACGCTGCGCTGAACGGGCTTTCTCACCCTCAGCGGCCAGGTTGAGCGTTGCGATAACGCTTTCCAGCGCCAGCGTCTGCGCACTGGCATTTGACAGTGGCGCTGCCGGTGCCGGTCTTTCGCGTTGCGCGGTTGCCGCCTTTTCGAGGGCGGCTTTTTGCTGTTCAACAGCAGCCAGCTGCTGATTGAGGCTGGCGAGATGATCATTCGCTTTTTGTAACTCGGCGTTCAGGCGCACGATTTTTTCCCGCGCCACAGCAGCATTTAGTGCATCCTTTGCCGCCAGCTGACGAGGTGTGGTATCAGCAACGCACACAGGCTTTACTTTTGGCAATGCCGGTGTCGCTTTCGAAGGGGCGTCTGGCCGGGATGGTGTCGCTTCAGGTGCACTAAAAGGATTAACGGAATCAGTACCGATAATTTTCTCCCGGCTCAGCTGTTCCAGTAATTCTGTGCCTGAAGAATATGATTTTCCAGCCGCAAACAATAATCCGCAGCAAAGCGCTGCACTAAAGTATTTATTCATAACTGATTCATTTCATTTGCGCGTTTCATCATATTGGAATAGACGGTATTGCGGATCCTGACGCAAACCAGAGAGAGTTTTTTGTTAATTTCGGTCAGCATGACTTCAGAGGCATTATTATCGACAAGAGATTTGTTAGCCTCATAAATTTTATAGTTTTTGTTAATGCTGTCGAACTGCTGGCGGTAAGATTCGTAGGCATTAGGGTCCAGTTTTTGCAGCGCGGAGAACTCCTGATAGCACTGTACCTCCTGCTTACGCTCTTCCGGGGCTTTTGCGATGGTAGGCGTTTTAGAGTTAGGGGCGGAACTGCATCCGCAAAGCAAAAAGACAGACAAAAGAACTGCGGAACCGGCAAAGTAAAATTTCATAAATCCCTCTGAATCATTATCCATTCCATGAATATAAGCACAGCTAAAATTATTAGAACTTAATAATTGCCAGGCAATTATTCACAGGCATGATATATACAAATAACTACCCTGTTATGCTCGCAATAATAGACATATAGAAAAGGATTAACAACGAGAGTTGGTTTTTTGGGAATTTATAAAGAAACTAATTACAATGGTAATTATAAAACACCCGGCACGCCACGATGGCAGGCCGGGTAAATGACTAGATGTGCAGTTCCTGCAGCTTTTCTTTAGGCAGCGCCAGTTCGTCGTTGCTGTTCACGCGAACGTCACGCTCAAGAATGTGACGGGCAATATCCTGCGCTTCTTCCAGAGAGTGCATCTGGTAAGTGCCGCACTGGTAAACGTTCAGCTCAGGGATTTGATTCTGCTCTTTCACCTTCAGCACGTCTTCCATCGCTGCTTTCCACGCATCTGCGACGCGTTTCTCTTCTGGTACACCAATCAGGCTCATATAGAAGCCGGTACGACAGCCCATTGGAGAGATATCGATGATCTCAACGCCGTTGCCGTTCAGGTGATCGCGCATGAAACCGGCGAACAGGTGCTCCAGGGTATGAATACCTTTTTCCGGCATCACTTCTTTATTCGGTACGCAGAAACGCAGGTCGAATACAGTGATCGTGTCGCCGTGCGGGGTATGCATGGTCTTCGCAACGCGTACAGCAGGTGCTTCCATACGGGTATGGTCGACAGTAAAGCTATCTAATAACGGCATACGTCACCTCCGATAGTGATTTTTTATAAAAAAAATGAACTCTTCTGTTCAACGCGAGTCTGAGTATATGAAAGACGCGCATTTGTTATCATCATCCCTGTTCTTCAGAGATGTTATTTTGGCCACAGCGATGTGGCCTTTTTCTTTTCTGTCAGGCCTGTTTAGCCAGGTACTCAGCAAACGACTCGGTATCCGCCGCCTCAATCTCACTCTGACGCACCAGTGACGCTTCGCGTTCCGCAGCAAAATCCGCTTCGCTTAACACTTCCAGCGGCTCCTGGCGCAGCATATCGCGATACTCCGCCGCCAGCGCGCGACCGGTGCCACCGATGCCCTGATCAATCATAGAACGCAGAATGCGTGCCGAGAATGTCAGGTCAGGATTATCGAAACTTTCCACCAGCTGCTCGCAAACTTTTTGATACTCATCGCCACCGTAAACGCTGTCGAGCGTATGGGCGACGCGTTTGAGATCGCGGAACAGATCTTTACCTACCTGCTGCAGCGGGAACTGTGCCGTCTGGCAACCCATGCCCAGCGTCAGGCCAGGCTTGCGCCCTTCGAGGATCACCCGGTTCCAGTTCGTGCGGGTGCAAAGCAGTTCGTCAGAACTCATTTCAGGCGCATCCGCCAGCACGCACCAGACCATAAACAGATCGAGGAAGCGCACCTGCTGCTCATCCACGCCAATCGGCGAGAACGGGTTGATATCCAGGGAGCGTACTTCGATGTACTCAATCCCGCCGCGCTGTAACGCATCCGACGGCGTTTCACCGCTGCGCGTGACGCGTTTCGGACGGATAGGCGCGTACAGTTCGTTCTCAATCTGTAGAACGTTACTGTTGATTTGCAGACGCTTACCGTCTTTCTCAAGACCGATCTCTTCGTAGGCTTCCGATGGCGTTTTGATCGCCCGCTTCAATCCTGCCACATACTCGTGCAGATCGTTAAACGTAATTCCGAGATTGCTTTGCGACTTATTGGTATAACCCAGGTCGCTGAGGCGCAATGAGGTAGCGTACGGCAGGTAGTACATGCCGCATTCGGTTTTCTCAAACGGCAGCGTAGTCGGTTTGCCCTGCAGGAAAGAGGAGCAAATCGCCGGGGATGCACCGAACAGATACGGGATGACCCAGCCGAAGCGATAGTAGTTACGAATCAGGCGGAAATAGCCTGCGGAAATTGCTTCTTTATCCGTTTCACCGCACTTCGCCTGCCAGAATGCCATCGGCAAGGAGAAGTTGTAGTGCACGCCAGAAATCGTCTGCATCAGCGCGCCGTAGCGGTTTTTTAACCCTTCGCGATAGAGCGTTTTCAGACGGCCAATATTAGACGTGCCATACTGCGCCAGTTCAATATCCTGCCCCTGCTTGATATAGCAAGGCATGCTCAGCGGCCACATCCGCTCATCACCCAGATTGCGGGCGCTGTAGCGGTGAATGTCACGCATGATTTTCAGCATGTGGTCAATTTCGCCGTCTACCGGTGTAATGAACTCAAGCAGCGCTTCGGCGAAATCAGTAGTGATCCACTTATGGGTCAGCGCCGAACCTAGCGCCTGCGGATGGCCCGTCGTTGCAAGACTGCCATCTGCATTAACGCGCAGCGTTTCGCGCTCAAGACCGCGCTGAATACCCTTCAGAGCCTGAGGGTGGTTTTCCAGCCAGGCCAGTGCCTGTGATACGTCCGGGATCAATTCGACCTCCCGCCTGTCAAAATCATTTTATTTAGCATAATTGTAATGGTTTCTGGTCACAAACAGTCCAATTAGTGCCACCACGTCATACCCTGCAAAGTTGCAACCGCTACAAGAATGTAGCGCAACGCCTTGCCGAGGCATAAAAAAAAGAGCACGGGCCCCCAGGAGATGCGCATCCATCCCGCCAGCAGGCACAGTAAATCACCGATTACCGGCATCCAGCTTAATAAAAGCGTGGCAGCGCCATAGCGTTTTAGCCAGCCGACTGCCTTTTTCTGCCAGCGCGACGTTTTGCGTAGCGGAAAGAATCGCCCAAGAATAACGTTAGTCAGCCCTCCAAGGCTATTACCCATTGTTGCTATTAACACGAGCAACCAGGGCTGACTGACGCCGGACAAGAGCATCGCCACCAGCACCACTTCCGAGTTTCCGGGCAGGATCGTGGCACTTAAAAAACTGCTGGCGAATAAGGAAGCAAGTGACAGCGCGTCACTCACAGTAAGCGAACATCCACCGCGGCCATACCGGCATCCCGTGCCGCCTGAATACCGAAATCGGCATCTTCAAACACGACGCACTTCGCCGGTGGCACACCCATCAGCTCTGCGCAAAGCAGGAAGGTGTCAGGGGCAGGCTTGTGGTTTTTAACATGATCGGCCGCGACCACGGCAGAAAAATAGTGGCGCAGACTAAGGTGATTGAGCAGAGCCTCAGCGATAGCGCTTTCGCTGCCCGTGCCGACGGACATAGGACGACGTCCGTGCCACTCCTTCACCACTTCAATTAAGGGTAAAGGACGCACGGTGTCCAGCAGCATGGCTTTAACCGCATCGGTTTTTTCACGCGCGAGCAGGTGTGGGTCGAGATCGGCCTGATTCAGTTCAATCACGGCCTGCGCAATACGCCAGGTTGGAGATCCGTTGAGGGCAATCATCGCCTGTAAGTCGAAACGCATACCGTATCGGCCCAGGACTTCTGTCCAGGCTTTGCGATGCGTTGGCTCGGTGTCCAGGATGGTGCCATCCATATCGAAAATCAAACCGTCATACTGTGCGTACATCGTGCTCTCGCGAAAGGATTACAAAGCGTTACTTTAACGTAAACAAGGCGTTTTGTCGCTGCTTCTGGCGGGCTTTAGATTGGGAGTGCTGAAGAAATAAACTACAAAGGGAATATCGAAAGGATGGTGCATCCGGGAGGATTACCCGGCTGTGCCTTGCCCTGCGGGCCGTTGCTAAAGCAACGTTATCCTCCCTGGTGCTTGCGATTATCTCGCAGACCATGAAACAACAGTATGGCTGTTATCTCGGAGAAGATGGTGCATCCGGGAGGATTCGAACCTCCGACCGCTCGGTTCGTAGCCGAGTACTCTATCCAGCTGAGCTACGGATGCATCGGGGAAATGCTTTTTGAAACAGTAGATGGTGCATCCGGGAGGATTACTCGGCTGCGCCTCGCCCTTCGGGCCGTTGCTAAAGCAACGTTATCCTCCCTGGTGCTTGCGATTATCTCGCAGACCTTGAAACAACAATATAGCTGTTATCTCGGATAAGATGGTGCATCCGGGAGGATTCGAACCTCCGACCGCTCGGTTCGTAGCCGAGTACTCTATCCAGCTGAGCTACGGATGCATCAGGATACTGCTTTCAGGAATAGTAAATGGTGCATCCGGGAGGATTCGAACCTCCGACCGCTCGGTTCGTAGCCGAGTACTCTATCCAGCTGAGCTACGGATGCATCGGGATTTACTACTGTACTGCTCGATATTCATATCACTTCTAAAGCAATATGAAGTAATAGATGGTGCATCCGGGAGGATTCGAACCTCCGACCGCTCGGTTCGTAGCCGAGTACTCTATCCAGCTGAGCTACGGATGCAAAATGGCGGTGAGGCGGGGATTCGAACCCCGGATGCAGCTTTTGACCGCATACTCCCTTAGCAGGGGAGCGCCTTCAGCCTCTCGGCCACCTCACCACACAACGCCTCTTTCGAGTGCTTCGAGTAACTCGTTAAGAGCTTCTCGTCGCTGCGTGGCGCATATATTACTTTCTGGGACTTATAAGTCAAACAATTTTCCACAAGCTTTTATCGTTTGCACAAATCACAGGCAATTCGCATGTAAAACCCGCAAAGAGGGTGTTTTATAAACGGATTTTGCGCTTCTTTCTGCACTCTTCTACATGAAGAAAGATGGATTTTGCCGAAGTAAAAGCGTTGGGAGTGGTTAAAAACAGAGCGAACGAAACAAAACGGTAACTTTAAGAAGGGAGAATGACAGGAGGGTTGCGTCTCGCCAGACAGCGAGACGCGATAATATCAGTAACTGGACTGCTGGGATTTTTCAGCCTGGATACGCTGGTAGATCTCTTCACGATGAACAGAGACTTCCTTAGGGGCGTTCACACCAATACGTACCTGGTTGCCCTTCACCCCTAAAACTGTCACGGTGACCTCATCCCCAATCATGAGGGTCTCACCAACTCGACGAGTCAGAATCAGCATTCTTTGCTCCTTGAAAGATTAAAAGAGTCGGGTCTCTTGTATCCCGGCATTATCCATCATATAACGCCAAAAAGTAAGCGATGACAAACACGTAATGTGTAGGTAGTCACGGCATCACAATCTGTTAAACGTAAGTTTAGCCGATATACACAAACTCAACCTGACTTTATCATTATCGATAGCGTAGAGCGCAGTACGCCATAACGTCGTCGTTATGGCGTCTGAGTACGCTTTGTAGTTATTACAGTTTCGAACTTACCCAGCTTTCTACACTGGCTAGTGCTGCCGGGAGGGCTGCTGCGTCCGTACCGCCGGCTTGCGCCATGTCTGGACGACCACCACCTTTGCCACCCACTTGCTGGGCGACCATACCAATCAGTTCCCCTGCTTTCACACGGTCGCTCACGTCCTTAGATACGCCCGCAATCAGAGAAACCTTACCTTCCGCTACCGTTGCCAGAACGATAACCGTTGAACCGAGTTGGTTCTTCAGATCGTCGACCATGGTACGAAGCATTTTCGGCTCAACGCCCGCCAGTTCGCTGACCAGCAGCTTAACGCCTTTAATTTCAACCGCTTTGCTGGAGAGGTTTGCGCTCTCGGCAACCGCAGCCTGCTCTTTCAGCTGCTGCAGCTCTTTTTCCAGCAGACGGGTGCGTTCCATTACGCTGCGCACTTTCTCGCCCAGGTTCTGGCTGTCGCCCTTTAGCAGCTGTGCGATGTCGTGCAGCTGATCGCTCTCGGCATGCAGGCTGGCAATCGCGCCTTCACCGGTGACCGCTTCGATACGACGAACGCCTGCCGCTGTACCGGATTCGGACAGAATACGGAACAGACCGATGTCGCCCGTACGGCTGGCGTGCGTACCACCACAAAGTTCGGTGGAGAAATCACCCATACTCAGCACGCGTACACGTTCGTCATACTTCTCGCCGAACAGCGCCATTGCGCCTTTATCTTTTGCCGCGTCGAGATCCATGATGTTGGTTTCGATAGGCAGGTTACGGCGGATCTGGGCATTGACCAGATCTTCCACCGCACGGATTTCAGACGGTTTCATCGCTTCAAAATGCGAGAAGTCGAAACGCAGCACTTTGTCATTCACCAGCGAGCCTTTCTGCGCAACGTGCGTGCCCAGAACCTGGCGCAGCGCGGCGTGCATCAGGTGCGTCGCGGAGTGGTTAAGACGAATACGTGCGCGGCGCGCTTCGTCAACGATAGCCTGAACGCCCTCGCCCACTTTCAGTTCGCCGGATGCCAGGGTACCCTGGTGACCAATCGCCTGACCGTATTTTTGCGTGTCGCTGACCGCAAAGCTGAAGCCATTGCCTTTCAGCTCGCCTTTATCGCCAACCTGACCGCCAGATTCAGCGTAGAACGGGGTCTTATCCAGAACCACAACGGCAGTCTGGCCCGCGCTGATGCTGTCCACGGCTTTGCCGTCAACAAACAGGGCAGTCACTGTGCCGTTGGTTTCCAGATGCTCATAGCCTTCGAATTCGCTGCTGCCATCAACGCGGATCATCGCGTTGTAGTCGGCACCAAAACCGCTGGACTCACGCGCGCGGCGGCGCTGTTCTTCCATTGCGGCTTCGAAGCCCGCTTCGTCAACTTTGATGTTGCGCTCGCGGCAAACGTCTGCCGTCAGGTCAACTGGGAAGCCATAGGTGTCGTACAGACGGAAGGCGGTTTCGCCATCCAGGGTGTCGCCTTTAAGCTTAGACAGTTCGTCGTCCAGCAGAGTCAGACCACGCTCCAGCGTACGGGCAAACTGCTCTTCTTCGGTTTTCAGAACCTGCTCAACCTGCGCCTGCTGGCGTTTCAGCTCTTCACCGGCAGCGCCCATGACGTCAACCAGCGGACCCACCAGCTTATAGAAGAAGGTGTCTTTCGCGCCCAGCATGTTGCCGTGACGGATCGCGCGACGAATGATGCGGCGCAGCACGTAGCCACGGTTTTCATTCGATGGGATCACGCCGTCAGCGATCAGGAAGGCACAGGAGCGGATATGGTCGGCAATAACGCGCAGGGATTTGTTGCTCAGATCGGTCGCGCCAGTCACTTTGGCAACGGACTTAATCAGGGTGCTGAACAGATCGATGTCGTAGTTGGAGTTAACGTGCTGCAGTACTGCGGCAATACGCTCCAGACCCATACCGGTATCGACGGATGGCTTCGGCAGCGGCTCCATGGTGCCGTCGATCTGACGGTTGAACTGCATGAAGACGATGTTCCAGATCTCGATATAGCGGTCGCCATCTTCTTCTGCGCTACCCGGAGGGCCGCCCCAAATGTGATCGCCATGATCGTAGAAGATTTCGGTGCACGGACCGCATGGACCGGTGTCGCCCATCTGCCAGAAGTTATCAGAGGCGTAAGGTGCGCCTTTGTTGTCGCCGATACGAATAATACGTTCGCGCGGAATACCGACCTCTTTTTCCCAGATTTCATAGGCTTCATCGTCGGTTTCGTAGACGGTAACCCACAGACGCTCTTTCGGCAGGTTGAACCAGTTTTCACCGGTCAGCAGTTCCCATGCGTACTGGATTGCGTCATTTTTGAAATAGTCGCCGAAGCTGAAGTTACCCAGCATCTCGAAGAAGGTGTGGTGACGCGCGGTATAACCGACGTTTTCCAGATCGTTGTGTTTACCACCCGCACGTACGCAACGCTGGGAGGTGGTCGCGCGGGAATAATTACGCTTATCGAGACCAAGGAAAACATCCTTGAACTGGTTCATCCCGGCGTTGGTAAACAGTAAAGTTGGATCGTTGTTCGGTACCAGGGAGCTGCTGGCAACAACCTGATGTCCCTTACTATGGAAAAAATCGAGAAACGCCTGTCGGATCTCAGCGGTGCTCTTGCTCATAATTATCCTGAAATCAAGCTAACGAAATGTCACAGCGGGCCACTACACAACCTTTGTTGGACGGACCAGCTACTGGAAAAAGTGGGAATAAGATAAGTTTTCTTTAGAGGGAAGTAAAATCCCGCATGCGTTCAATCAGTAAAATTACGCCAGATCTCCTGAATATCTTCCATAAGATACCCGCGGTAGAGCAAAAAGCGCTGGATTTTAACTTTTTCTGAAAACTCACGCGGCAGCGGTTCGCCGTACTTCCGCACCGCCTGTTCCCGCGCCAGTTCACACCAGTCAATTTCGCATTCACGCATCGCCTTTTCGCTGATTTCGCGCGCGATACCTTTTTGATTTAGCTCCTGGCGGATACGTGCCGGGCCATAGCCCTTGCGGCTACGGCTGGCAATAAAGCGTGAGACGAAGCGGATATCGTCCAGATAGCCATGTTCATAGCACCAGGCGATCACCTTGTCGTAATCTTCTTCCGTCGCATCGATGGCTTCGGGTCCGTTTTTGCTCATAACGGGCGCGGAGAGTTTGCGACGAAGTTCCTGTTCGCTGTGGTCACGGACGGCAAGAATGCGTACCGCCCGATCCAGCAGGCGGTTATAGGCAGGACGACGTGCCGGGGATTCATTCATAGATAAACCTGCTGCAGTCAAAAAGCAAAAAGGCCGCATTAAGCGACCTTTTTATTACACTCGATTATCAGAAATCTTCGTTGGTTTCTTCAACGTCCTGACCATCAACCGCGAACTGCGGTTTAGAGTCCTGATTGCCCAGCAGCAGATCGCGTACTTTCTTCTCGATCTCTTTGGCTGCCGCCGGGTTCTCTTTCAGCCAGGAGATAGCATTCGCTTTACCCTGACCAATTTTGTCGCCGTTGTAGCTGTACCAGGCGCCCGCTTTCTCAATCAGCTTCTCTTTCACGCCGAGGTCAACCAGCTCACCGTAGAAGTTGATACCTTCACCATAGAGGATCTGGAATTCAGCCTGTTTAAACGGCGCAGCGATTTTGTTCTTCACAACCTTCACGCGGGTTTCGCTACCCACCACGTTCTCACCGTCTTTCACGGCACCGATACGGCGGATATCCAGACGCACAGAGGCGTAGAACTTCAGCGCGTTACCACCGGTGGTGGTTTCCGGGTTACCGAACATCACGCCAATCTTCATACGGATCTGGTTGATGAAGATCAGCAGCGTGTTGGACTGCTTCAGGTTACCGGCCAGCTTACGCATCGCCTGGCTCATCATACGTGCCGCGAGGCCCATGTGAGAGTCGCCGATTTCGCCTTCGATTTCTGCTTTCGGGGTCAGCGCTGCAACGGAGTCGACGATGATTACGTCAACGGCGCCAGAGCGTGCCAGTGCGTCACAGATTTCCAGCGCCTGCTCACCCGTATCCGGCTGGGAACACAGCAGGTTGTCGATATCCACGCCCAGCTTACGTGCGTAGACCGGGTCCAGCGCGTGCTCGGCATCGATAAAGGCACAGGTTTTACCTTCACGCTGTGCAGCAGCCACAACCTGTAAAGTCAGGGTAGTTTTACCGGAGGATTCTGGCCCGTAGATCTCTACGATACGACCCATAGGCAGGCCGCCAGCACCCAGTGCAATATCCAGAGAAAGCGAACCGGTGGAGATAGTTTCTACATCCATGGAACGATCTTCACCCAGGCGCATGATGGAACCTTTACCGAATTGCTTTTCGATCTGGCCCAGTGCTGCCGCCAACGCTTTCTGTTTGTTTTCGTCGATAGCCATTTTTTCCTCTCATGCCGGGTGAAACAACTGCGCTTCACCGTGGATTTCTGTTCTGTTGGGGCAATTATACTGTATGCTCATACAGTATCAAGTGTTTTGTAGAAATTGTTGCCAGAGCGTTTTTAACGCATATTCTGTTGCCTGACGGCGCACGCTTTCCCGGTCGCCGCTGAAGCACTCCCGGCGGGTAATCCCCTCGCCCTGCGCGGTCGCAAAGCCAAACCAGACCGTCCCGACAGGCTTTTCCGCACTGCCACCGTCCGGCCCGGCGATACCACTAACAGAAATAGCATAATCCGCACGAGCAGCACGTAACGCGCCAATCGCCATCTCGATGACCACCGGTTCACTGACCGCGCCATGTTCGATAAGCGTGGGCTCGCGAACCCCAATCATTTGCGCTTTTGCTTCATTACTGTAGGTGACAAATCCGCGTTCAAACCAGGCGGAGCTGCCCGCAATATCGGTGATGACTTTCGCCACCCAGCCGCCGGTACAGGACTCAGCCGTCGTTACCGTTGCGCCGCGCTGTTTCAGCGCCTGCCCTACCCGCTCACTGAGCTGCATCAATTCATGGTCAGTCATGTCGTTTTGGCTCCTGAAAAACATGCAGCACAAGATAGCACTTTAGTCTGTAGATATGAGGATGAGGTGGAGGTTTTACGAGGGGGCTTCAGAAAAAATAACCTGCCAATGTGCTAAAGTTTAAAAGTGAGTGGCATGAGCCACTCACTTTTTTATCCCTTAACTGAACGGGGATGACGCCCGTGCCTGGGATACCGCGAGCCCCAGCTGCCAGACCGCCATCGCATAGTGCGTGCTGTGGTTGTAGCGGGTGATGGTGTAGAAGTTTGGCAGACCGTACCAGTACTGATACCCGGTACCAATATCCAGACGCAGCAGGCTGACCTTTTGATTGCCATTCAGCGGCTGCTGTGGCGTTAACCCGGCGGCGGTAAGCTGTGCCGCGCTGTAGCTGGTTTTGAAGCCGTTCTCCAGACCCGGCGCCTGGCCGTTTGCGAGGATGGCTACCGGCTCGCCCTGCGTCCAGCCGTGGCCTTTGAAGTAGTTGGCAACGCTGCCAATCGCATCTTCAGGATCCCACAGGTTGATGTGACCGTCCCCGTTGAAATCAACCGCGTACTGCTTATAAGAGGACGGCATAAACTGGCCGTAGCCCATCGCACCGGCAAAGGAGCCTTTCAGATCCAGCGGATCGTCCTGCTCGTCGCGCGCCATCAGCAGGAAGGTCTCCAGCTCGGAGGAGAAGTACTCCGCGCGACGCGGGTAGTTAAAGGAGAGGGTCGCCAGCGCATCGAGAATGCGGGTTTTGCCCATCACCCGGCCCCAGCGGGTCTCCACGCCGATAATCCCGACGATGATCTCCGGCGGCACGCCGTAAACCTGTTGGGCGCGGGTCAGCGCATCCTGATACTGATTCCAGAACGCCACGCCGTTTTGCACGTTGTCCGGAGTAATAAACTGGTTGCGATAGCGCAGCCACGCTCCGTTCGGCCCGGCCGGGGGCTGGGTGGTCGGCGCCTGACGATCCATCAGTCGCAGCACATAGTCCAGACGTTTCGCCTGGGAGAGGATCTCCTGCAGCTGGGCTTTATTAAACCCGTGCTTGCTCACCATTTTGTCGATGAACTGTTCCGCCGCAGGGTTGTTGGCAAAGTCGCCCCCCATCTGCATCACGTTATGCTGGGGTTCCAGCAGGAAGCCGCCGGAAGGCGCTCCCGCCGTTTGCTGAACCTCTTCGGACTTCGGTTTACTACTGCAGGCAGAGAGCAGGATAAGCGCAGGGAGTAGCGCTGCGTAACGACGCTTAAACATGACACATCCATTCAACGAATTCGATAAGTGGCAAGTATGGTAAAGCATCCGGGATGCCTCAAGGAAGGGGCGCACGCGTACCCGGCAAAATCTTTACGCGCTTAAAGGCAAATTCGTTCTCTTCTGAACCATGCAACCCTCGCCTCGCCCATTATCTTTCAAAATAATCCATTTTTCTTTCATTGTGAGATCTGTTTAACACTTTAAAACCTTTCAAAGTGATTATTATTACTCCACCAGAGAGAACTCACCCTACAGGAGAAAACAATGATAGAAACCATCACCCACGGCGCCGAGTGGTTTATCGGGCTGTTTCAGAAAGGTGGCGAGGTCTTTACCAGCATGGTCACCGGCATTCTGCCGCTGCTGATCAGCCTGCTGGTGATCATGAATGCGCTAATCAACTTTATCGGCCAGCACCGGATCGAAAAGCTGGCCCAGCGCTGCGCCGGTAATCCCGTGTCCCGCTACCTGCTGCTGCCCTGCATCGGCACCTTTGTGTTCTGCAACCCCATGACCCTGAGCCTCGGACGCTTTATGCCCGAGCGCTATAAACCGAGCTACTACGCAGCGGCATCCTACAGCTGCCACTCGATGAACGGGCTGTTTCCGCACATCAACCCCGGCGAACTGTTCGTCTATCTGGGGATCGCCAGCGGCCTGACCACCCTCGGCCTGCCGCTCGGCCCGCTGGCGGTAAGCTACCTGCTGGTCGGCCTGGTAACCAACTTCTTCCGCGGCTGGGTGACCGATCTCACGACCGCCATTTTCGAAAAGAAAATGGGCATTCAGCTTGAACAGAACGTCCAGCTTAAGGGAGCCACAGCATGACCCGTATCCGGATTGAAAAAGGCGTTGGGGGCTGGGGCGGCCCGCTGGAGCTCGACGCCAGCGGCGAGAAAAAGATCGTCTATATCACTGCGGGCACCCGCCCGGCTATTGTCGACAAGCTGCGCGAACTCACCGGCTGGGAAGCGGTGGACGGCTTTAAGGAGGGCGAGCCGCCGGAAGCGGAGATCGGCGTGGCGGTGATCGACTGCGGCGGCACCCTGCGCTGTGGCATCTACCCGAAACGGCGCATTCCCACCGTCAATATTCATTCGACGGGCAAATCCGGCCCGCTGGCGCAGCATATCCTGGAGGACATTTACGTCTCTGGGGTTAAGGAAGAGAACATCACGCTGATAGACGGCACCGCTGCGGCGAAAAAGAGCGCGCCGCGCGAATACGACACCAGCAAGAAGATCACCGAGCAGAGCGACGGCCTGCTGGCAAAAGTAGGCATGGGGATGGGCTCCGCGGTTGCCGTGCTGTTCCAGTCCGGGCGCGACACCATCGATACGGTGCTGAAAACCATCCTGCCGTTCATGGCCTTCGTTTCGGCGCTGATCGGCATCATCATGGCTTCCGGCCTTGGGGACTGGATCGCCCACGGCCTGGCCCCGCTGGCCAGCCATCCACTCGGGCTGGTGACCCTGGCGCTGATCTGCTCCTTCCCGCTGCTGTCGCCGTTCCTCGGCCCCGGCGCGGTCATCGCCCAGGTGATTGGCGTGCTGATTGGCGTGCAGATCGGGCTCGGCAATATTCCCCCGCACCTCGCCCTGCCCGCGCTGTTTGCCATTAACGCCCAGGCCGCCTGCGATTTTATCCCGGTGGGACTGTCGCTGGCCGAAGCGCGCCAGGACACCGTCCGCGTCGGCGTGCCTTCGGTGCTGGTGAGCCGCTTCCTGACCGGCGCGCCAACGGTGCTGATTGCCTGGTTCGTCTCCGGCTTTATTTATCAATAAGAGGTTTATGTGATGAGCGTGATTTACCAGACCACCATTACCCGTATCGGCCAGAGCGCCCCGGATGCGCTCTGCGACCAGATGCTGATTACCTTCCGTGAAGGGGCCCCGGCAGATATCGAAGAGTTTTGCTTTATCCATTGCCACGGCGAGATGAACGGCGAACTGAAGGCCGGCAGCCATCTGGAGCTGGGTGAGACGCGCTATGCCGTGACCGCCGTCGGCGACGTGGCCGGACAGAACCTGCGCGAGCTGGGCCACATCACCCTGCGTTTTGACGGCCAGCCGCAGGCGGAATATCCCGGCACGGTTCACGTGAATGGCCCGGTTCCGCAGGCTGTTACCCCAGGCTGCACATTAAAGTTTGTTGCGTAATTAAGGAGAGAAATATGAGTCAGGTTGCCGTTGTCATTGGTGGAGGACAAACCTTAGGCGAGTTCCTCTGCCGTGGGCTTGCCGCAGAAGGTTACCGCGTGGCGGTTGTCGATATTCAGAGTGAAAAAGCCGCCCGCGTGGCGGACGCCATCAACACCGAGTTCGGTCAGGGGATGGCCTGGGGCTTTGGCGCTGATGCCACCAGCGAGCAGAGCGTGCTGGCCCTCGCCCGCGGCGTGGACGAGATTTTTGGTCGCACCGACCTGCTGGTCTACAGCGCCGGGATCGCCAAAGCGGCGTTTATCAGCGACGTGGCGCTGGGGGATTTCGACCGCTCGTTGCAGGTGAACCTGGTGGGCTATTTCCTCTGCGCCCGGGAGTTCTCGCGCCTGATGATCCGCGACGGCATTGCCGGGCGCATCATTCAGATCAACTCCAAATCCGGCAAAGTGGGCAGCAAGCACAACTCCGGCTACAGCGCGGCTAAGTTCGGCGGTGTGGGGCTGACGCAGTCCCTGGCGCTGGATCTGGCGGAGTACGGCATCACCGTGCATTCGCTGATGCTCGGCAACCTGCTGAAATCGCCGATGTTCCAGTCCCTGCTGCCGCAGTACGCGACCAAACTGGGCATTCATGAGGATCAGGTGGAGCAGTATTACATCGATAAGGTGCCGCTGAAGCGCGGGTGCGACTACCAGGACGTGTTGAATATGCTGCTGTTTTACGCCAGCCCGAAAGCATCTTATTGCACCGGGCAGTCGATAAATGTCACCGGCGGGCAGGTGATGTTCTGATTGTGCATAAACGCCCGGTGGCGCTTCGCTTACCGGGCCTGGAGAAGCCAACCGTAGGCCGGGTAAGGCGCAGCCGCCACCCGGCAATTCCACAGGAGCTACACATGGTCACTACTCTGATTACCGTCGCCGTTATCGCCTGGCTCGGCCAGCTGGCACTCGGCGGCTGGCAAATCCACCGCTTTAACCGCGCGTTTGACGCGCTGTGCCAGCGTGGTGGCGTGGGCGTCGGGCGTTCCGGCGGACGCTTCAAACCCCGGGTGATCGTCGCCATCGCGCTGGATGAAAACAACAACGTCTGCGACTCCCTGATCATGCGCGGGATGACGGTCTTTGCCCGTCCGACTAAAATCCAGGCAATCAACGGCATGTCGTGGCAGGAATTAGAGCCCGATGTGATCTTTCCCAATGATTCACTCTGCCAGGATGCACTATCATTAGCGCTTAAATTGAAACATGGATAATTTCGTTGTGAACGTTATAAGCTTGCGAAATTATCATTTCGCAACCTGAGGAATTCAACGCCTATGAAACCCCGCCAGCGGCAGGCGGCCATACTCGACCATCTGCAAAAACAGGGAAAGTGCTCGGTTGAGGATCTGGCCCACTACTTTGACACCACCGGCACCACGATCCGCAAGGACCTGGTGATTCTGGAAAATTCCGGGGCGGTGATCCGCACCTATGGCGGCGTGGTGCTGAATAAAGACGAGGCCGACCCGCCTATCGATCACAAGACGCTGATCAACACCCATCAGAAAGCGTTGATCGCCGACGCCGCGGTAAAATTTATCCACGACGGCGACTCGATTATCCTCGATGCAGGCAGTACGGTCCTGCAGATGGTGCCGATGCTGAGCCGCTTTAATAACATCACGGTAATGACCAACAGCCTGCATATCGTCAACGCCCTGTCCGAATTCGATAACGAACAGACCATCCTGATGCCCGGCGGCACCTTCCGTAAAAAATCCGCCTCGTTTCACGGCCAGCTGGCTGAAAACGCCTTCGATCATTTCAGCTTCGACCGGCTGTTTATGGGCACCGACGGCATCGATCTGAACGCGGGCGTGACGACCTTCAACGAAGTGTTCAGCGTCAGTAAAGCGATGTGCAACGCCGCCCGGGAGGTGATCCTGATGGCGGACTCGTCGAAGTTTGGCCGTAAAAGCCCGAATATTGTCTGTAGCCTGGAGAGCGTCGATAAGCTGATCACCGACGCGGGTATCGATCCGGCGTTCAAAAAAGCGCTGGAAGAGAAAGGAATCGACGTGATTGTAACCGGAGAGAGAGATGAGTGATTTTCTGTTAAACGCGGGTCGCCAGACCTTACTGCTGGAACTGCAGGAAGCCAGCCGCCTGCCGGACCGTCTGGGCGAGGAGTTCGTGCGCGCGGCCAACACCATTATTCAGTGCGAAGGGAAAGTGATTGTCTCGGGCATCGGTAAATCCGGGCATATCGGTAAGAAGATTGCCGCCACGCTGGCGAGCACCGGCACGCCGTCCTTTTTTGTTCATCCCGCTGAAGCGCTGCACGGCGATCTGGGGATGATCGAAAGCCGCGACGTGCTGCTGTTTATCTCCTACTCCGGCTCGGCAAAAGAGCTGGATCTTATCCTCCCCCGTCTGCAGGAAAAATCGGTGGCGCTGCTGGCGATGACCGGCAAATCCCGCTCGCCGCTGGCGCTGGCCGCCAAAGCCACGCTGGATATTTCGGTTGAGCGCGAAGCCTGCCCGATGCACCTCGCCCCGACCTCCAGCACCGTCAACACACTGATGATGGGCGATGCGCTGGCGATGGCGGTCATGCAGGCGCGCGGCTTTAATGAAGAAGATTTTGCCCGCTCTCACCCGGCCGGGGCGCTTGGGGCGCGTCTGCTGAATAAGGTGCATCACCTGATGCGTACCGACGAGGCCATCCCGCAGGTGAAACTCAACACCAGCGTGATGGATGCGATGCTGGAGCTGAGCCGTACCGGGCTGGGGCTGGTGGCGGTCTGCGATGACGACCAGCAGGTCAAAGGGGTCTTCACCGACGGCGACCTGCGCCGCTGGCTGGTGGGCGGCGGCAAGCTGGAGATTGCGGTCAGCAACGCTATGACCACCGGCGGCCTGACCCTGAACGCCGAAAGCCGCGCCATTGAAGCCAAAGAGCAGCTGATGAAGCGCAAGATCACCGCCGCGCCGGTAGTGGACGGCAATGGCCGCCTGTGCGGCGCCATTAACCTGCAGGATTTCTACCAGGCAGGCATTCTCTAGCCCTTCAGACCCAGACGTTTAGCCAGCCGGTGCAGGTTGGCGACGTCTGTCTCCAGCGCCCGCGCGCTCGCCGCCCAGCTGCGGCTGTTCTGATCCAGCGTCCGGGCGATCATCTGACGCTGAAATTCCTCCGTCGCTTCGCGCAGGTTCTGGTTCGCAATCACCGGCGTTTCAGTCATCGTCACGGGCGTGCTCTCATCATGCAGGGCAAAATGCCGGGCGTGGATCACCACTTCATCCCCTGCCCGCGCCGCCCGGGCCAGCACTACCGCCCGGTGAATGGCATGTTCCAGCTCGCGCACGTTTCCCGGCCAGCCGTAGCTCAGCAGATGCGCGCGGGCACCCGGGCTCAGCACCACCCGGGATAATCCCATCCGCAGCCGGCATTGCTCGCAGAAATAGCCCGCCAGCAGGACCACATCTTCGCCACGTTCGCGCAGCGGCGGCACCGAAAGCGGAAACACGCTCAGACGGTGGTACAGGTCGGCACGGAAGTTCCCGGCCAGCACCTCTTCGCGCAGATCGCGGTTGGTGGCGGCCAGCACCCGCACGTCAACCCGCAGGCTTCGGTCGTCGCCCACCCGCTGGATATCGCCATACTGCAGCACGCGCAGCAGCTTGGCCTGCAATGCCAGGGACAGCTCGCCAATCTCATCAAGGAACAGCGTGCCGTTATCGGCCATTTCAAACTTGCCGCTGCGGTTGCTGATGGCGCCGGTAAAGGCCCCTTTCACGTGACCGAACAGCTCGCTCTCCGCCACGCTCTCCGGCAGCGCGGCGCAGTTGAGATAGACCAGCGGATTTACCGCCCGGGGAGAGGCCTCGTGAATGGCTTTTGCCACCAGCTCTTTACCGGTGCCGGTTTCGCCCTCGATCAGCACGTTGAGGTCAGAGGCGGCGACGATCTCAATCTCTTTTTTCAGGCTCATCATGCCCGGCGACAGGCCGATCATCTCGGTGCTTTTCACCGGTTCAAATCCCGCCGGGCGGGTGGAGAGGCTGTTCTGGCTCTCCAGCTGTTCAATCAGCAGGGCATTATTCAGCGCCCCGGCGGCCAGGGCGGCAATCAGACGGAGCTCTTCATCGCTGAAGGTATCGAACTGGTCCGGCGACATGCCGTCGAGGGTCAGGGCACCGATCAGGTTCTGCCCGGCAAACAGCGGCAGGCCGATACAGGCGTGCACTTTCAGGCTCTCCTGGCCGGGGATCAGGCCATCGTAAGGATCGGGCAGGTCGCTGTCGGCCGGGAAACGCACCACGTCCCCGGCGCGGGCGATGGTCTCCAGCCGGGGATGGCCCTCAAGGGTAAAGCGCCGCCCCAGCACGTCCTGCGCCAGCCCGTCGATGGCCAGCGGAATAAACTGCCGCCCTTCATAGCGCAGCAGCGCCGAGGCATCGCAATCCAGCACGTGGCGCAGGGTGGAGATCAGCCGCTGAAAGCGATCCTGATGACCGATTCCGCTCTGTAATTCAATGGCGATTTTCGCCAGCACCTCTACAGAAAAACTCATTCTCGCCTCACTGTCATTTTGACAATGCATAATGTCATATTGACTGTATCAGAGATAGTCAAATTGACTACCCTTAAAGCGGTATTATTTTTAAAAGCGTTATGAATTAATGAGTTAAAAAACTGGCACGCAACCTGCAATTACCCTTACATCTTTCGTTTAATTTCGCTGTATTAAGTTGAGGTTGCTATGTCTATTCTGGTTAAAAATAATATTCATTGGGTGGGTCAACGTGACTGGGAAGTTCGTGATTTTCACGGGACGGAATACAAAACGCTGCGCGGCAGCAGCTACAACAGCTATCTCATCCGGGAAGACAAAAACGTCCTGATCGATACCGTCGATCATAAATTCAGCCGTGAGTTCGTGCAGAACCTGCGCAGCGAAATCGACCTGGCCGATATCGACTACATCATCATTAACCATGCGGAAGAAGACCACGCCGGGGCGCTGACCGAACTGATGTCCTGCATCCCGGACACCCCAATCTACTGCACCGCTAACGCCATCGACTCCATCACCGGTCATCATCATCACCCGGAGTGGAATTTCAACGTGGTAAAAACCGGCGACTCACTGGATATCGGCAACGGCAAACAGCTGATCTTCGTTGAAACCCCGATGCTGCACTGGCCGGACAGCATGATGACCTACATGACCGGCGATGCGGTGCTGTTCAGTAACGACGCCTTCGGCCAGCACTACTGCGACGAGCGTCTGTTCAATGACGAAGTGGATCAGGCCGAACTGTTCGAGCAGTGCCAGCGCTACTACGCCAATATCCTGACCCCGTTCAGCCGTCTGGTCACGCCAAAAATTACCGAAATCCTCGGCTTTAACCTGCCGGTGGATATGATTGCTACCTCCCACGGGGTGGTATGGCGCGACAACCCAACCCAGATCGTCGAGCTGTACCTGAAATGGGCGGCGGACTATCAGGAAGATCGCATCACCATTTTCTACGACACCATGTCGAACAACACCCGCATGATGGCCGACGCCATTGCCCAGGGCATCAACGAAGTTGACCCGAACGTGGCGGTGAAGATTTTCAACGTGGCCCGCAGCGACAAGAACGACATTCTGACCAACGTCTTCCGTTCCAAAGGCGTGCTGGTGGGGACGTCCACTATGAACAACGTGATGATGCCGAAAATCGCCGGCCTGGTGGAGGAGATGACCGGCCTGCGCTTTCGTAACAAACGCGCCAGCGCCTTTGGCTCCCACGGCTGGAGCGGCGGCGCGGTAGACCGTCTCTCCACCCGTCTGCAGGACGCCGGTTTTGAGATGTCCATGAGCCTGAAGGCGAAGTGGCGTCCGGATCTGGATGCGCTGGAAGTCTGCCGCCAGCATGGCCGCGACATTGCACGTCAGTGGGCGCTCGCTCCACTGCCGGAAGCGACCCGCCAGGCTACACCAGCTCAGAGCGCCTGTGCCGCCGCGGCAGCGGCTGATCTTGGCCCGCGCATGCAGTGCAGCGTCTGCCAGTGGATCTACGATCCGGCAACCGGCGAGCCCATGCAGGATGTCCAGCCAGGCACGCCGTGGAGCGAGGTACCGGATAACTTCCTGTGCCCGGAATGTTCCCTCGGTAAAGACGTCTTTGACGAACTGGCAACGGAGGCAAAATGAGCCACGGGATCGTGATTATCGGCTCGGGCTTCGCCGCCCGCCAGCTGGTGAAAAATATCCGGAAACAGGATGCGAACGTTCCACTGACGCTGATCGCCGCGGACAGTATGGATGAGTACAACAAGCCAGACTTAAGCCACGTTATCAGCCAGCGCCAGCATGCCGACGACCTCACCCGCCAGACGGCGGGGGAGTTTGCCGAACAGTTCAATCTGCGCCTGTTCCCGTATACCTGGGTCACCGACATCGATGCCGCAGCGCACGTGGTGAAAGGCAAAGATAACCAGTGGTCCTATGACAAACTGGTTCTGGCCACCGGGGCTTCGGCCTTTGTGCCGCCCGTTCCCGGTCGCGAGCTGATGCTGACCCTGAACAGCCAGATGGAGTACCGGGCCTGTGAAACCACCCTGCGTGACGCACAGCGCGTGATGATTGTCGGCGCGGGGCTTATCGGCAGTGAACTGGCGATGGATTTTTGCCGGGCCGGGAAAGCGGTCACCCTGGTTGACCATTCCGCCAGCATTCTGTCGGCGCTGATGCCAGCCGAAGTGAGCAGTCGCTTACAACATCGGCTGACCGATATGGGCGTGCATCTGCAGTTAAAATCGCAGCTGCAAAGCCTGAGCCAAACCGATAACGGGATCTGCGCCCTGCTGGACCGCGACCGCTGCATTGAGGTGGATGTGGTGATTGCCGCCACCGGCCTGCGTCCGGAAACCGCGCTGGCCCAGCGTGCGGGGGCCGAAACAAACCGCGGGGTGAAGGTCGACAGCTATCTGCAAACCACCCAGCCGGACGTCTATGCCCTGGGCGACTGCGCCGAAATTAACGGTCAGGTGCTGCCGTTCCTGCAGCCGATC
Source organism: Leclercia barmai (assembly GCF_049312895.1). Taxonomy (NCBI): domain Bacteria; kingdom Pseudomonadati; phylum Pseudomonadota; class Gammaproteobacteria; order Enterobacterales; family Enterobacteriaceae; genus Leclercia; species Leclercia barmai. Next base: position 202,366 of record NZ_JBMNWZ010000004.1, on the reverse strand, counting down.
CAGTTAAGCGCTATGTATCTGGCGAAGAACCTGCTCGGGGCCAACACGCCGCTGAAACTGCCCGCCATGCTGGTGAAGGTCAAAACGCCGGAACTCCCGCTGCATCTGGCGGGCGAAACCCAGCGTCAGGATTTGAACTGGCAGCTAGCCATCGAAGCGCAGGGAATGGTGGCGAAAGGCGCCGACAGCGAGGGCAATTTACGCGCCTTCGTGGTCAGTGAAGATCGCATGAAGGAGGCCTTCGCCCTGCTGAAAGCATTACCGGTTTAACCCTCAAACTCTTGCTCTTTCTCGTTGTATGCTTGTCAGTCTTTGCAATTTGCAGCCCCGGTGCCCGGGGCTTTTTTAATGCGGAACAGCTGTAAAACCGCGTCCTGTTTTAATCCTGTTTTCGGGCCTACGCTGTAGCGGTATTCCTTAGCCGGAGACCACACAAATGGCCAACTTCACCAAAGAAATTAACTATCTCGCTGCCTGGTTCAGGCAGGTAAAGCAACATGAACATATTCTGTTTCGCTGGCTGTATCTCAGCCCGGAAGCGCGCGTTGAGCGCCTGCGCGAGCTTATGATGCCGGTCAGCAAGCGTTGATTGCCTTGCATGAACCAAAGGTTTTGTAGGCCGGGTAAGGCGTAGCCGCCACCCGGCAAAACAAACCGCACTGTTTATTATCCCGCAAAAAACCCTACACTCTTCTCAACGCCATTGTCAGGGATGCCGCCATGCGCCAGCTCCAGAAGATCCGTCAGTATCAACGGCTGTATCAGCACTACGGCGCAGAGCCTGAGCTCACCACTCTCGCCGAAGTGGCCGAGGTGGCGCTGTGCAGCGAACGCCACGCCCGCACGCTGCTGCGCCAGCTGGCCGAAAGCGGCTGGCTAAGCTGGCGCGCCCAGGCGGGGCGCGGGCATCGCGCCACCCTGCACTGTCTGGTCACCACCAGCGAACTCAGCGCCCCGCTGATGCATGCCTGCCTGGAGAAAGGAGATTATCAGAGCGCATTACAGCTGGCGGACGGCGACCCGGCCAGCCTGCACCACATCATCACCCCGTTTCTCGGCGGCAAATGGCTCAAGCACCAGCCGACGCTGCGCATCCCCTGGTACCGCCCGCTCACCTCGCTGCATCCGGCGCTCCACCGACGGCGCGCCGAGCAACATATCATCTGCGCGGTCCACGCCGGATTAACCCGCTATGAACCAGGCCAGGCGCAGCCGGTTGCCGACCTGGCACACCACTGGGCCTGCTCTGACGACGGCCTGCGCTGGCATTTTTACCTGCGCAGCGGCGCGCACTGGCATAACGGCCAGCCGGTCAGCGATGACGACATCCTGAGCGCGGTCCAGCAGCTTTTGGGCGATCCGGCCCGCAACAGCGGGTTACTGCATATCGACGCGGTCACTCTCGCTGCCCCCTGGTGCCTGGCGGTTTACCTGCATGCGCCGGATGCCCTGCTGGCTCATCGCCTGGCGCATCCTGTCTGCCGTCTGCCGCATCCCCGACAGCCTGAGGTGGGTGCAGGGCCGTTCGCCATTGCCCGCCACCACTCGCATTTTCTGCGCCTCGAGCGCCAGCCCTGGTACTTTGCCGGCCACCCGCTGCTGCACGCCATTGAGTTCTGGCGTACCGGCATGGCGACCGATAAACCGGCATGGATAACGGTGGGTAAAGGCAACGCCCCGCAGGAAGCGGTCACCTCCACCAGCGGTGGATTTGCGTGGTTGATGGTCAATGCGAAACTGCCCACCGCGCTTGCCGCCTGGCTGCGCCAGAGCCTGCTGACCCTCAACCAGCAGTGCTTCGACTGGCGAGAAGATCTCCAGACGCAGACCGAAATTCTTCCCGGCTTGCAGGTTCCCGACCTGCAAGCCGGACCCGATATCGTGCTGCCGCCCCATTTGAGGCTGGTGTGCTACAACACGCCGGAACTGCGCGAACTGGCAGAGAAGTGGCGGGTTCAGCTGCATCAGCGCGGCTGCGAGCTGCACACCGACTGGAAAGATCGTGACGGCTGGTATGCCCCCGATACGCTGGCGGATGCCGATCTGCTGCTGGGGGATCATCTGGCGACCGGGATGGCCGGGTTTGCGCTGGCGGAGTGGTTTATCTATGAGCCAGCCTGGGCTACGGCGCTTGGGGAGGATCGCTGGCAGCAGGAGAAAGCGCGCCTGATGCAAAACAGCCACAGCGAAGCGCAGTTTGACGCGCACCTGACGCCCTTTTTCCAGCGCCTGCTGGCGGAAGGCCGCTGCACGCCGCTGTTCCACTATCGCTACCGGATCAACGCCCTGGAAAACGTGCAGGATATGGTGCTGACCGCGGGCGGCTGGCTGGACTTTACCCGCGCCTGGCTGCCCCCGGCCGCCCTGTAGATCAGCGGTGCGGACCGGGGATGGCGGAATCCCGCAGGATCAGCTCTCCGGCGAAGGTCTGGCGGAAGGTGAAGTCCCCGCCATCGAGCATAAAGATCAGACGGCTGATGGTCTCTTTCACCATCTCGGTCACCGGCACGCGCACGCTGGAGAGCGACGGCACAATGTACGGCGCCATCGCAATGTCATCGAAACCTATTACCGATACCGTTTCCGGTACGGCAACCCCGCTGTCGTGAAGCTGTTTGATGGCGCCAATCGCCATATCGTCATTACTCGCCACCAGCGCGGTAAAGCGCTCGCCGCGCACCAGCAGGGTTGCCACGCCAGCCGCGCCGCTGGCCGGGTTCCATTTGCCTTCGACAATCAGCGATTCGCGCAGGGGAATACGGTGGGCAGCAAGGGCGTCTTTGTAACCGGAAAGACGTTCAATCCCGGTGGGGGAATCCAGCGATCCGGTAATAAACGCGATGTCGCGATGCCCCTGTTCGATAAGGGTTGATACCGCCGCCTGGCTGGAGGCTTTGTGATCTGACCAGACGCAGTGGCTGCTGTTTTTGCGCAGACGACGGTTGAGCACGATCACCGGCTGCTCGTGCTTCTGGATGATCTCGTCCATCTCATCGACGCTGAGAAAACGCGGATAGATGATGATCGCATCGCAGCGCATATCCAGCAGATACTGGATCGCGGCCCGCTCTTCATCGGCGCTGTGCTTGCCGTCGGCGAGGATCAGCTGACGCCCTTTTTCCTCGGTCATTCGCGCCGCGTGGAACAGCAGTTCGCTGAAATAGACCCCGTGGTAGAGGGTGTTGGTCACCACCAGCCCGAGGGTCTGCGTGCTTTTGGTCGCCAGGTTGCGCGCCAGCAAGTTGGGCCGGTAGCCGCTCTCTTCAATCGCCTGAAAAACCCTGTCTTTTGTCTCCTGGCTCACGTAGCCATTGCCCGAAAGCACCCGGGAAACCGTCGCCTTCGAGACCCCTGCCCGCTTCGCCACTTCCAGCATCGTGGTCATGCATCTGTTCCGTCTGAATCTGATGAGCGGCAGTGTACTGCACCGCGTGAAAATTGTCGCAGCGTGGATCGCAGGCTTTTTCACGTCACAGGTGATCGCCGTCACGAATCTAAAAAATGGCTAAAACGTGATCTTGTTTGATCACATGAAACTCTTCATGATTTTGTGGAACCGGTTTCCTATATAAGTTTCATCGCTCACCCCGATGAAGACGTACCTTACTGATAAAACAGGATACAACCCGATGGCCAAAAACTATGCTGCGCTGGCTAATGCCGTTGTCAGCGCGCTCGGCGGCAAAGACAACATCGTCGCCGTCACCCACTGCATGACCCGGCTGCGCTTCGTGGCGAAAGACGAGAGCCTGATCGACAGCGCCACGCTTAAGAGCATCAGCGGCGTGCTGGGGGTAGTGCGCAACGACAACCAGTGCCAGGTGATCATCGGCAATACCGTTTCTCAGGCGTACCGCGAGGTGGTGAGCCTGCTGCCCGCCGGGCTACAGCCTGCCGCGCCGCAGGGGCCGCAAAAGCTGACCTTCAGACGCGTTGGCGCGGGCATTCTTGATGCGCTGATCGGCACCATGTCTCCGCTGATCCCGGCGATCATCGGCGGGTCGATGGTCAAACTGCTGGCGATGATCCTTGAGATGACCGGCGTGCTGACCAAAGGCGAACCGACGCTGACCATTCTGACGGTGATCGGCGACGGCGCGTTCTTCTTCCTGCCGCTGATGGTGGCCGCCTCTGCTGCCGTGAAATTTAAGACCAACATGTCGCTGGCGATCGCCATTGCGGGCGTGCTGGTTCACCCAAGCTTTATCGAGCTGATGGCCAAAGCGGCGCAGGGCGAGCACGTTGAGTTCGCGTTTGTGCCGGTAACGGCGGTGAAATACACCTACACGGTAATCCCGGCGCTGGTCATGACCTGGTGCCTGTCGTATATCGAGCGCTGGGTAGACAGAATTACCCCAGCCGTTACCAAAAACTTCCTGAAGCCGATGCTGATCGTCCTGATCGCCGCCCCGCTCGCCATCGTCCTGATTGGACCGCTGGGGATCTGGATCGGTAGCGCCATCTCCGCGCTGGTTTACACCATTCATGGCTATCTGGGCTGGCTCTCTGTCGCCATCATGGGCGCGCTGTGGCCGCTGCTGGTGATGACCGGGATGCACCGCGTCTTTACCCCAACCATCATTCAGACCATTGCCGAAACCGGCAAAGAGGGAATGGTGATGCCGTCTGAAATCGGCGCCAACCTGTCCCTCGGCGGTTCATCGCTGGCGGTCGCATGGAAAACGAAAAACCCGGAACTGCGCCAGACGGCGCTGGCGGCAGCGGCTTCCGCCATTATGGCGGGGATCTCTGAACCGGCGCTGTACGGCGTGGCGGTTCGCCTGAAACGTCCGCTCATTGCGAGCCTGATCAGCGGCTTTATCTGCGGTGCCGTCGCCGGGATCGCCGGGCTTGCCAGCCATTCGATGGCGGCACCTGGCCTGTTTACCAGCGTCCAGTTCTTTGACCCGGCTAACCCGATGTCCATCGTCTGGGTATTCGGGGTGATGGCCCTGGCCGTGGTGCTCTCTTTCGTGCTGACCCTGATCCTGGGCTTTGAAGATATCCCGGTTGAAGACGAAGCAGAAAAAGCCCGCGCGCTGCAATCCGCACCGGTTCAGGCCAAAGCAGCACAAGCATAAATTTATAGCGAGGTAAGAATGTCAGTTTTTCCACAAGGATTTTTATGGGGCGGCGCACTGGCCGCTAACCAGAGCGAAGGCGCGTACCGCGAAGGCGGCAAGGGCCTGACCACCGTCGACATGATCCCCCACGGCGCCAACCGTCTGGCGGTGAAGGTCGGCAAGGAAAAACGCTTTTCGCTGCGTGACGACGAGTTCTATCCCAGCCACGACGCGATCGATTTTTACCATCGCTATAAGGAAGATATCGCCTTAATGGCCGAGATGGGCTTTACGGTTTTCCGCACCTCGATTGCCTGGAGCCGTCTCTACCCGAACGGCGACGAACCGCTGCCTAATAAAGAAGGGATTGCCTTTTACCGGGCGGTATTCGAGGAGTGCAAAAAGTACAACATCGAGCCGCTGGTGACCCTGTGCCACTTCGACGTGCCGATGCATCTGGTCACCGAATACGGCTCCTGGCGCAACCGCAAGATGGTCGACTTCTTCGCCCGCTATGCGCGCACCTGTTTCGAGGAGTTTAACGGGCTGGTGAAGTACTGGCTCACCTTCAACGAGATCAACATTATGCTGCACAGCCCGTTCTCCGGTGCCGGGCTGGTGTTTGAGGAAGGTGAAAACGAAGATCAGGTGAAGTACCAGGCGGCGCACCACGAGCTGGTTGCCAGCGCGCTGGCAACCAAAATCGCCCACGAAGTCAACCCGGAGCATCAGGTCGGCTGCATGCTGGCGGGGGGCAACTTCTACCCGTACTCCTGCAAACCGGAAGACGTGTGGATGGCGCTGGAAAAAGATCGTGAAAACCTGTTCTTTATCGACGTCCAGGCCCGCGGCAGTTACCCGGCCTACTCAGCCCGCGTGTTCCGCGAAAAAGGGGTGGTGATTGTCAAAGACCCGGGCGATGACGAGCTGCTGAAAAACACCGTCGATTTTGTCTCGTTCAGCTATTACGCCTCGCGCTGCGCCTCGGCGGACATGAATGCCAACAACACCAGCGCGGCCAACATCGTTAAATCCCTGCGTAACCCGCACATCGAGGTGAGCGAGTGGGGCTGGGGCATCGACCCGCTGGGCCTGCGTATCACCATGAACATGATGTACGACCGCTACCAGAAGCCGCTGTTCCTGGTGGAGAACGGTCTGGGGGCGAAGGATGAGATTGACGCCAACGGCGAGATCAATGACGACTACCGCATCAGCTACCTGCGGGAGCATATCCGCGCGATGGGCGAGGCGATAGAAGACGGCATTCCGCTGATGGGCTACACCAGCTGGGGCTGTATCGATCTGGTGGCCGCGTCAACGGGCGAGATGAGCAAGCGCTACGGCTTTATCTATGTCGATCGCGATGATGCCGGCAACGGTACCCTCGATCGCAAACGCAAAAAATCGTTCTGGTGGTATAAAAAAGTGATCGCCAGCAACGGTGCCGATCTCGATTAACCCGCCCTTTTTGCCGGGCGGCGCTCTGCTTGCCCGGCCTACAAAACCCATCCAATATTTATAATTTCAGTGCGTTACTATCATTCATTGACACCATGAATATATCATTGTATAAAACTCCGCCGTAATAAATGATATTCATTCTCAGCCAGGCTTCCGGCTGTCATAGATAAATTAATGAAGGATAGCGTTTCATGAAAAAGGTCATCAGCGCATTAGGATTGCTGATCGCGACAGCCGGTTCTGCCTTTGCGACCACATACCCTCTGACGATTGAGAATTGCGGATATAAAGAAACCTTCACTAAAGCACCGGAACGCGTGGTCGCGCTGGGCCAGAACACCGTAGAGATTCTCCTGCTGCTGGGCCTGGAAGATAAGGTCGCCGCCAGCGCCTTCTGGCCGACCAAAGTGCTGCCTGAGCTCGCTGAAAAGAACAAGAAAGTCAAAACGCTGACCGTCGAGATCCCGACTCTGGAATCCATCCTGGCGCAAAACCCGGACTTCGTTCCGGCGCAGCTGCCGCTGCTGCTGGGGCCAGAGAGTAAAGTCGCCAAACGCGAAGATCTCGCCACCGTCGGCGTGAACAGCTACATGTCGCCGGGCATGTGCGCCACCAAAAAAGAGATTGGCGATATGTACGGCAGCCGCCAGAAGCTGTGGGACATGAGCTTCCTGTATAAAGAGATCGAAGATTTCGCCAGAATCTTCAACGTCGAAGATCGCGGTCAAGCCCTGATCGCCGATTTCAAAAAGCGCGAAGCCGACCTGCGCGCTGAATTCAGCAAAAGCAAAAAAGACCTGTCGTTTGTCTTCTGGTTCTCCAGCTCCTCTCCTTCCTCTGACGCCTACGTCGGCGGGAAAAACAGCGCCTCCGGCTTTATCGCCAACGTGCTGGGCGGCCACAACGCCATCACCTCCGAAACCGAATGGCCGACCGTCGGCTGGGAGAGCATTATCGCCGCTAACCCGGACGTGATCGTGGTCTCCAGCCTCGACCGCAACCGCTGGGCGCTGGATAACGCCGAGGAAAAAATCAAATTCCTGAAGAGCGATCCGGCCGTCAGCCAGCTGGATGCGGTGAAGAAAGGTCACATCGTGGTGATGGACGGCCAGGCCATGAACCCGACCATCCGCACCATCTACGGCGCGGAACAGATTGCTGAACAGCTCAGAAAGATGGGACTGAATTAATGACCGCCGTGGTTCAACAGACCCGGCTGAACTGGCTGAGGCCGGCGTCGGGTCTCCTGGCAGTGGTGGCGCTGCTGCTGGTTATCGCCTTTGGCGTCAGCGTGGGGGAACTGGCAATCCCCCTGCAGAGCGTGTTCTACGCCATTACCAATAAAATGGGCTTAACCGCGGAGCCGCTCAATCGCATCTACGAGAGCGTGATCTGGGATTTTCGCCTGAGCCGGGCATTGGTAGCGGCCTGCTGCGGTGCCGGTCTGGCTATCTGCGGCGCGGTGCTGCAAAGCCTGCTGAAAAACGCCCTCGCCGAACCTTACGTGCTGGGCGTTTCAGCCGGGGCGTCAACCGGTGCGGTCTCCGTGGTGGTGCTGGGCATTGGCAGCGGTGCCGTTACCCTTTCCGCCGGGGCCTTTGCCGGGGCGTTTACCGCCTTCGCGTTTGTGGCCCTGCTGACCAACGGCGCCCGTGGCGGCAGCGAGCGCACTATTCTTGCCGGGGTCGCCGCCTCACAGCTGTTTAACGCCATTACCGCCTGGACCGTCAGCACCTCGGCCAGCGCGCAGCAGGCGCGTGACGTGATGTTCTGGCTGCTGGGCAGTTTTAGCGGCGTGAGATGGCCGGAATTCCAGCTGGTTCTGGTTGCGGTGCTGGTGGGTCTGGCGATCTGTCTTTATTACGCCCGGGCGCTGGACGCCTTCACCTTTGGCGACGATGCCGCCGCCTCGCTCGGGATCGCCGTGCCCTGGGTACGCCTGATCCTGTTTATCGTCACCGCCTTAATGACGGCAACCATCGTCAGCATGGCGGGCTCCATCGGCTTTGTCGGCCTGGTGGTACCGCACATGATGCGCTTCTTCTTTGGGCCGTTGCACCGCACGCTGCTTATCGCCAGCGCGCTGGCGGGTGCCATCCTGATGGTGCTGGCGGATATCGCCTCCCGACTGCTGATCGCCCCGCAAAGCCTGCCAGTCGGCGTCGTCACCGCGCTGGTGGGCGTGCCGTTCTTTGCCGTGATTATCTATCGTTCAAGGAATAAGTGATGAGCATCACTGCTGAAAATATCACCTGGAAGGTGGGTAAAAAGGTCATTGTCGATAATGTCTCGCTGGCGGTATCCCAGGGGCAGACCGTGGGCCTGCTGGGGCCAAACGGCTCCGGCAAATCGTCGCTGCTGCGGATCCTGGCCGGTTTACGCCGCCCCCATAGCGGCACCGTCGCGGTGGACGGCAAAAGCATCACCGGCATCCCGAAAAAGCAGCTCGCCCGTCGGGTCGCTTTTGTGGAACAGCACGGCATGACCGACGCCAACATGCGCGTGCGTGACGTGGTGAAGCTGGGGCGTATTCCGCACCACTCCCCGTTCTCCGGCTGGACAGCGCAGGATGACGAAACGGTCACCCAGGCGCTGAAGACGGTGGATATGCTGCATCACAGCGAGCAGGGCTGGCTGAGCCTCTCCGGCGGTGAGCGCCAGCGGGTGCACATTGCCCGGGCGCTGGCGCAGATGCCGACCGAAATCCTGCTGGATGAACCCACCAACCACCTCGACATCCACCATCAGATGCAGCTGATGCAGTTAATCAGCCAGCTTCCGGTCACCAGCATCGTCGCCATTCACGATCTTAACCACGCTTCCATGTTCTGCGATGCGCTCATCGTGATGCAGAAAGGGCGCGTGGTGGCCAGCGGTACGCCGCAGGCGATCCTGACCGAAGAGCTGCTGTGGGAGATATTCCGGGTGAAAACCCGTATTGAACTCTCCCCCGACCATGGCAAAAAACATATCCACTTCCTCGTCTGAGGCGAGGTAACAGGTGACAGTGATTCGTCCCGCCACGCAACTCTGGCCGCCCGTTCTGCTGGGCAGCCAGTTTGTTTTCAACATTGGTTTTTATGCCGTCGTCCCCTTCCTGGCGATCTTTTTGCGCGACGATATGCTGCTCTCCGGGGGGCTTATCGGCCTGGTGCTCGGGCTGCGCACCTTCTCGCAGCAGGGGATGTTTATCGTCGGCGGTGCCCTCTCCGACCGCTACGGCGCGCGCGTCATTATTCTGTGCGGCTGCGTCGTGCGGGTGGTGGGTTATCTGCTGCTGGCCTTTGGTTACAGCCTGCCGGTGATTATCGCCGGGGCGTGCCTCACCGGGATCGGCGGCGCGCTCTTCTCCCCCTCCATCGAAGCGTTACTGGCAAAAGCCGGAACCCGCAGCGAGGCGCAGGGCAAACGCAGCCGCGCCGAGTGGTTCGCCCTGTTTGCGGTGTGCGGCGAGCTGGGGGCAGTGCTCGGCCCGGTCGCGGGTGCTTTGCTCACCGGTCTCGGTTTTCGCCAGGTGGCGCTGGCGGGTGCCGCGGTCTTTGTGGTGGCGCTGATTGTGCTGTTCTTCTGTCTGCCTGCGGGGACACACAAAAACCAGGCGCTGCACATCACGCCATGGTGGACCACCTTTCGCCAGCCGCGGTTCGTGGCCTTTATCATCGCCTGGAGCAGCTGGCTGTTAAGCTATAACCAGCTCTATCTGGCGCTGCCGGTGGAGATCCAGCGCGCGGGCGGCAGCGAGAAAGATCTCGGCCCGCTGTTTATGCTGGCATCCGGGCTGGTGATCCTCTTTCAGCTGCCGCTGGCGCGCTTTGCCCGGCGGGTAGGCGCAGTGCGCATCATGCCGGTGGGATTTTTGCTTATAGCAAGCGCGTTTCTGAGCGTCGCGCTGTTTGCGTCCTCAGAACCATCAACCGGGTTGCTGCGTCTGCTGCCTGCGGCCTGCTTTGTCACGCTGCTGACCACCGGGCAGATGCTGCTGGTGCCTGCGGGGAAAGACGTGGTGCCATGGTTTGCCAGCGAGTCGACCTTAGGCGCGCACTATGGCGCACTGGCCACCGCAGGCGGCTGTGCGGTACTCGCGGGGAATTTACTGCTTGGCGATCTGCTCGACCAGGCGCTGACCCCGTCCGTCGGGGCGATCGTTCCGTGGCTGGTGCTGGCGGTGTTCCCGCTGTGCAGCGCCATCGCCATGGTGGTTATCTGCCGCCCGATGCGCAGACCCCAAGGCTGAGGGATTATTTTTTTGGGCGGTACTTTTCCGGAAGCTCAGGCACCGGGCGGCGATCGTCGATCAGATGGCGCACGGTTAAAATCGGGTGACGCCACAGCATGCGCGGCCCCGCCCAGCGCATCACCTGTTTCATCTCTTCACGTTTAGCCGGCTGATAGCAGTGGACCGGGCACTGCTTGCAGGCCGGTTTCTCTTCGCCAAAGACGCATTTATCCAGCCGCTTGTCGGCGTACTCGTTCAGCGCCGCGTAGTGTCCCGCCTCTTTCGACGCCTGCGGGCACTGCTTTTCATACAGCGCGATCATCTTACGGATGGTCTCTTTCTCGCGTGCGATGCGTTTTCCTGACATAGCCTGATACCTGATTATAAGTTGTATCAATAATACGCCTTTCAAATCCGATGTTCAGCCCGATTTCATCTTTTACATTCCATTTCCTGAAGACGCCTCGCAGTTATGCATTTGTCGCCAGCGTGTTTTACTGGCATTTTATACAGGTGTTTTATCACCGGATCCTTGCCTGAGAAAAAGGAGTTTTTATGTCAGATATCTGTATTTCCAGACCCCACCGTCAGCTCACCGTGGGCTATTTCAGAAAGCGTCACGAAGATCGCAAGACCAAGATCCCGACGCGCTACAGCGTACACGCCGCGCTGAGCTTAAAGGGCGACTGGCTGGAGGAGGCTGGTTTTAAAACCCACTCCCGGGTACGGGTGCAGGTGGAACAGGGGAAATTAGTGATTGAACTGGTTGCGGAAGAGGCCTCGTAAAGTCGCGACATTTTGCTGCGCCGGGTCTTTTTTTCATGCGACAATAGCGCCATTACACGACCCTGACGTCGCCTGAAACGCACTATTTTCAAAGAAATGGACATCATCATTCCATGACCACTACTGATAATTTTGACGCCCATACCCCGATGATGCAGCAGTATCTGAAGCTGAAAGCTCAGCATCCGGAGATCCTGCTTTTTTACCGGATGGGCGACTTTTACGAACTGTTTTATGACGATGCGAAACGCGCCTCGCAGCTGCTCGACATCTCCCTGACCAAACGCGGAGCCTCGGCAGGTGAACCTATCCCGATGGCCGGTATTCCGCACCATGCGGTAGAGAACTACCTGGCGAAGCTGGTGAATCAGGGGGAGTCGGTCGCCATCTGTGAACAGATTGGCGATCCGGCCACCTCGAAAGGCCCGGTTGAGCGCAAGGTGGTGCGCATCGTCACCCCTGGCACCATCAGCGATGAAGCGCTGTTGCAGGAGCGCCAGGATAATCTGCTCGCCTCCATCTGGCAGGACAGCAAAGGCTTCGGCTATGCCACGCTGGATATCAGCTCCGGGCGCTTTCGCCTGAGCGAACCGGCCGACCGCGAAACCATGGCCGCCGAGCTGCAGCGCACCAATCCTGCGGAACTGCTGTATGCCGAAGATTTCGCCGAGATGGCGCTGCTGGAAGGCCGTCGCGGCCTGCGCCGCCGTCCGCTGTGGGAGTTCGAAATCGACACCGCGCGCCAGCAGCTCAACCTGCAGTTTGGCACCCGCGATCTGACCGGCTTTGGCGTTGAAAACGCGCCGCGCGGCCTATGCGCCGCGGGCTGTTTGCTGCAGTACGTCAAAGATACCCAGCGCACCGCCCTGCCGCATATCCGCTCCATCACCATTGAGCGCCAGCAGGACAGCATCATTATGGATGCCGCCACCCGCCGCAATCTGGAGATCACCCAGAACCTCTCCGGCGGCGTGGAAAACACGCTGGCCTCGGTGCTCGACAGCACCGTCACCCCGATGGGCAGCCGCATGCTCAAACGCTGGCTGCACATGCCGGTGCGCGATACCGCCACGCTGACCGGGCGTCAGCAGACCATTGGCGCACTGCAGGATCGCTACAGCGAGCTGCAGCCGGTGCTGCGTCAGGTCGGCGATCTGGAGCGTATTCTGGCGCGACTGGCGCTGCGTACCGCTCGCCCGCGCGATTTAGCCCGCATGCGTCATGCCTTCCAGCAGTTGCCTGAACTGCGCAGCCAGCTGGCGGAGATCGACTGCGCCCCGGTGCAGAAACTGCGCAACACCATGGGTGAATTTAGCGAACTGCGCGAGCTACTGGAAAAGGCCATCATCGATGCCCCGCCGGTACTGGTGCGCGACGGCGGCGTTATCGCCCCCGGTTACAACGAAGAGCTGGACGAGTGGCGCGCGCTGGCCGATGGCGCGACGGATTATCTGGATAAACTGGAGATCCGCGAGCGCGAGCGGCTCGGGCTGGACACCCTGAAAGTGGGTTACAACGCGGTCCACGGCTACTTCATTCAGATCAGCCGCGGGCAGAGCCATCTGGCGCCTATTCACTACGTGCGCCGCCAGACGCTGAAAAACGCCGAGCGCTACATTATTCCTGAGCTGAAAGAGTACGAAGACAAGGTGCTCACCTCCAAGGGTAAAGCCCTGGCGCTGGAAAAGCAGCTGTATGACGCCCTGTTCGACATGCTGATGCCGCACCTTGCGGATTTACAGCAGAGCGCCGCTGCGCTGGCGGAGCTGGACGTGCTGGTCAACCTGGCAGAGCGCGCCGAGACGCTGAACTACTGCTGCCCGACCTTTACCGATAAGCCGGGCGTACGCATTACCGAGGGGCGACATCCGGTGGTGGAGCAGGTGCTGAACGAACCGTTTATCGCCAACCCGCTGAACCTGTCGCCGCAGCGCCGGATGCTGATCATTACCGGGCCGAACATGGGCGGTAAAAGTACCTATATGCGCCAGACCGCGCTGATAGCCCTGCTGGCCTACATCGGCAGCTACGTTCCGGCGCAAAAGGTGGAGATTGGCCCGGTGGATCGCATCTTTACCCGCGTAGGCGCAGCGGACGATCTGGCGAGCGGTCGCTCCACCTTTATGGTGGAGATGACCGAAACCGCCAACATTCTGCACAACGCCACGGAATACAGCCTGGTGCTGATGGATGAGATTGGCCGCGGAACCTCTACCTATGACGGGCTCTCGCTGGCATGGGCCTGTGCCGAAAGCCTGGCCAATAAGATTAAGGCGCTGACCCTGTTTGCCACCCACTACTTCGAGCTGACGCAGCTGCCGGAGAAAATGGAGGGAGTGGCGAACGTTCATCTGGATGCGCTGGAGCACGGCGATACCATCGCCTTTATGCACACCGTGCAGGATGGCGCGGCGAGCAAAAGTTACGGCCTGGCCGTGGCGGCGCTGGCAGGCGTGCCGAAAGAGGTGATCAAGCGTGCGCGCCAGAAACTGCGCGAGCTGGAGAGCCTGGCGCCAAACGCGGCGGCCACCCAGGTGGACGGCACGCAGATGTCGTTGCTGGTGCCTGCGGAAGAGACCTCCCCGGCCCTGGAAGCGCTGGAGAACCTTGACCCGGATTCCCTGTCGCCGCGTCAGGCGCTGGAGTGGATCTATCGGTTGAAGAATTTAGTGTAGATCTCCGCGGTCTGTATTGCCCGGCGGCGCTGCGCTTGCCGGGCCTACGGAAACGTGCGGGCTGTATCGCCCGGCGGCGCTGCGCTTGCCGGGCCTACGAAACTTTTGTAGGCCGGGTAAGGCGTAGCCGCCACCCGGCTTTTTTATCAGGCATTTAGTCCACAAATGATGTTTAAGGAGAAAGAGTGACCTGCTACGAAAACGAAATTATCGATGCTCACATCGCGTTAGAAAACTGGTTAGGCCAGGGAGAAGGCGATCTCGATGCCCTGCTCGCCCGTTTTCGCGAGGACTTCCTGATGATCGCCCCAAGCGGCGCACACCTGGATTATCCCGCGCTGGCGCGTTTCCTTGAAGACCAGCGCGGCAGCCGTCCGGGACTGAAAATTGCGATTGATGATTTAACGACATTACAGACCTGGGACAACGGCGCGGTGCTTCACTACCGTGAAACGCAGACCCGCCCGGATCAGCCGGTAAACGTGCGCTGGTCCAGCGCCGTTCTGAATCAGGAAGGCGATGCCATTACGTGGCGTCTGCTGCACGAAACCGCGCAACCGTGACACAAAAGAAAAAGGCCCGTCTCTCGACGGGCCTTTTTTGACGAAAAGGTGCTTACTCGCGGAACAGCGCTTCAATATTCAGACCTTGCCCCTGCAGGATTTCACGCAGGCGACGCAGACCTTCAACCTGAATCTGACGAACACGTTCACGGGTCAAGCCGATTTCACGACCGACATCTTCCAGTGTCGCAGCTTCATACCCCAGCAGACCGAAACGACGTGCCAGCACTTCACGCTGTTTGGCGTTCAGTTCGAACAGCCATTTGACGATGCTCTGTTTCATATCATCGTCCTGCGTGGTGTCTTCCGGACCGTTGTCTTTTTCATCGGCCAGGATGTCCAGCAGCGCTTTCTCGGAATCGCCACCCAGCGGGGTGTCGACGGAGGTAATACGCTCGTTGAGACGCAGCATACGGCTGACATCATCAACAGGTTTATCAAGCTGTTCGGCAATCTCTTCCGCGCTTGGCTCGTGGTCCAGCTTATGGGACAACTCGCGTGCGGTACGCAGATAGACGTTCAACTCTTTAACAATGTGAATAGGCAGTCGGATCGTACGGGTCTGGTTCATGATTGCCCGTTCGATGGTCTGTCGGATCCACCAGGTCGCATAAGTTGAGAAACGGAACCCACGCTCTGGGTCAAATTTCTCTACTGCGCGGATCAGCCCAAGGTTGCCCTCTTCAATCAGATCCAGCAGAGCCAGACCACGATTGCTGTAACGACGGGCAATCTTAACCACCAGACGCAGGTTACTTTCAATCATGCGACGACGTGAAGCCACATCACCACGTAATGCCCGGCGCGCGAAGTAAACTTCTTCTTCGGCTGTTAACAGTGGGGAATAACCAATCTCCCCAAGGTAAAGCTGAGTCGCATCCAGCACACGTTGTGTGGCGCCCTGCGATAACAGCTCTTCTTCAGCTAAATCGTTATCACTGGGTTCCTCTTCTACTAAGGCTTTTTCGTCAAAAGCCTCTGCTCCGTTCTCATCAAACTCCGCGTCTTCATTTAAATCATGAACTTTCAGCGTATTCTGACTCATAAAGGTGGCTCCTACCCGTGATCCCTGGGCGCAACATATCAAAAGATATGTCCCGCCAAATTATCGCTGCGGCAAATACTGCAGCGGGTTTACGGATTTCCCCTTGTAACGAATTTCAAAATGCAAGCGTGTAGAACTGGTTCCGGTGCTACCCATAGTAGCTATTTTTTGCCCCGCCTTAACTTCTTGTTGTTCCCGGACCAGCATCGTATCGTTATGGGCGTAGGCACTCAGGTAATCATCGTTGTGTTTGATGATAATAAGATTACCGTAACCGCGCAGAGCGTTACCGGCGTATACAACACGACCATCTGCGGTCGCGATAATAGCCTGTCCCTTACTCCCTGCGATATCGACCCCTTTATTTCCCCCCTCGGAGGAAGAAAAGTTCTCGATAACCTTGCCTTCAGTCGGCCAGCGCCACGACGAAATCGTTGAGCTGGACGTCACACTGCTGGCAACGGGTGCGGTAGAGCTAACCACAGGTGCCGTAACGGGCGCTGTGACAACGGTCGCAGTCCCCTTATTATTCGGCAACATCTTGTTAGCACTCTGTTCACCTGAATCCTCAGAATACGTAATTGTCGGTTGCGACGCAACCACTGTGCTTGATTTTTGCACAGGCATCACACTGTTATTTTGCGCCGTTACGTCAGCCGCAGAAACGGTGTTGCCAGGCGTGAGCGGTTTACCCGTTGCGTTACCCACCTGCAGCGTCTGGCCAACTTCCAGGCCATACGGGGCCTGGACGTTATTTCGTTGCGCAAGGTCACGGAAATCGTTCCCGGTGATCCAGGCAATATAGAAGAGGGTATCGCCGCGTTTTACGGTGTACGTGCTACCGCCGGTATAGCTTCCTTTCGGAATGTTCCCATACTTACGGTTATACACAATGCGGCCATTTTCGGTCTGAACAGGCTGATCCACTGGCTGAATCTGAGTTGGCTGGGTAACCGGTGTCTGAACAGGCTGGATTTGCGGAGTTTGCTGTGCCGCCGGGGTACCCATCTTCGGTGGAGGGGTGATCAGCATGCCGCCGGATGGATTGCCCGTACTGGTACCATTGCTGCCGCCAACCGAACTGACAGGCGCAGGGGCATTATTCGATGTACAACCGGCCAGCCAGATGGAAACCAGTGACAATGCCGCAACACGGCTGATGGTGAATTTTGGGCTTCCCGCGCTCATTTATCCCCCAGGATTATTTTTAGTTACCAGTGACTTAAAATTACCGTAGTGTCACAACGTTTTGCGCCACACCATACGCTGAATTTGCCTGAAAAACCCTGGAATAATCCGAGTCTCAGGCCAGCTCTCCTTTCACCAGAGGCACGAAACGTACGGCTTCTACGGTATCGATGATGAACTCGTTGCCCCGTCGACGAACACGCTTCAACAGCTGATGTTCATCGCCCACCGGTAAAACGAGGATCCCGCCGTCATCCAGCTGCGCCATCAGCGCATCCGGGATCTCAGGCGGTGCAGCCGTCACGATAATGGCATCAAACGGGCCACGTGCCTTCCAGCCCTGCCAGCCATCCCCGTGACGGGTAGAAACATTGTGTAAATCGAGCTGCTTCAGGCGACGGCGCGCCTGCCACTGCAGCCCTTTGATGCGTTCAACCGAGCAGACATGATGCACCAGGTGCGCCAGAATGGCGGTCTGGTATCCCGAACCGGTGCCAATCTCCAGCACCCGCGAGTCCGGGGTCAGCTCCAGCAGCTCTGTCATGCGCGCCACCATATACGGCTGGGAGATAGTTTGCCCCTGCCCTATCGGTAACGCGACGTTTTCCCATGCTTTGTGCTCAAACGCCTCATCCACGAACTTTTCCCGCGGCACCCGCGAGATGGCGTCCAGCACCCGCTCGTCAGCAATACCCTGACTGCGTAATTGATTCAGAAGAGTTTGTACACGATTGCTTACCATTGCGAGCTCACCCCGGCACGATCCAGCCAGCCTGAAACCACATCCTGCGCGTTATGCGCGGTCAAATCTACGTGCAGCGGGGTGACGGAAACGTAGCCTTCATCCACGGCGGCAAAATCAGTATCCGGCCCGGCATCGTGTTTTTCGCCCGGCGGGCCAATCCAGTACAGCGTGTTGCCGCGCGGATCTTCCTGCGGGATCACTTTATCCGCCGGGTGGCGGCTGCCACAGCGCGTCACGCGGATGCCTTTGATTTCATCCAGCGGCAGATCCGGCACGTTGATATTGAGGATGCGTCCGGTGCGCAGCGGCTCGCGGCTCAGGGCCCGCAGAATGGCGCAGGTGACTGCGGCGGCGGTGTCATAGTGCTGATGGCCGTTGAGCGAGACAGCCAGGGCAGGAAAGCCAAGGTGGCGTCCTTCCATTGCGGCGGCTACCGTTCCGGAGTAGATCACGTCATCGCCCAGGTTGGGTCCGGCATTGATGCCGGAGACCACCACGTCCGGGCGGGGACGCATCAGCGCATTGACGCCCAGAAAGACACAGTCGGTTGGAGTGCCCATCTGAACGGCGATATCGCCATTGTCGAAGGTAAAGGTGCGAAGAGACGACTCGAGGGTTAACGAGTTAGAGGCACCGCTGCGGTTACGATCGGGAGCCACCACCTGCACCTCGGCGAACTCACGTAGCGCTTTAGCCAGCGTCTGAATGCCTGGCGCATGGATCCCGTCATCGTTACTCAGCAATATTCGCATAGTCACCCGAAGTGTTGATAAGTTCCCTGACAACACTGGTGGCAAAGCTGCCAGCCGGCAGCCAGAAACGTAGCTCGACGGTTACGTCATCCCACCAGTTCCAGCTCAACTGTTGCGGATAGAGCAGCATCGCCCGGCGTGCCGCTTCGACTTTTTCCCGCACCAGCAGTGAGCATAACTCTGTTTCATCGGCGATGGCAGCCTGCTCAAAACGCAGCGCATCACCCTGCGGACCCCAGTCGCCGGTACCCGGCAGGGCCGCAGTGATCAGCAGAGTTTTCGCATTGACGCGCGCCTGCACATCGCTCATTTCTTCATCAGTGGCGACAAACCAGCTGCCGCGTCCCGCTAATTGTAGCGCATCGCCGACAACAACTTGATTCGCGTCTGTTTTTTTCAGCCGCTCGCTGACGATTTGATTAAACAACGCGCTGCGGGCTGCCGACAACCAAAAACTGCGTTTATTGCGATCCCGCACCGGGGCATTGCTTTGCGCCCAGCGCAGGGCGCCCTGCAGGTTACTGCCGCCAATGCCAAAACGCTGTGCGCCGAAATAGTTCGGCACGCCCTGCTCGTTGATTGCCGTCAGACGCTGTTCAACCTCATCGCGGTTGCTCACCTCGCGCAGCACCAGGGTAAAGGCGTTGCCCTTAAGCGCTCCGAGACGCAATTTGCGCTTGTGACGGGCGTATTCCAGCACCTGACAGCCTTCAAGCTGGAACTGGCTTAAATCGGGCATCCCATTACCCGGTACCCGGGCGCAGAGCCACTGTTCCGTGACGGCGTGTTTGTCTTTCTGGCCGGCAAAGCTCACTTCACGGGCGTGAATTTTCAGAAACTTTGCCAGCGCCTCGGCGACAAAACGGGTGTTGCAGCCGTTTTTCAGGATCCGCACCAGAATGTGCTCGCCCTCGCCGTCCGGCTCAAAGCCCAGATCTTCTACCACCACGAAATCTTCCGGATTGGCCTTCAGCAGGCCCGTGCCCTGCGGTTTACCGTGCAGGTACGTCAGGTTGTCGAAGTCGATCATTTGGCCGCCTTCACCAGCAGCGCCACGGCTTCACAGGCAATGCCTTCACCGCGACCGGTAAAGCCGAGCTTCTCGGTAGTGGTCGCTTTGACGTTGACATCGTCCATATGGCAGCCGAGATCTTCGGCAATAAACACGCGCATCTGGGGGATGTGCGGCAGCATTTTCGGGGCCTGGGCAATAATGGTCACGTCCACGTTGCCGAGGGTGTAGCCTTTGGCCTGAATACGGCGCCAGGCTTCGCGCAGCAGCTCACGGCTGTCGGCGCCCTTAAAGGCCGGATCGGTGTCCGGGAACAGCTTGCCGATATCGCCCAGCGCCGCCGCACCCAGCAGCGCGTCGGTTAACGCGTGCAGGGCAACATCGCCATCAGAATGCGCCAGCAGTCCTTTTTCATAAGGGATGCGTACGCCGCCAATGATAATTGGGCCCTCGCCGCCAAAGGCGTGTACGTCAAAACCATGTCCAATTCGCATTATGCCTTCTCCTGATGGGTCGAACGGGTAAGATAAAATTCTGCCAGCTGTAAATCTTCGGGGCGCGTCACTTTTATATTATCTGCGCGCCCTTCAATCAGTTCCGGGTGAAAACCGCAGTACTCCAGCGCCGAAGCTTCGTCGGTGATAGTTGCGCCTTCGTTCAGCGCACGGGTTAAGCAGGCGTGCAGCAGCTCGCGGGGGAAAAATTGCGGCGTGAGCGCATGCCAGAGATCGACGCGCTCCACGGTGTGCGCGATGGCCTGCAGCCCCGGCTCGCCGCGTTTCATGGTATCGCGAACCGGCGTCGCCAGAATGCCGCCCACGCGGCTGGTTTCGCTGATCGCCAGCAGCCGCGCCAGATCGTCCTGATGCAGACACGGACGCGCCGCATCATGCACCAGCACCCACTGCGCGTCACCGGCGGCCTGCAATCCCGCCAGCACCGAATCGGCACGCTCTGCGCCGCCGTCAACCACGGTCACCTGCGGGTGAGCTGCGAGCGGTAGCGCGGCAAAGCGGGCGTCGCCCGGGCTGATAGCGATAACGACCCGCGTCACGCGTGGGTTCGCCAGCAGCGCCGCCACGGTGTGCTCAAGGATCGTTTTATCGCCAATTGAAAGGTATTGTTTAGGACATTCAGTCTGCATGCGCCGGCCAAACCCGGCGGCTGGCACAACGGCGCATACGTTCGAAAAAGTTACTGCCATGGCGTAATCCTGGGCCTGATTATCGAGTGTTTTGTACTGAGCCCTGGTTGCGTTTAGACGCATCCGGCACCAGACGATAGAAGGTTTCGCCCGGCTTAGTCATGCTGAGTTCGTTGCGCGCGCGCTCTTCAATGGCTTCCTGGCCGCCATTGAGATCGTCAATTTCCGCAAACAGTTGATCGTTTCGCGCTTTAAGTTTGCCGTTTGTAGCCTGCTGCGCCGTCACGTCATCGCTGACGCGACTGTAATCGTGAAGGCCGTTCTTACCGAACCACAGCGAATACTGAAGCCAGACCAGCAGAGCCAGCAACAGCAGCGTAAGTTTACCCATCCTGCCCCCTGAAAAACGGCATCATCATCCCATAACTTTCCCCACGACTCTACATCGGGGCTACAGAGATGCCGCAACATTGCGGGCAAATGTACCACATTTTTTTTGCAGATTCGCGCAAGCCAACAATGTCACATAGTTGGTTACGGTTTGAATTATGGATGAACTTATCCCATGAGCCACAAAAATAACAGTCCGACCATTGCCACCACCGTCATCACGGTGCAAAGCGAACTGTAGAGCAGCTTGCCGTTAAGCAGAGAGTGCAGCGCGATCCCCACCACAACGGCAACGGGCATCAGTGCAAGGAAGAAAGGCCAGGTATAAAGGAAGAAAAACAGCGTGTTGCTGCCGTAAAACAGGAAAGGGATCCCCAGTGCCATCAGCCATGACGCAAAGCCGACAAACGCCCCAGGAAAAGACCAGGTCGTCTCGTCATTTGCCGATACTGTGTCCGACCCGGTGATGATGTAGTTTTCGCTGTTCCGCATAGCTGATCCTGTGACCGTGACATATTGACGGGAGTTATTCGCTCCCCTCAATACCATCTCAGGATCTGATAATATCGCCCTGCCGGAGCAGGTCTAATAATTGGCCTACTAAATTTGTTACCAATTGTTGACCTTCAAGGTGGATATCCGGGGTTTCCGGCGCTTCGTAGACCGCATCGATGCCGGTGAAATTCTTCAGCTCGCCGGCGCGGGCCTTTTTGTAGAGCCCTTTCGGATCGCGCTGTTCGCAGATTTCCAGCGGGGTATCAACAAACACTTCAATGAAGCGGCTGTTACCCACCCGCTCACGCACCATCTGCCGCTCGGCGCGATGCGGTGAGATAAAGGCGGTTAACACCACCAGCCCGGCATCGGCCATCAGGCTGGCCACTTCGCCCACCCGACGGATGTTCTCTTTGCGATCCGTATCGCTAAAGCCGAGATCGCTGCACAGCCCGTGGCGCACGTTGTCGCCATCCAACAGATAGGTGCTGACGCCAAGTTTGTGCAGCGCCTCTTCCAGCGCGCCCGCGACGGTGGACTTACCGGAGCCCGAGAGCCCGGTAAACCACAGCACAACCCCACGATGACCGTGGAGTTGTTCGCGTTCGGCCACCGTGACCGGATGAGGATGCCAGACGACGTTCTCATCATGCAGCGCCATTACTTGCCTCCCAGCAGATCGCGCGCGCCCCAGTGCGGGAAGTGTTTACGTACCAGCGCGTTCAGCTCCAGCTCAAAGGCGCTGAATTCCGACGGCACCGCGCTCGCCTGCGATTTAGGCTCGCGCACCATTCCTGCGCCAACGGTGACGTTGGTCAGACGGTCGATAATGATTAAGCCCCCGGTCACCGGGTTCTGCTGATACCGATCCAGCACCAGCGGTTCGTCGAAGGTGAAATCCACCAGCCCGATGCCGTTCAGCGGCAGTTCAGTGACGCTGTGCTGCGCCAGGTTGTTGATGTCGACCTGGTACTGAACGCCGTCCACGCGGGCGCGGGTTTTCTTGCCGGCAATCTTGATGTCGTAGCTCTGGCCCGGGCTCAGCGGCTGTTCAGCCATCCACACCACATCCACGGAGGCGCTTTGCACCGCAGGCAGCGTCTCCTGCGCATCTACCAGCAGGTCGCCGCGACTGATATCAATTTCGTCTTTCAGCACCAGCGTTACCGCTTCCCCTGCCCCGGCTTCCTGCAGATCGCCGTCAAAGGTAACGATACGGGTAATCGCTGATTCCACGCCGGATGGCAGGACTTTCACGCGCTGGCCGACCTGCACGTTGCCGGAGGCAATAGTGCCGGAGAAGCCACGGAAATCGAGGTTCGGGCGGTTCACGTACTGCACCGGGAAGCGCATCGGCTGCGTTTCCACGCTGCGCTGGATCTCAACGGTCTCCAGCACTTCCAGCAGCGTCGGGCCGCTGTACCACGGCATGCTGACGCTCTGGGACGCCACGTTATCCCCTTCCAGCGCCGACAGCGGCACAAAGCGGATGTCGAGGTTGCCCGGCAGCTGCTCGGCAAAGGTGAGGTAGCTTTCGCGGATCTCGTTAAACTTCTCTTCGCTGAAGTTGACCAGGTCCATCTTGTTGACCGCCACCACCAGGTGTTTGATCCCAAGCAGCGTGGAAATAAAGCTGTGGCGACGGGTCTGATCCAGCACACCTTTACGGGCGTCGATCAGCAGGATCGCCAGGTCGCAGGTGGAGGCGCCGGTCGCCATATTGCGGGTGTACTGCTCATGCCCTGGGGTGTCGGCGATAATAAATTTACGCTTCTCGGTGGAGAAATAGCGATAGGCCACGTCGATGGTGATGCCCTGCTCGCGCTCCGCCTGCAGGCCATCCACCAGCAGGGCCAGATCGAGTTTCTCACCCTGGGTGCCGTGACGCTTGCTGTCGTTGTGCAGTGATGAGAGCTGATCTTCATAGATCTGACGGGTATCGTGCAGCAGACGGCCAATCAGGGTGCTTTTCCCGTCGTCCACGCTGCCGCAGGTCAGGAAACGCAGCAAACTTTTGTGCTGCTGGGCGTGCAGGTAGGCTTCGACGCCGCCTTCATTGGCAATCTGTTGAGCAATAGTGGTATTCATGGCGGCTCCTTAGAAATAACCCTGACGTTTCTTCAGCTCCATCGAGCCTGCCTGGTCGCGGTCAATCACGCGCCCCTGTCGCTCGCTGGTGGTTGAGACCAGCATCTCTTCAATGATCGAAGGCAGCGTCTGCGCGTCAGACTCCACCGCGCCGGTCAGCGGCCAGCAGCCGAGGGTACGGAAACGCACCATCCGCTTTTTGATCACTTCGCCAGGCTGCAGATCGATACGATCGTCATCCACCATCATCAGCATGCCGTCGCGCTCCAGCACCGGGCGTTCAGCCGCCAGATACAGAGGAACGATCTCGATATTTTCCAGATAGATGTACTGCCAGATATCCAGCTCGGTCCAGTTGGAGAGCGGGAACACGCGAATGCTTTCGCCTTTGTTAATCTGGCCGTTGTAGTTGTGCCACAGCTCCGGACGCTGGTTTTTTGGATCCCAGCGATGGAAGCGATCGCGGAAGGAGTAGATACGCTCCTTGGCGCGGGATTTCTCTTCATCGCGGCGGGCGCCGCCGAACGCGGCATCAAAGCCGTATTTGTTCAGCGCCTGCTTCAGCCCTTCGGTTTTCATGATATCGGTGTGTTTACCGCTGCCGTGCACGAACGGGTTAATGCCCATCGCCACCCCTTCCGGGTTTTTATGCACCAGCAGTTCGCAGCCGTACGCTTTGGCGGTGCGGTCACGGAACTCATACATCTCGCGGAATTTCCAGCCGGTATCCACATGCAGCAACGGGAACGGCAGCGTGCCCGGGTAAAACGCTTTACGCGCCAGGTGCAGCATCACGCTGGAGTCTTTCCCGATGGAGTACATCATTACCGGATTAGCAAACTCAGCGGCCACTTCGCGGATAATATGAATACTTTCCGCTTCCAGTTGCCGCAAGTGCGTCAGTCGTTTTTGATCCATAACCGTTCCTTAAGCCAAATTTACGACCGAAGAGCCAAACCCTTCGGTGTCGGTAGTGTTTTGAAACCAGGCGAGCGTGCTGTGCAGCTGCACCACTTCCCCCACCACAATCAGGGCGGGCATCGGGGCGTCTTTCGCGAGGCTTGCAAGGTGTTGTAGTGTTCCGGTGGTCACGTGCTGATCGACGCGCGTGCCGCGGGATATCACCGCCACAGGCGTAGTCGCATCGCGCCCGTGGCGAATCAGTTGTTCGCTAATTTCCGCCGCTTTCATGGTGCCCATGTAGATGGCGAGGGTCTGACGGCTTTGCGCCAGATGCGTCCAGTCAAACGGGGTGCTGTCGGCCTTGTAGTGGCCGGTGACAAAGGTGACGCTCTGGGCGTAATCGCGGTGCGTGAGCGGAATACCGGCATAGGCCGTGACCGCCGAGGCTGCGGTGATCCCCGGCACAACCTGGAAAGGCACACCCGCTTCGGCTGCCGCCTGCAGCTCTTCGCCGCCGCGACCAAAGATAAAGGGATCGCCCCCTTTCAGGCGCACCACGGTTTTGCCCTCTCTGGCCGCCGCAATCAGCATCTGGTTGGTGTCGTGCTGGGGAACAGCGTGTCCGCCCGCGCGTTTGCCTACGCAGATCTGCTCAGCGTCGCGACGAATCAACTCGCGCACGCCGTCGCTCACCAGATGGTCATAGAACACCACGTCCGCATCCTGCAACACCTGCAAACCGCGCAGGGTCAGGAGGCCAGCATCACCCGGCCCCGCACCGACGAGGATGATCTCCCCGCTGGTGCTGCCCGGGTTATCCAGCTCGTCTTCGAGAATTTGCTGCGCCGCCGTCTCATTACCGGCCTGCATCAGGCTGGCAAAGCGCCCGCGAAACACGCGCTCCCAGAAGCGACGGCGTTCCGTCACGCTGGTCAGGCGGGTTTTCAGGTGGTTGCGCCAGTAGCTGGCCTTCTCGGCCATCCGGCCCAGGCTTGTCGGCAGCAGCGCTTCGATTTTTTCCCGCAGTACGCGGGCCAGCACCGGAGCTGTGCCGCCAGAGGAGATAGCCACCAGCAGCGGCGAGCGGTCCACAATAGACGGAAAGATAAAGGAGCAAAGCGGCTGGTCGTCCACCACGTTCACCAGACGGTGACGAGCATGGGCAGCATCCGAGACGCGCTGGTTGAGAGCCCGGTTATCGGTGGCGGCAATGACCAGCACCACATTGTCGATTTGCGACTCAGCAAAATCCGCTTCGGCGACAACCTGCACGCGCGCGCCAGCCCGGTGTAAAAAGGCAATTTTGCGCTCAGCGATTTCGCCGGTGCCGACAACCAGCACCGGGCGGTCTTTTACGGCAGCGAATAAAGGAAGGTAATCCACAATGCTACAACTCGCTAACAACCAGGAATAGTGGGACTATAGGGGGCGACTACGGGCGAATGAAATTACGAATTGGAATGAGTAGTTACTCAATGGAATAACGCCCTGGAAAAGCTCATATCAAAAAGTGCTTAACGCGCGTGATTCCGGGCATTTAAGAGCAAATCAAATTGTGTAAGCGCAGTCACAGTTTCATACTAAGCGCGTTAAAATTTTGCGTTATTTTTTTAAGGACTCACTATGTTTTCCGCAATGCGCCACCGATACGTTGCCCTGGCGCTCGGCGTTTGCTTAATCGGAACGGTTCAGGCTAAGACCCAGCCTCTGGGCGAAGTTGCCGCGACGCAGGCGCGTCATATTGCCACCTTTTTCCCGGGTCGGATGACCGGCACCCCCGCTGAAATGCTCTCCGCTGACTATGTGCGCCAGCAGTTCGCCGGTATGGGCTACCAGAGCGATATCCGCACCTTTCAGAGCCGCTACATCTATACCTCCCGTAATCTGAGCAAGAACTGGCACAACGTGACCGGCAGCACCGTGATTGCTGCCCACGAAGGTAAAGCCGCCCAGCAGATTATTATTCTGGCGCATCTCGATACTTACGCCCCGATGAGCGACAGCGATGCCGACAACAACCTCGGCGGCCTGACCTTACAGGGTATTGATGACAACGCCGCTGGCGTCGGGGTGATGCTGGAGCTGGCCGACCAGCTGAAAGATATTCCCACCCAGTACAGCATCCGCTTTATCGCCACCAGCGGCGAAGAAGAGGGGCGGCTGGGCGCCGAGAATGTCCTCAAACGCATGAGCGCGGCAGAGAAGAAAAACACCCTGCTGGTGATCAACCTCGATAACTTAATCGTGGGGGATAAGCTCTATTTCAACAGCGGCAAAACCACGCCCGGGCCGGTGCGCAAGCTAACCCGCGACCGGGCACTGGCCATTGCCCGCGCCCACGGCATCTATGCTGCCACCAACCCGGGCGGCAACGCCGCGTATCCGAAAGGAACCGGCTGCTGCAATGATGGCGAGGTGTTCGACAAAGCCGGGATCCCGGTGCTGTATGTCGAAGCGACCAACTGGTCCCTGGGCAAAAAGGATGGTTATCAGCAGCGGGCAAAATCGAAGGCGTTTCCGGAAGGAACCAGCTGGCATGACGTCAGGCTGGATAATCTGCAACACATCGACCAGGCACTGCCGAAGCGGATTGAACACCGCAGCCGGGACGTGGTGCGGGTGATGCTGCCGCTGGTGAAGGAATTGGCGAAGGCGGGGAAGGCCTGAGGTCTTTTGCCCGGTGGCGCTGCGCTTACCGGGCCTACAGGGAGCTCGAATGTAGGCCCGGTAAGGCGTAGCCGCCACCGGGCACAACAATCACCCTTCGTGCAATCCGCACTCGCGCTTGAGGCCAAAGAAGCGGGTCTCTTCTTCTGCCATACCCGGCTCCCATTTACGGGTGGTATGGGTATCGCCCACCGACAGATAGCCCTGATCCCACAGCGGGTGATACTTAAGGCCATGCTGCTGAAGGTACTGGTAAACGGTACGGTTGTCCCAGTCGATAATCGGCAGCACTTTAAATACGCCACGCTGGATCGCCAGCACCGGCAGTGACGCCCGGCTACCGGACTGATCCCGGCGCAAACCGGCAAACCAGGTTTTGGCGTTGAGTTCAGAAAGCGCCCGGTTCATCGGCTCGACTTTGTTGATGGCGTTATATTTCTCAATGCCCTCAACGCCCTGCTCCCACAGCTTACCATAGCGCGCCTCCTGCCAGGCCGGGCTCTGCTCTGCGCGATAGACCTTCAGATTCAGCCTGAGCTTGTCCGTCAGCTCATCAATAAACTGGTAGGTTTCCGGGAACAGGTAGCCGGTATCGGTGAGGATCACCGGAATGTCCGGGCGGATCTTATTCACCAGATGCAGGCTGACCGCCGCCTGAATACCAAAGCTCGACGAGAGCACGTGTTCACCCGGCAGGTTTTCCAACGCCCAGGCGACGCGCCCTTCGGCGTCCAGCTTCTCCAGCTGCGCGTTGGTTTCGGCCAGCGCCAGAATGCGTTCGACTTTTGGCAGATCGTTAAGGGCGTTTAGATCGAGTACGGACATAGGAACCTCATTTGCCTGTTTTGCCGGGCGGCACTGCGTTTGCCCGGCCTACAAAACCCGTGCGGTATTACTCCCAGAAATCCCGGGCGGGATCGAGCACCGGGCGAATGATGCCCGCACGCACCGTAAAGTCGCCGAAGCCTTCACCCGCTTCGCGCTCTTTCGCCCAGCGCCCGACTAACTCATCAATTGAGTTGAGAATTTCAGGTTCCGTGATGTTCTCGCGATACATACGCGGGATACGCGTTCCGCTGCGGTTACCCCCCAGGTGCAGGTTGTAACGACCCGGCGCTTTACCCACCAGACCCAGCTCGGCCAGCATCGCGCGGCCACAGCCGTTCGGGCAGCCGGTGATGCGCATCACGATATGCTCATCCGGAATGCCGTGTTTTTCCAGAATCGCTTCCACTTTGTCAGTAAATGACGGCAGGAAGCGTTCGGCTTCGGCCATCGCCAGCGGACAGGTCGGGAACGACACGCAGGCCATGGAGTTTTCACGCTGCGGCTTCACTGCGTCCATCAGGGCATGATCCCGCGCCAGCTTCTCGATCTTCGCCTTCTGGCTTTCCGGCACGCCGGCAATAATCAGGTTCTGGTTGGCGGTGATACGGAATTCACCTTTGTGGATCTTCGCGATCTCCAGCAGGCCGGTTTTCAGCGGACGGCCCGGATAATCCAGGATACGGCCGTTTTCAATAAACAGCGTCAGGTGCCATTTATTGTCGATACCTTTAACCCAGCCGATGCGATCCCCGCGACCGGTGAATTCGTACGGACGGATCGGCTCAAACTTAATGCCGGCGCGACGCTCCACTTCGGCTTTGAAGGTCTCAACGCCCACGCGCTCGAGGGTGTATTTGGTCTTGGCGTTTTTACGATCGGTACGGTTACCCCAGTCGCGCTGGGTAGTGACGACCGCTTCCGCCACCGCCAGGGTGTGCTCCAGCGGCAGATAACCAAACTCGCTCGCGGTACGGGCGTAAGTGTTCTTGTTCCCGTGCTCAATAGAGAGACCGCCGCCCACCAGCAGGTTAAAGCCCACCAGCTTGCCGTTCTCGGCAATCGCCACAAAGTTCATGTCGTTGGCGTGCAGATCGATATCGTTCTGCGGCGGGATCACCACCGTCGTTTTGAACTTACGCGGCAGGTAAGTCTGACCGAGGATCGGCTCTTCGTCCGTGGTCGCGACCTTCTCCTGGTCGAGCCAGATCTCAGCATAGGCGCGGGTACGCGGCAGCAGATGCTCGGAGATCTTCTTCGCCCACTCGTAGGCTTCAGCGTGCAGCTCGGACTCGTACGGGTTGGAGGTGCAGAGCACGTTACGGTTCATGTCGTTGGCGGTTGCCAGCGCGTCCAGCCCGACGGAGTGCAGCATCTGGTGTACCGGCTTCACGTTCTTCTTCAGGATGCCGTGAAACTGGAAGGTCTGACGGTTGGTCAGACGGATGCTGCCGTAGATAGTGTTGTCATGGGCGAACTTGTCGATCGCCTGCCACTGTTTGGTGGTGATGATCCCACCCGGCAGACGGCAGCGCAGCAGCATCGCATGACGCGGCTCCAGCTTCTGTTCAGCACGCTCGGCGCGAATATCGCGATCGTCCTGCTGGTACATACCGTGGAAACGGATCAGCAGGAAGTTGTCGCCTTTAAAACCGCCGGTCAGACCGTCATTTAAATCTTCGGCAATGGTGCCGCGCAGGTAGTTACTCTCAACCTTCATGCGCTCGGCATCAGACAGTTTGCCTTCGACCACCAGAGGGCCAGGATGTTTTTCGCTCATTAGTAGACATCTCGCTGATAACGGCGCTCGACGCGCAGCTCACTTAAATATTCATCCGCCGATTCAGTATCCATGCCACCGAATTCAGCAATCACTTCCAGCAAAGCCTGCTCAACGTCTTTCGCCATGCGATTGGCGTCGCCGCAGACATAAATGTGGGCACCGTCATTGATCCAGCGCCACAGCTCTGCGCCCTGTTCGCGCAGTTTGTCTTGTACGTAGATTTTTTCTTTTTGATCGCGGGACCAGGCCAGATCGATACGGCTCAGCACGCCCTCTTTAACGTAGCGCTGCCACTCCACCTGATAGAGGAAATCTTCGGTGAAGTGCGGGTTGCCGAAGAACAGCCAGTTTTTGCCCGGCGCTTCGTCGGCAGCACGCTGCTGCATAAAGGCGCGGAACGGCGCGATGCCGGTGCCCGGACCAATCATAATGACCGGGGTTTCCGGGTTGGCAGGCAGACGGAAGTTATCGTTGTGCTCGATAAAGACCCGCACTTCGCCCTCTTCTTCCACGCGATCCGCCAGGAAGCTTGATGCGCCACCGGCACGGGCACGCCCTTCGATGTCGTAACGCACCACCCCTACGGTGACGTGAACTTCGCTTTCCACCTCGGCCTGCGCGGAGGCGATAGAGTACAGACGCGGCGTCAGCGGACGCAGCAGGCTGGTTAACGCCTCAGCATCCAGCTGGGCTGGCGAGAAACGAACCATATCGACGATGGGCGTCGTGGCTGCGTAGTGTTGCAGTTTGGCTTTGTCGCCCACCAGCGGCAGCAGGGATTCGCTGCGGGTCAGGGTGGCGTAATTCTCCACGATGTTCGCGGTATTCACGGTCAGCTCGAAATGCCACTGCAGCGCTTCAGAGAGCGGCAGCGTTTTGCCGTCCAGGGTGACCTGCTCGTCGCCTTTCAGCCACAGCAGCTCAACCAGCTCTTTCACCAGGGCCGGATCGTTCTGGTACCAGACACCCAGGGCATCGCCCGGCTGGTAGCGCAGGCCGGAGTCGCCCAGATCGATTTCGATGTGGCGCACGTCTTTTTCAGAATCACGACCGGTGATTTTCTGGTTCACCGACAGGCTCGCCGTCAGCGGGGCTTCTTTGGTGTACGGGCTGGTGTGAATGTCGTTGACCACGCCAGTGGCAGTGGCTGCCGCCTGGGCTGGCGTCTCGGTCGGAACGCGGGCTTTCAGCACATCGACAATACGTGCGCGCCATTCGGCCGCCGCGGTCTGGTATTCAACGTCGGTATCAACGCGATCCAGCAGGCGTTCAGCGCCCAGTTCGGCCAGCTTGTTGTCAAAATCTTTGCCCGACTGGCAGAAGAATTCGTAGGAGGAGTCGCCCAGGCCGAAGACCGCAAAGGCGGTGCCCGCCAGTTTTGGCGCCTTTTTCGAGAACAGGAACTTATGCAGCGCAACCGCTTCTTCAGGCGGCTCACCTTCGCCCTGGGTAGAGGTCACAACGACAACCAGTTTTTCTGACGCGATTTGCTTAAATTTATAATCCCCGGCGTTCACCAGGTTCACGTTCAGTTTGGCTGCGAGCAGATCGTCACGCAGGGCTTCAGCCACGCGGCGGGCATTGCCGGTTTGCGAGGCGGAGATAAGCGTAATCGCCGGGATCTCAACGGCCGCAGCCGGTGCACTCGCCACAGCCCCCGGCTGTTGATTGAGCATTCCCCAGAAATAACCGGATACCCAGGCAAGCTGGGTGGGCGAGAAATCAGTGGTGGCCGCCTGCAGGCGTGCCAGTTGCTCCGGGTTCAGGGGAAGCAAATTTGAAGGTGGGGCCTGTGTTGTCATGCGTCGTTATGTTCCAGTAGCAAAGCTGAATTTTTATCTGAAAGACAGAACAGAGTGTAAGGTTAACGGCGCGGATCATAACAATTAAAGAAGGGATGGAAATAATAAATAACCAAATGGACTAACCTCTTTTAGTTATTGTTCTTAACGATAAAACTGATTAATTATCCGATTGAAAAATATAGAGAAAAAGAGTGGTTATACTGGCCACCCGGTGCCCTCCCTATAATGGCCGTTTTAGTTAATGATAAAAAATGTACTTTCCGGTACTCTACGCGGGTTTTTTCCGCATTTTTGAGAGTCCACGATGTCCACCACGCTGTTTAAAGATTTTATGTTCGAAGCCGCCCACCATCTGCCTCACGTCCCGGAAGGGCATAAATGTGGTCGCCTGCATGGGCACTCCTTTATGGTGCGTCTGGAGATCACGGGTGAAGTCGATCCGCATACCGGCTGGATTATGGATTTCTCCGAACTGAAAGCGGCGTTCAAACCGACCTATGACCGCCTCGATCACTACTATCTGAATGATATTCCAGGGCTGGAAAATCCGACCAGCGAAGTGCTGGCGAAGTGGATCTGGAATGAGATGAAACCGCTGGTGCCGCTGCTGAGCGCGGTGATGATCAAAGAGACCTGCACCGCCGGCTGCATCTATCGCGGCGAGTGATCCCCCTCAAGAGGAAGCAACGGCGCGAGCTCAAAGAGCATAAGCGCGTTGCTTTCCAGCGATTCCGCTATCTGCCAGCCTTCATGAAGCCGTTCATCATGCATTGACAGCATTGGACGCGCTTTATGCTCAACCCAGCGCCACATCTCTTCGTCCGGCCCCCTTTCACTGCGCACGCCTTCAATTAAGGGGTACAGCGCGCCGTTGTGCTGATCAAACAGGTGGCACTTAATCCGCCATCTGCCGCTTAACCCCTTCAACTGGACATGGTACTGCTGGCGAAAACGCTGAATAAAAGCCTCTTCGCTGGAGAGCAGCGGGTTAAATACCACCGTATTGCACAGTAACAGCTGATATCCGTTGTGGTGGCGCAACAGCAGAAGGTTCTTTTCGTTTACCAGCATTTCACCGCGCAGGCGTCGCCACAGCCAGAGCACCCAGTAGATGGGGCGAGGCAGGCCGTGGTTGTACTGCAGGGCAAGGCTCGACGTATCGATGGTGTTGTTGGCCCGCGCTTCGCCCTGTAAGCCTGAATTAAGCCAGAACCCCGCCAGCCAGACCTGCTCCGAAAGCCCGAGCAGGTTTTGCATCAGCAGTGCCCCGCGGAAAAACCCGCCGTTGGTCGTCCGGGTATTCCCGGTGAGGGTGTTCCACGACAGCAGCCATAGCGGAAGAGAGATCTTGCGCTGGCGAAGCGAGGTCAGGATCTGCCGGATCTTCTGTACCGGATAATTTTCTGAGGAGGAGAGATGGGCCGGATCCAGCTGCGCCAGATCGAGAAGCTCGTTGGCATCGGCCGGACAGGCCAAAAAATCGGCCTGCGTAAGAAGAGTGGAGTTCAGCAGCGCCTCGTCATTTTGCGCACCATGGCCGGGGGAAAAGCGGTGCCAGATGCCGAACGTCGCCTGCGGCAGATACTCGCGAAGCGTCGCCCGCTGGGCCTGCCAGACCTGTGACCGCGTCTCCTCGCTCGCCTGCGTCGACCAGTGCATCACAAACTGCCAGCTGCCGGTGATATCGGGTGAAAAGTGATTAACCGACTGCTGTAAAAAGCGTGCAAGCAAATCAGTGCGGGTGGTCAGGCCGGTATGCAGCAGCACCGCCCACTGTTTTTGCCCAAGCCAGGTGAAGACCTGATGAAGGTTGTACCAGCAGGCATACCCCGCCATCTGCGGATCGTCCCAGCCGCTGGCAAACAGGCGGCTGCTGAGAAAGGGTTCCGCGATATCGATCCCGTAAACGGGCATCGCCTCCCCGAGCTTTTCCAGCTCCCGACGCACGTCCTCACGCAACAGATCGTCCAGCTCACGCACCGTCACCACCATTCGGGTATGGCGCAGCGGCGCGGAAGGTTTGAGAAGGGGCAGATCGAGTACTCTCTCCTGCACCGGATGAGGGGTTAATGACGACGGCTCCCGGCCGCGCGTTTCGGGTTGATTCAGCAGGCTGAAAAGCCTGTCCACCGCCACCGGGTAGAGCTGCTCCCCGTTGCTCTGGCGTAAACGGGGCGTACCGGGATGAGAACGTCGTTGTTTACGAAACTCTCCCGGGGCCATCTGGTAATGACGCCGGAACAGATCGCTCATCATGCGCGTACTGGCGAATCCCTGCTCCAGCGCAATCTGGTGCAGCGGTCGACTGGTCAGGCGAAGCGCATCGGCGGCCTTTTCCAGCCGCAGGGTCGTAATGTACTGCATAAAACTGACGCCCATCTCTTTACGAAAAAGACGGGAGAGCCAGGCTTCCGAGACAAATTCACTTTCGGCGATTTCTGCCAGGGTAATGCGTCGGGTGTAGCTGGCGTTGATGCGTTCCACCACCCGGGCGATACGTTTGCTTAAGCCCGGATGGTTTTCCCGCAGGATCAGGCGGGCGGGCTGCTGGAACCGGCTGGTCAACAGCAGCAGGATCTCGCTCAGCCAGCGGATTGCTTCCAGCCGGTAGCGATGCTGCTCGTTGATGAGGGTGCTTGCCAGCAGCTGGCGCAGGAGATGGCGTAGCTCATCACACTGGGGCCAGCCGCCCCCGGCGTCGGACGGAATGGCGTAATCGTGGGCGAAAAAGTCGCGGCAAAGCTGCTGGATCCAGCGTCCGGAAAGCACAACGCACATCGTCGTATTCCCGCTCTCGCTGGTGAGCTGCCAGCGTTGATTACGGTTGACGATGGTCAGGCTATCCGCCTCCAGAGTCACCTGCCGCTGGTCGGTTTTCAGTTCCGCGCTGCCTTCCAGCAGCCACAGCAGGGTCAGTGCATCGTCCTCCTCCTGATGAAACTGACGAATGTCCTGCACCTTCACCGAAAATTCGCTACCCCGTTGCTCCATTTGCCCCTCCCGGGAAGACAAATAATGACGCGCTGTTTTTTGTCATAACAGAATTGTATGAAAAACAATCAGAAATAAAGCGTCGCTTCACAACAAAAAAGTGCATTTTCCGTCGCTGCGATCGGCATAAACTCGAAATTAGCATTGTTTGATAAAAAAAGGATAACAAAAATGACACATCCGATTGTTGAAGCACTGCAGCGCAACGAGGCGCAGTTTATTGAGCTGCGCCGCCATTTTCATCAGCACCCCGAAATCGGTTTCGAGGAGCAACAAACCAGCCAGCGCGTCGCAGAGTTGCTCCAGCAGTGGGGTTACGACGTGCATCGCGGAATGGCGAAAACCGGAGTGGTAGGCACCCTGAAAGTGGGCAACGGCAGCAAACGCCTGGGCCTGCGCGCCGATATGGATGCGTTACCGATGCAGGAGGACAGCGGCAAAGCCTGGAGCAGCACCGTTGCGGGCAAATTCCACGGCTGCGGCCATGACGGCCATACCACCACCCTGCTCTATGCCGCCGAATACCTGGCGCGCACCCGCAATTTTAACGGTACGCTGCACCTGATTTTCCAGCCGGCTGAAGAGCTGCTGTACGGCGGGCGGGTAATGGTCGAAGATGGCCTGTTTGATACCTTCCCCTGCGACCATATTTTCGGTCTGCATAATATGCCCGGGCAAAAGCTCGGCAAAATTGGCCTGCGCGATGGCGCCATGATGGCCTCCTCTGACACCCTGCACATTGAAGTTAACGGCGTCGGCGGGCACGGTGCCCTGCCGGAACATACCGTCGATGCCACGCTGGTGGCCTGCCACATCACCCTCGCCCTGCAGTCGATTGTGTCGCGCAATATCACCCCGTTTGAGCCTGCGGTGGTCACCGTCGGCAGTATTCAGGCCGGACATGCGCCCAATATCATCAACGAAAAAGTGCTGATGAAGCTGACCGTGCGCACGCTGAACGAGAAGGTGCGCCAGACCGTTCTGCAGCGTATCCACGACATCGCGGTTGCG
Source organism: Leclercia barmai (assembly GCF_049312895.1). Taxonomy (NCBI): domain Bacteria; kingdom Pseudomonadati; phylum Pseudomonadota; class Gammaproteobacteria; order Enterobacterales; family Enterobacteriaceae; genus Leclercia; species Leclercia barmai. Next base: position 166,755 of record NZ_JBMNWZ010000004.1, on the reverse strand, counting down.
CAGGCAGAAAGCTTCAACGCCACGGCCACAATCCGGCATATCAACGGCAGCCCGGTACTCACCAATAACCCCGCCGCCAACGAGATGGTGCGTACCGTCGCCCAGGATCTGTTCGGACAGGATGCGGTCGCCACCGTGGGTGCATTTATGGGCAGCGAAGATTTCGCCTTCATGCTTGAGAAGAACCCCGACGGCTGTTACTTCACCATTGGTGCCGGCGACGAAGCGGATCGCTGCATGGTGCATAACCCGGGCTATGACTTTAACGACAAGATCCTGCTCACCGGTGCCGCGCTCTGGAGCGCCCTGACCGAACACTATCTGCGTTAATCGCGTATCCCCAGGAGGGCTGCACAATGAGTACCGTTCCCCTGACAGGCACCCCGGCTTTTGCAGGTAACGATCGACTGCTGGCGGGTATTGTTCTGAGCGTTCTGACATTCTGGTTATTTGCCCAGTCGGTGATCAACGTGGTGCCGGCCATGAAAAATAGCCTCGACATTTCCCTGGAGACGCTCACGCTGGCGGTCAGCCTCAGCGCGTTATTCAGCGGCTGCTTTGTCGTTGCCAGCGGCGGCTTTGCCGATAAGTTTGGTCGCGTGCGCCTGACGGTCATCGGCCTGGTGCTGAGTATTGTCGGCAGCGGCCTGCTGTTTATGGCCCGGGAGCCGGTGCTCTTTCTGCTGGGACGGGCGATCCAGGGGCTGTCGGCGGCCTGCATTATGCCCGCCACCCTGGCGCTGATTAAAACCTGGTACGAAGGCAAAGCGCGCCAGCGGGCGATCAGTTTCTGGGTAATTGGCTCCTGGGGTGGTAGCGGCCTGAGCTCGTTTGTGGGCGGCGCGATCGCCACCAGCCTGGGCTGGCGCTGGATATTTATTTTCTCCATCGTGATGGCTCTGGCGGCTCTGCTGCTCATCCGCGGTACGCCCGAAAGCCGGAGCGCCAGCGCTGGTCAGCATAAGCTGGATATTGGCGGGCTGGTGAGTTTTGTCTTTATGCTGGTGCTGCTCAACCTGTTTATCAGCAAAGGGCACAGCTGGGGCTGGAGTAGCGGCCTGTCGCTGGCGGTGCTGGGGGCGGCGATCCTGGCGGCGCTGGGCTTTATCATAACCGGCCTGCGTAAAGGCGATGCGGCGCTGATTGATTTTGCGCTGTTTAAAAACCGGGCCTACAGCGCGGCGGTGCTCTCCAACTTCATGCTCAACGGCTGTATTGGCACCATGATGATCACCAGCATCTGGCTGCAGCAGGGTCATCATCTGACGCCTTTGCAAACCGGGATGATGACCCTGGGGTATCTGGTGACCGTGCTCGCCATGATCCGCGTGGGGGAGAAACTGCTGCAACGCTATGGTGCCCGCCTGCCGATGATGACCGGGCCCGTGCTGACCGCGATCGGCATTACCTTTATCTCCTGCACCTTCTTAAGCAAAGAGATCTATATCGTCACCGTCTTTTTGAGCAACGTCCTGTTTGGCCTGGGGTTGGGTTGTTACGCCACGCCATCGACTGACACGGCGGTGATGAACGCGCCGGAGAGTAAAGTCGGCGTGGCGTCCGGGATCTACAAGATGGGGAGTTCGCTGGGTGGAGCAATGGGGATCGCCGTGACGGCTTCGCTGTATGCCCTACTGCTGCCGCTGGGCATGGCCAGCGCCGCCCAATACGCGCTGCTGTTTAACAGTGCGATTTGTCTCGGCTCGGCGGTAGTGACCTGGGCGTTGTTACCCAGACTGCGGGCCCCTTAATCACAGGGGCCGCAGGGCTGTCAGGCGATATTCAGATATTTGTGCGTCTGCATCGACAGACGCCAGTTCCGCGCGATACAGGTCTCGATACACAGGCGCGTGGCATCTTCTTTCTGAGAGATCGGCTGCAGGGCAATCACCCGCTGCTTATCGTCCGTTAAGGTTTCCAGCAGTTCATCCAGCGCTTCGATATCGCGTACGCGACCAACCGGGTGTTTAATCTCGTCCGCGCGTTCCAGCGCCTGGGACAGCACGTCATACCCGCCGCGCATATTCACTTTTGGCGATACCGTCACCCAGGTGGTGTGGGAACAGCGCACTTCGTGGGTGCCGCTGGTTTCAATCTGGCAGCTAAAGCCGTTGCTTTCCAGCAGCATGGTCAGCGGCATCAGGTCGTGAATGCAGGGTTCACCGCCGGTGATCACCACATGGCGCGCCGTCCAGCCCTGACGACCAATGATCGCCAGCAGATCGTCCGGGTTTGCCGCGCCCCATTTGTCGCTCTCTTTAGTTTTCGCCAGAATGCTGAACAGTGAAACTTCCCGATCGCTGAGCGTTTCCCAGGTATGTTTGGTATCACACCAGGCACAGCCAACCGGGCATCCCTGCAGACGAATGAAGATAGCGGGAACGCCGGTGAAGTAACCCTCGCCTTGCAGGGTCTGGAACATCTCGTTAATCGGGTACTGCATAGTTATCTCTGGTCAGATTTACGGGGGGGCATTATTGCAGATCGCACATAATCAGGCAAAACAACCCCGGCCACGATTTAATTCCTGTCAGTTTAAGGATAGCCAGGCTAACGGCCTTATGGTGGAAAGCCGTTGTCAGAAGGCAATGTTAAAAACATAAAAACTTACGCTACGCTTTTAAGATATCCCCCACCCGGCTCGCGTCGACGTTAACCCCCTTGACTGAGTCGCCATCAGAATACTGGACAAGCAGAATGAGCCATTTTGCGGTAATAACGCTACCGTTATACAGCCATATGCAGGCTATGGAAGCACTGGCGAAACACCTTATCGTGCGCGGCCATCGGGTCACTTTTTTTCAGCAGGAAGAGGCTCGCTCGCTGCTCAGGGAACCGCAGGCGCACTTCATCCCGGTGGGTCACCCCACGCCGTCTGGGATGCATGAGCCGGGATTTTTTCGCCTGATATCAGGTATGGCAAGCGTTACCGATATGCTGTGCCGTGAACTGCCAATCGCCTTCAGACAGCACAATATTGACGCCGTGATTGTCGATCAGATGGAGCCGGCAGGAGGGCTGGTCGCACAAGCGCTCAACCTGCCCTTTATCTCCATCTGCTGCGCCCTGCCGGTAAACCGGGATAACACCATCCCCTTGCCGGTGATGCCTTTTCGCTATGGCACCAGCGATCGCAGCCGGAAATTATACGCCTCCAGCGCGGATGTTTATGACTGGCTAATGTCGGGACAGGGGCGGGTCATTGCCCGTCATGCCCGGGCATTTGGTCTGCCTGCGCGTAACAGGCTGGATCAATGCCTGTCGCCATTGGCGCAAATCAGCCAGACCATCCCAGGCTTTGATTTTCCACGCACCTTGCCCGCCTGCTTCCATGCGGTAGGTCCGCTACGCCACGATCCGCCAGGGGTCTCTTCCGGCAATAAAAAGCGGTTTGTTTTTGCATCATTAGGCACGCTGCAGGGCTACCGCTATGGACTGTTCCGCAAGATTACCCGCGCCTGCCGGGAGGCTGGCGTACCCTTGCTTATTGCCCACTGTGACGGGCTAAATGCCAGTCAAACCGCCCGGCTGGCGCGTGCGGGGGCGCAAACCGTAGGATTTACCGATCAGCTGGCGGTATTACGCGATGCCAGCGCCGTCATTACCCATGCAGGGCTGAATACGGTGATGGATGCCATCGCCACCGCCACGCCGATCCTCGCCGTGCCGCTGGCGTTTGATCAGCCGGGCGTCGCCGCCCGCGTGGTTTTCAGCGGCATTGGCCTTAAGGCCTGCCGTTTTTCGCCGAGCCATACGCTCAGCCAGCATCTTCTCGAGCTGCTGGAAAACAAGCAGTACACGCAGCGCATCACCGCCCTCCAGACTCAGCTGATAAATGCCGGAGGGGCAGCACGGGCTGCCGAAATTATTGAACAGGCGGTACGCACACGTCATAGCGTCCCGACGGTGTGATGACATAAAAAAACCCGCCGAAGCGGGTTTTTTCTAAAGATTAAGGTTCAGTATGAATTACTGGCCTTTGATCTCTTTACGACCGTTGTATGGTGCTTTTTCGCCCAGCGCTTCTTCGATACGAATCAGCTGGTTGTATTTAGCAACACGGTCAGAACGGCTCATAGAACCGGTTTTGATCTGGCCTGCAGCGGTACCAACAGCCAGGTCAGCAATGGTAGCGTCTTCAGTTTCGCCTGAACGGTGAGAGATAACGGCAGTGTAGCCAGCGTCTTTCGCCATTTTAATCGCAGCCAGAGTTTCGGTCAGAGAACCGATCTGGTTGAATTTGATCAGGATGGAGTTAACGATGCCTTTCTCGATACCTTCTTTCAGGATCTTGGTGTTGGTTACGAACAGATCGTCACCAACCAGCTGGATTTTGTCGCCCAGTACTTTGGTCTGGTATGCGAAACCAGTCCAGTCAGACTCGTCCAGACCGTCTTCGATAGAGACGATTGGGTACTGTTTGGTCAGGTCTTCCAGGAAGTGAGTGAACTCTTCGGAGGTGAATGCTTTGTTGCCTTCGCCAGCCAGAACGTATTTACCGTCTTTGTAGAATTCAGATGCTGCACAGTCCATCGCCAGGGTGATGTCGGTGCCCAGCTCGTAGCCAGCTGCTTTAACCGCTTCAGCGATTACAGCCAGTGCTTCGGCGTTGGAGCCCAGGTTAGGTGCATAACCACCTTCGTCACCTACTGCAGTGTTCATGCCTTTAGCTTTCAGAACTTTAGCCAGGTTATGGAACACTTCAGAACCCATACGTACTGCTTCTTTCAGGGATTTCGCGCCAACTGGCTGAATCATAAATTCCTGAATATCAACGTTGTTGTCTGCGTGCTCACCGCCGTTGATGATGTTCATCATCGGAACTGGCATAGAGTATTTGCCTGGAGTGCCGTTCAGTTCAGCAATGTGTTCGAACAGTGGCTGACCTTTAGAAGCAGCTGCTGCTTTGGCGTTCGCCAGGGAAACAGCCAGAATTGCGTTAGCACCGAAGTTAGATTTGTTTTCAGTACCGTCCAGATCGATCATGATCTTGTCAATGCCAGCCTGATCTTTGGCATCTTTGCCAAGGATTGCCTGAGCAATAGGACCGTTTACTGCGCCAACCGCTTTGGTTACGCCTTTGCCCAGGAAGCGGGATTTGTCGCCATCGCGCAGTTCCAGCGCTTCGCGGGAACCAGTAGAAGCACCTGACGGCGCAGCAGCCATACCTACGAAACCACCTTCCAGGTGTACTTCGGCTTCAACAGTCGGGTTACCACGGGAGTCGATGATTTCACGACCGATGACTTTAACGATTTTGGACATTAGATTTTCCTCAGTACAAGTTAAACTAAAACTCCAGACAAACAACGCGTACCTTTGGTACGCGTTGCCGTTCTAACTTTTCTTACTTCGCCTGACGCTTCTGGAACTCATTGGCGGCTTTCACAAAGCCAGCAAACAGCGGATGTCCATCACGCGGCGTAGAAGTAAATTCCGGGTGGAACTGACAGGCAACGAACCATGGATGGTTCGGCACTTCGATGATCTCGACCAACTGATCGTCCCCGGAGCGGCCCGCAATACGCAGACCCGCGGCTTCAATTTGTTTCAACAGCAGGTTGTTCACTTCGTAACGGTGACGATGGCGCTCAGTGATGACCGGCGCACCGTACATCTGACGTACCAGGCTGTCGTCAGAGAGCTGGCAAGCCTGAGAACCCAGACGCATCGTGCCACCCAGATCGCTTTTCTCGGTACGGACTTCGACGTTACCTTCTTCGTCGCGCCATTCGGTAATCAGCGCCACAACAGGGTACTTACAGTCTGGCACAAATTCCGTAGAGTTCGCGTTTTCCATCCCCACCACGTTGCGCGCAAATTCAATCAGCGCAACCTGCATACCCAGGCAAATGCCGAGGTAAGGAATATTGTTTTCACGCGCATAGCGTGCGGTAGCGATCTTACCCTCAACACCACGGTAGCCGAAGCCGCCAGGGATGAGAATAGCATCCAGATCTTTCAGAATTTCTACACCGCGGGTTTCAACATCCTGCGAATCGATCAGCTTGATGTTGACGGTAACGCGGTTCTTCAGGCCACCGTGTTTCAGCGCTTCGATAACTGACTTATAGGCGTCCGGCAGTTCAATGTACTTGCCGACCATACCGATAGTCACTTCGCCTGCCGGGTTCGCTTCTTCGTAAATAACCTGTTCCCATTCAGACAGGTTAGCTTCCGGACAGTTCAAGCTGAATCGTTTACAAATATAATCGTCCAGCCCCTGTGATTTCAACAGGCCCGGGATTTTATAAATGGAATCGACATCTTTCATTGAAATAACGGCTTTTTCTGGCACGTTACAGAACAATGCAATTTTTGCACGTTCGTTGGCCGGAACCGCACGATCGGAGCGGCAAACCAGGATATCAGGCTGAATACCGATAGAGAGCAGCTCTTTAACAGAGTGCTGGGTCGGTTTAGTTTTCACTTCACCTGCGGCAGCCATGTAAGGCACCAGGGTCAGGTGCATGAACAGGGCGTGCTCGCGACCGATATCCACCGCCAGCTGGCGAATCGCTTCAAGGAACGGCAGGGATTCGATATCACCTACGGTACCACCGATTTCAACCAGCACCACGTCGTGGCCTTCGCCACCGGCAATGATGCGCTCTTTAATGGCGTTGGTGATGTGTGGGATAACCTGAACGGTTGCGCCCAGGTAGTCACCGCGACGCTCTTTACGCAGAACGTCGGAGTAGATGCGGCCAGTCGTAAAGTTGTTACGACGGGTCATTTTGGTGCGAATGAAGCGCTCATAGTGACCCAGGTCCAGGTCGGTTTCAGCGCCGTCTTCAGTAACGAACACTTCCCCGTGTTGGATTGGGCTCATGGTACCTGGATCGACGTTGATGTACGGATCCAGCTTCATCATGGTCACATTGAGGCCACGGGCTTCAAGAATGGCTGCGAGGGAGGCTGCGGCAATGCCTTTACCCAGAGAGGATACAACCCCGCCGGTCACAAAAATATAGTTCGTTGTCATGCTGAACCTGAGAAGTTAGGGTGAAACGATGGAATAACCAGGACGGGAAAGTAGTATACCCGAACACGGCGAGCGCCACAAACTTTCATTCTCCGTCTCCTGTCTCAGGCTTTGACTCACATTGGGAGTGAGAAAATAGCCCCTTTTGGGTAAATGTTTTTGACGCAAATCAAGCGCTTGTCATTTAAAAAATCACACAAATTGCGCTTGATCGCAAAAACCCGTTAGAGATCAGATTCCTGGCGTTTTACTTCCTGCCAAACTTCTTCCATCGCCTCGAGGTCCACGCCGGTCATTTCCAGGCCGCGGGCAGCGATAATGCGCTCCACTTCCCGGAAGCGACGCTCGAATTTGAGGTTCGCTTTTTGCAACGCCACTTCGGCTTTTACCCCTAAATGACGCGAAAGATTGACGGTGGCAAACAGCAGATCACCCATCTCCTCTTCCAGCTTCTCCTGATCCACAACCGCCTGTTGCGCTTCGTGCATCACCTCGTCGATCTCTTCATGCACTTTGTCGAGCACCGGGCCGAGAGTCGTCCAGTCAAACCCCACCGTCGAGCAGCGTTTCTGGATCTTGTGCGCGCGCATCAGCGCCGGCAGGCTCAGCGGGATGTCATCCAGCGCGGAATGCTGCGACTTTTCCGCCCGCTCCGCGCTTTTGATCTGCTCCCAGCGGGCCAGCACTTCGTGGCTGTTCTCAGCGGTGGCATCGCCAAAGATGTGCGGGTGACGGCGCTCCAGCTTGTCGCTGATGGCGGCGCAGATATCGTTGAAATCAAAGCGCCCCTCTTCCTGGGCCATTTGCGCGTAGAACACCACCTGGAACAGCAGGTCCCCCAGTTCGCCGCGCAGATCGTCAAAATCTTCCCGGGAGATGGCGTCCAGCACCTCATAGGTCTCTTCCAGGGTGTAAGGGGCGATGGTGGCGAAAGTCTGCTCTTTGTCCCACGGGCAGCCGTTTTCCGGGTCGCGCAGGCGTTGCATAATGCCGAGCAGGCGGTCGATTTGGGTCATGTCTTATCCTGTTTGAATCGAGGTTGCCGGGTAGCGGCTGACGCCTTTCCCGGCCTACGTAAAAGCGTAGCCCCGGCAAGCAACGCGCCGCCGGGGAGATAGATTAACCGCCGTGCAGACGACGGGCGTCAATCACATCCGGCACCTGGTTCAGCTTGCCGAGCACCCGGCCCAGCACCTGCAGGTTATAGATTTCGATGGTCATATCGATGGTGGCGAGCTGCTGACGGGTGTCGCTGCGGCTGGCGACCCCCAGCACGTTCACCTTTTCGTTCGCCAGAATGGTGGTGATGTCGCGCAGCAGGCCGCTGCGGTCGTTGGCCGAAACCCGCACCACCAGCGAATAACCGGCAGAATAACTCTCGCCCCACACCGCATCCACGATGCGTTCCGGGGCGTGGGACTGTAAGTCGTCCAGCTGATCGCAGTCCGCACGGTGTATGGAGATCCCGCGCCCCTGGGTAATAAAGCCGACGATCTCATCCCCGGGGATCGGCTGGCAGCAGCGGGCGATGTGGTGCATCAGGTTACCGACGCCTTCCACCACCACCCTGCCGTTGTCTTTCTCTTTGCTACGGTGCTGCGGGTTGTAGCTCTTCTGCTGCAACTGCTTCAGCGCCGCGGCATCCTGCTCTTCCGCGCTCGGTTTGTTGAACTGCGCCTGCAGGAAATTCACCATCTGGTTAAGACGAATATCCCCGCCGCCGATGGCGGCCAGCAGCTCATCCAGCTCGTTGAAGTTGTAGCGCGGCAGCAGGAATTTTTCCGCCTCTTTCAGGTGGATGCCTAAATGTTCCAGCTCGTCGTCAAGGATCTGACGCCCGGCAAGGATGTTCTTGTCACGATCCTGCTTGCGGAACCAGGCGTGAATTTTTGAGCGCCCGCGGCTGGTGGTGACATAGCCGAGGTTCGGGTTCAGCCAGTCGCGGCTCGGGTTCGGCTGCTTCTGGGTAATGATGTCCACCTGATCGCCCATCTGCAGCTGATAGGTGAACGGCACGATACGCCCGCCGATTTTGGCCCCGATGCAGCGATGCCCCACGTCACTGTGGATGTGGTAGGCAAAGTCGAGCGGCGTTGAGCCCGCAGGCAGGTCAACCACGTCGCCTTTTGGCGTAAAGACGTAGACCCGGTCATCAAAGACCTGGCTGCGCACTTCGTCGAGCATTTCGCCGGAGTCGGCCATCTCCTCCTGCCACGCGATCAGTTTGCGCAGCCAGGCAATGCGATCTTCGTGCCCGGAGCGCGCCCCCCCTGAGGTGCCCTCTTTGTATTTCCAGTGCGCGGCGACGCCCAGCTCGGACTCTTCGTGCATCTGTTTGGTACGGATCTGGATCTCGACCGGTTTGCCGCCCGGCCCCAGCACCACGGTATGGATCGACTGGTAGCCGTTCGGTTTCGGGTTAGCGACGTAGTCGTCAAACTCATCCGGCATGTGGCGGTAATGGGTGTGAACAATACCCAGCGCGGCGTAGCAGTCCTGTAACCGCTCCGCCACGATACGCACGGCGCGCACGTCAAAAAGCTCGTCAAAGGCGAGATGCTTCTTCTGCATTTTGCGCCAGATGCTGTAGATATGCTTCGGACGGCCATACACTTCGGCCTTCACGCCCTCTTCTTTCATCGACTTACGCAAACCGCCGACAAACTCGTCGATGTAATGTTCACGGTCGATACGGCGCTCGTGCAGCAGCTTAGCAATGCGCTTGTATTCCGCCGGGTGCAGGTAGCGGAAGCAGTAATCTTCCAGCTCCCATTTCAGCTGCCCGATCCCCAGACGGTTCGCCAGCGGGGCATAGATATTGGTGCACTCTTTCGCTGCCAACACGCGTTCATCTTCCGGCGCGTCTTTCACTTCCCGCAGATGGGCGACGCGTTCCGCAAGTTTGATCACCACGCAGCGGAAATCATCCACCATCGCCAGCAGCATACGGCGGACGTTATCGACCTGTTCAGAGGAGACCGAATCGGTGTGGGTGGCTTTAAGCTGGCGGATGGCCGCCATGTCGCGCACGCCGTGGATCAGGGCGACAACAGATTTGCCCACGCTTTCGCGAAGGACATCTTCTGTGACCACCTCCGCGTCCGCCAGCGGGAACAGCAGCGCAGCCTGCAGCGTTTCGATATCCATGCTCAGCATCGAGAGGATTTCGACCATTTCAATGCCGCGCCACAGCATCAGCTCGGCGTCGGGGTGCCCCTGAGTGGTGCGCAGACAATAGGCCCATGTTTCGGTTAAGCGTTCACACGACTGCTGGCTGGCAATCCCCAGACTTGCGATCCATTTTTGTGGGTCAAACTCACCAGCTTTATTGAGATGTGCACTTCTTACCGCAACCATTGTCCTCTCCTTTAGGGACCCTTGCCTGTCGAATTCGACAAGCCGAAACTCATCAGTTGTGTTCAAACAACGCCATTGATTCCAGATGTCCAGTGTGCGGGAACATATCAAGCATTGCCAGACGCTGAATCTGGTAACCCGCCGCGAGTAACGCCTCGCTATCCCGGGCAAGCGTCGCCGGATTACAGGAAACATAGACCACGCGTTTAGGGGCGAGTTTAATAATATGCTGCATCACGCCTGGCGCGCCCGCGCGTGCCGGGTCCAGCAGGATTTTATCGAAACCGTGCGCCGCCCAGGGCTGCCTGGTGACATCTTCTTCCAGATTCTCATGAAAAAATGTCACGTTTTGCAGCGCATTGTGAACAGCGTTGTCGCGCCCCTTTTCCACCAGCGCCGCCACGCCCTCTACGCCCACGACGCTGTGCGCCCGTTTTGCCAGCGGCAGGGTAAAGTTGCCCATCCCGCAAAACAGGTCGAGCACCCGGTCTTCTGGCTGAATATCCAGCCACGCCAGCGCGGCCGCCACCATCTGCTGATTTACACCGTCATTGACCTGAATAAAATCGCGCGGACTGAACGTTAAGCGTAGCCCGTCTGAATCATACCAGGGCGTTTCACCGCTCAGTTGCTCAAGTATCTCGCTTTGCGGAGCGAGATAAAGCGCAAGGTCAAGGGAATGCGAAAAGCGTTCCAGTTTTTCACGATCCTGGGCCGACAGCGGCGCCGTATGGCGCAGCACCATCAGCGGACCGCTGTTGGCCAGCACCAGCTCAACGTGCCCGAGATGGCGAGCACCCTGCAGTTCAGAGAGGCATTTGCGCACTTCTGGCAGTAATGCTTCAAGACGGGGCACCAGAATGGGGCACTGTTTTACGTCCACGATGTCGCTGGAGTTGGCCTTGCGAAAGCCCATCTCCAGACGCGCGGTTTTCGGCTGCCAGTTCAGGCTCAGACGCGCCCGGCGGCGGTAGCCCCAGGGCTTATCGGCGATGACTTCATCGACGTCGTGCTTTAGCAAGCGCGCCAGGGCATTGCTTTTGCTGCGCTCCTGGAGCGCAACGCTGGCGTGCTGCTGTTGGCAGCCGCCGCACACGCCGAAGTGCGGACAGCGTGGCGTTTCGCGTTCCGGGCTATCATTAAGACGACGCTTTACCTGCCCGCGTGCGTACTGACGTTTCTCTTCCGTCAGGGTGATTTCCGCACGCTCCTGGGGCAGCAGTCCGGGGATAAACACGGTCTTACCCTCATGGCGCGCCACCCCCTGTCCGAACGGATCGAGGTCTGTCACTTCAACAGTTATGATCTGACGCGTCGTCACGCGTCGCTTTGCAGAGTAGAATTGCGCCATCGCCGGGAATTTTCTCAAATGAACATATTGACTCTAATTGTCCCATAACGGAACTCCATGACCAACTACAGCCTGCGTGCGCGCATGATGATTTTGATCCTCGCCCCTACCGTACTCATTGGTTTACTGCTGAGTACCTTCTTCGTGGTGCACCGTTATAACGACCTGCAGCGCCAGCTCGAGGACGCCGGGGCCAGCATTATTGAGCCGCTGGCGGTCTCCAGCGAATACGGCATGAACCTGCAAAATCGCGAGCCAATAGGCCAGCTCATCAGCATTCTGCATCGCCGTCATTCAGAGATTGTGCGGGCTATCTCGGTGTATGACCAAAATAATCGCCTGTTCGTCACCTCCAACATCCAGCTTGACCCGGATACCCTGAAGCTGCCGGACGGTTCCGCGTTTCCCAAGCGGCTGAGCGTGATCCGCCAGGGCGAAAAAATGATCCTGCGCACGCCGATTATCTCGGAAAGCTATTCACCGGATGAATCACCCGCCTCGGACGCCAAGCCCAATAACAACCTGCTGGGATATGTGGCCCTCGAGCTGGATCTCAAGTCCGTGCGGCTGCAGCAGTACCGGGAGATCTTTATCTCCACGGTGATGATGCTGTTTTGTATCGGCATCGCGCTGATCTTCGGCTGGCGTCTGATGCGGGATGTGACCAGCCCTATCCGCAACATGGTGAATACCGTCGACCGCATCCGCCGGGGCCAGCTCGACAGCCGCGTTGAAGGCTTTATGCTCGGCGAGCTGGATATGCTGAAAAATGGCATCAACTCGATGGCGATGTCGCTGGCGGCGTACCACGAGGAGATGCAGCATAACGTCGATCAGGCCACCTCCGACCTGCGTGAAACGCTGGAGCAGATGGAGATCCAGAACGTCGAGCTGGATCTGGCGAAAAAACGCGCCCAGGAGGCGGCCCGCATCAAGTCAGAGTTCCTGGCGAACATGTCCCACGAGCTGCGCACCCCGCTTAACGGGGTGATCGGCTTTACCCGCCTGACCCTGAAAACCGAGCTCAACCCGACCCAGCGCGACCACCTGCATACCATCGAGCGTTCGGCTAATAACCTGCTGGCGATCATCAACGACGTGCTGGACTTCTCCAAGCTCGAGGCGGGCAAACTGATCCTCGAGAGCATTCCGTTCCCGCTGCGCAACACCCTGGATGAAGTGGTCACCCTGCTGGCGCACTCCTCTCACGATAAAGGGCTGGAGCTGACGCTCAACATTAAAAACGACGTGCCGGACAACGTGATTGGCGATCCGCTGCGCCTGCAGCAGGTGATCACCAACCTGGTGGGTAACGCCATTAAATTCACCGAGAGCGGTAACATCGATGTGCTGGTTGAAAAGCGCGCCATCAGCAATACCAAGGTGCAGATTGAGGTGCAGATCCGCGACACCGGGATCGGTATTCCTGAGCGGGATCAGTCCCGGCTGTTCCAGGCCTTCCGTCAGGCCGATGCCAGCATCTCCCGTCGCCACGGCGGCACCGGGCTGGGGCTGGTGATCACCCAGAAGCTGGTTAACGAGATGGGGGGAGATATCTCCTTCCACAGCCAGCCTAACCGGGGTTCAACCTTCTGGTTCCATATCAATCTTGACCTGAACCCGAATGTCCTGACCGATCGCCTGGCCATGGATTGCCTGCAGGGTAAACGGCTGGCGTACGTGGAGCCCAATACCGCCGCCGCGCAAAGCACCCTCGATGTGCTGAGCACCACCCCGCTGGAGGTGGTCTACAGCCCGGGGTTCTCCGCGCTGCCGGTTGACCATTACGACATCCTGCTGATGGGGATCCCGGTGACCTTTACCGGCGAGCTGAGCATGCAGCAGGAGCGGCTGGCGAAAGCGGCCTCGATGACCGATTACCTGCTGCTGGCCCTGCCGTGCCATGCGCAGATTAACGCCGAGGAGCTTAAGCATGACGGGGCTGCCGCCTGTCTGCTGAAACCGCTGACCGCCACCCGCCTGCTGCCGACCCTGACCGAGTACTGCCGCCTGAACCATCACGCCGCGCCTGCGATCAGCGATGAGAGCAAACTGCCGATGACCGTGATGGCGGTGGATGATAACCCCGCCAACCTGAAGCTGATTGGCGCGCTGCTGGAGGATCAGGTGCAGCATGTCGAACTGTGCGAAAGCGGCCTGCAGTCCGTGGAGCGGGCGAAGGAGATGCCGTTTGACCTGATCATGATGGATATTCAGATGCCCGGCATGGACGGCATCCGCGCCTGTGAACTGATTCGCCAGCTTCCTCATCATCTGCAAACGCCGGTTATCGCCGTAACGGCGCATGCGATGGCGGGTCAAAAAGAGAAGCTGCTGAGCGCCGGGATGAACGACTATCTGGCGAAGCCGATCGAAGAAGAGAAGCTGCGCAGCCTGCTGTTGCGCTACAAACCCGGCCCCGCCACGGGCAACCGGATAGCCCCGCCGGAGCCCCCGGCGATAGTGGTTAACAGCAGTGCAACCCTCGACTGGCAGCTGGCGCTGCGTCAGGCTGCGGGTAAAAACGATCTGGCGCGGGAGATGCTGCAGATGCTGGTGGCCTTCCTGCCGGAGATCCGCAATAAGGTGGAAGAGCAGCTGGTAGGTGAAGATCCGGAAGACCTGCTTGGAGCGATCCATAAGCTGCACGGCAGCTGTGGGTATAGCGGGGTGCCGCGCCTGAAAAATCTGTGTCAGCTACTGGAACAGCAGCTACGTTCCGGCACGCCGGAGAGCGAGCTGGAACCGGAGTTCCTGGAGCTGCTGGATGAGATGGATAACGTTACGCGGGAAGCGATGAAGGTGCTGGGGTAGCCATTCCCCCTCACCCTGACCCTCTCCCCACAGGGGAGAGGGAATAAACCCTAGAGACCAGCCCCCATCCCCACCTTCAACACCGCTGCAATATTCCTCGCCGCCATCCGCACATTCTCCTCGGCGTTTTCCAGCGCCTCCTCCAGCGTGCAGACGGTGTAAATCACGCTGAACACCGCGTCGATGCCGTGTTCATGGACCACGCCGACGTCCGCCGTCAGGCTGCCCGCGAGACCAATCACCGGTTTATTGTGGCGTTTGGCGATCTTCGCCACGCCCACCGGCACTTTGCCATGGATGGTCTGGCTGTCGATCCGCCCTTCGCCGGTGATCACCAGATCGGCATCGGCCACCAGGCTGTCGAGGTTGAGCGCATCGGTCACAATTTCAATGCCCTGACGCAGCTGCGCGCCGCAAAAGGCATATAACGCCGCACCCATACCGCCCGCGGCACCGCCGCCGGCCAGGTTGAGCACGTCAACGTCCAGATCGCGGGCGATGATCCGGGCATACTGCGTCAGCGCGCGGTCGAGGCGAACGATCATCTCCGGGGTTGCCCCCTTCTGCGGACCAAACACCGCGGTGGCGCCGTTGTCGCCGGTCAGCGGATTGGTGACGTCGCAGGCTACCTCAATGCGGCACTCCGCCAGCCGTTTATCCAGGCCGCTGATGTCGATACGTGCCAGCTTCTCCAGCTCGCCGCCGCCCGCGCCGATGGCGTGGCCCTGTTCATCCAGCAGCTTCGCGCCAAGCGCCTGCACCATCCCTGCGCCGCCATCGTTGGTGGCGCTGCCGCCAATGCCGATGATGATATGTTTTACGCCCGCATCCAGCGCATGACGGATCAGCTCCCCGGTTCCCCAGGAGGTGGTTTTCAGCGGATTACGCTGGGCCGGGGGGACCAGCTCCAGACCGCTGGCCGCCGCCATCTCGATAAACGCACTTTTGCCATCGCCGGAGCGGCCATAAAAACCGTCAACATGCTCACCGAGCGGCCCCGTTACCCGCACCTGAATAATGTCACCCTGAGTGGCGGCCACCATCGCTTCTACGGTGCCCTCGCCACCATCGGCAACCGGCAGTTTCACATACTCCGCCGTCGGGAAAATCTCGCAAAATCCTTGCTCTATCGCCGTTGCCACTGCCAGGGCACTGAGGCTCTCTTTGTAAGAGTCCGGTGCGATAACTATTTTCATAAGCCGTCCTTACGCATGTTGACTACCATAAGCATACACCCGTCACGCAAGAGAAAATGCCGACTCCCGCAGGAACCGGCACCGGACTTAACGCACCATGCAAGGGCGTTTGTTGTTGAAGGTCCACTCCGGGATCAGGTACTGCATCGCCATCGCGTCGTCGCGTGCGCCCAGACCGTGCTGCAGATAGAGCTCGTGCGCCTTCATCACCCGATCCATATCCAGCTCAACGCCCAGACCCGGCGTGGTCGGCACCTGCACCATACCGCCTTTGATTTCGAACGGCTGTTTGGTCAGGCGCTGGTTGCCCTCCTGCCAGATCCAGTGGGTGTCGATGGCGGTGATGTTGCCCGGCGCAGCGGCAGCCACATGGGTGAACATCGCCAGCGAGATATCAAAGTGGTTGTTGGAGTGCGAACCCCAGGTCAGGCCGAACTCGTGGCACATCTGCGCCACGCGCACCGAGCCCTGCATGGTCCAGAAGTGCGGATCTGCCAGCGGAATGTCCACCGACTGCAGCGATAGGGTGTGCCCCATCTGACGCCAGTCGGTGGCGATCATATTGGTTGCGGTCGGCAGGCCGGTGGCTCGGCGGAACTCCGCCATCACTTCACGGCCGGAGAAGCCCTGCTCGGCGCCGCATGGATCTTCCGCGTAGGCCAGCACCCCCTTCAGGCGTTTACCGATACGGATCGCTTCATCGAGCGACCATGCCCCGTTAGGATCGAGGGTAACGCGAGCCTGCGGGAAGCGTTTCCCCAGGGCGATGATCGATTCGGCCTCCTCGTCACCGGCCAGCACGCCGCCCTTCAGTTTGAAATCGTTAAAGCCGTACTTCTCGTAAGCCGCTTCTGCCAGGCGGACAACCGCGTCCGGGGTCATCGCCTCTTCGTGGCGCAGGCGATACCAGTCGCACTGCTCATCCGGCTGGCTCTGGTACGGCAGCGGCGTCAGCTTGCGGTTGCCCACGAAGAAGAGGTAACCCAGCATCTCGACTTCAGAGCGCTGCTGCCCGTCACCCAGCAGCGAGGCGACGTTCACGCCCAGGTGCTGGCCCAGCAGGTCGAGCATCGCCGCTTCAATACCGGTGACCACATGAATGGTGGTGCGCAGGTCAAACGTCTGCAGCCCGCGTCCGCCCGCGTCACGGTCGGCAAATTCGTTGCGTACCGCATTGAGGACGTTTTTGTACGCGCCCAGCGTTTTGCCGACGACCAGCGGGATCGCATCTTCCAGCGTTTTACGGATCTTCTCGCCACCCGGGATTTCACCCACGCCGGTATGACCGGAGTTGTCTTTGATAATCACAATATTACGGGTGAAGAACGGGGCATGGGCGCCGCTCAGGTTCATCAGCATGCTGTCATAACCGGCAACCGGAACGATCTGCATGGAGGTGACAACAGGCGTAGTAAAAGTGCTCATAATTCAATCCTTTAATCAGTGGCGACCGAACGCAGGGCGTTTACGGTCAAAGGTCCAGCCGGGGATAAGGTACTGCATCGGGCCTGCATCGTTACGTGCGCCGCCAGGCAGTTTCTTATACGCCTCATGCGCTTTGTGGATCTGATCCCAGTCAAGCTCCACGCCAAGCCCCGGTGCGTCAGGAACGGCAATCTTGCCGTTTTTAATTTCGAGTGGATTTTTGGTCAGGCGCGCTTCGCCTTCCTGCCAGATCCAGTGGGTGTCGATAGCCGTCGGCGTGCCCGGAGCGGCGGCACCGACGTGGGTAAACATCGCCAGCGAAATATCAAAGTGGTTGTTGGAGTGGCAACCCCAGGTTAAGCCCCAGTCATCGCACAGCTGCGCCACGCGTACCGCGCCGGAAAGGGTCCAGAAGTGCGGATCCGCCAGCGGAATATCCACCGAGTTCAGCATCACCGCATGGCCCATCTCGCGCCAGTTGGTGGCAATCATGTTGGTTGCCACCGGCAGGCCCGTGGCGCGGCGGAACTCTGCCATCACCTCACGGCCGGAGAAGCCCTGCTCAGCGCCACAGGGATCTTCGGCGTAGGTCAGCACATCGCCCAGGCCTTTGCACAGGGCGATGGCTTCATCCAGCAGCCACGCGCCGTTGGGGTCCACGGTGATGCGGGCATCCGGGAAGCGTTTTTTCAGGGCGCGGGCGCTGTCGATCTCCTGCTCGCCCGGCAGTACGCCGCCTTTCAGTTTGAAATCTTTAAAGCCGTAGCGATCCTGCGCCGCTTCCGCCAGGCGGACCACCGCCTCGCTGGTGAGCGCCTCCTGATGGCGCAGGTGATACCACTCGTGGTTGCCCGGTGAACGCTCCAGATAAGGCAGATCGGTTTTGTTGCGATCCCCCAGGTAGAAGAGATAGCCCAGCACGGTGACCGCATCGCGCTGTTTACCGGGACCCAGCAGTTCGCACACCGGCACGTTCAGCGCCTTGCCGAGGAGATCCAGCAGCGCCGCTTCCAGCGCCGCCACCGCATTGACCCGCAGTTCAAATGTCCAGGCGCCTTTGCCGAAGGTATCGAAGTCGGCAGACTGGTTGCCCTTGTGCACGCGCTGTACCACTTTGTTCAGCCGCGCCACCTCCTGACCGACCACCTGCGGGATGGCATCCACCAGCGTCTGGTAGATCACCTCGCCGCCGGGGGCTTCCCCGACGCCGGTATTCCCGGCGTTATCGGTCAGCACCACGATGTTGCGGGTAAACCAGGCGTTATGTGCGCCGCCGATGTTCAGCAGCATGCTGTCCTGGCCGGCGACCGGAATAACCTTCATTTCAGTGACGATAGGGCTGGATTGCATACTCATCATGAACGCTCCGCAACAGGTTTCAGCTCGATACGTTTAATATCACCCACCAGCACCAGGTAGCTCAGCACCGCTACCAGGGCATGGATCCCGACGTAAATCAGCGCCCCGTTGAACGAGCCGGTAGTGCCGACGATGTAGCCGATGGCAATCGGGGTGACGATCCCGGAGATGTTGCCGAACATATTGAACAGACCACCGCTCAGGCCGCTGATCTCTTTCGGCGCGGTATCTGCCATCACCGCCCAGCCCAGCGCACCGATACCTTTACCGAAGAACGCCATCGCCATAAAGCCGATAATCATCCACTCGGCGTCAACGTAGTTACACACCACCATCGACATGGAGAGCAGCATCCCCAGCACGATTGGCGTTTTACGGGCGATATTCAGGGAACCCGTGCGACGCATCAGCCAGTCGGAAATTACCCCGCCCAGCACGCCGCCGACAAAGCCGCAGATCGCCGGAACAGAGGCCACAAACCCGGCTTTCAGAATCGACATGCCGCGCGCCTGCACCAGATAGACCGGGAACCAGGTAATAAAGAAGTAGGTTAAGGCGTTGATGCAGTACTGGCCGAGGTAAATCCCCACCATCATGCGGGAGCCCACCAGCTGTTTGATCTGGCCCCATTTCTGGCTGAACGGCACTTTCTCTTTGTTTTTCGCCTGATCCATGTTGATCAGCGCGCCGCCTTCGGCGATGTAGTCCAGCTCTTTCTGGTTTACGCCCGGATGCTGGTTCGGCTCGTGGATCACTTTCAGCCAGACAAAGCTGATCAGAATACCCAGACCGCCCATGAAGAAGAACACGTGTGACCAGCCCACCTCGTGAGTCAGCCAGCCCATGATTGGGGCGAAGATGACGGTGGCGAAGTATTGCGCGGAGTTAAAAATGGAGACCGCCGTTCCCCTCTCCTGGGCCGGGAACCAGGCCGCCACTATGCGGCTGTTGCCCGGGAAGGATGGCGCTTCTGCCAGACCCACCAGGAAGCGCAGAGTAAAGAGCGCGACGATAATGCCAAAGCCGTTGAAGATATCGACAAAGCCCTGTAACAGGGTGAACAGGGACCAGATGAAGATGGACCAGAAGTAGACACGTTTAGAGCCGAAGCGGTCAAGCAGCCAACCGCCAGGGATTTGGCCAATAACATAGGCCCATGAAAATGCAGAGAAAACATACCCCATACCGACCGGATCCAGACCGATATCTTTTGCCATCTCTGAACCGGCAATCGACAGCGTGGCGCGGTCGCCATAGTTGAAGGATGTGACGATAAACAGCATCACCACTATCCAGTAGCGGGCATTGGTACGCTTTTCAGCGCTGCTCGCCGCTTGGCTTAATGAACTCATTCTTGCACTCCTGAATCATAGCGTTTTCGCTACGTTCATTCTGAACAGCTCAACCGTAGGGTAATCAGAATGACGTGTATGTGTTTTTTGCAGTTCAAACGTGAGGTCGTTTCGCCTTACTGACTGCATTTTTATTAACTGGCGAAAAAAGTATAAGAAAGGATCCAGGTAGCCCTCACCGTGCAACGCCACAACATTGGAACCATCCTGTGCGGTTGTTTGTGGCAAAAGCCTAACTCAATGGAAGGTAGTTCACGGAAACGTGGCTGAGTGAGAAAACAGCAGAAGAGAAAGAGAAGAGTGTGAATCAGGTCGCTTGACGCGGTGGAATGCCCTCCCGCGGCCGGAAGGGAAAGGATTTAGCCGAGAAGCGTGCCCCAATGTTCAACCCAGGGATTGGATTCGCTCTCCGGCTCGGGATGTTCAGAGGCATCAATCATCAGCATCTCACCGACGCGCTGCGCGCTTTGCTCCTGCAATAGCGCATCGAACTGCTTACCGCCGCCGCAGAAGTTCGCGTACGTGCTGTCACCGAGCGCAATAATGCCGTAGCGCATTTCCGGCTGGTAACCCAGCTTATCCTTGATCCCCTGAAACAGCGGAACGATGCTGTCCGGCAGATCGCCCTGCCCGGTTGTCGAGGTGACCACCAGCGCATACTGACCCTGATATTTCTCCCAGTCGGCCAGATCGGGATCTTCATAGACCGTGGCTTTATGGCCCATTCCCGCGAGGATCGCTTCGGCCTCTTCAGCCACCAGCAGCGAATTGCCGTACATCGTGCCGACAAAAATTCCGATTACCGCCATGTTTTACTCCCTGATTAGACGCAATTAACGATCATCCTGAACGCTGGCAACGTCAAACTCAACCCTTTCATTTTCGGGGAGTTGTCCGCGCCATCCAAACTGTGACAGCGCCTGCATCCACACCTCGTCCAGCCCGGCCCGGATCGTCAGCGGCTCACCGGTAAAGGGATGGATAAGCTGCAGCTGGCTGGCGTGTAACATCAGCCGGTTGCAGCCAAAATGCTCCGCTGCGCTGCGGTTCTGGCGTAGATCGCCGTGCTTGCTGTCGCCGATGATCGGGTGGCGCAGATGCGCCAGATGGCGTCGCAGCTGGTGCTTACGCCCGGTTTTCGGCTCCAGTTCGATCAGACTATAGCGCGTGGTGGGAAACTTACTGGTGGCAACCGGCATTTCAGTGGTCGCCATCCCACGATAGTCGGTCACCGCCGGCTGCGGGCCCTTGTCGTCGCGGGCATACTTATCGGCGATTTTATCCAGCTCTTCCGTCAGGGGATAATCGAGGGTTGCGGCTTCTGTGAGCCAGCCGCGGACAATCGCGTGGTAGCGCTTCTGGATCTGATGCTGCTCGAACTGCTGCGACAGACGTCGTCCGGCTTCACTGGAGAGCCCCATCAGCAGAACGCCGGAAGTCGGTCTGTCGAGACGATGTGCCGTAAAGACATGCTGACCGATCTGGTCGCGCACCGTCTGCATGACGACGACTTTCTCATCCCGATCCAGCCAGCTGCGGTGTACCAGCCAGCCCGAGGGTTTATTGACGGCCACCAGCCACTCATCCTGATAGAGGATCTCGATCATGCGTCGTCGCCAAAGAGCGTATCCAGCGCCAGTAAGGCCGTCAGCACCGCGTCACGAGAAGGATGGGCGGCGTCCAGCGCCATTTCATAATAGGGCGCCACGGCAAAGCTCTGGGGCAGCGGATGACCGCTATCCAGCAGGGCGTGCATGCGGGGGATGAGCACCCATTGCAGCCACTCAAACGGCTCCAGGGTATCCATGCAGAAAGGTTGCGTACTTTCAAACGCGTCAGGCTGCGGCGCCGTCTCCTGCCACAGCTGATGCTCGCGCAGTAAAGCTTCGATAGCGTGCAGTTGCGCGCGCACGTTGTCGTGATGGGTCATGAAAACCTCAACTGAAAATGTGAACGACGCGCAGCATAGCAAAGAGCACGCAGAAATAAAAAAAGGGAGCACTGTTTACACAGTGCTCCCGGTTCGTTTCGCAGCAATCCAGCTACTTTTGGTGCTCCCTGCTCATCCGTGACAACTTTTCCTCTGACCCGAAGGTCTGGTCTTCCCTTGACCGCTGCATCCTGCGCACATCGTCCTGATGTGACTGCTTCATCCTGAAACGTCCTGGCCTTCCTGACCCACCGGACATCCTTACCGGCTCTCATTCTCCGTCCTGGAGGTGTCCTTCAACGCGTCCTGCGTTATCCTCTAGCTTCTTCCTGAAGCCTTCCCTGTAACGCCTTCCTGACGTGTCCTTGATAAGAAACGTCATCATCCTGATGTTCGTCTCTTGTGTCGGCTTCCTGTCGACGGACATAGAATCCCTTATTCCGCTTCGTCTTACAAGGCAGTGCGTAAGCCAGATTAAAGAGTCGGCTTATCTGTAAGACAGGATTTAATCGTTCAACTTATTGATTAAATTAACCTTTAATAGCAGCCTAACAGAGTGTGCATACAGGTCATGACGCCGATCTCTCACAAACTCTGTAAGAGATCTCTCACAAGCGCACTAGTATTCAGGATTACACAACGGGATGAAGATGATTGAGGAAATCCGCAAGGGAATCGGAGAGGAGCTGACGTTTTTGCGTGCCCAGCGTCTCTTTAATGACGTTGCCTGTGAGATTACAGACGGAGATAACGTCCATTTCACTGTCGAGCGTGGCGATAAACAGCGTTGGCGATAGCTTCAGACGCTTCTGGGTCACCAGGTGCCCGATCAGATTCTCCTGTACGCGCAGCAGGTCCTCTTCACTCCAGGTTTGCAGCAGCGTCAGCGCTTCATTAGCAAAGCGAGCAGACATATCCCCGGCGAACTGAGTGGTATAGAACGCGTGGACCGCTGGTTGTACCACAATGTCCATGGCGCGTTCAATGGCATTTACATTCTGTTCAGCGGTAAACGGCTGCGGCTGCCAGGTTACCCTATCTGCGGAAGAGGTAATAATGCAGGGTGAAGGCACGCCGTACAGCTCTTCGCTTTGCGGCCATGACTCTTTCTGTTCATGCCATGCGTCACAATAACGCGTGGTAAATGCAGTTAACGCAGCAGCAGTCTCTTTATCCACCGGTTTCTCTCTTCATATAAGCCAGGATACACTCAGCCCCATAGTTTACCTTTAAAGTGACAACGAAACATGTCTTACGAAAATCATGACGCCTTATCGGGCCTGACGCTGGGCAAAAGCACAGCCTACCGCGACATCTACGATGCCAGCCTGTTACAGGGCGTGCCGCGCACTCTCAACCGCGATCCGCTGGGTCTGAAGGCCGATGCCCTGCCCTTCCACGGCGGCGATATCTGGACGCTGTATGAACTCTCCTGGCTGAACGCCCGCGGGCTGCCGCAGGTGGCGGTCGGTCACGTTGAGCTGGATCACGCCAGCGTGAATCTGGTGGAGTCCAAAAGCTTTAAGCTCTACCTCAACAGCTTTAACCAGACGCGTTTCGACAGTTGGGAAGCGGTGCAACGCACGCTGGAACGCGACTTAAGCGCCTGCGCCCAGGGCAAGGTCACCGTGGCGCTCTACCGGATTGATGAGCTGGAAGGTCAGCCCATCGCCCACTTCCACGGCACCTGCATCGACGATCAGGATATCGAGATCGACAACTACGCGTTTGACGCCGCCTGGCTGGAAAATGCCGCCAGCGGCAAAGTGGTGGAAGAGACGCTGGTCAGCCACCTGCTGAAATCCAACTGCCTGATTACCCACCAGCCTGACTGGGGCTCCGTGCAGATTAAGTATCGCGGCGCGAAAATCGACCGTGAAAAGCTGCTGCGCTATCTGGTCTCTTTCCGTAATCATAACGAGTTTCACGAGCAGTGCGTTGAGCGCATCTTCAACGACATTCTCCATTTCTGCCAGCCAGAGGCGCTGAGCGTCTATGCCCGCTATACCCGACGCGGCGGGCTGGATATCAATCCGTGGCGCAGCAACACCGATTTCGTTCCGGCGATTGGCCGGTTAGTGCGTCAGTAAAATAAATAAATTCACAATATGCGCGGTCTGTTCCGCGCTTTAGGTTGTGAAACGTCATAAGCCAGGGCTATTGTAATCAACAGGGAAAGACGATAAACGTCCCGTAAGGAGCTCACTTGATTACACATATTAGCCCGCTTGGCTCAATGGATATGTTGTCGCAGCTGGAAGTGGACATGCTCAAGAGCACGGCCAGCAGCGATTTATATCAACTGTTTCGCAACTGTTCGCTTGCCGTTCTGAACTCCGGTAGCCTCACCGACAACAGCAAAGAGTTGCTGTCCCGCTTTGAAAGCTTTGACATTAACGTTCTGCGTCGCGAACGCGGCGTGAAGCTGGAGCTGATTAATCCACCTGAAGATGCCTTTGTGGACGGACGCATTATTCGTGCGCTGCAGGCCAACCTGTTTGCCGTCCTGCGCGATATCCTGTTCGTGAATGGCCAGATCAGTAACGCCGGTCGTTTCCAGCATCTGAACCTGGAGAGCTCGGTCCATATCACCAACCTGGTGTTCTCTATTCTGCGTAACGCCCGCGCCCTGCACGTGGGTGAAGCCCCGAGCATGGTGGTGTGCTGGGGTGGTCACTCCATCAACGAAACCGAATATCTCTACGCCCGTCGCGTGGGTACCCAGCTGGGTCTGCGCGAGCTGAACATCTGCACAGGCTGCGGCCCGGGTGCGATGGAAGCGCCCATGAAAGGTGCAGCTGTGGGCCATGCGCAGCAGCGCTACAAAGAGGGGCGCTTCATCGGCATGACCGAGCCGTCGATCATCGCCGCAGAGCCGCCTAACCCGCTGGTTAACGAACTGATCATCATGCCGGACATCGAGAAGCGTCTGGAGGCGTTTGTCCGCATCGCTCACGGGATTATCATCTTCCCGGGCGGCGTAGGTACGGCAGAAGAGTTGCTCTATCTGCTGGGCATTCTGATGCATCCGGCTAACCAGGATCAGGTCCTGCCGCTGATCCTCACCGGGCCGAAAGAGAGCGCTGACTACTTCCGCGTGCTGGATGAGTTCATCGTGCATACGCTCGGCGAGACGGCGCGTCGTCACTACCGCATTATCATTGACGATGCCGCAGAAGTGGCTCGCCTGATGAAAAAGGCGATGCCGCTGGTGAAAGAGAACCGTCGCGATACCGGGGATGCCTACAGCTTTAACTGGTCAATTCGCATTGCGCCGGATCTGCAGATCCCGTTTGAGCCGTCCCATGAAAATATGGCAAACCTGAAACTGTATCCGGATCAGCCTGTTGAGACGCTGGCCGCCGACCTGCGCCGCGCCTTCTCGGGCATTGTGGCGGGTAACGTGAAAGAGGTGGGTATCCAGGCCATTGAAGAGTTTGGTCCGTATAAGATCCATGGCGACCGCGAAATGATGCGCCGCATGGACGATCTGCTGCAGGGCTTTGTCGCCCAGCACCGTATGAAACTCCCCGGCACTGCCTATATCCCCTGCTACGAGATTTGCGCATAACCTCTGTGTCCGGCAGCCTGCCGGACACCTTCTCACTCGCCTGGTCGCCGGGAATGGTTATAGCCGCCCGGCTTTTTTATTGCCTTCAGTAACATGGCCTGCGTTGTAACATCATCGTTACTTATATTTCCGTTATTTCATAACACAACGCAAACGATTACGTGGTTTTACAGAGCGTGATAAATTACCCCTAAACACCATAAAGCATTAAAAAATGCTCTAAACAGGCGCTTTTACAGCGTATGCCTCCTATCTTACAGGGCTGTCTGGTACGCCACATATCGTTGATGGTAGCCTTCGCGCCCAGAAATTCGTCGTGATGATTTATTAGCAGATAAATGGTCTAAAGATACCCACCTCAAAAGTAGATTATTGCATTTGAGATCGGGATCACTGATAGATCCATTACGAAAATGTATCTTTCCGCCCGCTGATAGTTACGGAGAAAAATCATATAAAAACCGTCACTGAGCGAATTTCATATTACGTTTAGCTCTTTTTGCATCGAATTTGACCAGAAACCTGACATTAGCTACTCCTGGAGACACAGATGGAAACCACTCAAACCAGCACCGTTGCTTCGATTGAAACCCGAAGCGGATGGCGTAAAACCGATACCATGTGGATGCTTGGCCTGTACGGCACGGCAATCGGCGCTGGTGTTCTCTTCCTGCCTATTAACGCGGGTGTTGGCGGCTTGATTCCGCTGATCATCATGGCAATCATTGCGTTCCCGATGACCTACTTCGCACACCGCGGCCTGACCCGTTTTGTGCTGTCCGGTAAAAACCCGGGTGAAGACATCACCGAAGTGGTTGAAGAGCATTTCGGCATTGGCGCAGGTAAGCTGATTACCCTGCTCTACTTCTTCGCAATTTACCCAATCCTGCTGGTGTATAGCGTGGCGATCACCAACACCGTTGACAGCTTCATGACCCACCAGCTGGGCATGACGCCGCCACCGCGCGCCATTCTGTCGCTGATCCTGATTGTCGGCATGATGACTATCGTGCGCTTCGGTGAGCAGATGATTGTTAAAGCGATGAGCGTGCTGGTGTTCCCGTTCGTTATTGCCCTGATGGTGCTGGCCTGCTACCTGATCCCACAGTGGAACGGCGCGGCGCTGGAAACCCTCTCCCTGAGCAGCGCGTCTGCTACCGGTAACGGCCTGTGGATGACCCTGTGGCTGGCAATCCCGGTAATGGTCTTCTCCTTCAACCACTCCCCGATCATCTCCTCCTTCGCGGTAGCGAAGCGTGAAGAGTACGGTCAGGGTGCCGAGAAGAAGTGCTCCAGCATCCTGGCTCGCGCTCACGTGATGATGGTGCTGACCGTTATGTTCTTCGTCTTCAGCTGCGTACTGAGCCTCTCCCCGGCGGATCTGGCGGCGGCAAAAGAGCAGAACATCTCGATTCTCTCTTACCTGGCAAACCACTTTAATGCACCGGTTATTGCCTGGATGGCGCCAATCATCGCGATTATCGCTATCACCAAATCCTTCCTCGGCCACTACCTGGGCGCACGTGAAGGCTTTAACGGCATGGTGATTAAATCTCTGCGCGGCAAAGGCAAGAGCATTGAAATCAACAAGCTGAACAAGATCACTGCTCTGTTCATGCTGCTGACCACCTGGGCGGTTGCGACCCTGAACCCGAGCATCCTCGGCATGATCGAAACCCTGGGCGGTCCGGTTATCGCGATGATCCTGTTCCTGATGCCGATGTACGCGATTCAGAAAGTGCCAGCGATGCGTAAATACAGCGGCCATATCAGCAACGTCTTCGTTGTGATTATGGGTCTGATTGCTATCTCCGCTATCTTCTTCTCGCTGTTCGCTTAATTCCTCCCGCGCCGTCTTCGGACGGCGCACTCTTCTCCTCTGACGTAAAGCAACGGACGCATCATGATTAGCGTTTTCGATATTTTTAAAATTGGTATTGGTCCTTCCAGCTCGCACACCGTCGGGCCAATGAAAGCGGGTAAACAGTTCACGGACGATCTTATTGCGCGCGGAATGCTGCACGACACTACCCGCGTGGTTGTTGATGTCTATGGCTCCCTGTCGCTGACCGGCAAAGGTCACCATACCGATATCGCCATCATTATGGGCCTGGCGGGCAACCTGCCGGATAGCGTTGATATTGACGCCATCCCGACCTTTATCCAGGACGTAAACACCCACGGCCGCCTGCTGCTGGCCAACGGTGAACATGAAGTCGAGTTCCCGGTTGATCGCTGCATGAATTTCCATGCCGACAACCTGTCGCTGCACGAAAACGGCATGCGGATCACCGCCCTCGCAGGCGACAAGGCCATTTACAGCCAAACCTATTACTCCATCGGCGGCGGTTTTATCGTCGACGAAGACCATTTTGGGCAGCAGGACAGCGCGCCTGTCGCGGTCCCTTATCCGTATAAATCGGCAGCCGATCTCCAGCGCCATTGCCATGAGAGTGGTCTGTCACTCTCCGGCCTGATGATGCAAAACGAGCTGGCATTGCACAGCAAAGCAGAACTGGAGCAGCACTTTGCCAGCGTCTGGGAAGTGATGCGCGGCGGTATCGAACGCGGTATCACTACCGAAGGCGTTCTGCCGGGCAAACTGCGCGTCCCGCGCCGTGCTGCGGCCCTGCGCCGGATGCTGGTCAGCAGCGACAAAACCACCAGCGATCCGATGGCGGTCGTTGACTGGATCAACATGTTCGCGCTGGCGGTGAACGAAGAGAACGCCGCGGGTGGCCGCGTGGTCACGGCCCCGACCAACGGTGCCTGCGGTATCGTTCCGGCGGTGCTGGCCTATTACGACAAATTCATCCGTGAAGTGAACGCCAACTCGCTGGCCCGCTATCTGCTGGTCACCAGCGCCATTGGCTCGCTGTATAAGATGAACGCTTCGATCTCGGGCGCGGAAGTGGGCTGCCAGGGTGAAGTGGGCGTGGCCTGCTCCATGGCGGCGGCGGGTCTGGCAGAGCTGCTGGGCGGTAGCCCGGCTCAGGTCTGCATCGCGGCAGAAATCGGCATGGAGCATAACCTGGGTCTGACCTGCGATCCGGTTGCCGGCCAGGTGCAGGTGCCCTGTATCGAACGTAACGCGATTGCCTCCGTGAAGGCGGTTAACGCCGCACGTATGGCGCTACGCCGCACCAGCGAGCCGCGCGTCTGCCTCGATAAAGTGATCGAAACCATGTATGAAACCGGGAAAGACATGAACGCCAAATACCGCGAAACCTCTCGCGGTGGCCTGGCGATGAAGATTGTCACCTGCGACTAAGCCCGAAAAAGGAGCCTTGTTTTGCGAGGCTCCTTCCCGTTCTTCCCGCCTCTCGTAGTTTCATTCCGCCGACGGTGTTACCCTTAATCCACTGGATATAAGAGGGATTATCTGTGGCTGTTCATTTACTTATTGTCGACGCGCTGAACCTTATCCGCCGTATTCACGCGGTACAGGGTACGCCCTGCAAGGATACCTGCCTGAATGCGCTGGAGCAGCTTATTCGCCATAGCCAGCCCAGCCATGTGGTCGCCGTGTTTGATGATGAGGCGCGTAACAGCGGCTGGCGCCATCAGCGTCTGCCGGATTACAAAGCCGGACGTGCGCCGATGCCGGACGATCTGCACGCCGAAATGCCGATGATACGCGCCGCCTTTGAGCAACGCGGCGTGCCCTGCTGGGGCGCTCAGGGCAACGAAGCCGACGATCTCGCTGCCACTCTGGCGGTTAAAGTCGCCAGCGCCGGGCATCAGGCCACGATTGTCTCGACGGACAAAGGCTACTGCCAGCTGCTTTCCCCCACCATCCGCATCCGCGACTATTTCCAGAAACGCTGGCTTGATGCCCCCTTTATTGCCGCTGAGTTCGGCGTATCGCCCCAGCAGTTGCCGGATTACTGGGGGCTCGCGGGTATCAGCAGCTCAAAGGTGCCGGGCGTGGCGGGCATTGGCCCGAAAAGCGCGGCCCAGTTGCTGACAGACTTTCAGGATCTGGAAGGGATTTACGCCCGTCTGGATGAGGTGCCGGAAAAATGGCGTAAAAAACTGGAGGCCCATAAAGAGATGGCCTTTATCTGCCGGGACGTGGCGCGCTTACAGACGGATTTACAGCTAGACGGGAATTTGCAGCAGCTAAGGTTAGATCGAGTGTGAATGTTTGCCCGGTGGCGCTACGCTTACCGGTCCTGGGGGGACGAGTGTAGTTGTAGGCCCGGTAAGCGCAGCGCCACCGGGCGTTATATACGTTATCGCTCGTCGCGACGTCCACCCACGGCAGCCCACCAGCGGCGCACGTGCACCGTCACCTCTTCGCGGTCATGGTACAGCTGACGCGCCTGGATCTCGGCATTAATGCCATGCTCCTGAAGTTGGGCCTGAATGTACGCCAGGTTCTGGGAAACCTCTTCGTAGCGTTTTTTCATCGGCAGCTTGAGGTTGAAGATCGCCTCGCGGCACCAGCCGTTGACCAGCCAGGTCGCCATCAGCGCCGCCACTTTCGCCGGTTTCTCCACCATGTCGCACACCAGCCAGGTAATGTTATTGCGGTTCGGACGATAGCGGAAACCGTCTTCACGCAGCCAGGTCACCTGGCCGGTATCCATCAGGCTTTGCGCAATCGGGCCGTTATCAATGGAGTAGACCCACATGTTGCGTTTCACCAGCTGATAGGTCCAGCCGCCCGGACAGGCCCCCAGATCCACCGCATACATGCCGTTTGCCAGACGCTCATCCCACTCGTCGGCCGGAATGAAGATATGGAACGCCTCTTCCAGCTTGAGGGTGGAACGGCTCGGCGCGTCGGAAGGGAACTTAAGGCGCGGGATCCCCATATAAAACGGCGAGTTGTTAGTCGTATAAGAATACCCGGTGTAGCAACAGCCCGGGGCGATAAAGAAGACATGCACCACCGGACGCTTTGGCGTCTCGTAGTTGGTCAGTACGCCGCTGTCACGCAGCGCGGCGCGCAGCGGCACGGTGAATTTACGGCAGAACTTCATCAGCTCTTTGCTTTCGTTGGTGTCTGCAACCTCAACGCGCAGTTCACCGCCCTTCTCCACCACGCCCTGCAGCATACCGGCGATAGGGGTAATGCGATCTTCTGGCGGCAGATCCTGCAGCAGCTCCCCGGCAACAAACATCTGGCGGGCAAAAATCAGCGAGCTGAACGGCAGGTCGCGAACCAGTTTATCTGCGTCTTCTGGCTGATAGCATTCGAAAACAACATAGCCCGCATTCTCTTTAACACGAGCAAAACCAAAGACTTCACGCTTCGCGGCTTTATCAGTAATTTCCGCGGCACACTCTTTTTCAAAGCCCGGGCGACAATATAAGACAACTTTATTCATGAACAACGCCCTTGCGTTTCAGACGGAACGAACCGATTAACATTAATACCCACCCGACCAGGAAGCTGACGCCACCTACCGGGGTAACAAACGCCCACAGGCGTAAATGCGACAGCGCAAGGCAGTAGAGGCTACCGCTGAACAGCACGGTACCCAGCGCCATAAATACGCTGCTCCAGTAAAACCAGATGCTGATGCGACGCTGCATCGCCACCGCCAGTCCGAAGATCGCCAGGGTATGAAACGCCTGATATTCCAGACCGGTGTGGATCCAGCCCATCTCGACCACACCCAATGATTTACGTAATACATGTGCGCCAAAGGCGCCCAGCGCAACAAAAATAAAGCCACTCACCGCGGCAAAAATCAGCATAAAACGGCTGGTCATGTTTTTGTCCTGAAGTTATGCGCGTCCTGCGCGCAAAAGTATTTACTCGTACCTGAAGCGGAATTTTTCTTGCTCGTTGGCCGCCTTTGCCAGGATCCACTGGCGAAACGCGGCTATTTTACCCAGTTCTGCCTGACTGTCATGACAAACCAGATAAAATGCGTTCTTGCTGACCAAAACATCATTAAAGGGGCAAACCAGGCGGCCTGCCTCAATCTCGGACTGCGCCATCACGTTGTTGGCCAACGCCACGCCCTGTCCGTGGATGGCAGCCTGTAACACCATCGCGCTGTGGCTGAAGATGGGGCCCTGCTGCACATTTATATGGTTAAGACCGAGCTGGCGGGTATAAGTTTGCCAGTCGCGGCGAGAAGCATCGTGTAAAAGCGTGTGCTGCGCCAGATTCTCCGGCGTTTTTAACGCTTTTTCGCCTGTTAAGAGTAGTGGCGAGCAGACCGGCAGCAAATATTCTGCGTACAATTTTTCGACACGCAGGCCTGGCCAGTTACCGCGGCCATAAAAAATCGCGACGTCGACATCGTCTGCCAGCTTGTCTTCCTGACGGTCGACCGCCTGGATTCGAACGTCGATTCCCGGATAAGCTGAGTTAAAGCTGGAGAGCCTCGGCACCAGCCACTGAATGGCAAAACTGGGCAAAAGGCTGACCGTCAGGGCCCCTTTCGCACTCCGCGCCTGTAGCTTACGGGTGGCCTCGGTGAGCTGAGAAAATATCTCTTTAATATCCTGAAAATAGCTCTGCCCCTCTTCCGTCAGAAGCAGGGAACGGTTGCGGCGGCGGAACAGCTTGAGGCCCAGAAAATCCTCGAGGGACTTGATTTGATGACTTACTGCGGCCTGAGTCACAAAAAGCTCATCGGCCGCGCGGGTGAAGCTTAAATGGCGCGCGGCAGCATCAAATACACGTAATGCATTAAGTGGTGGTAATCGCTTGGACATGGTTATCTGGCTTAGATGTTAACGGCTTTTAACAAACAGGAAACAACGTTTAACCTATTAGTTTTTTTTATCTGAGCCATTATAAATTGTCCGTTGAGGAACTACCAGCAAATACCTATAGTGGCGGCACTTCCTGAGCCGGAACGAAAAGCTTTTTTTGGAATGCGTGTTCTGATGGGCTTTTGGCTTACGGTTGTGATGTTGTGTTGTTGTGTTTGCAATTGGTCTGCGATTCAGACCACGGTAGGAAAACTACCACCTTTTCACTTCCTGTACATTTACCCTGTCTGTCCATAGTGATTAATGTAGCACCGCCCAATTGCGGTGCTTTTTTTTGTCTGCTGTATCCTTACTTGTTCAGCTCAACCATCTCTTTCACATCACTGCGGTTGATCTGCTGTTTGTTCCCGTTCGCATCCTTATACGAGATCATACCGGTATCATTATCTGTCTGCGGCTTACCTTCTGACACGATGGAGCGGCCGTCATTGGTGTGCATCACGTAGTTATTACCAGAACAGGCGCTCAGGGCAAAAGTAAGCATACAGGCAGAGGCAATTGCGATAGTCTTTTTCATTTTCTTCTCCTTTAGCAATAAATGCTATTCAAAGCGTGTTTTATAACAGGCTAAAACATTCTCCAGACACACTTTCAGCATAACCTGCTTCGTCTGTTGCGCCAGGATAAACAGACAATTCCGATAGAGATCAACCTCCTTGCCCTGCCGGGGAAATTGCGCGACGATCTGATCATCACGAAGAGGAATTCCATGAACGCATTCAGCCCTGCCCATTTTCGCGCGCAGTTTCCGGCGCTGGCCGATGCTGGCGTCTATCTCGATAGCGCCGCAACCGCCCTCAAGCCTCAGGCGGTTATCGAGGCTACCCACCAGTTTTACAGCCTGAGCGCGGGCAACGTGCATCGCAGCCAGTTTGCCGAGGCGCAACGCTTAACCGCGCGCTACGAAGCGGCGCGGGATCAGGTCGCCCGTCTGCTCAATGCCGAAAGCGGTAAAAACATTGTCTGGACGCGCGGGACAACCGAAGCCATCAACATGGTGGCGCAATGCTACGCCCGCCCGCGCCTGCAGCCGGGGGATGAGATTATCGTCAGCGAGGCGGAGCATCACGCTAACCTCGTGCCCTGGCTGATGGTTGCCGAACAGACCGGCGCGAAGGTGGTGAAGCTCCCCCTGGGCGCTGATTTGTTGGCAGATGTCGCCCGCCTGCCTGAATTTATCACCCCGCGCAGCCGCATCCTCGCGCTGGGGCAGATGTCTAACGTAACCGGCGGCTGCCCGGATCTCGCCCGCGCTATCAGCCTCGCCCATGCCAGCGGGATGGTGGTGATGGTGGATGGCGCGCAGGGGGTAGTGCATTTCCCGGCGGATGTTCAGCAGCTGGATATCGACTTCTATGCTTTCTCCGGACATAAACTGTACGGGCCGACCGGAATCGGCGCGCTGTATGGCAAAGCGGCGCTGCTGGAGGAGATGACCTCGTGGCTCGGCGGCGGCAAGATGATCACCGAGGTGACCTTCGACGGCTTCAAAACTCAGGAAGTGCCCTATCGTCTGGAAGCCGGGACGCCAAACGTCGCGGGGGTCATTGGCCTGAGCGCGGCGCTGGAGTGGCTGGCGGATATCGACCTGCAGCAGGCGGAGAGCTGGAGTCGCGGGCTGGCGACGCTGGCAGAAGAGGCGCTGAAACAACGCCCCGGTTTTCGCTCATTCCGCGTGCAGGATTCGAGCCTGCTGGCGTTCGATTTTGCCGGCGTTCATCACAGCGATATGGTGACGCTGCTGGCGGAGTACGGCATCGCCCTGCGCGCCGGTCAGCACTGCGCCCAGCCGCTGCTGGCGGCGCTGGGCGTTAACGGCACGCTGCGCGCCTCGTTTGCCCCCTATAACACCCAAAGCGATGTCGACGCGCTGGTTGCCGCCGTCGATCGCGCCCTTGCTTTACTGGTGGATTAATGACAAGCCCAACTCTGGCCGGACACCCGTTCGGCACCGTCATCACTGAAGAGACGTTAAAACAGACCTTCGCCCCGCTAAACCAGTGGGAAGATAAATATCGCCAGCTGATCCTGCTGGGCAAACAGCTGCCTGCGCTGTCCGATGAGCTTAAGGCCCAGGCGAAAGAGATCCCCGGCTGTGAGAACCGCGTCTGGCTTGGGGTCACGCGCGTTGGAGATAAGCTGCATTTTTATGGCGACAGCGAAGGACGTATTGTTCGCGGCTTGCTGGCCGTGCTGCTGACGGCCATCGAGGGGAAAAGCGCCGCGCAGATCCTGGGAGAAAATCCGCTGAGCCTGTTTGATGCGCTGGGACTTCGCGGCCAGCTCAGCGCCTCGCGCAGCCAGGGGCTGACTGCGCTCAGTGAAGCGGTGCTGGAGGCGGCGCGTCAGGCCTGACGTTCCGCCTTCGCCATCATCTTTTTCAGGGCATGAGACACGGCGATAAAACCAAAGCTCGCGGTCACCATGGTGGCCGCACCAAACCCGGAGGCACAGTCCATCCGTTTTGGCCCTTCTGCGGTACTCTTCATGGCACACACCGAACCGTCCGCCTGCGGGTAGACCAGCGCTTCCGTTGAAAAGACGCAGTCGATGCCCAGCTTGCCCTTACTGTTTTTCACCACGCCAAAATCGCTTTTCAGGCGCTCGCGCAGCTTAGCCGCCAGCGGATCCTGAATGGTTTTCGCCAGGTCAGTCACCTGGATCTGCGTCGGGTCAATCTGCCCGCCCGCTCCGCCGGTGGTCACCAGCGGCACTTTATTGCGACGACACCAGGCGATAAGGGCCGCTTTCGGGCGTACGCTGTCGATGGCGTCAATCACGTAGCTGTAGCCGGCGCCCATGTATTGCGCCACGTTATCGGCAGTCACGAAATCATCAATCACGGTGACGCGACATTCCGGGTTGATCTGGCGAATGCGCTCCGCCATCACCTCTGACTTTGCCAGCCCGACGCTGTCGCGCAGGGCGTGGATCTGCCGGTTGGTGTTGGTGACGCAGACATCATCCATGTCGATTAGCGTAATGGCGCCGATCCCGGTTCGTGCCAGCGCTTCCGCCGCCCATGAACCCACGCCGCCAATCCCGACCACGCAGATGTGTGCATCGGCAAACAGCTGCAGGGCTTTTTCACCATATAAACGCGCGGTGCCACCAAAACGCTGGCGCCAGGCTTCGCTCATTACCACAGACATAAGACCTCAGATGTAAAAAGGGTGAGAGTTGCCCCTCACCCCGGAAAACATAGCGTCAATATTACCACACTCAGCCGCTAAACACGTTGCCCGCGCCTGCTGCGGATTTCAGCACCCATACGCGTCCGTAATGGTTATACCAGCCTGCACGGTGGCCGGCATCGGCACCAATGCCCTGATAAATATCGAAGTGCTGGCCTTTAATCGCGCCGCCAACGTCCAGCGCCACCATCAGACGCAGCTCGTACTGGCCGCTGAACTTGCCTTCATTATTCAGCAGCGGGACTTCTGCCAGCAGCGTGGTGCCCGGCGGGATCACCGTCTTGTCTGAAGCCACCGACGCACGGCCAATCAGCGGTACCGCGCTTGCCCCTTTCACCGGCGCAAAGTTTTGCGGTTTAAAGAAGACAAACGACGGGTTCTGCTCCAGCAGCTCGCGCACCTCATATTCGCTGTGCTTCTCGCCCCACTCGCGGATCGCCTGCATCGACATATCTTCGCGTTTCACTTCCCCACGGTCGATCAGCACCTTACCGATACTACGATACGCATGGCCGTTCTTGCCGGAGTAGCTAAAGAAGTTAAGCGGGCTGCCGTCACCAAAATCGATATAGCCGCTGCCCTGCACGTCCATGATGAAGTTATCCATCAGCGAGTTGCTGTAGGCGAGGACATAGTTGTCGCTCAGGGCACCCGAGTAGATTTCGGCGCGGGACGGCAGGCGGCCGCGTTTTGGCGGCATGCGGTAAATAGGATATTTGAACTCACCCTGTGCGGTATGGCGCGCCTGCACCACCGGGGTGTAGTAGCCGGTAAACTGGACGTTACCGTAGTTGTCGGTGCCTTCCATCTGCCAGGCGTCGATACCGTACTGGCGCATGGTGCGGGTATCGCCCCCGGCACGTAACCAGTCCTGCACGGCGTTATAGACGGCGTTCTGCGAGCCATACAGCCGCGGCGACGCGGTGCGGATCTGGTTTACCTGCTCCGCGAAGTCTCCGCCATTAATAGGCGCGCCCACGGCGTCCGGCTGGTTCACTAAAGAGAAAGGCTGGGTCAGTTTCCCGTCTTTATATTGCTGACCGCGATCGGTCGGTTTGGAGGAACAGGCAGCCAGAATAGCTACCATCGCGCCCGTCATCAGATACTTCGCCCAATGTCCTTTCATATATCCCATCTATAAGTTGCCCGATTCTGCGCAACGAAGATAACAAACCGGCAGGGGTATTGAAATGCGATTACCTTCCCTCACGCAAATTTTGCGCAAAAAACAGTCTAACTGTCGTTATTGCGGGCAACACAACGCCTAATTTGGTGATTTTTACGAAAAAGGGTTGCAACAAAAAGTCAGCAGAGTATAGTGCGCTTCCACGGACGCGGGGTGGAGCAGCCTGGTAGCTCGTCGGGCTCATAACCCGAAGGTCGTCGGTTCAAATCCGGCCCCCGCAACCAATTAAAATTTGATGAAGTATCTTCTGCAAAGCAGAAAGACGGACGCGGGGTGGAGCAGCCTGGTAGCTCGTCGGGCTCATAACCCGAAGGTCGTCGGTTCAAATCCGGCCCCCGCAACCAATCAAATTTAAAGAAGTACAAGCAGTACGGTGCCGCGGGGTGGAGCAGCCTGGTAGCTCGTCGGGCTCATAACCCGAAGGTCGTCGGTTCAAATCCGGCCCCCGCAACCAACACTTCTAAAAACAATAAACACCCTTTCGGGTGTTTTTTTGTTTTTGTCGCCAGCCCACCCGTAGGCCCGCGCAAGCGCAGCGCCGCCGGGCTATGGTGAGGTTATCCGCGTCTTGCCAGCGTCGCCCCATCCGAGAAGTAAGCCTTAATCCCTGACAGTATCGACTCTGCCACTTCCTGCTGGAACTTCGCCGTCTTGAGTTTGCGCTCCTCTTCCACGTTACTGATAAACGCGGTTTCCACCAGAATCGACGGAATATCCGGCGCTTTTAACACCGCAAAACCGGCCTGCTCAACGCTGTTCTTATGCAGCTTGTTCACATTGCCGAGCTTACCCAACACCGCTTTGCCAAACTTCAGACTGTCGGTAATGGTCAGCGACTGCACCATATCGAACATGGTGTGGTCGACGTAGCGATCCCCGCTCTTTCCCACCCCACCGATAAGGTCGGAGGCGTTCTGGGTATCAGCAAGATAGCGTGCGGCGGTACTGGTCGCCCCTTTTGTGGAGAGGGCAAACACCGATGAACCGCTCGGCTGACGACTGGTAAAGGCGTCCGCATGAATGGAGACGAACAGATCCGCGCGCTGCTTTTGCGCCTTCGCGACCCGCACCTTCAGTGGAATAAAGACATCTTCGTTACGCGTCATGTACGCGCGCATATTGCCTTCCCGGTCGATCAGGGCCTTCAGGCGACGGGCGATCTGCAGCACCACGTCTTTTTCCCGCGTCCGGTATTTGCCTACCGCGCCGGAGTCCTCTCCGCCGTGCCCAGGATCGAGCATGATCACAATCGGGCGATCGCGCCCGGCTTTGCCTGGCTGCGGGCCGCTTTGCGCTGGCGGCACCTGTTTTTCGAGATCGCCTTTATTGTAATCTTCCAGCAGGGCCAGCAACGGATCCTGAATATCGGTCGCGTTGGCAGGATAGAGATCCATCACCAGACGCTCTTTAAAGCCCGCCACCGGTGCCAGGGCAAACAGCTGCGGTTTCACGTTCTGCTTAAGTTCAAACACCATGCGCACGGTTTTCGGATCAAACTGCCCGACCCGCGCGGACTTGATAAAAGGATCGTCGCCGCGGATCTGGGCGCTCATCCCCTTCAGCACCGAGTTAAGATTTACGCCTTCGATATCCACCACCACCCGTTCCGGGTTGCTCAGAGCGAATTGCTTATAATTCAACACCCGGTTCGACTCGACCGTCACGCGTGTATAGGTCGACGATGGCCAGACACGCACCGCAACGACCTGACTGACGGCGGCAAGTCCTACCTGACTGACGCTAAGCAACCACATTGCTCCGGCCCCTTGTAACAGGCGGCGACGACTTAATGCTTTACTGGATCCCGACATGCTTCTCCCGAGCAAAGATATCGAATAACTTTTCATAACGTCCAAATTGACCAAAAACTTTAGCGAATGATGCATAACCTGTCATCCATAAAAGGGTAAACAATCATGCGTTAACGATAACTTCGCTGAATCTTTTCTTTGCTTCGCAGGAAATTTTGGCTTGCGCGCAAGGGCATATTCGAATAAAAATACAAAAATTACGAATAAACATTCATTGAGGGGTTATGCCGTGGTGAAGGAACGTAGAATCGAACTGGTCCAGGGATTCCGTCATTCTGTTCCCTATATCAACGCCCACCGGGGAAAGACGTTTGTCGTCATGCTGGGTGGCGAAGCCATTGAGCATGAAAATTTCTCCAGCATAGTCAATGATATAGGCCTGCTGCACAGCCTGGGGATCCGCCTGGTGGTTGTTTATGGCGCCCGCCCGCAGATCGAACAGAATCTGGCCGCGCACCATCACGAGCCGATCTACCACAAGCATACCCGCGTTACCGACGCCAAAACGCTGGAGCTGGTTAAGCAGGCAGCCGGTCTGCTGCAGCTGGATATTACCGCGCGCCTGTCGATGAGCCTCAACAACACCCCGCTGCAAGGGGCGCACATTAACGTGGTCAGCGGTAATTTTATTATCGCCCAGCCGCTTGGCGTGGATGACGGTGTGGATTATTGCCACAGCGGACGTATTCGTCGTATTGATGAAGAGGCCATCCATCGCCAGCTCGACGGCGGTGCGATTGTGCTGACCGGCCCGGTCGCCGTCTCCGTCACCGGCGAAAGCTTCAACCTCACCTCCGAAGAGATAGCCACCCAGCTGGCGATCAAGCTGAAGGCTGAGAAAATGATCGGCTTCTGCTCCTCTCAGGGGGTGACTAACGAGCTGGGGAATATCGTCTCCGAGCTGTTCCCGAACGAAGCCCAGGCGCGCGTCGACGCGCTCGAGGCGCAGGGTGATTATTACTCCGGCACCGTGCGTTTTCTGCGCGGCGCAATCAAAGCCTGCCGCAGCGGCGTGCGCCGCAGCCACCTGATCAGCTATCAGGAAGATGGTGCCCTGCTGCAGGAGCTGTTCTCTCGCGACGGCATCGGGACGCAGATTGTGATGGAGAGCGCGGAGCAAATTCGTCGCGCCACCATCAACGACATCGGCGGCATTCTGGAGCTTATCCGCCCGCTGGAGCAGCAGGGGATCCTGGTGCGTCGCTCCCGCGAGCAGCTGGAGATGGAGATCGACAAGTTCACCATTATTCAGCGCGATAACCTGACCATCGCCTGTGCGGCGCTCTATCCCTTCCCGGAAGAGAAGATCGGCGAGATGGCCTGCGTGGCGGTGCATCCTGATTACCGCAGCTCGTCGCGCGGCGAAGTGTTGCTGGAGCGAATTGCTCTCCAGGCACGCCAGATGGGGCTGAGCAAGCTGTTCGTGCTGACCACCCGCAGCATTCACTGGTTCCAGGAGCGGGGGTTTAGCCCGGTGGACATTGATTCCCTGCCGGAAACCAAGAAAGAGATGTATAACTATCAGCGTCGTTCTAAGGTGCTGATGGCGGATCTGGGATAAGCTCTTCCCTCTCCCATCAGGTTTAGGGATCACCACAATAAATATTGGCACGGTCTGCCCCCTCTCCATTCAGGGAGAGGGCTGGGGTGAGGGGGAACATGCGGCTGTGGTGGTGGTTCCGTTCACTGTATCTTTTGTGCTTCTCTGTCAGCTCCGTCACCCGTGAACGTGCTAAGTGGGCTCGCCGCCGCCCCCTTAGCAATCCCGGCTCCCGGCAAAGAAAATCGCCGCTTCGCGGTGCACTCAGCTTATTCCCGCAGGCTTTCGGGTCGGGTACCAGCCTGCATCCATGCAGGCTATACCCTCTCGGCGCGTCCCTGCGCCTCGCCCCGGCCTGCGGTCAACGCTTCGTCGATTTTCAGCCGAACGAGGCAGTCGCTTTAAGTCATTTATTATCCTGAAATTATTTCATCGCATCAAACATACGAAAATTACTGGGGATTCTTCAACCCATTGGGAGAAGGAATAATCACAGGGTCTCAAAAATCGCGCTCAGGCCGCTGCGCCGCTCTGTACGAGTGGTGACGGCCTGGGTCAGCACGCCTTCATCTGCATACAGCGACAGCCGCCGACGGGCGCGGGTAATGGCGGTATAGACCAGCTCGCGGGTGACGACCGGGGAGATCTGGTTAGGTAAAATCAGCGCCGCATGATCGAACTCAGAGCCCTGGGATTTATGCACCGTCATAGCCCAGGCGGTTTCATGTTCCGGCAGGCGGCTGGGCTGGACCGATTTCACGCTGCCATCGGGCATCTGGAACCAGACGCGCAGCCCCTGACCGCGATCCAGCGCAATGCCAATATCGCCGTTAAACAACCCCAGCGCGCTGTCGTTGCGTGAGATCATCACCGGCCTTCCCTCATACCAGCGCGAATGCGGCTGGCGACCAATCCGCCGTTTTTGCGCCAGCACCTGCTCCAGCCTTTCGTTAAGGCCGGCAACGCCAAAGGGCCCATCCCGCAAGGCACACAGCAGTTGGAAGCCACCAAATGCAGCCAGAATGTCTGCTTCGGAAGCCTGCTGCTGCACGCTGTCGAGGAAGTGTTGATACCCCTGCAGGGCATCTTCGAGCATCACCAGATACTCTTCCCCGCTCTGAAGCTGTTTTTTCTCGATATCACTGAATTTGCCGTCAAATACCGAGCGGATAGCGTGACGATCGCCGCGGTTGACCGCCGCCGCCAGCTGTCCGATGCCTGAATCGCTGCCGAAACGGTAGCTTTTTTGCAGCAGGCACAGGCTGTCGCGCAGCGCACCCGCCACCGGGCTGACGTTGCCCTCCATCTCGCATCCCGTCATGCTGGCAAGCTCCTGCGCGCGCTGGACGGTAAATCCGGCGCAGGCCCAGGTACAGATGTCTCCCAGCACCGCGCCCGCTTCGACGGAGGCCAGCTGATCGCGATCGCCCAGGAAGATCACCCGGGCATGAGGCGGCAGGGCGTCGATCAGGCGGGACATCATCGTCAGGTCGATCATCGAGGCTTCATCCACCACCAGCACATCCAGATGCAGCGGATTTCCGGCATGGTAGCGCAGGCGCTGGCTGCCCGGTTGCGCGCCGAGCAGACGGTGCAGCGTGCTCGCTTCCGTCGGGAATCGCGTACGCTGAGCGTCGGTCAGGGGGAGTTTTTGCAGAGCACCGCCCAGAGATTCGGTCAGGCGCGCGGCGGCTTTACCGGTCGGTGCCGCCAGGCGAATACGGCATTTCTGCTCTCCCGCCATCTGGATCAACGCCGCCAGCAGGCGGGCAACGGTGGTGGTTTTACCGGTACCCGGCCCGCCGGAAATCACAGAGATGCGCCGCGTTAACGCAACCGCCGCGGCCACCTTTTGCCAGTTGACGGCCTCATCAGAGGTGAACAGCGCGTTCAGGGTACGCTGAACGTCGGCGCTGTCATGAGGCAAAGGCTGGTTGGCTTCGCTAAAGAAGCTGGCCACCGCCCGCTCGTAGCGCCACATCCGGTTGAGATAGAGCCGCTCGCCGGTCAGCACCAGCGGCGTCGGTTCATCCCCGGTACTCACCGCGCGGGAGCGCAGGAGCGTGGCTTCCCAGTCCGGCTCTTCGTCAAACAGGGCAAAGCAGGGCTGTAACGCGGCGCTTTTCGCCTCGGCCCGCAGTCGCGACAGCGGCAGGCAAACGTGCCCTTCTCCCGTATCACGGCTTAAAACTGCCGCCGCCAGCATCACCGCCGGCTCGTCGTTACCGGCCACCATCATCGCGAACTGCACATCCAGACGACGCAGCACGCGCTGCTCTACGGCCTCCAGCAAGTGTTCCTGCATCGTCATTGTGTTAGCTCCTCGTTACTGGCTGAAAACAGGCTATCCATTTGATCAATTAACGCTTCATCCGGGCGGGTGGCAAAGCAACCGGCACCCGGCGAGCTGCCATCCACCCCACGTAAAAACAGGTAGATCACCCCACCGAAATGCTGTTGATAGTCATAGTCGGCAATACGGTGACGTAAATAACGGTGCAGCGCCAGGGTGTAGAGCTGGTACTGCAGATCGTAGCGATGGGACTGCATCGCCCTGGCCATGGCCTGCGGGGTGTACGCTTCGCTGTTTTCCCCCAGCCAGTTGGATTTATAGTCCAGCAGGTAGTAGCGGCCATTGTGGCGGAACACCAGGTCGATAAAGCCTTTCAGCATGCCGCGCACCTGACGAAAATCGAGCGGAGGGCAGCCCTGCGACAGGGGATCGTACTCGCGGATCAGTGCATCCAGCGCATCGGCGGTGAGCGGTCCGGCCACGGGCAGATAAAACTCCATCTCAACCTGTTTATCAGCGGCCGTTAGCTTGCTCAGCGAGATGCCCTCCTCATTGAGCGGGGTCTCCAGCACCTGGGCGATCCAGCGGGTCAACACCGGCTCCCAGTGGGCGTCATAGCCCCCTTTTTGCAGCATCTCCAGCACCCACTCCGGGGAGACGGGCTGCGTAAAATCGAGCGCTTCAAACAGGCTGTGTAAAAAGGTCCCCGGCGAGGCTCCGCGCGGAAACTGGTGCGGGGTCAGCTCAGGCTGCTGCGGCACATCGCCGGTGCCCGCGGCATCAACGTCGAGGCGCGGCATCAGATCCTGGGCGATACTGTGCCCGTTCTGCTGTAGCCCGGAATAGCTGGTAACCCGCCAGTCGTCGAACAGCGAGCGGGCCACCTGCCGCGCCTGCAGATCCGGCATTACCGGCTCCGGCATGTGCCAGCGGGCGGTGTCTGCCACACCCGCAAGCTGCAGCGCGATGTGCTCGTTGCAGAGCGCCTCCAGGCACTGGCGCAGACCGGCGGCGTCTTTCGGCTCGCCGCGCTGGATCAGACGCCCGAGCGCGCTCAGGTGAAAATCGCTGTCGCCGGATTTTTCACCCCGACGGCGGAACAGCGGCGCCACGCCTAAGCTGCAGTGCCACACCGAACGGGTTAACGCCACATACAGCAGACGCAGATCTTCCGCCAGCCGCTCGGCCTCGGCCAGTTCCACGCTGTCGTCGGCCTTGCTGAGGTCGAGCACCGCTTCAAAGGTTTTACGATCGTGATAAAAGGCCTGATCCTGCACCCGGTAATTGGCAATAAAAGGCAACCAGACCAGGGGATACTCCAGCCCTTTCGATTTGTGAATGGTGACGATTTTGACCAGATGCTTGTCACTTTCGAGGCGCATTTGCTGGCTTGAAGC
This sequence comes from Leclercia barmai, assembly GCF_049312895.1. NCBI lineage: Bacteria > Pseudomonadati > Pseudomonadota > Gammaproteobacteria > Enterobacterales > Enterobacteriaceae > Leclercia > Leclercia barmai. The sequence goes on along the minus strand of NZ_JBMNWZ010000004.1, from coordinate 123,253 downwards.
ATTGCTGTTTGGCTCAGCGATGTGCTGCGCCAGCCAGCGCACCAGGGCGTACTCGCTTTCAAGCTGTGCGCCCGCCTCCTGAAGCAGTTCACTGATGTGCAGAATATCGGTCAGGCGGCGTTCGCCTCCGGCGGTTGCCAGCATATTTTCAGCGATGTTGCGCTGGGTCATGATGTCGCGCAGCATCGCCATGACGCCCCGCTTCTGCCAGCGCTCACGGTAGCGGGTAAACTCCTCTACCGCCTCATCCCAGAGGACCTCGCTGTTATTCAGCGTATCGATATCCTGGGCGTTAAGACCGAGCATGGCGCTTGCCAGCGCGCTGCGCAGAGTGCTTTCACGCTCCGGTGCCAGTACCGCCTGCAGCAGCCAAAGCATCTCCTGGGCTTCCAGCGTTTCAAACACGCTGTCGCGGTTTGAGAGATAGACCGAAGGAATGCTCAGCAGGGTCAGCGCATCGCGGATCAGCGCCGCCTCCTGGCGGCTGCGCACCAGCACCGTAATGTCCGACGCCTTCACCGGCTGGGCGTCATCGCCCCGGTGCAGGATCGCTTCGCCGCGCACCCCTGCGCTAAGCCAGTCGCGGATTTGTGCCGCGCAGTGCTGAGCCATAAAGGTCTGGTAATCCCCGACGCCGCACCCCTCGCCCTCCATCAGCCAGATGCTCATCGCTGGCTGGAAGTCGCCCTTATACTCGAAACGCAGCGTGGCGTTCCTCGGGGCGGATTTGACCGGTAAAAAAGGGATTTCCCGGAACATGAAGGCGTCGTTCATCTGTGAGAAGAGCGTATTCACACTGTCGACCATGCCGGGCGCCGAGCGCCAGTTGGTGTCCAGGGTGTAGTGCGCGGCCACTTCGCCACGCGCTTTCATATAGGTGAAGATATCCGCCCCACGGAACGCGTAAATCGCCTGTTTCGGGTCGCCAATCAGCAGCAGCGCGGTATCAGGCTGCTGACGCCAGATGCGGCGGAAAATGCGGTACTGCTGGGGATCGGTATCCTGAAATTCGTCGATCATCGCCACCGGGAAACGCCCCCGGATAGCGGCGGCCAGCGCCTCGCCATTGTCGCTGTTCAGGGCTTCATCGAGACGGCTGAGCATATCGTCAAAACCGAGTTCGCCGCGACGGCGCTTTTCGCGCGCCACCGTTTCGCGGATCTCTGCCAGCGCGCGGGTAATCATCAGATCGTTAAGGGTCAGCGGCTCTGCCAGCAGAGTGTCGATGGCGACAAACAGCGGGTGTTCAGGCACCTCGCCGCCCGCTTTCGTGCGCTCAGCAAGGAACGACTGGGAGAATTTTTCCAGCGCGTCGGGCAGCTGATAGCTGTGCTTCTCTTCCTGGGCCCAGGCGGTGATACGCTCGATATACTTTGCCTGATTGCCGCGGTTGAACTTGCGACGGTCGATGCCGGATCGCTCAATCACCGCCTCGATTTCCGCCACGCTGTCAGACCACTGCTGTTTCATGGTGGCAATTAAGCCGACGATTTTCTCATGGCGGGACGCCAGCGTTTCGTCTGCAGGCGGAGCAGATTTAATGACCGGGGCTTCCCCCTGCAGATAGCGATCGATGGCCCGCAGCAGCTCCTCCGGGCCTTTCCACAATCCGTGTACCGCTTCGGCAATGTCGCGTGGCAGAGGGTAACAGTGGCGACGCCAGAAGTCGGCGCACGCCTGGTAGCGCAGCTGGGATTCATCTTCGATCAGCTGTTGCTCAAAGAGCATGCCGGATTCAAAGGCGTTCAGGCTGAGCATACGCTGGCAGAAGCCGTGGATAGTGAACACGGCGGCCTCATCCATCTGCCGTTCCGCCAGCAGCAGCCACTGGGCCGCCTGCTGTTTATCGTTAATCTCTTCCAGCAGGCTGGCGTACAGCGGGTTATCCGTGCTCTGTCTCAGGCAGGCGATGCGCAGTTCATGAATATTGGAGCGGATACGTCCGCGCAGCTCTTCCGTCGCGGCTTCGGTGAAGGTCACCACCAGCAGCTCTTCCACGCTGAGCGGGCGGCTGAAGGCAGCGCTGCCGCCCAGGCCGAGCAGCAGTCGCAGATAGAGTGCCGCGATGGTGAAAGTTTTTCCGGTTCCCGCTGAGGCCTCTATCAGTCGCTCCCCCTGTAACGGTAAACCTAAGGGGTTAAGGGACTCAGCGGTATCGGTCATTCGTTCTTACTCCTGGGCAAAGATTGCTGCAATGCGCTCACGCTCTTCCATACCGTCCAGCCTGCAGGCGGGGTGACGTCGGCTTTTTTACTCTGGCTACCGGAAACCTGTGACAGGATAGCCATCCCCTGCGGGGCAACCACCGCCTGGTGGAAGAAGTCGGCCACTTTCTGTGGCGTGAGCTGTTTTATCTCGGCCACTACTTTATCACGCGAATCAAAGCGCATATTACCCCGATCAAAATCTTTGCTGATCTTTGATGCTTCTTCAGCCAGCGTCTGCGGCGGCTGCATCATCTGGGTAATGACCGCCTGCTGGATCTGGGCAAACTCTTCTGGCTTCATGGCGCGCAGCTTCGCTTCCGCCTGCGGGAAGAAAGCCTGGAAACGCTGCCAGAGATAATCCGGCTGTTTATCACTGCTTTGCAACAGGAAGCCCATCCCCCACTGGCGGCCAACGTTCATCGAGAAGGCAAAGACGGCATAGCCCAGTTGCTCTTCGGTACGTAACTGGGTGTAGAACCAGGGCTGCACGATTTGTCCGAGCATGGCGCTGTATGCCGAGCTGGCGTATTCGTCATAGCCGGTCGGGACAAAGACCGCTGCCAGCGCGGAATCCGTGCTGCTGCCTGCTTTGTCGAATATCACGTTCTGCTGTTTTTCGACCAGCACGTCCTGGTTACGACACCATTCAGTACCCTTCGCACCCAGCTGTGTACGCACGTCCTGCGCCAGGGTTTTCGCCTGATCTTCGCTCATGTTGCCCACGACCAGGAACTCCGGGCGGGCGTTGGTTTTCAGCGCGGCACGATAGGCCATCACCTCGTCGAGGGTGATGGACGGCAGCAGCGCCCGGCGCTCTTCGCGCTGGAAATAGGGAACCTGGGAGAGCATCTGCACCGGCATGATGGCCTGGTCGAAGGCTTTGCCTTTTTCGGCGGAGTCCATCATCTGCGCATACCAGGATTTCGCCTGCTCAAGCTGCTCCCCGGTGGCGGTGTAGCTGAAATAGCCTTCCAGCAACGCCTTGAACAGCTGCGGCAGACGCTGGGTATAACCGTTAGCGTTCAGCATCAGGCCATTGTTGGCGTTGGTTGAGAAACCGATCCCGCCTACCGCGGCCTGGTTGCTGAGCTGATCCAGCGCGATACCCGCCAGATAGTCATTCAGCGCGAACATCACCTGATTTTTAGCAGTGTCCATCGCCGCAGGGTTACGCAGCACCATGCTGACGTTAGCTTTCGGCTCGCTGGCGAAATAGCGGCTGGGGGTATAGACCACGCGCAGGTCAGGTTCATCCACAATCAGCTGCGGTTTTGGATACTCTTTTGTGGGCTTGATCAGGGTGAAATCATCCGGGATATAGGGGTTCACCTCCGGCAGCTTGAGGGCGATGCCAGCGGCTCTCTTCTGCCAGTCGGCGAAAGTTTGCTCGCTGATTTTGTCCACCTGGTACTCGGCATTCACAAAGTAGGCCGTTTTGTTATGCGGCTCGTTCGGGCTGATATACCAGATACGGGCGTTCTGCGGCGTCATCATCGCCAGGCGGGCTTTAACGGCATCAGCATCGTATTTATCGGCGATGTTGACCGCATCCAGCGTATGCTCAACCGGCACGCGGATCATAGTGTCCGCCAGCCACTCGACGTAGTCCATATCGCGGGTGATGGAAGGATAACGGAAGTCGAGGTCCAGCACGTGCGCCAGTTCGTCGAAGTAGCGTTTATCCACGCCTTTATCGCGCAGCAGCGAGAGGTAGCTGAAAATCGCGGCGACAACCTCGTCGCGATGGGCCAGCCCTTTATCGGTTAAGGTGGCGGAGATCGCCAGCACACCGCTGTTGCCGTTGACGACAGGATCGGAGTCCGCGCGGATACCTTCCACCAGCCCCTGCTTTTGCAGCCAGTCGGAGAGCGTGTCCGGGCTCCGGTTGCCAATCAGATAGTTAACCAGTTCGTCGGTTTTGCTGCGAAACTGCGCAGTATTGTTATCAATACGGAATTCAACGCGCAGCACCTTACGCGGCATCGCAGGAACATAGTGAATGATTAACCCTTTCTGGGCGTCGGTGACCACCGGAACGGTAGTTTCCGGACGGGTAATATTTTTATTCGGCACGCGGCCATAGGTCTGGGCCGCCAGCTGCGCCAGTTCCGGCAGCGGCTTATTGCTGTACACCACGGCCTTCATCAGGTTAGCGGAGTAGTATTTGTCGCGGAATGCGTGCAGTGCGTCGAGCACCGGGCTGCCCGGTTTATCGCTCAGCGTCTCAAGGTTACCGCCGGAGAAGCGAGAGCCGGGGTGTGCGGGGTTGATGGTTTCAGCGCTGACCTGCGCCATACGCATACCGTCCCGGGTACGCGCCAGCGTCAGCTCCGAGTTAACGGCGTTGCGCTCACGATCGGCATATTTTTTATCCAGCAGCGGCGCGGCAATGGCGTCCGCAAGACGATCGACCGCACCTTCCAGCGCATCGTTTTCGACTTCCAGATAAAAAGCCGTACGGTACGGCGCGGTGCTGGCGTTATGGCTGCCACCGTGCATTTTTAAAAATTCGGCCAGGCTGTCAGGCTGCGGATACTTCTTTGAGCCCATCAGGGTCATGTGCTCAAGATAGTGCGCCAGTCCCGGATGGGATTCCGGATCTTCCAGCGAGCCCACCGGCACCACCAGCGCCGACAGTGACTTTACGGCCTGAGGGTCGGAAACCAGCAGCACGACCATCCCGTTATCGAGGCGGATCGCCTGATAGTCACGGGTGTCTTTATCACTTTTGCGGATCGTTTCCTGAACGGGTTGCCAACCGGTATTTGCCTGACTGAGGGGGGCCCAAAGAGCGACGAACAAAACCAACGATTTCAACAAGGTGCTGCCTGGCATTCACTACCTCTTCATCACGGACATCATCATTAACAAGCTTCGTGCCGGACAAGCCAGCATCTCTTTGTTTTGGTACATCAGTCCATGACAAGATGCGCATCATAAATGAATGCCCATCCCTGTGCAATTTTTATACAAATGTCAGGACTGATTAAATTTATACAGCGGCAACAGGTAGCGTCGGGCCTCGTCGGTAATCGCCTCAAAGTACTCAGGTTCAAGGGTTCGCCATAAGCGTTGATACCAGACGTCGTCACCCTCGCCACTGACCATCATGTTGCCTTCGTAGGCCTGCAAAAATTTACTGCGCGCTTTTTGCAGGGTTGCGTCATCCGTTAACATGGCATCATTTGTGGCGTCGTAACAGGTTTTAATCCACGCCCCCCCACTTTCTGGCAGCAGCAGCAGAGGCTTATTCATCCCCTGCAGATAACCCTCAACCAGCTGCGACAGATAGTTCATTGCCTGTTCAGCGGGAAGCGCCGGGAAGCGCCATTCGCCGTCTTTACGTACAAACAACCGGCTCTCACCTTCGCCACCGCTCGCACAGTAGACAAGGTGTTCCAGCCAAAGTTGCAAACCTTGTGAAACGCTGAGCATCGACGGCCGCCAGCGCAGCAGCCCGTCAGGCTGCACATGCTGCAGCCACCCCGTCAGATTGATACCGTTGCAATTGAGATCGATCTCCATGCTCGTACCAGGCTGACGGCACTCAATCACCCGGCCTGCCAGCGCCTGCATCTCCTGACACTGGGCGTCCCAGACGATCTCACCGAAGGCACCATACGGCAGTTGTCCCGCAGCGCGATAGTGCCGGAACAGCTTCTGCGCATCCTCCTGCTCCACCAGCGCATTCAGCAGCTGCTGGTTAAGCTGATAACGGCTTAAGCCATCCAGCGTAAACGGCTCGGCATCCGGGATCTCGCTCTCCTCGGAGCGGAAGTTCACCTGCAACCGCATCTGGAAAAAGGCCCGCACCGGGTGGGCCCAGAAGCGCTGAAGCTGCTCGAAGGGGACAGTATCGATCGCTAACGGCTTCAGGGTCTGGATAAAGTCGCCATGGGCAACCCCTTCTCTCTTCGCGGCGGGCAGCCATTCCCGGGCGTAGCTCTGCTGCTCGTTGTCCTCGTAGTTAACGGCATCAAACGGCATACGGCTGTGGCAGCAGGTGATGTGCGCTTTTACGCGCTTTTCGCTTTCATCACAGTTGAGCTCTTCATCGCCCGGCAGATAGTGGCTTTGGCCGATGTAGTCCACCAGTTCCTGCACCAGCACGGAGGGGAAACGCTCGCTGTTATCTTGAATCGAGCGGCCGATATAGCTGATATAGAGCTGCTGTTGGGCGGAAATCAGCGCCTCAAGGAACAGATAGCGGTCATCATCGCGACGACTGCGGTCACCGCGCTGCGCATTCTGACTCATTAAATCAAAGCCCAGCGGCGCCAGCGCGCGCGGGTAAATACCGTCGTTCATGCCCAGCAGGCAGACAACCTTAAACGGAATGGAACGCATCGGCATCAGGGTGCAGATATTCACCGGCCCGGCGAGAAAACGCTGGCTGATACGTTCCTGATCGAGACGCTGGGTGAGTTCATCCCGCAACAGCGACAGGGGTATCGCTTCGCCATAATGCGAGGAGATACCCTCGTCGATAATGGCCTGCCACTGCTGCTCGATTAACGCCATTGCCGCTTCGGTTTCCTGGTCCGGCAGGAAGAAATCATTGAGCATCTCCCGGCATACCGGCATCCACTCGTCGAGCGGACGGGCCTTCATCAGCTCCCGACGCCAGCGGTTAAGCTGCATCAAAAGCGAAGCCAGGTGCCCGACCAGTTCGGCGATTAAGCCGCTGGATTCGTCATAGGGCAGAACGGCATTCCACTCTCCCTGACTGCTCTCCATGGCGTAGCCGAGCAGCATACGCGTAAGACCAAACTGCCAGGTGTGCTGACCAGTGACAGGCAGCTCAAACTCCTGCACGTTGTCATCGTCCATCCCCCAGCGCACGCCCGATTCGTTGACCCACTGGCGCAGGTAGCGCAGCGCGTCCTCATCAATATCAAAACGGGCAGCCAGCACCGGGACATCCAGCAGAGCCAGTACATCTTCCGGAACGAAGCGGCTGTCCGGCAGGGAAAGCAGGCTGACAAACGCCTGCAGCGCCGGGTGAGACTGGCGAGCACGACGGTCTGAAATCGCAAACGGCAGATAGCGATCCCCCGTGGCACTACCAAATACGGCTTGAATATAGGGGCTGTAGCTGTCGATATCCGCCACCATCACCACGATATCGCGCGGCGTCAGGTCAGGATCGTCTTCCAGCATCGCCAGCAGTTTATCGTGCAGAACTTCCACCTCACGCTGCGGGCTATGGCACAGGTGAACGGTCACGCTGCGATCGTCAGGATCGAGAAGGCGTTTGCTGTCGCTGCGGGAAAACTCTTTGGCGGTGATCCCTGTAACCGCGCGGTTATCCAGCTCCAGGATGTCCCGCTGAACGTTATGCAGCAGGCTGTCCGGGCTGACATCCGCAAAGGCGTCAACATCCCCCTCGCCGGAGGCGGTCAGCTCCGAGAGCATGTAGATGTAGTCGCGCCCCAGCTTGCCCCAGGAGGCCAGCAGCGGGTTCGGTAAGTTCTGTATACCCTGTTCGTCAAAGAGCTCAGACGCCGTCTCGCTGTCTTTAAAGAGCGGCACCGTGCCCTCGTCAAACAGGCGGCGACGCTGGCGGGTCACCATACGGGCCAGCCAGCGGGCATCCTGAATATCCCCCCAGTAATGGCGACAGGGATTGGTAAACAGAATATGGATGTCGATGTGCCTGCCCAGCGCATTCAGCGCTTTCAGGTAGATCGGCGGCAGGGCTGATATGCCGCAGATAAAGACCCGGGACGGCAACCCGGCGGGCGTCTCAGAGGCGGATTCCAGGGTCGCGATAAAGCGATCATAGAGATTCGCACGGTGCCACTGCGGCTGGCCCAGCTGTTCAGTATGCTCAACCAGCGCTTTCCACAACGGTGCCTGCCAGATTTGCGCCTGGTCGAGGCCGTCGACAAGCTCGCCCGCTTCCCAGCGCGTTAACCACTCCGGCCGGTAGACCAGATACTGGTCATACAGATCCGCCGTCCTTGATGCCAGCTGGAACAGTTTTCGTTTATCGGTATCGTCGTTCAGGTAGTGGCGCAGCATGACGAACTCGTCATGGGTCAACATCTCAGGCAGCAGCGACATCAGCTTCCAGCTCATGCTCTGCTTGTTGAATGCGCTCTGTTTTGGGATCTCCGGCAGCACGCGGACAAACATATCCCAGATAAAGCTGGCCGGCAGCGGGAAATCAATGTTGGCGGCGATACCAAACTTTTGCGAAAGGGACATCTGTAACCACTGCGCCATACCGGTGCTCTGAACCAGGATCATCTCCGGTTCAAAGGGATCGTCGAGCCGCTGCTGTTCGACAATAAACTCCATCAGTGCTTCCAGCACATCAAGACGGTTTGAGTGGTAGACCCTTAACATCGCTGCTCCCAACTACTGGCTAACCGGGCAGTGCAGGCGCGTCATTTGACCCTGCCGACCCAGAGGAGAAATAAGTTTGACCGAGATGCTGACACATCCAGCCTGTGTTGTCTGCATCCTGTTTACCTGCCAGCCGGCGGGAACATCCCCGGCGCTCAGCTGTGACTGTGCGTGAACATAACGCCAGAGCTGGCGATACTGCTCAAGGGTGACAAACCGACTGGCTAAAACACGATGGTAACCCGCCAGCGCGGTGACGACCAAGACCATCAGCATCATCGCCAGCAGGACTTCCACCATGCTGAACCCCTTCTGTCTGGCTACGGTTGCTGACATAACGCCCTCTCCTTTATGGGACAAAAATCGCTCCAGCCGTGCGGCGAAAAACGTACGCCGTCTGCCGTTACCTCGCCCTGCCGCCACAGCGTGATGCTGTCGCTGCTGGCGATAAGCAGCGCGCGTGTTTCTATCAGGCGCAAACAGACCCGCCACGGCTGTTGCGGATGCTGCTGGCATGCGTAGTCCCCCTGCGTTTGCCAGTCGAGCGTTCTCCCCCACTCCAGCGCGGACTGAGCTATCGCCTGATGCTCTGTCGCCTGGCGCTCTGTACTAACGATACGCGCCAGTGAATCAAGCTGCTGATTAAGCCCGGCCAGCATCAGGCTGCCCAGAATTAACAGCAGGAGCACCAGCGCCAGCGACGACATTCCCCGCTCACGGCTCACAAATTAAATCCGGTCACGATGTGGTGCGCCTCAACGCCGCCATCGCGCTTCCCCTTAACGGAAGCCGCCAGCGTCAGACTCAGCTCCGGCGCAAAGCCCGCCCGTGTCATACGTTGCACCTGAAAACGCAGCACTCTGATCCTGTCGGGATCGGTCATCCTCTCCCACCCCTTCCCTTCGCAGTGCGTCGCGCCGCGCAATGTTTCCAGCGCGCCGCCGCTCAGGCGAAAACCGGTCTGTTCTGCCGCGGCCGCGGGAGTTGTTTCCCAGCGGCCGTTGCTGTTTTCGTCCCACTGCACAATGACACATTCTCCACCCTGCCCAATTTTCAGCGCCTCACCAACGCACTCGCCTGCACAATATCCGGCGCGCTGCAGATGCTTACCGATGCTGCTTACGCGTAGCCAGAGCTCCTCTTCAAGCTCCTGCTGTTTCGTCAGCACAGTGACAGACTGCTGTAGCGCGGGCAAAAACCGCGCGGCGCTCAACAGCAGCACGCTGCTTATCGCCATGGCTATCAGCAATTCCGTCAAAGAAAATCCCTGCTGCTTCAGCGACACGCGAACTCTCCCTTGCCGTTGCACATGCGGATACGCCCCCACGAGGAGATGACGATCAGCCACTCGCCCGCCTGGCTTTGCAGTCTTACTCGTCCGGCCCAGGCGGTATCCCGTAAACCATAAAACCCCAGCGCAGGCGTTAACTCGGTGATGCTGATATTTCCCCACTGCGGAATAAGCACAAAGGCGCTGTCTGCCCGACACTCAGCCATATCCGTCTTTAACAGGCACCACCGTTTGCCGTCCTGTTTCAGGGTGACGACATGGTCACGGTTATTGCGCCAGGCATCATTGCGTAGCACCACCAGATAATCCCGCACCTGGCGCGCCGTCTGCCATAGCTGCTGTTGCTGCTGCCAGCTCCGCCAGCCGTACAGCCCTGCGGCGCTCAGCGTCATGATGAGCGAAAGGGCAATCAGCATTTCCATGAGGGTGAATCCCTTTTCCTTTTTCATGGCAGCAGGGTGCCGTGAGGAGATCAGCAATTCGAGAGGCAGTTGGATGATTTACGAGGCGCTTTCCGCGGTTTTTAAAGGATTGCAGCGCGTTGCATTTCTTGCGGAAACAGGCTCGCAAAACGCGTAAGCAGGCATAAAAAAACCGGCGCAGAGGGCGCCGGTTGTGTCAGGATTGCAGCATCAGATGGCTACAGGGGCTTTGATCCCCGGATGCGGGTCGTAACCTTCGATTTCGAAATCTTCAAACCGATAGTCGAAAATGGAGTCCGGTTTACGTTTGATAACCAGCTTCGGCAACGCACGCGGCTCGCGGGTCAGTTGCAGATGGGTCTGCTCCATATGGTTGCTGTACAGGTGGGTATCCCCGCCGGTCCAGACAAAATCCCCCACTTCGAGGTCACACTGCTGAGCCATCATATGCACCAGTAACGCGTAGCTGGCGATGTTGAACGGCAGGCCGAGGAAGACATCGCAGGAGCGTTGATAGAGCTGGCAGGAGAGCTTGCCATCCGCCACATAGAACTGGAAAAACGCGTGGCACGGGGCCAGGGCCATTTTATCCAGTTCGCCCACGTTCCAGGCCGACACAATAATACGGCGCGAGTCTGGATCGTTTTTCAGCTGGTTCATCACGGTGGTGATCTGGTCGATATGGCGGCCATCCGGCGTTGGCCAGGCGCGCCATTGCTTGCCGTATACCGGGCCCAGGTCGCCATTTTCGTCCGCCCATTCGTCCCAGATAGAGACGTTGTTCTCACGCAGATAAGCGATGTTGGTATCGCCCTGCAGGAACCAGAGCAGCTCATGAATAATTGAGCGTAAGTGGCAGCGCTTGGTTGTGACCAGCGGAAAACCTTCCTGCAGGTTGAAGCGCATCTGGTGCCCAAAAATGGAGAGGGTACCGGTGCCGGTACGATCGTTTTTTGGTGTGCCCTCATCGAGCACTTTTTGCATCAGTTCAAGATACTGTTTCATGATTCCTCAGGAGACCTGTTGCTGTGGACGACGATACGCCCAGACCATCATTGCAATACCCGCGACGATCATCGGTACAGAGAGGATCTGCCCCATGCTGATGTACTGCACCCACGCACCGGTAAACTGCGCATCCGGCTGGCGGAAGAATTCAACGATGATGCGGAACGCGCCATACCCAATCAGGAACAGGCCAGACACAGAGCCCGTCGGACGCGGTTTACGGATAAACAGGTTCAGAATGATAAACAGCACGACACCTTCCAGCGCCATTTCATACAGCTGCGACATATGGCGCGGCAGGACGCCGTAGGTATCGAAAATCGACTGCCATTCCGGGTGCGACGGCAGCAGCGCCAAATCTTCGGCACGGGACTGCGGGAACAGCATGGTAAAGGATACGCTCGGATCGACACGGCCCCAGAGCTCACCGTTGATGAAGTTACCGAGACGACCGGCCCCCAGACCAAACGGGATCAGCGGCGCAATAAAGTCAGCAACCTGGAAGAAGCTGCGTTTGGTGCGTTTCGCGAAGATGATCATCACCAGGATGACGCCAATCAGGCCACCGTGGAAGGACATCCCGCCGTCCCAGACGCGGAACAGGTAGAGCGGATCGTTCAGGAAGACCGGGAAGTTGTAAAACAGCACGTAGCCGATACGACCGCCAAGGAAAACGCCAAGGAAACCGGCATACAGCAGGTTTTCCACTTCGTCTTTGGTCCAGCCGCTGCCAGGACGTTTGGCGCGACGGCCAGCCAGCCACATGGCAAAAACAAAGCCGACAAGATACATCAGTCCGTACCAGTGAAGCGCAACGGGTCCTACTGAGAAAATGACCGGATCAAACTCCGGAAAATGCAGATAGCCACTGTTCATCTGTCACCACAAGATGTTGTTATTCCGCTGAAAGTGGACAGCGGTAGCGAAGCGCGCAGAGGAATACCCTGCGCTCCAAAGTTGCGAATCATAGCACAAGCGAGCGTGGAGGTTGCGCCGGAGATGTAAAAGATGTGTATAGGGGTTTGTATCCCTCTGCCCGAAGGTCGAGGGATACCCGGGGCTTAACGCCCGCCGCGGATCAGCCCGCCCATGCCGCGACGTTCCATAAAGGCCGCCACCTGATGACGTACTTCCGTCGCCAGCTGTGCTTCAAGGCTGCGCTGCGCCAGCTGCTGGGCCTCCTCATAGTCAATATGGCGCAGCAGATACTTCACGCGGGCCACAGATCGACCGTTCATGGAGAGGTGGCGGAAGCCGAGGCCAATCAGGATCGCCACACACATGGAGTCGCCAGCCATCTCACCGCATAAACGCAGGTCGATACCGTTCGCTTCCGCCTCGCGGGCAATCATCGCCAGCGCACGCAGCATCGCCGGATGCAGACTGTCGTAAATGCTCGCCACCCGGGTGTTGTTGCGATCCACCGCCAGCATGTACTGGGTAAGGTCGTTGGTGCCCACCGAAATAAAGTCGACGCGAGCAGCCAGCTGCGGAAGCATAAAGACCATCGACGGAACTTCCAGCATCACGCCGATACGCGGTTTCGGTATTTCGTAGCCGATCATCTCTTCGACTTCACGCCCGGCACGTTCAATCAGACGACGAGCCTCATCGATCTCATCAATGCTGGTGACCATCGGCAGCAGGATGCTGAGGTTGCCGGTCGCCGCATTGGCACGCAGCATGGCGCGCACCTGGATCAGGAAGATCTCCGGCTGATCGAGAGTGATGCGGATCCCGCGCCAGCCCAGGCACGGGTTCTCTTCGCTGATGGGCATATAGGGCAACTGTTTATCCGCGCCAACGTCCAGGGTACGTAACGTCACCGGTTTGTCGTTGAACATCTGCAACATGCCCTGATACTGCGCGACCTGCTCCTCCTCAGAGGGGAAGCCGCTTTGCAGCATAAACGGGATTTCCGTGCGATAGAGACCGATGCCATCGATGCGGCTGCCGAGCTTCTCTTCGTGTTCCGGACTTAACCCGGCATTGAGCATCACCTTGATCCGCTCACCGCTTTTTAGCGCGGCGGGCTGGTTAACGTCATCTTCCGCCAGGCGGCTCAGCTCGTTCTCTTCGCTGATAAGCTTTTGATATTCCTGCAGCAGGACCGGTTCAGGATCGACCAGCAGCTCGCCGCGATAGCCGTCAACCACCAGCGTTCGCCGGTGCAGCGCAGAGGGCTGAATATCAGCGCCCATAACGGTCGGGATCCCAAGCGCGCGCACCATAATGGCGGCATGGGAGTTGGCAGCACCGTCGCGGACCACGATCCCGGCTAGCCTGTCCTGCGGCAATTCCGCGAGCGTGGTCGCAGAGAGCTCATCCGCCACCAGCACAAAGCGCGGTGGCCAGGTATTGGCCCCCTGAATGGTGTCATCGAGATGGAACAGCAGGCGCTGACCTAAAGTACGCAGATCCCCGGCACGCTCTTTCAGATAGCCATCGGTCAGGGCGGCAAACTGTTCGGCGAATTTTTCGATGATCTTTTTGACCGCCCACTCCGCCACGGAGCCACGGTCGACTTCGTCAAACAGTTCCCGGCGCAGTCGGGCATCGGACAGCAAGTGCGAGTAGAGATCGAAGATCGCCGCCGTCTCTTTTTGCGCGCCGGCAGCAAAGCGCTTGCTGTAGCGGCGAAACTCGTTAGCGGCCTCTTCCAGCGCGCCGGTCAGGCGTTCGCGTTCAAGGGCTGTGTCTAGCGTCGAGGCTTCGTAAACCTGCTCCATCAGCGGCAGCGTGGCGTCCATCCAGCCTTCTGCGATCGCCACACCGGGTGAGGCCGGTAAGGCGCGAATGCGCGTCTGCCGGTACTGACCAAAGAGTGCAGCAAGCTGAGACTGGGAGAGGATCGCCGCCATTTGCGTGGCCAGCGTAACGAGGAAGGACTCTTCGCTTTCGTCGTACTGACGCAGTTCACGCTGCTGAACCACAAGCACGCCCAGCAATTGACGACGCTGGATAATCGGCACGCCGAGGAAGGCGCGGAAGCGCTCCTCTTTTACCGAGGGGATATATTTAAAGCTGGGGTGCTTTTGTGCATCGGCAAGGTTGATGGGTTCAGCCAGACGCCCGACCAGACCCACAACGCCTTCATCAAACGCCAGCGCAACGGTACGGCCACGCGGTTTTTTTAATCCGCGCGTGGCCATAAGGTAGTAACACCTGCGGTCGTGGTCGGCCAGATAGACCGAACATACCTCGGTTTCCATCGCAAGGCAGATATCCGTGACCAGAATATCCAGCGCCTCGTTGAGCCGTGGGGCACTGGCCACCTTCTCGACTATTTCGCGCAGGCGGGTGAGCATAATGTGCGTAGCTTAACCTCTTTTACGTCGCCAGGCAGGTGCGCTCTGCGGCTTAGGAGGGGCCTCCTGAAGCATCATTACGGCACTTGCGAACTCTTTCATTACCCTGCGGTAAACGTCGCGCTTAAATGACACGACCTGACGAACGGGATACCAGTAGCTGACCCAGCGCCAGCCATCGAACTCCGGCGTGCTGCTGGTTTGCATATTGATATCCGCATCGCTGCTCACCAATTGCAGAAGAAACCATTTCTGTTTCTGGCCGATACATACCGGCTTTGTGTCCCAACGCACCAAACGCTTCGGTAACTTGTAACGCAACCAGTTGCGGGTCGAAGCCAGAATGCGGACATCCTTGCGGCTTAAGCCAACTTCTTCGAACAGCTCCCGATACATCGCTTGCTCTGCGGACTCTCCCGGGTTAATCCCCCCTTGGGGAAATTGCCAGGAGTGCTGACCATATCGCCGGGCCCACATTACCTGACCCTGGCGATTACAAATTACGATACCTACATTCGGGCGGTAGCCATCGTCATCAATCACCGGACTACCCCAAAACTAAACCTTATATATAAACGATTGTTTCACACTCCAGAGAGGCGGTAAACCACTCTCTTTGTGGCCTGGAGCCTAATAACATTTGAATAACTCACAATTATCAGCTGAGTTATAAACAGATGACCGCTCAAAAGGGCAATTTTATTCACTTTTTCTGTGGATAGAGTTGTGAAGAAGTGTGGAATTACCGATGGACAACCCAGATCACTCTGAATATTGCAGAGATTAGCGATTTTTACAACTCTCTATATTTCATGTGGTTAAATTATGAATTGTGTGAAATACACAGCATAGTGTGATGCAGGTCACCAGAAAGATCCTGGAGCTGATGAAAGATCGAACAACGTTGATTTTATCCACAGATTGTGCCAATAAGTTAGGCACATTTTGTCTGATTTTTCGATTTTCGTCCCACGTCAAGGCTGTAAATGGAAACAGTAGTAGGGGTTATTCCCAGTTATCCCATTTTTCTGTGGATAAGTGGGTGTAAGATCCTGTTTATTGTCAGTGACCAGTTTTGGACAACCGGGATATCCACTTAGCAGCATAGCGAACAAAAGCAATAAAAATACATATAAATCATTCACCTGGCGCATGCAAAAAGAAAAAGATAAACTCTCCCTGTGCGGTGGAAAACTGCTGTTCATTTTTTAACCAAAAGGCAATAACCATGCTCCCCCTGGCTCCCCTGACTTCTCCCCCTGCATCCGAAGCGGTGTTACTGCAACAGGCGCAGCGCCTGGCGGGATACTCGCTGGGTGAACTCGCCGCTCTGGCTGGCCTGCCCATTCCTCCCGATCTCAGGCGTGATAAAGGATGGACGGGCGTGCTGCTGGAGCTATGGCTGGGGGCCAGCGCGGGCAGTAAACCTGAACAGGATTTTGCCGCGCTGGGTGTTGAGCTGAAGACCATTCCCATCGACAGCGCGGGCCGTCCGCTGGAGACGACGTTTGTCTGCGTGGCACCGTTAACCGGCAATACGGGCATCACCTGGGAGAGCAGTCACGTGCGCCATAAGCTGAAGCGCGTGCTGTGGATCCCGGTCGAAGGGGATCGCGCGATCCCACTGGCCGATCGCCGCGTCGGAGCGCCGTTGATCTGGAGCCCGGACGAAGAGGAAGATCGTCAGCTGCGTCTGGACTGGGAAGAGTTAATGGACATGATCGTGCTGGGCCAGGTTGAACGCATCACCGCCCGCCACGGCGAAGTGCTTCAGCTACGGCCAAAAGCCGCCAACAGCAAAGCCCTCACCGAAGCCATCGGCGCGCGTGGCGAACCGATCCTCACCCTGCCCCGGGGCTTTTATTTGAAAAAGAACTTCACGGGGGCGTTGCTGGCGCGTCATTTTTTACTGAATACGTAACTTTTTAAACGGAATCTTGCCGTTTATCACATATTTGCCTGTTTTTTCAGATTTCACCGCTTTCAGAAAACCCTCTGCGGAGTTATTACTACACTAAGATGAGATACAAGCCAGGTGGAGGTCATAAAGATGAAAAAATGGGCAGTAATAATCTCGGCTGTTGGTTTAGCGTTTGCCGTTTCAGGTTGTAGCAGCGATTACGTCATGGCCACAAAAGATGGTCGCATGATCCTGACCGACGGCAAACCCGAAGTCGACGATGATACCGGGCTGGTCAGCTACCGCGATCAGCAGGGTAACAATATGCAGATTAACCGCGACGAAGTTTCCCAGATTATCGAAAGATAGTAAGAAAGGTCAGCAGCTTGCTGGCCTTTTGATTTTTCGCTTCCTCTCTGTCATGTTTATATTCCTTTGTCGGGAGTTTCCTGACGCAGTTAACATGTCTAATAAGGAAGCCGGCTATGAATTATCACCGTATCCCCCATAGCGCTCTTGAGATAAGCCAACTGGGGTTGGGCACGATGACATTTGGTGAACAAAATAGCGAAGCCGATGCCCATGCACAACTCGATTACGCCGTCAGCCAGGGCATTAACCTGATTGACGTGGCAGAGATGTACCCGGTCCCGCCGCGCCCGGAAACCCAGGGATTAACCGAAACTTACGTTGGCAACTGGCTGGCAAAACGCGGTAACCGCGAAAAGCTGGTGGTGGCCTCCAAGGTCAGCGGACCGTCCCGCAATAACGACAGCGGCATTCGCCCGAATCAGATCCTCGACCGTAAAAACATTCGCGCCGCGCTGGACGCCAGCCTGACGCGTCTGCAGACCGATTATCTCGACCTCTATCAGGTTCACTGGCCGCAGCGCGCGACAAACTGCTTTGGCAAGCTGGGCTACAGCTGGAGCGACAGCGCCCCCGTCGTCACCCTGCTGGAAACGCTGGAAGCGTTAACCGAGTGCCAGCGCGCGGGCAAAATCCGCTACATCGGCGTCTCTAACGAAACGGCGTTTGGCGTGATGCGTTATCTGCACCTGGCGGACAAACACGATCTGCCGCGCATTGTCACCATTCAGAACCCGTACAGCCTGCTGAACCGCAGCTATGAGGTGGGTCTGGCGGAAGTGAGCCAGTATGAAGGCGTTGAGCTGCTGGCGTACTCCTGCCTCGGCTTTGGCACCCTGACCGGTAAATATCTGAACGGTGCAAAACCAGCGGGCGCGCGTAATACCCTGTTCAGCCGCTTTACCCGTTACAGCGGTGAGCAGACGCAAAAAGCAGTGGCGGCCTATGTGGATATCGCGAAACGTCACGGGCTGGATCCGGCGCAGATGGCGCTGGCGTTTGTACGCCGTCAGCCGTTTGTTGCCAGCACCCTGCTGGGCGCGACCACCATGGAGCAGCTGAAAACCAACGTCGAAAGCTTCCATCTGGAGCTGAGCGAAGAGGTATTAGCGGAGATTGAAGCGGTGCATCAGGTGTATACCTACCCGGCACCGTGATAAACGCTACGTAGGTCGGGTAAGGCGAAGCCGCCACCCGACAAATCGCTCCGATGCCGCATAATCGCCCGGCGGCGCTTTGCTTGCCGGGCCTACAAGGTCAAAATCACCGCCGACGCTGCCACACCCACAGTGCCGCAATCGCCAGCGCAAACAGGCCGCCAAACCCGACGCCAATGCCCACCACCGGCACACCCACTTTTACCGCCAGCGAGTAAAGCCCGAGCATCAACAGCATGGCGGCGTTTTCGCCGAGGTTTTGTACTGCAATGGCGTTCCCTGCCCCGACGGTATGCTTCCCGCGCTCCTGCAGCAGCGCATTCAGCGGCACCACAAAGAAGCCGCCGCAGATCCCCATCAGGAACAGCAGCGCATAGGCGGGTAACAGCGCATGTTGCAGGGCAAAGATCAGTACCATCACACCAATCAGGATCCCGGCGGGCATGCAGCGGGCCACGTTTTGCAGCGTCACCAGTTTTGCCGCCGCCCCGGCACCCAACACGATCCCCACCGCCACCATGGCGTTGAGATAGGTTGGCGTGGCGTTATCGGTGATCCCCAGTGCCGTCGGCACCCACAGCACCAGCAGGAAGCGCAGCGTGACGCCCGCACCCCAGAACATGCTGGTGCCCAGCAGCGAGAAGCGGGTTTCGCCGTTATGCCACAGTACGCGACAGGCGTTAAAGAAGCTGGCGGTCATCGGCGTAAAGCGCCAGGACTGTCCCGGACGCGCCGCCGGCAGCTTCGGGATAAACAGGTTGGCGATCACCGCCCCGGCATACATCAGGGTGCAAACGCCCAGCGCCGCCAGCACGTGCCAGTCGGCAAGCACGCCGCCCGCCATCGAGCCCAGCAGGATCGCCGCAATGGTCGAGGCCTCCATCAGCCCGTTAGCTTTAACCAGCTTATCCCCGGTGGTGAGCTCCCCCAGGATGCCGTACTTGGCTGGTGAGTAGGAGGCCGCTCCGATCCCCACCAGCGTGTAGCCAATGAACGGATTCACGCCGAAGCAGATGCTGGCCGCCCCCAGCAGTTTCAGGCTGTTGGCAAACATCATCACCCGCCCTTTGGCGAAGCTGTCCGCCACCTGGCCGACAAAGGGGGCAAAAATGATGTAAGCGCCCACAAACACCATCTGCAGGATCGGCTGGCTCCAGTCCGGGTAAAACTGAGATTTCAGCAGCGCCAGAGTGGCAAACAGCAGCGCGTTATCACCAAAGGCAGAGAGGAACTGGGCGGCGGTTACCGCCATCATCCCTCTCGACCAGATGGAGGTGTTAGTGGGTACTGACTCACTCATTATGCGACTCCGCCTGATCAACCATGCCTTTGAGGGTGACAAAGTCCGGTTTACCGCTGCCCAATACCGGAAGTTGCTTGAGATAACGAATATCGCGCGGCACGGCCAGCTCAGGGATGCCATGTTCACGCGCATGCTGCAGAAGCTGCTCGCGTTTCAGCTCGCTGTCGGTGGTAAAAAGCACCAGCGCTTCACCTTTGCTGGCATCGGCTTTCACCGCGGTGGCGTGCATTTTGTCAGGCGATACGGCCATCGCCAGCTGTTCGACCATCTCCAGCGACACCATTTCACCGGCGATTTTGGCGAAGCGCCTGGCGCGGCCCTGGATCTGCACGTAGCCCTGCTCATCAAAGCGCACGATATCGCCGGTGTCGTACCAGCCGGTTTCCACTTCGCCGTTGATGTTTTCCGCCGTCGGCGCTTCCAGCACGCCAGGGTTTTCCACCCGCAGGTAGCCGTTCATGACGTTCGGCCCTTTCAGCTGCAGGCGTCCGCCCTCTTCAATACCCGGTACGGCCAGCAGACGCGCGTCCATCCCCGGCAGAATGCGCCCGACGGTGCCGGGTTTTGCCGCCATCGGCACGTTAATGGAGACCACCGGCGCGCACTCGGTCACGCCGTAGCCTTCCAGAATGCGCAGGCCAAACTTGTCCTGCCACAGCTGGCGGGTGCTCTCCTGCAGTTTTTCCGCCCCGGCCACCACGTAGCGCACGCGATGGAAATCATACGGATTGGCAAAGCGGGCGTAGTTGCCGAGGAACGTCGAGGTGCCGAAGATCACCGTGCAGTTCCGATCGTAGGTCAGCTCCGGCACGATGCGGTAGTGCAGCGGGCTCGGGTAGAGGAACACTTCGGCACCGGTCAGCAGCGGCGTGAACAGCCCCACCGTCAGGCCAAAGGAGTGGAACAGCGGCAGCGCCGACATAAAGCGATCCCGGGCAGTAAAATCGGCGATGGTTTTAATCTGTTCGACGTTAGCCAGCAGGCTTTTATGGCTGTGAACCACCCCTTTCGGATTCCCCTCCGAGCCGGAGGTAAACAGGATCACGGCCGCATCTTCCGGCTGCTGCTTCACCTGCGCCAGATGCGGCGCCAGCAGGTGGGCAAAAATCCACAGCTTGTCACCGGTGGTTACTTCCGCCTTAAGATCTTCGAGGAATACCCAGCGCACCTGGGTGAGCTGCTCCGGCAGATGCCAGAGTTTGCCTTTATCGAGGAAGGTGCGGGAGGTGAACACGGTGTTGATCTGCGCGGCGGTGATGGCGCTACTGAGCCCTTTCACCCCTGCGGTGTAGTTGAGCATCGCCGGAATACGTCCGCGGGAGACGGCACCAAAAATAACTGCCGCGCTAATCCCTGCGTTTGGCAACATCAGGCCGATCTTCTCCCCTTGCTGGCTGTATTTCTCAAGGATGCGGCCAACAAACAGCGTTTTGGTCAATAGCTTGCGATAGGTATCGGGGGCAAAATTAATGTCGTCGATGCAGTTCTTCTTCGCCCCGTAACGGTACATCGCCGACAGCAGCGATTCATACAGCGTTTCGCGCGGGCGCACCGCCATCCGGGCTTCCATCATGATCTGGTGGAGCATCTCACCGGCGATTTTACGCCGGTCGCGGGCGCGTGGCGCGTCGGGCATCGGCAGGGTGGTTGGTGGCAGCAGGTGAAGGGTGATGCGCGGGAACATGCGCTGTTTTACCAGCCCTTTCAGGCGGCTGAAAAAGGTAAGCTCCGCGCCTTCAATACGCAGCGGCACCACCGTCGCCCCGGATTTCGCCGCCACGAAGCCTGCGCCGTCATAGATTTTCATCAGCGAGCCGGTGATCGAGATCCGTCCTTCCGGGAAGATCACCACCGGACGCCCCTGGCCAATCAGACGCACCAGATGTTTGATCATCATCGGTTTGGTCGGGTCGAGCGGAACGAAATCAATGAGTTTTGTCAGCCAGCGCATGTACCACTGCTGGCTCACAGAGGTGTAGACCGCAAACACCGGGCGCACGGGTAAAAAGAGCGCCAGCAGAATGCCGTCTATAAAGGAGACGTGGTTAGGAGTAATAAGAACACGTTCCGCGTGCAGTGCATGGGTGTCGCCAGTCAGACGGACGCGAAACAGAATTCGAAATAAGGTGCGGAAAAACCCAAATAGCATGTCAACTTCCTTTGCCTTTCAATGAGTAGGGTTACGGTAAATTGTGGCAGATTACACGAGAAGTGCGGTGGGAGCGACAGCCGGATAGAGACAAAAAAAAACCTGCGCATCTGCGCAGGTTGGTGCAAGAGATGAGTACGCAGTACGTACTAAGAATTCTCACCAATCAATACCTCTGGGATCTCAACTGTAGCAACGGGGGTTAATTCCCTGCCAGCAGACAATCGCAACAGCCTGAGGCAAAGTGTAACCAAAGATTCAAATTCACCCGCGTCTGTCACGCTTCGCTGTGTAACGATTACACACTTTCAGATTACGTTTATCACCTTTGTGAATTGCCTCACCGCCCTGCGCTTGAATACACCTCACTTTTCCGCAACACTATTTGATGTGTAAACGCTTACCCCAACAAGAAGGTAGAGAATGGCGACTATTAAGGATGTGGCCCGAATGGCGGGTGTTTCCGTCGCCACGGTTTCGCGCGTTATCAATAACTCCCCTAAAGCCAGTGAAACCTCCCGCCAGGCGGTGCTGACCGCCATGGAGTCCCTGAACTATCACCCCAACGCTAACGCCCGCGCGCTGGCTCAGCAGTCCACCGATACCGTCGGGCTGGTGGTGGGCGATGTCTCCGATCCCTTTTTCGGCGCGATGGTGAAAGCCGTCGAGCAGGTGGCCTACCAGACCGGCAACTTCCTGCTGATCGGCAATGGCTACCACAATGAGCAGAAAGAGCGGCAGGCGATTGAACAGCTGATCCGCCATCGTTGCGCGGCGCTGGTGGTGCATGCCAAAAAGCTGTCGGATGAGGAGCTGGTGCATCTGATGAAGCAGATCCCCGGCATGGTGATTGTGAACCGCATTATTCCCGGCTACGAGCAGCGCTGCGTGGCGCTGGACGATCGCTATGGCGCCTGGCTTGCCACCCGACACTTGATCCAACAGGGGCATACCCGCATCGGCTACCTCTGCTCTAACCATCCCATTTCCGACGCCGAAGACCGGCTACAGGGTTACTACGATGCGCTGCGCGAAAACGACATTCCCTGCAACGATCGCCTGGTCACCTACGGGGAACCCGACGAGCGCGGCGGCGAGCAGGCGATGACCGAGCTGCTGGGGCGCGGACGTAACTTTACGGCGATCGCCTGTTACAACGACTCGATGGCCGCCGGGGCGATGGGGGTGCTGAACGATAACGGGATTGACGTGCCGGGGGATATTTCGCTGATCGGCTTCGATGACATTCTGATCTCGCGCTACGTGCGACCGCGCCTGACCACGGTGCGCTACCCTATCGTCACCATGGCGACGCAGGCGGCGGAGCTCGCGCTATCCCTGGCGGATAAACGCCAGCCGCCGGAAATCACCCACCTCTTCAGCCCGACGCTGGTGCGTCGTCACTCCGTTGTGCCGCCGGCCGAGTCGGCCAGCGAATAGCGGTAGAGATGCACGGTTTTGTCCGGGTATTCCAGACCGTCGCCGATGTAGTGCCAGCCGTAGCGCTCATAAAAATCGCGGCAGGCGGACCAGAGATGCAACTCGCGATACCCGAGCCCTGCGGCATGGGCCTGCACGTGCCGCTGTAATTTCCCCGCCAGCCCCTGCCCGCGCGCGGCGTCGTCAACGTACAGCGCCGCCAGCCAGGGGCAGAGATCCTGGCGAGTGATTAGATCGCAGCGCCATAGCCCCACCGTGCCGAGCAGGCGTTCGCCCTCGGTGGCAATAAAGGTGAGCGGCAGCGCGCCAGGGGTCTGGCTGTGGTTCACAATGCTTTCGAAAAACGCGCGCGGCACGCCGTCGCCAAAGGCCTGCCACTGCCAGTCGATCACCTGCTCCGCGTGCTGCGGGGCGGCGTACAGCGGCTGGATATTCACACCGGTTTCCCTTGAAAAATGGGAACCGAATCAAAAAGATAACCGTCAAAGTCCGGGGCGTCCTCGTCGGAGAGCTCCAGCAGGCTCTTTTTGACATTTTCCAGATGCTGGAACATCGCCTGCCAGGCCCCCATCACGTCGCGACGGCGCAGGGCGGCGAGAATGGTCTGACGGTCGCCCAGCCACTTCAGGCGATAGGCCCGGCTGGCAATGTGGGCATTAAACTGCTGCCAGAGCGGGCTGCTGTCCATGTTGTGCCAGACGCTTTCGACGGTCGCCAGCAGCATCTGATTCTGCGTGGCCCCCGCCAGCACCAGATGGAACATCTTGCTGTTGTCCTGGCTATTATCGTTGGCGGCGATGGCCCGCTGCTCCTGCTCGATGATGCGTCGCAGGTTGTCGATGTCTGCCCGGGTCGCCATCTTCGCGGCAAAGGCGGCAATGTTGCTTTCCAGCAGCTGGCGCGCCTGCAGGATCTCGAACGGGCCGACGTCGCTTGTTAACAGGCGCTCTTCCTCGTTCTCGTGCTCTTCGGGGATGCGCATCACGTAGACCCCGGAACCCTGGCGAATATCCACGGTGCCCTGCAGCTCCAGCATCAGCAGCGCCTCACGCACGATGGTACGGCTGACGCCGTAGGTTTCCGCGATATTGCGCTCCGGCGGCAGACGTGAGCCCACGGGATAGTGCCCCTGGATGATCTGGGCGCGTAAATCCTCGCCAATCTCCTGGTACTGCTTCTTTTCCGCCGGGACGACAGCCTTATCCACGTTATCACCTGTACTCTGAGTTAATGCGCGGGCCGGGCATCCTCCCGGCCAGTTTGGGCACTATGTTAGCAGAATCGTCGCGATCTTCGCCTACTTCCATTCATCGTCGATGGTCAGGGTCAGCACGCGCTCATCGCGCAGTTGCCGGAACCAGCTGGCCGATTTTTTGGCGCGTCGGACGCGGTTGTCCGCCAGATCGATCTCAATCAGACCGTAGCGGTTTTTAAAGGCGTTCATCGGCGAGACGTTATCGGTGAAGGCCCACAGCATGTAGCCGTGGCAGTTGGCCCCCTCCTCCCGCGCCAGCAGCGTGTAATAGAGATGTTCGCTGATGAAGTTAATGCGGTAGTTATCCTCAATCACCCCGTCGCTGTTGCGGTACTGGCCTTCGTTTTCGACCCCCATTCCGCTTTCAGCAACGAACCAGTCGATGTTGCGGTAGTCGTTTTTGATGCGCATCGCCATGTCGTAAATGATGCGCGGGGCGATCTCCCACCCGCGGGAGGTGTTCATCCGCCGCCCCGGGAGCTCAAACGGCTCGTAGTAGTACGCCGGATGGAACGGCGTGTCGGGATGCCAGGCCCGGGACGGGGCCTTCACCCGGTGCGGGTAATAGAGGTTGATCCCCAGTTCATCGACGGTGTTGGCGGCAATCAGGGCCAGCTCGTTGTCGCTGTACTCCCACTGCACCTGATGTTTTTCCAGCAGGGTGAAGAGTTCCTGCGGATAGCGTCCGTGCACCAGCGGATCGAGGAACACCCGGTTGTAGAACAGGTCGTAAATCTCCGCGGCCTTCACGTCGTGGGCGGCGCGGGAACGGGGATAGGTCACTTCCGGGTTAAGAATGCAGCCCACCGTGCCGCGATAGCCCTTCTCGCGGAACAGCTTCACCGCCTTCGCCGTGGCCAGCACCTTGTGGTGGTTCCACTGCATCCAGGTGTGGGTATTCTGCTCATAGGGCCAGCGCAGGGCGTCAAGGTAGACCCGGGTCTGGACCACAATCGGCTCGTTAAAGGTAAACCAGCGCGTCACCACCTGGTGATAGCGGGCAAAGACCTTTTCGGCGTAGCGGGTGAACAGCTCCACCACGTGCTTCGATGCCCAGCCGCCGTAGGTTTCCAGCAGGGTGCCCGGCAGCTCGTAGTGTTCGAGGCAGATCATCGGCTCAATGCCCTGACGGTGCATCTCGGCGAACAGGGCGTCGTAATACGCGGCGTACTCCTCATCCACCGTCGCGTTTTCATAGTCGGTGAGAAAACGCGACCAGTTGATGGAGGTGCGGTAGTGGGTCAGCCCGGCCTGCTTCATCAGCGCCACGTCTTCACGGAAACGGTTGATGAAATCGGTCGCCACCGCCGGGCCGTAGCCGTTATGCCACACCTGACGATCGTTTTTGTACCAGAGGTCGATCCAGGAGTCCTGCCCGGCTTTTTTGCCGCTCCAGCCCTCGGTTTGCCAGGCGGAGGCCGCCGCCCCGAGGATAAAGTCCCCGGGGATAGTCATCTGTTTAATGCTCATGCGTTATTCGTCGCCTCCTGATTTGCAGCCTGAATCGCGGCCTGTTCCGCACGGCGTGATGCGATCTTCACGAACGGCAGATAGATAAGCACGGCGGTGATGATGCAGATACCCTGGGTGATCACCGCCCCCATCGAACCAGCGGTTGAGAGCCAGGCGTTGATCAGCGGCGGCGTGGTCCAGGGCACCATCACCACGGCTTTGCCGGCAAAACCGGTGACGGTGGCGAAGTAGCCGATGGAGCCGGTCACCAGCGGGGTGATGATGAACGGGATCGCCAGAATCGGGTTGAGCATGATTGGCATACCGAAGATCACCGGCTCGTTGATGTTAAAGATCCCCGGGCCGATAGAGAGCTTGGCGATCTCCTTCATCTCTTTGCGTTTGGTGCCGATCATCACCGCGATCAGCAGGCCGATGGTTAAGCCCGAACCGCCGATGCTCATGTACACATCCCAGAACGGCATGGTGATGATGTTCGGGATCTCTTTTCCCTGCTCAAAGGCGCTCATGTTGACGGTGATCGCCCCCAGCAGCAGTGGCTCGCGGATCGGTTTGATCATCTGATTGCCGTGGATCCCAATCACCCAGAACAGCTGGGCGACGAACATCAGCAGCAGAATGCCCGGCAGGCTTTGCACTACGCGCTCCAGCGGCTGCTGCACCACCTGGTATACCGCATCGTAGAGGTACATGCCGGTGACCTGATGGAACACAAAGCCGAAGGTGGCGATGGTGGTGGTGGTGATGATCGCCGGGATCAGCGCCGAGAACGAGGCCGACACGTTAGGCGGGACGGTGTCCGGCATCTTGATTTTCAGTCCCGGACGCCCCTCCAGCCAGCAGTAAATCTCCACCGACAGGATGGCGATAAACATGCCGAGGAACAGGCTGCGGGTATCAGAGAACTGGCGCAGGAGCACATCTTTGACCATGTGCATTTCACCATCGACCATCATCTCAACGGTAGTCGGGGTAACGCAGATAAAGCAGATCACCGCCAGCAGGCCGGGGAACAGCGACTTGATGCCGTTAATACGCCCGAGCTCAATACCGATCAGGAACACGGCCCCGATATTGAGGAAGTTAAGCGTGGCGTAGTTCAGGGCGCTGGTGATGGGTTTCAGCGCGGCCAGAAAAGAGAGCGACTGGAAACTGGCTAAGCCGTTCTTTGGATCCAGCACCATGTTGGAGATCAGCACCGAAAATGCGCCAACAATGATGACCGGCATTAAGGTGATGAAGGCGGACTTTATCGCCATGATATAGCGATAACTGTTGAACTTCGTGGCGAAACTGCCCAGAGAGTTGATCAGTTTTTCCTGTAATGCCATGGGGTAATACCTCAGTAAAAGGGCCTTTATTGGGATAAGGTGTTCAGCCGGCTTCTATTGGCATACCAAAAATAGCTTCTGGTGAAGATTTGTTCTGTGATTAAGCTCCCAACGCGTTAAGAGGTATCCCGGAGTGTGAATTATCGCCACTTTGGTATGCCACTTTTGCCCGGTACGCTACCCGTAACCAGAAAGCGTGATCCTGATGGGGGTTTTCCCCCTCCCGCCCGGCTTATGCCCCTGAACGTCTGTGATAAACTTCGGTGCATAACGTGGAAGCAGGAATAGCGAATGGCAACAATGCTGGATGTCTCACTGCGCGCGGGCGTGTCGAAAGCCACGGTGTCGCGCGTACTGAACGGCACAGGTCAGGTAAAAGAGAGCACCCGTCAGCAGGTCTTTAACGCGATGGAAGAGCTGGGCTATCGTCCCAACTTCCTGGCGCGATCCCTGGCGAACCGGACCAGCAACAGCATTGGTCTGGTGGTCTCGACCTTTGACGGTTTTTACTTTGGTCGCCTGCTGCAGCAGGCCTCCCGACAGACAGAAACGCACGGGAAGCAGCTGATTGTCACCGACGGTCACGACACCCCGGAGCGGGAAGAGGAAGCGGTGCAGATGCTGGCCGACCGCCAGTGCGATGCCATCGTGCTCTACACCCGCTATATGAGCGAAAAAGCGATCATGAAGCTCATCAACAGCGTGCAGATGCCGCTTATCGTCATCAACCGTGACGTCAGCCAGGCGCGGGAGCGCTGCGTGTTCTTCGAGCAGCAGGAGGCGGCCTTCAACGCGGTGGAGTATCTGATAAGCCAGGGCCACCGGGAGATCGCCTGCATGACCGTGCCGATCCACACCCCTACCGGCAAGGCGCGGCTGATGGGCTATCGCCAGGCGCTGGAAAAGCACGGTATTCCCTGGGATGAAAACCGGGTGAAGTATGGCGATTCGGGGATGACGCGCGGGTACGAGCTGTGTCAGGAGCTGCTGAACGAGAAGGTGCCTTTCAGCGCCCTGTTTGCCTGTAACGACGATATGGCGCTGGGCTCGTCGAAAGCGCTGCACCAGGCGGGGCTGCGCATTCCTGAAGACGTGTCGCTGTTCGGCTTCGACGACGCGCCGTGCGCGAAGTGGCTGGAACCGGCGCTCTCAACCGTCTATCTGCCTATCGATAACATGATCACGACCGCTATCGATCAGGCCATCCGGCTGGTCAAAAGCGAGCCGATCGAAGCGATCCCGCCCTTTACCGGCACGCTGGTGTTACGCGATTCGGTGGCGACGGGACCCTGGTTCGATCAGAACAGTTCGAGGGCGAGCAGTTCCTGAATGGTCTGGCGGCGGCGGATCAGACGCGCCACGCCGTTATCAAACAGCACTTCCGGCAGCAGCGGACGGCTGTTGTAGTTGGATGACATGGACGCGCCGTACGCGCCGGTATCGTGCAGCACCAGGTAATCACCCGGCACGACCGGCGGCAGCGCGCGGGTTTCCACTTTCCCGCCCTCCTGCTGGGTAAACACATCCCCGGATTCGCACAGCGGACCGGCGACCACCGTTTCCACTGATTCAGCCTGGGTTAAATCGCGGCCGTCGGCGGCCAGCGCCGTAATGTGGTGATAGCTGCCGTACATCGCCGGGCGCATCAGATCGTTGAAGCCCGCGTCGATCAGCACGAAGTGACGGCTGCCCATCGCCTTCACGCTGCGCACCTGGGATACCAGCACGCCGGATTCCGCCACCAGGAAGCGGCCCGGTTCGATCTCCAGTTTCACCGCATGGCCCAGATGGGCGGCAATTTTGTCGCGCGCGCCGTTCCACAGGCCGTAGTAGTGATCGGTATCGATCGCCTCTTCCCCTTCGCGATACGGGATCGACAAACCGCCACCGGCGGAGATCGCCTCCAGATCCTGACCAAACTCAACCACCTGGCGCACCATCGCGCCGCACACCTGCTCAAGGTGACCGTAGTCCACGCCGGAGCCAATGTGCATATGAATTCCCACCAGCTTCAGGCTGTAGCGCTGCAGAACCTCCAGCGCGGCAGGCAGATCGCTGTACCAGATGCCGTGTTTGCTGTTCTCGCCGCCGGTGTTGGTCTTCTGGCTGTGGCCGTGACCAAAGCCCGGGTTAACGCGCAGCCAGACGCGGTGGCCCGGCGAAACCTGGCCCAGCTGCTCCAGCATATCCACGGAACCGGCGTTGACCGGGATCTGCAGCTCGTGCACCCGGGCCAGGGTGGCGCTGTCGATCAGGTCAGCGGTAAAGACAATCGCATCGCTGTCGGCCTTTGGATCATAGCCCGCCGCCAGCGCACGCTCGATTTCACCCAGCGACACGGAGTCGACCTTCACCCCCTGCTCGCGCATCAGGCGCAGAATATGGATGTTGGAGCAGGCTTTCTGGGCAAAACGCACCACGTCAAACTGATGCAGGGCCGCAATCTTGTCGCGAATAATCTGCGCGTCGTAAACCCAGACGGGGCAGCCAAACTCCGCAGGCAGGCGCAGCAGATTGTCGGCATTGAGGCAGGTATCGGTGTTGTTCAGCGGGCGTGGCATGGTGCTCTCCGGGAATTCAATTTTTTATGATTACGCCACAGCGCGAAGAGAATAAAAAATATCGTTTTATCGCCAGTCTATGCAAAAATGATATGGATTAGTTCAACGAGGTCGCCGCCATGCCCGCTGTGAATTTACGCCATATCGAGATTTTCCACGCCGTGATGACGGCGGGGAATCTGACCGAAGCCGCGCGTCTGCTGCACACCTCCCAGCCGACGGTGAGCCGCGAGCTGGCGCGCTTCGAGAAGGTGATCGGCCTGACGCTGTTTGAACGCACGCGCGGGCGTTTGCACCCCACGGTGCAGGGGCTGCGTCTGTTCGAGGAAGTGCAGCGCTCCTGGTACGGGCTGGATCGCATCGTCAGCGCCGCCGACAGCCTGCGCGAGTTTCGCCAGGGGGAGCTCTCCATCGTCTGCCTGCCGGTCTTCTCCCAGTCATTCCTGCCTGCCCTGCTGCAGCCGTTCCTCGCCCGCTACCCGGATGTGAATCTCACCATCGTGCCGCAGGAGTCACCCCTGCTGGAGGAGTGGCTCTCGGCCCAGCGCCACGATCTCGGCCTGACCGAAACCCTCGCCACCCCGGCGGGTACTGCCCGCCACGAGCTGCTGTCGTTAGATGAGGTGTGCGTCCTGCCTGCCGGACATCCGCTGGCTGAAAAAGCGGTGCTGACGCCGGGGGATTTTCAGGGCGAGAACTACATCAGCCTGTCGCGCACCGACAGTTACCGGCAGCTGTTGGATCAGCTTTTTGCCGAGCATCAGGTGAAACGGCGGATGGTGGTGGAGACCCACAGCGCGGCATCAATCTGCGCCATGGTGCGGGCGGGAGTAGGGATTTCGGTGGTGAACCCGCTGACGGCGCTGGATTATGCCGACAGCGGGATCGTGATCCGTCGCTTCAGTATTTCGGTGCCGTTTACGGTGAGCCTGATCCGCCCCCTGCACCGTCCGGCCTCGGCGCTGGTGGACGCCTTCAGCACGCATCTGCAACAGGGGCTGGCGACCCTCACCGGCCCGCTGGAGCAGCTGTTGTCCTCGCCCGTTACGAAAGCATAAATTCCACCGCATCGGCGGCGTGGATCGCGGCGGTATCAAACACCGGGATCGGGCTCTCATCCGCCGGAACCAGCAGGCCAATCTCGGTGCAGCCGAAGATCACCCCCTGCGCGCCTCGATCGGCCAGTTTCTGGATCACCTCAAGATAGTAACGGCGTGACGCCTCGCTGAAGGTGCCGAGACAGAGCTCGTCGAAGATAATCTGATTGATACGCGCCCGGTCCGCTTCGTCCGGGATCAGGCTCTCAATGCCGTACTGCGCCGTCAGTCGTCCGCGGTAGAAATCCTGCTCCATGGTGTAGCGCGTGCCAAGCAGCGCCACGCGGTTCATGCCCGCCGCCGTGATCGCCCGGCCCGTGGCGTCGGCGATATGCAGGAACGGCAGCGAACAGCGGGTTTCAATCTGCTCCGCGACTTTGTGCATGGTATTGGTACAGAGCAGAATGGCCTGCGCCCCTGCTCCCTGCAGGCCCAGCGCCGCAGTCGCCAGGATCTCCCCGGCCTTTTCCCAGTCGCCGCTGGACTGGCAGGCTTCGATCTCATGGAAATCGACGCTGTGCAGCAGCAGGCTCGCCGAATGTAATCCCCCGAGGCGCTGTTTTACCCCTTCGTTGATCAGACGATAATATGGAATGGTGGACTCCCAGCTCATTCCCCCCAACAGGCCAATCGTTTTCATCGTGCTCTCCTTTCCGGTTTCATCCAGTGAAGCAAACTTGTGATCGAGTTTCCAGTTCTCTGGTTCGACATTTCCTTTTAGCCCTCTCTGGGATAAATTAAATGAAACGATGTTTCACTATATAACAGGACATGAGCATGTTTATTTTCCACAAAGAGACGCAGCTTGAAGATCTGGGTAACGGCGTGACGCGCCGCATTCTGGCGCACGACGGCAAAATGATGGCGGTTGAGGTTAATTTTGAACAGGGCGCCGTTGGCCCAATGCATAACCATCCGCATGAGCAGCTGACCTATGTTTTGTCCGGCGAGTTCGAATTTACCATCGGTGAAGAGAAACATGTCGTCACCGCTGGGGATACGCTTTATAAGGAGCCGCATATTATGCACGGCTGCGTTTGCCTGAAACCGGGCACCCTGCTGGATACCTTTACCCCGGTGCGTGAAGACTTCCTCAAATAAATGAAAAAGGCGATGTTCCGGCATCGCCTTTTTTCTGCTTAAGCGCAATTTCGCGTTATTTCAGCCGTTAATCATTCAATAAGTTAATAATATCCCCGCTAGCTTAATTGCCATGTTACAGATTTGCTACAAATATTAGTAGTTTGTATCTGCCGCCAATAATTTCCAGAATACCTGAGCAAAGTCCTCTGTTTAGCCGGTTCTCTCCACCTTGCTATTCCGCGCAAACCGATAAAAATGCCACCCATCTCACCTTATTGAAACGCTGTTTCGACCTTGATCACATTTCCACTATTTATCGAATGACGTGGATTTTAATCGCAATAAAATAAATTAAAACGACGTTTTACAATTTGAAAACGATGGTTCATAAGTTTTAAAAAATTGAAACACCGGCTTGCACCAGGCGTAAAGATTCCGTTTTAAACCCTTAATTACCAGGTAGGTATGTATGAATGAAAACAAGATGCTGGGGCTGGCGTGGATATCACCCTACATAATTGGGTTGATACTTTTCACCGCCTTCCCCTTTGTCTCATCGTTCTTCCTCAGTTTTACTGAGTATGACTTGATGAGCCCGCCGGTATTTAACGGCATCGAAAACTATCGCTACATGTTTACGGAAGATACCCTCTTCTGGAAATCCATGGGCGTGACCTTTGCCTACGTATTTTTAACTATCCCGCTGAAGCTGGCCTTTGCGCTGGGTATTGCCTTTGTTCTGAACTTTAAATTGCGCGGCATCGGCTTCTTCCGTACCGCTTACTATATTCCGTCGATCCTTGGCAGCTCCGTTGCTATCGCCGTTCTGTGGCGTGCGCTGTTCGCGATTGATGGCCTGCTTAACAGCTTTATTGGCGTGTTTGGTTTTGACGCGGTGAACTGGCTTGGCGAGCCGTCCCTGGCGCTGATGTCCGTCACCCTGCTGCGCGTGTGGCAGTTCGGCTCCGCGATGGTAATTTTCCTCGCCGCCCTGCAAAACGTACCGCAGTCGCAGTACGAAGCCGCCATGATTGACGGCGCCTCTAAATGGCAGATGTTCATGAAAGTAACCGTGCCGCTGATCACCCCGGTTATCTTCTTTAACTTCATCATGCAGACCACCCAGGCGTTCCAGGAATTTACCGGTCCGTATGTTATTACCGGCGGTGGACCAACCTACTCCACCTACCTGTTCTCACTGTACATCTACGACACCGCATTCAAGTACTTTGACATGGGTTACGGCGCGGCGCTGGCCTGGATCCTGTTCCTGGTGGTTGCTGTCTTTGCCGCTATCGCCTTTAAGTCTTCGAAATACTGGGTCTTCTACTCCGCCGATAAGGGAGGCAAAAATGGCTGATATTCAACAACTCTCCACGGCGAGAAGCATCGCAGAGCGTGAAGTGGCGCGTACCCAGCGTCGTGAAAAAATTAGCGCCGGCATTCGCTATGTGATCCTGCTGTTTGTTGGCCTGCTGATGCTCTATCCGCTGGTGTGGATGTTCTCGGCGTCGTTCAAACCGAACCACGAGATCTTCACCACCCTGAGCCTGTGGCCGGCACACGCCACCTGGGACGGCTTTGTAAACGGCTGGAAAACCGGTACCGAGTATAACTTCGGCCATTACATGCTGAACACCTTTAAGTATGTGATCCCGAAAGTGATCCTGACCATTATCTCATCCACCATCGTGGCGTACGGCTTTGCCCGCTTCGAGATCCCGTGGAAGAAGTTCTGGTTCGCGACGCTGATTACCACCATGTTGCTGCCAAGCACCGTACTGCTGATCCCTCAGTACCTGATGTTCCGTGAAATGGGCATGCTGAACAGCTATATGCCGCTGTACCTGCCGCTGGCCTTCGCCACGCAAGGGTTCTTCGTCTTCATGCTGATCCAGTTCCTGCGCGGCGTACCGCGTGACATGGAAGAGGCGGCGCAGATTGACGGCTGTAACTCCATTCAGGTGCTGTGGTACGTGGTCGTGCCAATCCTGAAGCCAGCCATCATCTCCGTGGCGCTGTTCCAGTTCATGTGGTCAATGAACGACTTTATCGGGCCACTGATTTATGTCTACAGCGTGGATAAATACCCGATTGCACTGGCTCTGAAAATGTCCATCGACGTCACCGAAGGTGCGCCGTGGAACGAAATTCTGGCAATGGCGAGCATCTCCATTCTGCCATCCATCATTGTCTTCTTCCTGGCACAGCGCTACTTCGTACAGGGCGTAACCAGCAGCGGAATTAAAGGTTAAGAGGGAAATATCATGGCTGAAGTTATCTTCAACAAACTGGAAAAGGTTTACTCCAACGGCTTCAAAGCGGTACATGCTATCGACCTGAAAATCGCTGAAGGGGAGTTCATGGTCATCGTCGGCCCTTCCGGCTGCGCCAAGTCCACCACCCTGCGTATGCTGGCCGGTCTGGAGACCATCAGCGGCGGCGAAGTGCGCATCGGCGAAAAGATCGTCAACAACCTCGCGCCAAAAGAGCGCGGGATTGCGATGGTGTTCCAGAACTATGCGCTCTATCCGCACATGACCGTGCGGGAAAACCTGGCCTTTGGCCTGAAGCTGAGCAAGCTGCCGAAAGCGCAGATTGAATCCCAGGTTAACGAAGCGGCAAAAATCCTCGAGCTGGAAGAGCTGCTGGACCGTCTGCCGCGCCAGCTCTCCGGTGGTCAGGCCCAGCGCGTGGCCGTGGGCCGTGCGATTGTGAAAAAGCCAGACGTGTTCCTCTTTGACGAACCGCTGTCCAACCTCGACGCCAAACTGCGTGCGTCGATGCGTATCCGTATCTCCGACCTGCACAAGCAGCTCAAGGCCTCCGGCAAACCGGCGACCACCGTCTACGTGACGCACGATCAGACCGAAGCCATGACCATGGGCGACCGCATCTGCGTGATGAAGCTCGGCCACATCATGCAGGTGGATACCCCGGACAACCTGTACCACAAACCGAAAAACATGTTCGTGGCCGGCTTTATCGGCTCACCGGAGATGAACATCCGCGCCAGCAGGCTGGTGCAGGAAGACGGTCAGCTGGCGCTGACCATCGGCAACCAGACCCTGCCGTTAAGCGCTGAGCTGAAAGAGAAAGTCGCCAGCTACGCCAACCAGGACATTTTCTACGGCATTCGCCCTGACTTTGTCTCTATCTCCGACGAGCCGTTTGCCGAAGGGTGCTGCACCGGCGAAATGGTCCGCGCCGAGAACATGGGCCATGAATTCTTCGTGTACCTGAAAGTTGGCGAGTATGAACTGACAGCCCGAATCCCTTCCGATGAAGCTAAGCCTATGATCAACAAGGGTCTTCACCGTAAGGTTTACTTTAAGTTCGATATGAATAAGTGTCATATTTTTGACGCAAAAACTGAACAGAACATCTCTCTTTAATGGAGTTATAAAAATGAAAAAAGTGCTTTTAAGCGCCGTTATCTCCGCTACCTTTGGAATGAGTGCCCTACCCACTTTTGCTGCGGACAGCACCGATTTGCGTATGTCCTGGTGGGGCGGCAATGGCCGTCACCAGGTCACCCTGAAAGCTCTGGAAGAGTTCCACAAACAGAACCCGGATATTAACGTTAAGTCGGAATACACCGGCTGGGACGGTCACCTGTCGCGTCTGACCACGCAGATTGCGGGCGGCACCGAGCCGGACGTGATGCAGACCAACTGGAACTGGCTGCCGATCTTCTCGAAAACCGGCGACGGCTTCTACGATCTGAACAAGATGAAGGACGTGATCGACCTTTCTCAGTTCGATCCCAAAGAGCTGCAGTCCACCACGGTGAACGGCAAGCTGAACGGTATTCCGATCTCCGTGACCGCGCGCGTCTTCTACTTCAACGATGAAGCCTGGAAAAAAGCGGGCGTAGAGTACCCGAAAACCTGGGATGAGCTGATGGCGGCGGGCAAAGCCTTCGAAAGCAAACTGGGCAAACAGTACTACCCGGTGGTGCTGGAGCACCAGGATACCCTGGCGCTGCTGAACTCTTACATGATCCAGAAGTACAACATCCCGGCGGTGGACGAGAAGACGAAGAAATTCTCCTATACCAAAGAGCAGTGGGTTGAGTTCTTCCAGACCTACAAAAAGCTGATCGACAGCCACGTAATGCCGGACACCAAGTACTACGCGTCGTTCGGTAAGAGCAACATGTATGAGATGAAGCCGTGGATCGAGGGTGAATGGGGCGGCACCTATATGTGGAACTCCACCATCAAGAAATACTCCGATAACCTGAAGCCACCAGCGAAACTTGAGCTGGGCAGCTACCCAATGCTGCCGGGCGCAACGGATGCCGGTCTGTTCTTCAAACCAGCCCAGATGCTCTCTATCGGTAAATCTACCAAGAACCCGGAAGCGGCAGCGAAAGTCATCAACTTCCTGCTGAACAGTAAAGAAGGCGTTGAGACTCTGGGTCTGGAGCGTGGCGTACCGCTGAGCAAAGTGGCGGTGAAATACCTGACCGAAGACGGCACCATCAAAGAGAACGATCCGGCGGTTGCGGGCCTGCGTCTGGCGCAGTCTCTGCCAGCCAAACTCTCCGTATCGCCCTACTTTGACGACCCGCAGATCGTGGCCCAGTTCGGTACTTCTCTGCAGTACATCGACTATGGCCAGAAAACCGTCGAAGAGACTGCAGCTGACTTCCAGCGTCAGGCTGAACGTATACTGAAACGCGCAATGCGCTAATTCCCTTACGTTATCAATACCCTACCGCCCAGGCGGTGGGGTATTTTTTTATCTGAAGGAACATACTATGAAAGGAAAAATCATTCCCCTGAGTTTTCGGACCCGCCACGACAGCGAAACCGGACACGAGGTGATCCGCCTGACGCCACCGCACATCATCTGTCACCGTAACTACTTCTATCAGAAATGTTTTACCCAGGACGGCAGCAAGCTGATCTTTGGCGGTGCCTTCGAAGGGCACTGGAACTACTACCTGCTGGATATTGCCCGCCAACAGGCGACCCAGCTCACCGACGGCGCCGGCGATAACACCTTTGGCGGCTTCCTCTCCGCAGACGATCGCTCTCTGTGGTACGTGAAAAACAGCCGCGAGCTGCGGCGCGTCGATCTCGAGAGTCTGGAAGAGTACGTGGTGTATGAGGTGGATGACGAGTGGGTGGCGTACGGCACCTGGGTGGCGAACTCAGACTGCACGAAGCTGGTGGGCATCGAGATCAAAAAAAGCGACTGGCAGCCGCTCACCGACTGGAGCAAGTTCCGCGCGTTTTACTTCACAAACCCGGAATGCCGCCTGATCAATATCGACCTGCAAACCGGCGAGCGCCGGGTGATTTTGCAGGAAAAACGCTGGCTCGGGCACCCGATCTACCGCCCGTTTGACGACAACACCGTGGCGTTTTGTCACGAGGGGCCGCGCGATGCGATCGATGCCCGCATGTGGCTGATTCACGAGGATGGCAGCAACCTGCGCAAGGTGCGCCAGCATGGCGAAGGCGAGAGTTTTACCCACGAATTCTGGGTGCCGGACGGCTCGGCGCTCTATTACGTGGCGCACAAGGAGAACGATCCGCAGCGCTATCTGTTCAGCGCCGATCCCGCCACGCTGGAAAATCGCCAGCTGATGGCGATCCCGCCCTGCTCCCACCTGATGAGTAACCACGACGGGTCGCTGATCGTGGGCGACGGCGCGCCGCACAACACCGGCGATATCAGCCTCAATGATCCCTTTATCTGGGTGTTTGATATTCAAAAAGGGACGCAGACCGCCATCTGTCAGCACAATACCAGCTGGAAAGTGCTGGATGGCGATCGTCAGGTGACCCATCCGCATCCGTCGTTTTCGCCGGACAATAAGTGGGTGCTGTATACGTCAGATGAAGAAGGCATGCCGGCGCTGTATCTGGCGCAGGTGTGAAAAAAGCCGGGTGGCGGCTACGCCTTACCCGGCCTACAAAAGCGTCGCCGCCAGGCAAAAAAAACCGCTGCCCATGGGCAGCGGTTTTTTATCAATGCGCTGGATTAACGCGCCAGCCAGCCGCCGTCAACCGCTACGGTGTAGCCGTTGATGTAGTCAGATGCGCCGGACGCCAGGAACACAACCGGGCCCATCAGATCGCTTGGCAGACCCCAGCGACCCGCAGGGATACGCTCGAGGATTGCCGCGCTACGCTCTTCGTCAGCACGCAGCTGCTGGGTGTTGTTGGTCGCCATGTAGCCCGGCGCGATAGCGTTGACGTTGATGTTGTGCTGCGCCCACTCATTCGCCAGCAGACGGGTTACGCCCATTACGCCGCTTTTGGAAGCGGTGTAAGACGGGACACGGATGCCGCCCTGGAAGGAGAGCATAGAGGCGATGTTGATGATCTTGCCGCCGTTGCCCTGGGCGATAAAGTGCTTCGCGGCCGCCTGAGACATGAAGAACACGCTCTTGATGTTCAGGTTCATGACGTCGTCCCAGTCCTGCTCGCTGAAGTTGATCGCGTCTTCACGACGGATCAGACCGGCGTTGTTCACCAGAATGTCGATTTTACCGAATTCAGCCACCGCACGATCCAGCAGCTCAGGGATCGCGTCGATTTTACGCAGGTCAGCGGTCAGGCTCAGGAAACGGCGGCCCAGCGCGGTTACACGCTCGATGGTCTCCTGCGGCTCAACGATGTTGATACCCACGATGTCGCAGCCCGCTTCTGCCAGACCCACCGCCATGCCCTGGCCGAGGCCAGTGTCGCAACCGGTCACAACCGCAACTTTACCCTGCAGAGAAAATGCATCCAGAATCATTTTTAATCCTTATCTTTCAGCGCCTGAACGAACAGGCAAGTTTATGCTTAACTGTCCGCGACTAGCGCAGATCCTTAACGGCAACGTGGTCCATATCATCGAAGACCTGGTTTTCACCGACCATGCCCCAGATGAAGGTATAGGCACGCGTGCCTACGCCGGAGTGAATAGACCAGCTTGGAGAGATGACTGCCTGCTCGTTATGCATAACGATATGGCGCGTCTCCTGCGGCTGACCCATCATATGGAATACGCAGGCGTCTTCTTCCATATTGAAGTAGAAGTACACTTCCATGCGGCGCTCGTGGGTATGGCACGGCATGGTGTTCCACAGGTTGCCCGGCTCAAGCTCGGTCAGACCCATGCTGAGCTGGCAGGTTTCCAGCACATCAGGAACGAAGTATTTGTTGATGGTGCGGCGGTTGCTGGTGAGGTTGTCACCGAGCGTGACCGGAGAAACCTCCGCCGGGGTCACTTTTTTGGTTGGATACGTGGTGTGTGCCGGGGCGCAGTTATAGTAGAACTTCGCCGGTTTGCTGCTATCGACGCTGGCGAATACCACTTCCTGCGCGCCTTTACCGACGTACAGGGCATCGCGATGGCCAATTTCATAGCACTGACCGTCAACGGTGATGGTGCCCGGGCCGCCGATATTAATTACGCCCAGCTCGCGACGCTCCAGGAAGAAGCTGACGCCCAGCTGTTTGCCCACTTCGCCACCGACAGAGACCGTTTTGGCAACCGGCATGATGCCGCCAACGATGATGCGGTCAATGTGGCTGTACACCATGCTGTATTCATCAGCGACAAACACTTTCTCGACTAAAAACTCATCACGCAGCCCCTGGGTATCCAGCGTTTTTGCATGCGCGCTGTGGATGCTTTGTCTGACTTCCACATTAACCTCCAGAATTTATCGGCCCCGAAGGCCTGGATAATTAACAAAACGATGTTCCGTTTTCATGATGGGCACATATTATCTGCTGTGAAATGGGTTTTCAATTACATTCAAAACGATGTTTCACTTTTTCTGCAAGTTAATCTCAAAATTGCAATTGCGATCACGATTGTCAGGGAGTTGACAACGCTTTCTTTAAACATTTTTTTAATTATTTAGCGTTAATTTTTATAATAAACAATCAGTTATGAAAGGATTAAAAATTAATGCCGCGATGAGATAAAACTCAACGAATTTAACGAATTTGATGAGTCAGCGGGGTTTTCCTTCAGAAGTGCGCCACCAGTCACACACACTGAAACGATGTTTTGATATTTTAACACCCAGTTTTTAAACTCATATTTTACCGATCGGACCGCAGGCGCGATCCTGCCGTCGAATTCAAGGAGTGCATCATGGCAAAAGGTATGCGGGTCAAACTGAACTACGAGGTCAGTCGCGATCCGGATACAGGCGTGGAAGTGACCCGCCTGACCCCCCCTGAAGTTACCTGTCATCGTAACTACTTCTACCAAAAGTGCTTTTTCAACGATGGTAGCCACCTGCTGTTTGCCGGTGAATTCGATGGCCACTGGAACTACTATCTGCTGGATCTGAAAAACGCCGAAGCGGTGCAGTTAACCGAAGGCGCGGGTGATAACACCTTCGGCGGCTTCCTGTCGCCGGATGATAAATCCCTCTATTACGTTAAGAATGATCGCACTCTGCGGGAAGTCAATCTGACCACCTTTGAAGAGCGCGAAGTCTATCGCGTCAGCGACGACTGGGTCGGCTATGGCACCTGGGTGGCGAACAGCGACTGCACCAAACTGGTCGGTATCGAAATCGCGAAAAGCGACTGGACGCCGCTGAACGACTGGAAAATCTTCCACGACTTCTTCCATAAAGGGCCGCACTGCCGCCTGCTGCGGGTCGATCTGCAGACCGGTGAAAGCAGCGTGATCCACGAAGAGAAAAACTGGCTCGGTCACCCGATTTACCGTCCGTTTGACGACAATACCGTCGCGTTCTGCCATGAAGGTCCGCACGATCTGGTGGATGCCCGCATGTGGATGGTCAACGAAGACGGCAGCAACGTGCGTAAGGTGAAAGAGCACGCCGAAGGCGAAAGCTGCACCCATGAATTCTGGGTCCCGAACGGCTCGGCGCTGGTGTATGTCTCTTATCTGAAAGGTGAGCAAGGACGTACCGTGTACAGCTTCAACCCGGATACCGGCGAGAACAAAGCGGTAATGAAGATGCCAGCCTGTTCGCATCTGATGAGTAACTTTGACGGCACGCTGCTGGTGGGGGACGGTTCCGGCACTCCGGTGGATGTGAAAGATACCAGCGGCTACACCATCGACAACGATCCGTATCTCTACGCGTTTGACGTGGCGAAAGAGGCTTACTTCCGCATCGCGCGTCACGATACTTCCTGGGCAACCGTGGCCAACAGCCGCCAGGTGACCCATCCGCACCCTTCCTTTACCCCGGATGATAAAGCGGTTCTGTTTAGTT
This sequence comes from Leclercia barmai, assembly GCF_049312895.1. Classification (NCBI taxonomy): domain Bacteria; kingdom Pseudomonadati; phylum Pseudomonadota; class Gammaproteobacteria; order Enterobacterales; family Enterobacteriaceae; genus Leclercia; species Leclercia barmai. Next base: position 82,331 of record NZ_JBMNWZ010000004.1, on the reverse strand, counting down.
CTGATAAAGACGGCAAACCTGCTCTCTATATTGCGAAGCTTCCTGAGCAACCTGAATTATTGCGTGAATAAATGTTAGTGTTTGTGTTCCTGTAACTGGCCTTGCCCTCCTTTATGGAGGGCTTTTTTTATTGTCCGCTTTTATCAGCACCGCCAGATAACAGATATAAAAAAACCGGCTCATAAGAGCCGGTTTATCCCGAAGGTACTGCTTGTTATCAGAATGAATATGCAACGCCGACACGCAGACGGGTCTGACGCTCATCGGTCTCTTTCACACCAACGTTACCCACTTCGCCGTACGGTGCCCAGTTTTTATCAATTTTGTACGCCAGCTTGACGTTATATTCCTGGGAGTAATCTTTGTTATTATTACGAATCGTCCCTTCGGAGCTTTTCGCGTATACGTAGTTAAGCTCGGTGCGCCAGTCGCCCATTACCCAACCTACCCACGCATCACCACGGTTAACTTTATCATCGTCTTTATTCGAGCTTGATGGATAACGGGTGTAGTCATAGCGATAACGGGCTGCGACATAGAAGCCATTATCAAAGCTATATTGCGCGTGCAGATAGGGTTTATAAATGGTGAAGCTGTCTTTACTTTCGAGCGTAAAACCTGGTGTTAACGCAATGTTCTGGTTGGCTTTCCAGCGCCAGCTGATCTGATCTTCGTGACCGTTACCCACCACATCCGCAAATGGCTGGTCAGCTTTATCGCCGCCTGATTTCCATTTTGCTTCTACAGAAAAACCAAAACCATTTTCGAAACGGTGCGAAACCGCAACACGGTCTGCGTTCGAGCCGCTATCGATGTATTCGTGACGCAGATCCACGGTGACAGCCTGAGCTGCGAAAGAAGCGCCAATAAGTGAAGCAAGGACCAGAGATTTCTTAAACATGGAAAAACCCTCGTTTAAAATGATGTTTCGTTTTTATGGAATTGCATTTTATTTTTTTAAATACGTAATTTTAGTGATCATGATCGTAATTATTTGTTTCATTTTTTTTGGCAAAGCCAGCCGTGAGCAATATCAACAAAAGAAGAGTTTTAAGGGGAATTTAACGGATCGCGATCACACTAAATCGTTATTAGCGATTCAGTGAATGCGTTAAATATTTCGAGGGTGTTTGAGAATTGACTTACAAGGGTAAAAATATGACGGGAGTCACAAACAAATAAGCCTCCGTGGACGGAGGCCTGTTTTGGTTGATATATATCAACGCGAATTATCTTTCTATGGCTAATGCCACGCCCTGTCCGCCGCCGATGCACAGGGTTGCCAGCCCTTTGCGGACATCGCGTTTCACCATCTCATGCACCAGCGAGACCAGAATGCGGCAGCCCGAGGCACCGATAGGGTGGCCCAGCGCAATGGCGCCGCCGTTGACGTTGACCCGGCGTTCATCCCACTCCAGCATTTTACCCACCGACAGCGCCTGAGCCGCAAAGGCTTCATTCACTTCGATCAGATCAACGTCCGCCAGCTGCCAGCCCGCCCGCTCCAGACAGCGGCGCGTGGCGTGTACCGGGGCGATCCCCATTAAGGCAGGATCGACGCCGACGCTGGCAAAGGCTTTGATCCGCGCCAGCACCGGCAGATTCAGCGATTCAGCTTTGCTCTCGCTCATCATCATTACCGCTGCGGCCCCGTCGTTAATAGAGGAGGCGTTTCCGGCGGTGACCGAGCCGGTAAGCTCAAAGGCAGGATTGAGCAGCGCCAGCCCTTCTGCGCTGGCGTCGGTGCGCGGCTGCTCGTCGGTATCCACCAGCAGATTCTCCCCGCCGGGCTTCTGGGCGACAACCGGCACAATCTCGTCCCGGAAGCGGCCTGCGTCGATAGCGGCCCGGGCCTTATGCTGGGAGCTCAGCGCGTAGGCATCCTGCAATTCGCGGGTGATGCCATATTCACGCGCCAGGTTTTCTGCGGTGACGCCCATATGGTAGTCGTTGAACGCGTCCCACAGGCCGTCATGCACCAGGCTGTCGATGAGCTGGCTGTTGCCCAGCTGCGCCCCGGTGCGGCTGTCGGTCAGCACGTGCGGCGCGCGGCTCATGTTCTCCTGGCCGCCCGCGATCACCACATCGGCTTCGCCGCACTGGATCGCCTGGGTCGCCAGATGCAGCGCCTTTAAGCCGGAGCCGCACACGTCATTGATGGTAATGGCAGAGACGGTGTTGGGTAATCCTCCCTTTAGCGCGGCCTGGCGGGCAGGGTTTTGCCCGGCACCGGCGGTCAGCACCTGACCGAGGATCACTTCGTCGATCTCGTGTGCCTCAATGCCGCTGCGCTCCACCAGCGCGCGCACCACCACGCTGCCTAATTCCACTGCCGAATGGCGTGAAAGCGCTCCCTGGAAACAGCCGATTGCGGTACGCAATGCACCCACTATCACGACGTCTTTCATCTCTACCTCTGTGCAAAATGACACCGCCCATAGTAGAGGGTTGTTATCAACTAATGATGTAATTGTTTAAAAAAAGTGAGTTTTATCACAAAGAATCCGTGGGCCCGGATTAACGCCCCGTGATGTATTCACGCAATTGATAATTTTCACGGTAATTATTAGATAACTCGTTGGCATTACCGGCGACGTGGCGATAAGTTAGGAATGCAAACACGCGTTAACACTGGAGTAACAAATGTCCGACTGTATCATTCCAGAAATAAAAGAATCAGAAGAAGAGATCATCGCCATCCGTCGTCATTTACATGCCAACCCCGAGCTAAGCCTGGAAGAGTTCAATACCAGCAACCTGGTGGCCCGCCAGCTCGAAGGCTGGGGCTACAAGGTGACGCGGGAGATCGGCAAAACCGGCGTGGTCGGCACGATCGCCAAAGGCCAGGGGACAAAATCCATCGGCCTGCGCGCCGACATGGATGCCCTGCCGATCTTCGAAGCCACCGACTTACCCTGGGCCAGCACCGTGCCGGGCAAAATGCACGCCTGCGGTCACGACGGCCACACGGCCATTTTATTAGCCGCCGCGAAATACATCGCCTCCGACGCCTGCCAGTTTAACGGCACCGTGCACCTTATCTTCCAGCCTGCCGAAGAGGCCATTGGCGGCGCGGATCTGATGATCAAAGACGGGTTGTTCGACCGCTTCCCCTGCGATCGTATTTTTGCCCTGCACAATATGCCTTACCTGCCGACCGGGAAATTTGGCTTCTATGAGGGCAACTTTATGGCCTCCGCCGATACCGTCAAAATCACCCTGAAAGGGTACGGCGGGCATGGCGCGCATCCGGAACGCACCGTGGATCCGATTGTGACCGGCGCGGCCCTGATCATGTCCCTGCAGAGCATTGTGGCGCGTAACGTGCCGCCGGGTGAAACCGCGGTCGTCACCGTTGGCACCTTCCAGGCGGGCATTGCCTCCAACGTGATCCCGGACAGCGCGGTGATGGAGCTGACGGTACGTTCGATGAAGCCGGAGATCCGCGACCTGCTGATCCGCCGTATTCAGGAGCTCACCGATTTCACCGCCCGCAGCTACGGTGCCACCAGCGAAGTGGAGATCTACGACTCCTACCCGGTGCTGGTGAACGATGCGGAACAGACCGCCTTTGCCCGCCAGCTGGCCGTGGAGTTCTTTGGTGAAGATGCGGTACTCGACAGCGTCTCCCCGTCCAACGGCAGCGAAGATTTTGCCTTTATGCTGCAGCAACGTCCGGGAAGCTACTTCCTGCTCGGCAACGGCGTGAAAGGGGAAAAAGGCGGCTGCATGGTGCATAACCCCGGCTACGACTTCAATGACGAGATCATCACCACCGGGGCCTCCTTCTTTGCCCGTCTGGTTGAAAACTATTGCCGTTAAGACAGGGACAGACTAATGAAAAAATACCTTTTACCGCTGGTGGCACTGCTGGCTGCCTCATCCGCCTTCGCGGCAGAGACTAAAGAGCTGCGTTTTGGCGTGGATCCGACCTTTGCCCCGTTTGAGTCCAAGAACCCGCAGGGCGAGGTGGTCGGGTTCGATATCGATCTGGGCAATGCCATCTGCCAGCAGCTGCAGGCGAAATGCGTCTGGGTTGAAAGCAATTTCGACGGCATCATTCCGTCCCTGAAGGCGCGTAAGTTTGATGCCATCCTTTCGGGGATGTACATCACCGACAAACGCAAAGAGCAGATTGCCTTTAGCGACAAGATCTACAGCGGCCCGGCCTTCCTGGTGGCACGCAAAAACACGCTTCCCGGCAACAGCGTGGATCAGCTGAAAGGGAAAACCATCGGCGTGGAGCAGGGTTCCGCTCAGGAGACCTATGCCAACGAGCAGTGGCGCGGCAAGGGCGTTAACGTGGTGGCCTATCAGGGTGCGGACCAGGTGATTCGCGACCTGGAATCGGGGCGTATCGATGGGGCGGTGCTCTCTGGGGTGATGGCGGATTATAGCTTCCTCAGCCAACCGCAGGGCAAAGAGTTTGCCTTTGTCGGCGGTGCGCTGCAGGACGACGCCCTGTTTGGCGCCGGGGCAGCCATCGGCCTGCGTAAAGAGGATGAGCAGCTGCGTAAGGATCTGAACGGCGCTATCGCCGCGATCCTCGCCGACGGTACCTATAAAAAGCTCGCCGCGAAATACTTCAGCTTCGATATCTATACCGGCAAATAGCGTTGTTCCGCCCTTCACTGGCTGAAGGGCGGTGATTTCCAGAACTGCGTTAAGGGAGGCGAGTCGCCGTTTAACGGGTCCCGCTCAGGAAACGGCAGCGCAACGATGCGCGCCAGGATCGCTGGGGTCGCCGCCTGCTTGCACAGATCGAACTCCATGCCCGGCGGATACGCCCCTACCACCAGAAAATCGAGGGAGGCTGATAAGCGGCAATGTCCGGTTCCCGCAGGCAGTAACAGTGCATCCCCCGCTTCCACCTCCATCTCTTCCCCACCCGGCCCGCCAATGACCAGCCGCGCCGATCCCCGGGCAATGCCGAGCACCTCATGTGCGGTGGAATGGTAATGGTGATAATCGAAGATCCCGTCGCGCCACTGGGGCGGCCAGCCGTTGTCGGCGAACCGTTGTTCAAACTGGCTGGCAATATCGCCATCCGTTATCACCCCTTTATAGATAAGCACCGGCAGATGGGGATTATTCGGCACCCAGTCTTTCGCTGAGAGCATCAGCACCCGGGGCGTAATGGTATCTTTCGCGGTCATGGGTTTTCTCAGTCAGTGATGAAACTCAGTTAAGTGTAGTGCGTTTTTATTTCACTACCGCTACAGCCTTCATCACAGCGGATCCGCTGTTTGCTGCAGATAATGGCGCAGCCAGTTGCCTGCCGTTCCCGGTGGGGAGCGTTTGTTCCACAGCAGATCGATCGCCACCGAGCGCGGCCAGCCCGGCACGTTGAGCTGCACCAGCGCTTTTGCCGGGGCGAACTCCTCCACCAGCGCACAGGGCAGCGCGCACCAGCCGAAGCCCTGCACCGCCATGCTGAGCAGCATCAGATAGTTGGGCGCCGACCAGACAGGCCCCTGCGCCAGCACCGGTTCCCGCTCCAGATAGGTGTTCAGGCGCAGCTCCCGCCAGCCGTGCAGCTCATCGGCTTCAAGGCGCTGTTGCCCGGCCAGCGGATGGCTGGCCGAGGTGTAGATCGCCATATGGGTTTGCATCGGCAGGCGAACGGCGGCGATGTCGGTGGGATAGCTCTCCCGCGCCTCGGTAAGGCCGATTTGCGCCCGCTCTTTTTGCAGCAGGTCGATGACGTCTTCCTCTTCGCCAATCAGACATTCGAATTCGGTATGGGGGAAACGCTCATCAAAACGAAACAGCATATCCTCCAGCACGTCCGGGTGCAGGGTATCGGAGAGGACAAAGGTCAGCCGCGCTTCGGTCTCTTCGCTGAGGGAGACCGCCAGTTCATCCAGCCGGGCGCTGGCGGCCAGAATCGACTGAACATAGCCCAGCACCTGCTTCCCCTGAGCGGTAAGCACCGGCTGGCGGGCGCTGCGATCGAACAGGGCGAAGCCCAGATCGTCTTCCAGATGGGCGATGGCGGTACTGATAGTGGACTGGCTTTTACGCAGGCGGCGGGCTGCGGCGGAGAACGAGCCCGCCGCCACCGTCTCGACAAACGCGGTTAACGCTTCGGGTGAATAGCGCATGATGTATCTACTTTATCGATGGGATCTAACTTTTATATATCAGTTTAAACGATAAAAATAGCCGCATTATTTGCCCATCCTGGCTTATTTTTGAGGTAAGACGTTATGCAGCACAACGATGTTCAGCGCAGAAAACTGCCGGAACGCATTTTCCACGCCGTCTGTTTTGAAGGTATCGCCACGGCGATTCTCGCCCCGACCACCGCATGGCTGATGCAGCGTCCGGTGCTCGAAATGGGTGGGTTAACCATTATCCTCGCCACCACGGCGATGATCTGGAACATCATCTTTAACGCTGTGTTTGACAGGCTGTGGCCGCGACATGAGGTGCCCCGCACCGCGAAAGTCCGCGCCCTGCACGCGCTTGGCTTTGAAGTCGGGTTCATCTTTATCGGCGTCGGCATTGTGTCGCTGGTGCTGGGCGTGAGCCTGCTGCAGGCCTTCACCCTGGAGATCGGCTTCTTCATCTTCTTCCTGCCGTACACCATGGTTTATAACTGGGCGTATGACACTCTGCGGGATCGCATTATGAAGCGACGCCAGCAGCGCCAGGCTGCCACGTACTAATCCCTCCGGCCGGAAATGCTTTCCGGCCAGCTTCCCGTAGCGTCAACTGCGACCCCAACCCATCATTATGGTAAAATAGTCTCCTTTTTGTTGGTTTTATAGTTGATACGTTTCTCTCATGTCGAAAATCTGGTCTAAAGAAGAGACCCTCTGGAGCTTTGCCCTGTATGGCACGGCCGTGGGCGCAGGAACCCTGTTTCTGCCCATCCAGCTAGGGTCTGCGGGCGCTGTCGTCCTGTTTATCACCGCCCTTGTGGCATATCCATTCACCTACTGGCCCCACAAAGCGTTATGCCAGTTCATCCTGAGCGCAAAAACCAAAGGTAGCGAAGGGATCACCGGCGCGGTCACGCACTACTACGGGAAGAAGATCGGCAATCTGATCACCACGCTCTATTTCATCGCCTTTTTTGTGGTGGTGCAGATCTATGCCGTGGCCATCACCAACTCCCTGACGGAACAGCTGGCGAAGCATATGACGGTGGACACCACCGTGCGGGTGCTGGTGAGCCTCGGCGTGGTGCTGGCGCTGAACCTGATCTTTCTGATGGGGCGGCATGTCACCATCCGGGTGATGGGCTTTCTGGTTTTCCCGCTAATCGCTTACTTCCTGCTGGTGTCCCTCTATCTCACCCAGAGCTGGCAGCCGTCGCTGCTTACCAGCCAGATGGCATTCGATCAACATACGCTCCACCAGGTGTGGATTTCCATTCCGGTGATGGTATTTGCCTTCAGCCATACTCCGATTATCTCGACCTTTGCCGTCGATCGGCAGGAGAAATATGGCGATGCCGCGATGGGCAAATGCACCCGCATCATGAAGGTGGCCTACCTGATTATCTGCCTGAGCGTGCTGTTCTTTGTCTTCAGCTGCCTGCTGTCGATCCCCCCGTCGTACATCGTCGCTGCCAAAGAGCAAGGGGTGACCATTCTCTCGGCGCTGTCCATGATGCCCTCCTCCCCCTCCTGGCTTGGGATCTCCGGGATTGTGGTCGCCATTGTCGCCATGTCGAAGTCGTTCCTCGGGACCTATTTCGGGGTGATTGAGGGGGCCACGGAGATGGTGAAGTCCGCGTTAAATCAGGCTGGGGTGAAGAAAAGCCGGGCCTTTAACCGGGCCGTGTCGGTGATGGGCGTATCCTTGATCACCTTTGCGGTGTGCTGCATTAATCCCAACGCCATCTCGATGATCTACGCCATCAGCGGGCCGCTTATCGCCATGATCTTGTTTATCATGCCGACCCTGTCGACGTTCCTCATTCCGGCCCTGAAGCCATACCGCTCCGTCGGCAATGTGCTGACGCTGATTGTCGGGGTGTTGTGCGTGTCGGTGATGTTTATCGCTTAAGAGAGGGAACCTGCAGCAGGCTGCAGGTTCAGAATCAGGCGCGGATATCGTCGTATTCGCGGGTGTTATCAAATTCATGTTTGGCGAACGGGCACAGGGGAATGATTTTGCGGTTTTCAGCGCGCATCTTTTCCACGACCTTCGCCACCAGCTGTTTGCCCACGCCCTGACCTTTCAGGCTGGGGTCGACATCCGTATGCTCGATAATGCTGAGATGCTCGCCGGTAGGAACAAAAACGATCTCCGCGACCTGATTGCCCTCGGCATCGTTCACGTAAAACTTGTTATGGCCTTCCTGAATTTCCATGGTTTCTCGCTTATTTGTGGCGGTATTTGAGTGCGCCGCTTGGGCAGGAGTCGATCACACGCACAACCGTTTCGACATCCACTTCATCGGGGATGATCCACGGCTTACGTTTCAGGTTGAAGAGCTTAGCGCTGCCGCGCACGCAGTTTCCCGAGTGCTGACAGATACCGGTGTTGAAGTAGACGTCAATTTTCTCACCGGTATAGGCCCGGTATCCCGCCTCCAGCAGTTCGTTATCCATGACATTGCCTCTGTAGTTATTATGGGGTCCGGGAACAAGCATAGCGCGATATTATCATTCAACCTACTGAGACAGTGCTAATTTTAAAAGCTTATGACCGGACCTCACGAGACGAATTCCAGTGGCGAGCATCCGGAATATTTAAAAATAAACAACATTACTCTGCAATCTGATTATCCAGACGGGATAATTAACGCTGTTTTTCAGCAATACAGGTCAGATAATGAGAACCATACCATCATTTATACTGTTATTCAGTATGATTTCAGTCAGCGGTTGTAGCACGCCAAAACCAGACAAAGTAGAGCAGATTAATCGAATGCACATTCCTTTAGTGCTTCCTGGTGCAAAAACGCACCCTGTCCCGACATCACATATCGCCTCGCTGTACAATACCAATAAAAAGGATATTGCTACGCTTACCGACACGATAAAAAAACAATATTTACAGGATGTAAAACAGAAAGAGATATTCGAAATGGATAGCGATGTGCAGCCAGTCTACACATCCCTTTCCAGATTAGAAGCATTAGCCATGATGAATCAGCAATACCTTAAAGAAAATAATGAAACAGGGTTGGAGCAGATTCATGTCGTGCTAAAACCGGTTCTGGCAGGCTAATCCCCAATATAAAAAAACCCGGCAGGTAAGTGCCGGGCTTGTACGCAGAGTCATGGCTAGAGGTACGTCAATCGTTCTGGCCAAAACGATAACTCAGCCCGGCCGTAACCGTACTAACGTCAGCGCTTACCCCAATCTGATTGGCATTACCTACGTTGCTTACCCATTGATATTCAAGGCGTCCTGCCCAGTTTTTGTTGAAGGCATACTCGGTGCCCACAGCAGCCAGCGGACGAACACCGGTTTCAAAGCGATTATGACCGCTTACATCAGATTCCGCCCGGTATCCCATTGCCCCGGCCCGGCCATACAGGTCCCACTCTGGCGTGATGGCATAGCTCGCTTTCAGGGACATCTGGATCCCCTGACTTTTCAGTGTGGCTCCGGCGCCGCTGTGATGACCTTTAATCTGCATGTTACCTAAATAGTCGTAGCCACCTTCGACAGCCAGCCACGAGTTAATCTGGTAACCGGTGTAAATTCCACCACCTACGTTGTCATGGTCTACGTCAAAATGGTTTGAGCCACTATTATTATCCAGCGCTTTGCTACCTGTACTGGCATCGAAATAGTGTGACCAACCGAACTTTCCACCACTGTACCAGGTTCCGGCATCGCCCGCGGCAAACGCTGCGGTAGTCGTGAAAGCACTTACGATAATTAAAGCAACAACGGTCTTTTTCATAACAATCTCGTTTAAACTTACTGGAGGTAAATTTCGTTATTTATTTCAGTAGGCAAACGATATACAAAAACCGCTGTCAGGTTAATTATCATTCTGTTTAAAATTAAATTTTCAATCAAAAATTTTCGGGTAACGCCTTTATTTCCAGGAGATAACCGCCACGTTTGAAGGCAATATAGCCCTCTTTTTTCAACGCGGAGATCACATTCAATACACTGCTGCGCGAAAGTAGCGTTCTGTCCTGAATATAATCCAGAATTGATGTTCGCATGCGCGTCTGTTCCGGCAACGTTATCATCTCAAGCAGATGGTTACGTATTACCGAATAGGTTCGTTGTTGCACGACTAATGCATCACGATAAAACAGATAAGCGGTATGGTACGAGAGCACCGCGGCAACGTCCTCCCACAACCCCTGCTGGCAGATGATCTCAGCCGCCAGTTTTGCATCAATCCGTAACATTGTTGATTCAGATTCGGTACGCAAAATATGGCCTTTCGTTGGCTGGATCATCTCTGCAATGCCAAAAAGATGCGCTTCATACACGGTGACAATCAGCAGCCCATCGGAGGCACGCAGTATGGAGAGCTCCCCCTCAAGAAAAAAGTAGAGCTGGGGACGGCCTTTGTAGTTCCAGGTCATTCTTTTGCGCGGGATCACCTGGATTTTATCAGCAATGGGCTCAAGCGCCGCCAACAAACGCTGCATGGAATTTTCGGGACGTATGGGTGACATAAGATGCATAGTATTACCTGATAGCTTTGCATCACAGCCAGATTAGCCTCTGGAGCAAACCTGTAAGTTGCGCGGTGCGGCCTGATTCGCCTCTGCAGCACCCTGACTTTGATGCAGATTTAAAACACTTTCCGATATTCAGATATAGCAATATCTCTACGGCGGGTAAAATTTATGTTGTTTATTTTTAAATTTTTTACAATGAGCAAGGTCGGGAGGTGGGGAGCTTGTTCGAAGATTGTAAACTGTTGGTAAGCATATGTCAGGTAGCAAAACGCTGGAGTAGATTCGATAATCTGGGCAATAAAACCCACCATTTCAGTTGCGCATAATTAATTTCTGCTTTATTGCCCTTCCCCCGCGCTTACATTAACTTACGGCCACTGTCAAAATGTATTGATGCGATAACCACTATTTCCTGACCATTATTATCCTGGAGCGGATATTGTTGGCAACGCTCATTGTTTTATACTTCAAATATCCCTTATAAATCGCTAAAAAGGTAAGGTCACTATAGCAGAGATATAAAGGTTTAAGTTTAAAGCAGCGCCCCTCACAGGAGTGAGGTTGTGAGTAAATTAAATTATTATATAAGGATATAAAATGATTAATCAGTTGAAAAAAGTAGCACTGCTTGTGGCTGTAGGGATTTTACCTTGTGCTGTTTTTGCAGCACCTACAGTGACTTTCCAGGGCGAGGTCACCGATCAGACTTGTTCTGTCAATATTAACGGACAAACAAACTCTGTCGTGATGCTGCCAACCGTCGCCACCGCTGATTTTGGAACGACGCTGGCAAATGGGCAGAAAGCGGGTCTCACGCCATTCACTGTTTCCGTTAGTGGATGTACTGCGCCTGAGGCCGATCTTAATATCAAGACTAAATTCCTGGGATATGATGTTGATGTCTCTTCAGGGGTGCTGGGTAACCGCGCGACAGATAATGCTGCTGTTGGTTACGGTATTCAGTTAACCGCTTCCAGCGATGGAACTAACCCTGTCATCCTTTCTGGTCCAACCTCTGTTAGCGGTCTGGTTCTGAAAGCAACTGAAACGTCAGCAAGCCATGATTTTGGTGCGCAATATTATGTGGTCGATGCTGCTTCCGCCAAGCCAGGTAAAATCACTGCTGTTGCAGAGTATACCCTGAGCTATTTCTGATTGTTCTGAACTGGCTGGAGGAAGACTTCCAGCCAGAATTCCGCCGCACATTTATTAATAATTCAGGAGAGCGTAACATGCGCACTTATTCCACTTTGCTGGTTACGCTTTTTTTAATTCTCAGCCAGAACGCTTTTGCCAGCGTGGTAATGACTGGCACCCGAATAATCTATCCTGCCCAGAACCGTGAAAAATGCGTTCAGTTAAGAAACCAGGATAGTCAACCTTATATTGTCCAGATTGAGACGGACAAGGGTCAGAAAAATAGTGCTTCAGAGGATGGCGATTTTGTTATTACGCCACAAATATTTCGCATGGAGCCTAAAGCGGGACAGTCGGTGCGTTTGATGTACACAGGTAAAAATTTACCTCAGGATCGTGAGGCGATTTTTTATATGAATTTCACCCAGTTACCCGCCACTAAAACAGCAAATCAAGGCAGTAATCAACTGGTCCTCTCCATAACAAACCGCGTAAAAATATTTTATCGTCCTCAGGGAATAACCGGTCGCCAGGGCGATACCGCGAAGAATCTTACCTTCGCGCTGAAAGGGAAAAACATTCAGGTGACAAACCCTGGGGGCTATTTTGCCGTTATTCGCCGGGCCAGCCTGATAATTCAGGGCCGCGAAGTCCGCCTGGCGGATTCGGTAATGGTCGCCCCTAAATCCTCCAGTGAATGGTCGCTTTCCACTCCCGTAAAAAGTCTTAAAGGCGCGCGTTTACGGCTGACGTTAGTGAACGACTACGGCATGGATACCGTCAGTGAAAGGGTGCTGTAAAAAAAGAGCAGCACGCATTATTTCGCACAGGCGGATAACGCAAATGAAATACGTTGTTATTTTATGTGCTGTTATCGCTTCTGTTCCTGTGGCGCTGGCGGCTGGCGGTCCTGATGACTCATCAGCAGACGATTATACTTTTGAACCCGCCCTGTTTCGCGGGGGGAAATTCAGTCAGGCTACCCTGGAGCAGTTTACGCGGAAAGACAGTATTGCCGCAGGCATCTACAAAGTAGATGTCTATGTAAACACCCGATTTATCGACACCATGAGCGTCGAATTTGTTAACGATGCAGACAATAGCGTCGCCCTCTGCCTGTCACCGGAACTTTTCAAAAGCGCCGGAATTAAATTTGATCCGCAGGCATCCGCGCACGCCAAAACCGATAAGGGCTGTTTTTTATTCAGCCAGGCGGTGAAAGGCAGCAGTGTCGATATGAATATGGCCGAGCTGCGCCTGAATCTTAGCGTGCCGCAAACGGATATGAGCAACGATGCGCGCGGCTATGTTAACCCTGACGATTTAGACGTCGGCAGTGCGATGGGGTTTGTCAATTACATCAGTAACTACTACCACGTCTCCTATTCCGGGGAGAACACCAACGATCAGGATTCCGCGTGGTTATCCCTGAACGGCGGGCTTAATCTCGGCAAATGGCAGTACCGACAAATATCCAACCTGAACTGGAGCCGGGATAGCGGCAGCGACTGGCAAAACATTCGTCGCTATCTGCAAAGACCGCTACCGAAGATCGGCAGCCAGATGATGATGGGCCAGCTCGTGACGTCAGGGCGCTTTTTCTCCGGTATGAATTACAAAGGCGTCAGCCTGGCGAGCGACGATCGCATGCTGCCTGATTCCATGCGAGGCTATGCACCGGTGATCCGCGGCGTCGCATCCAGCAACGCCAAAGTATCGGTGCGTCAGAATGGCCAGGAAATTTACCAGACCACGGTCGCTCCCGGCGCATTTGAAATTACCGACCTCTACCCTACCAGCTATAGCGGCGACCTTGATGTAGAAGTGACCGAGGCTGACGGCTCCGTCAACCGGTTCAGCGTCCCGTTTTCTGCGGTTCCCGAGTCCATGCGTGCGGGCGTTTCTCGCTACAGCGTTGAGATGGGGAAAACGCTCGATAGCGGCGATGAATCGGCTTTTAGCGATCTCACCTGGCAACGTGGTTTAAGTAACAGCGTCACCATGAACAGCGGGCTGCTCCTCGCAGATGCTTATCAGGCCGTGATGCTGGGCGGGGTCTACGGCAGCTGGTTTGGCGCACTGGGGATGGACATGACCTGGTCGCATGCCGAACTCCCGGATACGGGCTATATCAGCGGGGGAATGGCGCATCTCTCCTGGAGCAAAACGTTTCCGGCAACGGACACCACGGTGTCACTTGCTGGCTATCGCTATTCCACTAGCGGCTACCGGGATCTCACTGATGTCCTCGGTGTACGCCAGGCGGCGAAAACAGGCGAAAGCTGGGAGTCCACCACCTACAGCCAGCAGTCCCGCTTTGAGCTCTCCCTGAATCAGAACCTTGGGGAGCTCGGGAGCGTGTTTCTGTCAGGCTCAACCCAGGATTATCGCGATGGCCGCAGCCGGGATACGCAGCTGCAGTTTGGTTACAGCAAAAGCTTCATGTACGGGATCGGCGCGAACCTGTCCATCTCCCGTCAGCAGATGGGGGATTATGACGACAGTGGCACCATGGAGACGGTGACATCGCTGTCTGTCTCCATCCCGCTGGGCACTACCGATCCGCGCGCCCCGACCCTGAGTAACTCCTGGACCCACTCCACCAACGGCGGGGATCAGTATCAGAGTTCGGTCTCCGGCATGCTTGATGAGAAACAGACGACCAACTACGGCATCAACGTGAGTCGCGATCAGCAGTACAAGCAGACCGTAATCAGCGGGAACCTGCAGAAGCGCCTGGCCGATACAACAGTAGGGCTGAATGCCGCGCAGGGCCAGGGATACTGGCAGGCGTCCGGCAATGCCCAGGGCGCGATGGCTATCCATTCGGGTGGGATCACCTTAGGCCCCTATCTGAGCGATACCTTTGCCCTGGTTGAAGCGAAAGGCGCCGAGGGCGCCCAGGTATACAACTCTCAGCAGGTAACCGTCGACGGCAATGGCTATGCGCTTATCCCTGCCGTCACGCCGTATCGCTACAACCGGATAACGCTCGATCCGCAAAATATGGATGGCGATGCCGAGCTGGTCGATAGCGAAAAACGAATTGCACCGGTTGCAGGGGCGGCCAGCAAAGTGGTGTTCCGCACACGTCGCGGCACGGCGCTGTTGATCAAATCGCGCTTCCCGGACGGGGAAGTTTTGCCTCTTGGGGCCGATGTCCTGGATGACAACGGCAACATTGTCGGCATGACCGGTCAGGGCGGGCAGATCTATGTTCGCAGTGAACAAACCAGTGGGCGGTTTACCGTGCGCTGGGGTGAGCAGCCCAGCGATCGCTGCTACCTGCCCTTTACCATCGCCCACGCCGAAGCCGGGCAGCCCATGGTCAGATTAACGTCAGTATGTTCAGGTTAAGGTTCAGGAAGTGATGATGAAAAAAAACAGAGGATTGCTACTGAAACTCTGCCTCGGCCTTGCGCTGCTCCTGAGTGCCATGCCCGGATGGAGTCGTTGCACTAAGACCACTAAACTGCAAACGGAGGACGGCTATACGGCGATCATTCCGTTCGGAAAAATCAACCTGACGGATACGTATTTCGTTCCGGTAGGCTCCTTACTGGGAAGCGTCGTGGTACCGCCCACAAATTACACCTATGGCGGCTCGACGGGCTCGACGGTGCTCTGGGAGTGTGACGAGGCGGATCTCGCAAACATCTATTTCCTGGTGGCGACCAACGGTGATGACCGGGTGGGCGGCTACTATGACATTGGTACTAATGATGGGCTGACGGACGTCTATGCAACCTGGTTCGCTTACGTTGGGTTACGTCAGACCATGGCGGGCATAACGCTAAAACGCACCTGGCAGAAAATGCCCGTTACCTCGTGGGCCACCACCTCAGCAGGGAAAATTCAGATTCGCCTCCAGGATATCCCGCCGCTGCAGGCCGAGCTGTACCGCATTAGCGCCTTACCAGGAACGTCTGCTAAATCAGCCTATTGCGGAAACAATAATACTGATGGTTCTGGTCTGGCCTACGGCAAACCTACCGGCAAGGTATACAGCTGCATACAACCGAACGCCTACATTCAGCTTTCCGGCGATCCCTCTGTTTCATTTGCTTTCGCCCACGATGAAGTCGGGGAAGATAGCTCTACAGATTTTAGTTTCTGGGGAGCAGATAACGGCTTTGGCTATGGGATGCGTACCGGCAGCTCCATTTACAGCAACCCAACCTGCGTGGCCCGCAGTGCGGATCCAATAGTCCTTCTGCCGACAATCTCTACCGCCGAGCTCGAAGCCGGGATGGGGGCAAGCTCGTCGTTTTCGGTGCAGGTTGAGTGCAGTGATTCGGCTAAGTCCGGGGTGGCCGATACGCAGACGGCGATGGGTTTCCAGGTTTCTGAAGGCGCCTATGCCGCGGCGCAGAGCCTTGGACTGGTCAACAGCAGCGGCGGCGTGAGCGCACTGGTGTCGGACAACTATAACGACCCGGATATGGCGAAAGGGGTAGGTATTACGCTGGCAAACAGTGCTAATCCGGGACAAACCCTTAACTTTGTCGGCCAGCCTGGTATAGCAACGCTTAAGCCGGGCGGAAACAGCGCGGGCTGGTACCCGGTGTTGCAGGGCGCTAAAGCGATGGGCAGCGTCACGAGCGGCTACACCTATTACACCTACTCCTTTATCGCCACGCTGAAAAAACTGAGCGGCAAGGAGATAACGCCAGGTAAGGTGCATGCGACGGCGTATGTGCTGGTGAAAATGCAATGATGAAAAGGTCTGTTCTCTGGCTTCTGTGCCTGCTGATCTCATCCCCGCTGCATGCAGGGATTATGGCTGCCGGCACGCGGGTAATTTATCCGGCGGGCAAGCGGGAGCAATCGCTGATGCTGGTGAATACCAATAAGTATCCGGTGGTCGTGCAGAGCTGGGTGGATGACGGCATAGGCGATCCGGAATCTGCCGCCGCGCCTTTTGTTGCGCTGCCTGCGGTGTTTCGCCTGAAACCGGGAGAGCGTCAGGGGTTACGGCTTATCTACAATCAGGATCCGTTACCTCAGGATCGTGAGTCTGTTTTCTGGATCAACCTTTACGAAATCCCCCCCCTGTCGGCAAAAAAGGCTGAAGCTGCACGCCTGACGGTGGCGATGAATACGCAAATGAAGCTGTTCTGGCGCCCAAAAGGTCTCACCATGACGCTGGAAGAGGCGGTGAAAAAGCTGGCTTTTCGTCTGGTACCCGATGGCAAAGGCTGGGCGGTTGAGTGCAATAACCCTACACCGCTGAATATCTCGTTTACCTCGCTTGCTCTGTTAAAGGGTACGCATGAACAGAAGGTCACCCAGCAACCCGATATGATGATCAGAACATTCAGCACGCGGCGTTATCCGCTGGATGCGGTTAAGGGCATGCCGGACGGATCGCGACTGCGTGTTCGATATTTAAATGACAGCGGGGTATCGGTAGAAAAAATGGTTTCGCTGCAGCAATAGCGTGGGTTAGCTGCGGGATAAGTTCTTACATAGAAAGAGGTTCTGGAGCGGGCGAAGGGAATCGAACCCTCGTATAGAGCTTGGGAAGCTCTCGTTCTACCATTGAACTACGCCCGCTTTGAGGTGCGTAAAGCATTATAGACCTTACGCCCCTTCTGACAAGACTCCCGCGCGCTAACCGGCGATAAAATAACCACTTAGCACTTCGGTTTACCGCCCGGCGCGGGTAGATAGCGTACCGGATCGATAGCCGTCGCCCGATAGCGGATCTGGAAATGCAGCGCCACGGTATTGGATCCGGTGCTGCCCATAGTGGCGATCTTCTGCCCGGCCTTCACGTTTTGCCCGTTATTCACCAGCATGGTGTCGTTATGGGCATAGGCAGTGATGTAATCCTCGCCATGCTTAATCATGATCAGGTTGCCATAACCGCGCAGCTGATTGCCGACGTAAACCACCTTCCCCGCATCAGAGGCATATACCGGTGCGCCACGGGTGCCCGCGATATCAATGCCTTTGTTTCCCCCTTCCGCGGTGGAGTAAGGAAGCACCACTTTACCGCTGGCAGGCCAGACCCAGCAGCGCTGCCCGACAGGCGGCCAGGAGGATTTAGGCACGACGTAAGAAGGCGTGACGGCGGCGGTTTTCCCGCGGCTCTTTGAGGAGGATTTTTTGGCCGTGGTGCTGGTGCCGTTAACCTTCAGCTTTTGCCCCACTTCGATGGTGTAAGGCGGAGAAATATTGTTCAGGCGTGCCAGATCCTTCACGCTGGTGCCGGTCGCACGCGAGATGCGGTACAGCGTATCGCCGCGTTTAACGGTATACACACCAGAATCCGATGAGTTACTGCCCGCACATCCCGCCAGCAACAGGGCCAGGATCAGGCAAAACAGAGCAGAAACAGGGTTTTTCGTCGGGCTTCCTGCAAACAAAACAGTTCCTCGTCAACGTGAATGGCCGCGCTATCATAGCAGCCTCACCCCGGATGCCCAAGAGCACCCTATGCGACAAACAGTTTTGTGACGATTACGCTATAATCGCCGCGGCCTGGCCGTGCTGAACTTAGCGGATAACAAGTCAGTATCGCCCGGCGATTTCAGCACGGGAGTGATAATGGGTACACACGAACACGTCATTTTGGTTAACGACCACGGAACGGCTATCGGAACAGCGGAAAAATACGCCGTACACACCTCGCACACCCCTCTTCATCTGGCTTTCTCCTGTTGGCTATTCAACGACAAAGGGGAAACGCTGGTCACGCGTCGCGCCATGAGTAAGAAAGCCTGGGCCGGCGTCTGGACCAACTCGGTTTGCGGTCATCCGCAGCAGGGTGAAACCCTGGAGCAGGCGATGATCCGCCGCTGTCGCTATGAAGTCGGCACAGAAATCGCCGGGATCGCACCGGTCGCCCCGGCATTTCGCTACCGCGAAACCGATCCTTCCGGGATTGTCGAAAATGAGATCTGCCCGGTTTTTGCGGCGCGTGCCGTCAGCGATCTGGTGATTAATCGCGACGAGGTGATGGAACATCAGTGGGTAAAACTGGAGGCACTGCTCGGCGCGCTGGAAGCCACACCCTGGGCGTTCAGCCCGTGGATGGTTATGGAAGCCCGGGCTGCGAGAGAAGCATTACTTCACTTCGCGGCCAACGCGAAGCAATAAAAAAGCCCCGACGCGTAACACGTCGGGGCTTTTTAGCAACAGTGGCTTATTTTACCGGACGCATCGCCGGGAACAGGATCACGTCGCGGATGGTGTGGCTGTTGGTAAACAGCATCACCATACGGTCGATACCAATACCGAGACCTGCAGTTGGCGGCAGGCCGTGTTCCAGCGCGGTCACGTAGTCTTCGTCGAAGAACATCGCTTCGTCGTCGCCCGCCGCTTTCGCATCAACCTGATCCTGGAAGCGCTGCGCCTGGTCTTCTGCATCGTTCAGCTCGCTAAAGCCGTTGCCGATTTCGCGGCCACCGATGAAGAATTCAAAGCGGTCAGTGATTTCCGGGTTCTCGTCGTTACGACGCGCCAGCGGAGAAACTTCAGCCGGGTATTCGGTGATGAAGGTAGGCTGAATCAGGTGCGCTTCGGCCACTTCTTCGAAGATCTCGGTCACTATACGGCCCAGACCCCAGCTCTTCTCAACCTTGATACCGATGCTCTCAGCGATCGCTTTCGCGGAGTCGAAGTTATCCAGATCCGCCATCTCGGTTTCCGGACGGTATTTCTTGATTGCTTCGCGCATGGTCAGCTTAACGAACGGCTTACCGAAGTCGAACACCTCGTCACCGTATGGCACTTCGGTTTTACCCAGAATATTCTGCGCCAGGGTACGGAACAGGGATTCGGTCAGCTCGATCAGATCTTTGTAATCCGCGTAGGCCATATAGAGTTCCATCATGGTGAACTCTGGGTTATGGCGTACGGAGATACCTTCGTTACGGAAGTTACGGTTGATCTCGAATACGCGATCGAAACCACCTACCACCAGACGCTTCAGGTACAGTTCCGGCGCGATACGCAGGTACATGTCCAGGTCCAGGGCATTGTGATGGGTGATGAATGGACGCGCGGACGCACCGCCCGGGATCACCTGCATCATCGGAGTTTCAACTTCCATAAAGTCGCGGCCAACCATGAACTGGCGGATACCGGCCATGATCTGGGAGCGAATTTTGAAGGTGTTGCGGGATTCATCGTTTGAGATGAGATCCAGGTAACGCTGACGATAGCGCGCTTCCTGATCCTGCAGACCGTGGAATTTGTCCGGCAGCGGGCGCAGGGCTTTGGTCAGCAGACGCAGCTCGGTGCAGTGAATGGACAGCTCGCCGGTCTTGGTTTTGAACAGCTTGCCTTTCGCGCCCAGGATATCGCCCAGGTCCCACTTTTTGAACTGCTCGTTGTAGATGCCTTCTGGCAGATCGTCGCGAGAAACATACAGTTGAATGCGGCCGCCAACGTCCTGCAGCGTAATGAAGGACGCTTTACCCATAATACGACGGGTCATCATGCGGCCTGCAACGGCGACTTCAACGTTCAGCGCTTCCAGCTCTTCGTTCTCTTTATCGTCGAAGTCAGCGTGCAGTTGGTCTGAGGTGCGATCGCGACGAAAATCGTTCGGGAACGGCACGCCCTGCTCGCGCAGTGCAGCCAGCTTCTCGCGGCGGGTTTTCAGTTCATTGTTAAGATCGGCTACCGCGTCAGCGCCCTGTGCGTGTTGTTCAGACATGTTGGTTCCTCATAACCCTGCTTTCAAACTTGCTTCGATAAATTGGTCCAGGCTGCCGTCCAGCACCGCCTGCGTGTTACGGGTTTCGACACCGGTACGCAGGTCTTTGATGCGGGAGTCATCAAGGACGTAAGAACGGATCTGGCTGCCCCAGCCGATGTCAGATTTGTTATCTTCCATCGCCTGTTTCTCAGCATTTTTCTTTTGCATCTCCAGCTCATAAAGCTTCGCTTTCATCTGCTTCATGGCCTGGTCTTTGTTTTTATGCTGCGAACGGTCGTTCTGGCACTGTGTTACCAGCCCGGTAGGAATGTGGGTAATACGCACCGCAGATTCCGTACGGTTAACGTGCTGACCACCCGCACCGGAAGCGCGGTAAACGTCGATACGCAGATCTGCCGGGTTGATTTCGATGTCGATATCGTCGTCCACTTCCGGATAGACAAACGCGGAACTGAACGAGGTATGACGGCGACCGCCGGAGTCAAACGGGCTCTTACGCACCAGGCGGTGAACGCCGGTTTCAGTACGCAGCCAGCCGTAAGCGTAATCGCCAATAATCTTGATGGTGACAGATTTCAGGCCTGCCACTTCGCCTTCAGACTCTTCGATGATCTCAGTCTTGAAGCCGCGGGCTTCAGCCCAGCGCAGATACATACGGGTCAGCATGCTGGCCCAGTCCTGTGCTTCTGTACCGCCGGAACCGGCCTGGATATCCAGGTAGCAGTCGGCGCTGTCGTACTCACCGGAGAACATACGACGGAATTCCAGCTGCGCCAGCTTCTCTTCCAGCACGTCGAGCTCTGCGACGGCTTCGTTGAAGGTCTCTTCGTCGTCGGCCTCAACGGCCAGCTCCAGCAGCCCGGAAACGTCATCCAGACCCTGCGCCATTTGATCCAGCGTATCTACGATAGCTTCGAGAGAGGAACGCTCTTTACCCAGCGCCTGTGCACGTTCAGGTTCGTTCCAGACGTCCGGCTGTTCCAGCTCGGCGTTTACTTCTTCAAGACGCTCTTTCTTGGCATCGTAGTCAAAGATACCCCCTAAGAACGTCAGAGCGCTCTGTGAGGTCCTGAATGCGGTTTTTTACCGGATTAATTTCAAACATGGTCTGTTTTCTTTTATGGACGAGTCAAAATGCGGTGTAAGGGCGGAATTGTACCGGATTCACGCCCTGTTTTATAGCGGAATAGTGATGCTAAAGTGGCCAGATATGGTCGATGATGATTTGCAGGGTGCGGTTGCCGCGAAACTCGTTGATATCGAGTTTATAGGCCAGTTCGACTTCACGTACGCCGTTGTCCGGCCAGATCGCGGTATCGACGTTAAAGGCGATGCCGTCCAGCAGCGGGCCACCGCCCACCGGTTCTACCATCACCTTCAGATGACGTTCACCCACCAGACGCTGCTGCAGCAGGCGGAAACGCCCGTCAAACAGCGGCTCAGGGAACATCTGTCCCCACGGACCGGCATCGCGCAGCATCTGCGCCACCTCCATGGACATTTCAGCCGGGGCTAACGGGCCATCGGTGACCACTTCACCCTGTAACAGGGCAGGATCCAGCCAGTCGGTAACCAGTTCGCTGAACAGACGCTGGAACTGGTCGAATTTCGCCTCCTCCAGCGACAGTCCCGCCGCCATAGCATGGCCGCCAAATTTGAGCATCAGCCCTGGATGCAGCGTATCAAGACGCTCCAGCGCATCGCGCATGTGAAGCCCCTGAATGGACCGACCAGATCCTTTCAGCGTGCCGTCTCCGGCCGGAGCAAAGGCGATCACTGGACGGTGGAAACGCTCTTTGATGCGCGAGGCCAGAATCCCCACTACGCCCTGATGCCACTCGGGATGATACATCGCCAGCCCGCCGGGCAGCGTATCGCCGCTGCGCTCCAGCTTTTCGCACAGGGTCAGGGCTTCGGCCTGCATCCCCTGCTCGATCTCTTTGCGGGTCTGGTTCAGGGCATCCAGCTCGTTGGCCAGCACGCGCGCTTCGCCGATGTTGTCGCACAGCAGCAGCGCCACGCCCACCGACATATCATCCAGCCGCCCTGCGGCGTTCAGACGCGGTCCCAGGGCAAAGCCCAGGTCGCTGGCCGCCAGCCGCTGCTGATCCCGGTTGGAGATCTCCAGCAGCGCCTTAATGCCCGGACGGCATTTCCCCGCACGAATGCGGTTTAAGCCCTGCCAGGTCAGAATGCGGTTATTGGCATCCAGCGGCACTACGTCCGCCACGGTACCCAGCGCCACCAGATCGAGGAATTCAGCCAGATTAGGCGCCGCAATGCCCTTCGCCTCAAACCAGCCTTCATCACGCAGCCGTGTACGCAGGGCCAGCATCAGGTAGAACGCGACCCCCACCCCCGCCAGCGATTTCGACGGAAAGTCGCAGTCGCGCAGGTTAGGGTTAATGATTGCTTCCGCCGCCGGCAATGTATCGCCGGGCAGATGGTGATCGGTGACCAGCACCGGGATCCCGAGCGCATGCGCCCGATCGACACCAGCATGGGATGAGATCCCATTGTCCACGGTGAGGATCATTTGTGCGCCGCGGGCATGGGCCTGATCGACCACTTCCGGGCTCAGGCCGTAGCCATCCTCGAAGCGGTTCGGCACCAGGTACGAGACGTTATCGCACCCCATCGCCCGCAGGCTGAGCACGCTCAGCGCGGTACTGGTGGCGCCATCTGCGTCAAAGTCCCCTACCACGATAATGCGCGTCCCTTCCCGCAAGGCGTTGTACAGCAGCTCCGTGGCGCGCTCGACGCCGCTCAGCTGCTGCCAGGAGAGCATGCCCTTTACGCTGCGCTCAAGGTCGTCTGCATTTCGCACGCCACGGCTGGCGTATAGCCGACGCAACAGCGGCGAGAGTTCTGCGGGTAGCGCAGCGCTCTCGTCCACTTCACGACGACGAAGTTGTGTCGAAGATTTCACGCGAATTATTTACCGCCAAACTGTTTCTGGTGCGCGTCGAGGAACTCTTTCATCTCTTTCGGCCCCTGGTAGCCCGGCACGACGTAGCCGTTGCTCAGCACGATTGCTGGCGTACCGGTCACGCCAAACTGCACGCCCAGCGCGTAGTGATTAGCAATGTCGATATCACAGGAGGCAGGCTGAACGCCTTTGCCGCTCATGGCGTCATCAAAGGCTTTGTTGCGATCTTTCGCACACCAGATGGCCTTCATATCCTGCTCAGGCTGGCTCTGCACACCCGCACGCGGGAAGGCGAGATAACGCACGGTGATCCCCAGCGCGTTGTAATCTTTCATCTCTTCATGCAGCTTGTGACAGTAACCGCAGGTGATGTCGGTAAACACGGTAATGACGTGTTTTTCCTGCGCCGCTTTGTAGACGATCATCTCTTTTTCCAGCGCGTTCAGGTTTTTCATCAGCATCTGGTTAGTCACGTTGACCGGCTGCGCGCCGCTCACGTCGTACAGCGGCCCCTGGATAAAGTGCTTACCGTCTTCGGTTACATACAGCACGCCGCTGTTGGTCAGCACCGTTTTCATACCGGCTACGGGCGCAGGTTGAATTTCACTACTGGTGACGCCGAGCTTCGCCAGAGACTGTTTGATGGCCGCATCGTCAGCATGCGCCAGACCGGTTAAAGATGCTGCCAGCAGAGAGAACAGCACTAAAGACTTTTTCATATGGGTTCCTGTTACAAGTCATCACTCACGCGCGTGGGTGATGCTGTTGGTGTAGCTGCCGCAGGCGTTCCGTCGCGACATGCGTGTAGATTTGCGTCGTTGAGAGGTCACTGTGACCAAGCAGCATCTGGACCACGCGCAGATCGGCGCCATGGTTCAGAAGATGGGTCGCAAAAGCGTGACGCAGAACGTGCGGCGAAAGTTTTTCACTGTCGATACCTGCCAGTGTGGCGTAATGTTTGATGCGATGCCAGAAGGTTTGACGCGTCATTTGCTGCGCACGCTGGCTGGGAAACAGCACGTCAATGGAGACACCGTTCAGCAACCACGGACGGCCATGCTGAAGATAGTTCTCCAGCCAGTAAACCGCCTCTTCGCCCAGCGGCACCAGACGTTCTTTATTGCCTTTACCGATCACCCGCACCACGCCCTGGCGCAGGCTGATATCGCTCATCGTCAGCCCCACCAGTTCAGACACGCGCAATCCTGTAGCGTATAGCACTTCAAGCATCGCTTTATCGCGTAACTCCAGCGGTTGGTCAACCACCGGCGACTGTAATAATCTCTCAACTTGTGCTTCGCTGAGATCTTTTGGCAGACGCTGAGGTAATTTTGGCGACGCCAGCGCCGCGCTGGGATCGTCTGGACGTAATTTCTCGCGATACAGGTGCTGAAACAGACGCCGCATGGCGCTTAACAGCCGTGCGGAGCTGGTGGCTTTATATCCCCCCTCCATTCGCTCGGCAAGCAGGGCCTGCAAATCGTCGCTTTGCGCCGTGGCAAGAGAGAGGCCGCGATGGTGTAACCATGCCACCAGCATAGCCAGATCGCGTCGGTAGGCGCTAAGGGTATTCTCGGCAAGATTCTTCTCCAGCCAGAGCGCATCGAGAAACTGTTCGATGAGTGAGAGATCCTTTTCCACGTCCGCCTCTTTCGTTCTGCAATGGGGCATTATGCCTGAATGGGTGTTGTTTCTGGTACACTACTCGCAAAGTCATAGCAAGTATTGAGACATTTTAGCGATGAATATTGGTCTGTTTTATGGTTCCAGCACCTGCTACACCGAGATGGCCGCAGAGAAAATTCGCGACATTATCGGCCCGGAACTGGTCACCCTGCATAACCTTAAAGACGATGCCCCATCGATGATGGAGCAGTATGACGTGCTCATTCTGGGCATCCCGACCTGGGATTTCGGCGAACTGCAGGAAGACTGGGAAGCCATCTGGGATCGGCTCGATTCCCTGCAGCTTGAAGGCAAAATCATCGCGCTGTACGGCATGGGCGATCAGCTGGGCTACGGCGAATGGTTCCTCGACGCGCTGGGTATGCTGCATGACAAGCTGGCACCGAAAGGGGTGACGTTCATCGGTTACTGGCCGACAGAAGGCTATGAATTTACCAGTAAGAAACCGATCATCGCCGACGGCCAGCTGTTTGTCGGACTGGCTCTCGATGAAACCAACCAGTACGACCTCAGTGAAGAGCGCCTGCAGAACTGGTGCGAGCAGATCCTCGGTGAAATGGCGGAGCAGTTCAGTTAAACCGCTATCGCCCCTGCGTCGGCTGCTGTGAAATCATCCGACGCAGATCCCGCCACTCCCCTTCTTCCATACTGTCTGCCGCCAGCCATAAATGATGGCAGCGTTGTCCTGCGCCTTTGCGCAAGCGCAGCATCATGCCGGAATTGAGCATCCACGGCGTGCCGACAATCTCCCATTCGTTGCCCAGCCAGTGCAGCCGGGAATCCATGAACAGTTTGATTTCACCCTGGCGGGCGTTAATGCGCCGCTGGCTGCGTACGCTATCAAACACCACCAGCGACAGCAGTATCAGCCATAACGGGGTGTAGCTCAGCGGCCACGGCATCAGCAGAATGAAGGCCGCGACCAGGCCGTGGAGCAGAAGAGACATCCACTGGGAGCGCCACGAGACGCGTAGATCAGATTGCCACAGGACCACGTTCCCGATTCCGTGTCTGAATTAAAAGCACCATCCGTTGCAGTTCGGTGTCGGCGGGTTCGCCGTGATTCATCAACCAGTTGAATAAGTCAGGATCGTCGTTCTCGAGCAGGCGGATAAAGAGCTGCTTATCCTCATCGCTCAGGCTGTCATATTCGTATTCGAAGAACGGCATGATGGAGATATCGAGTTCGCGCATGCCGCGACGGCATGCCCAGTGAATGCGGGCTTTGTTATTAATGTCCATGTCTGGTTCCTGCATAACGTTGAGTTCAGGCAGTGTTCCGTTCGTACCGGCGGCGAAAGGCGCTCTACCGGGATGAAACGGCCTCTAGTGTAACGTGTTTTTTGCTGTTTCATTACTGGAATATTACGTTCCTGGAGCAGGCTTCCATAAAAAACCACAATAAATAAGCGTGTTCATCTGTTTTGCGTGGCGTTACGCAGAATAGCCTGAGGGCACGAATAGCCTGTTGAAACCGCTTGCAATGGCGACAGTCTCTTTTACCATTAGGCATTATCAAAGCGTTAAGCAATTCAGGACATCAATATGGCATTTACACCGTTTTCTCCGCGCCAGCCTGTCGCCTCTGCGCGTCTGCCGCTGACGCTTATGACCCTTGATGACTGGGCGCTGGCGACCCTCGTCGGCGCAGACAGCGAAAAGTACCTGCAAGGCCAGGTGACCGCTGATGTCAGTCAGCTGACCGAACACCAGCACCTGCTGGCGGCGCACTGCGATCCGAAAGGCAAGATGTGGAGCAACCTGCGTCTGTTCCGCCGTCAGGACGGTTTCGCCCTTATCGAACGCCGCAGTCTGCGCGACGCACAGCTCGCCGAACTGAAAAAGTATGCGGTGTTCTCCAAAGTCACCATTGCCGCCGATGACGAACTGGTGCTGCTGGGTGTGGCGGGCTTCCAGGCGCGCGCTGCGCTGAAAAATCTGTTCAGCGAACTGCCTGATGCAGAAAAACAGGTGACCACCGACGGGGTCACCTCCCTGCTGTGGTTTGAACATCCGGCAGAGCGCTTCTTGTTGGTGACCGATGTCGCCACCGCCGAGCGCGTGACCCAGGCCCTGCGTGGCGAAGCGCAGCTGAATAACAGCCAGCAGTGGCTGTCGCTGAACATTGAAGCGGGCATCCCGGTGATCGACGCCGCCAACAGCGGGCAGTTTATTCCCCAGGCGACCAACCTGCAGGCGCTTGGCGGTATCAGCTTTAAAAAAGGCTGCTACACCGGCCAGGAGATGGTGGCACGCGCGAAGTTCCGCGGCGCCAACAAACGCGCCCTGTGGTATCTGGCGGGTAAAGCCAGCCGCGTACCGGAAGCCGGTGAAGATCTGGAACTGAAAATGGGTGAAAACTGGCGTCGTACCGGCACCGTGCTGGCTGCCGTTCAGCTCGACGATGGTCGCCTGCTGGTTCAGGCCGTGATGAATAACGATATGGAGCCGGACAGCGTGTTCCGCGTTCGCGAGGATGTGAACACTCTGAGCATCGAGCCGTTGCCGTATTCGCTGGAAGAGTAATGCTGTTAGTGCCGGGTGGCGGCTTCGCCTTACCCGGCCTACGGGTTTTGTAGGCCCGTGCAAGCGAAGCGCCGCCGGGCAAAGCGGAATCAAACCTGCCCGACGTACAAATAGATCGCCAGGAAATGGCACACGCTGCCGCCCAGGACAAACCCGTGCCAGATCGCGTGGTTATAGGGGATGCGCTTACAGACGTAAAAAATGACCCCCAGCGAATAGACCACGCCACCCACCGCCAGCAGCGTCACGCCGCCCGCCGCCAGTTTTACTGCCAGCTGATAAACCACTATCAGCGACAGCCAGCCCATCGTCAGGTAAGTCACCAGCGACAGCACCTTAAAGCGGTGCGCGATAGTGAGTTTAAACAGGATCCCCAGCAGGGCCAGGCTCCAGATAACAATCATTAATCCACGCGCCAGCGGCGAATCCAGCCCGACCAGCAAAAATGGCGTATAGGTTCCGGCAATCAGCAGATAGATGGCGCAGTGGTCGAATTTTTTCAGCCAGATCTTGGCCCGCTGATGGGGAATGGCATGGTAAAGGGTGGACGCCAGGAACAGCAGGATCATACTCCCGCCATACAGGCTGTAACTGGTGATCGCCAGCGCGCTGGCATTGGTATCGACGGCCTGAACCAGCAGCAACACCAGCCCGACAATGCCAAACACCAGGCCGACTCCGTGACTAATACTGTTGGCTATTTCCTCAGCCAGCGAATATCCCTGTGTGGTTAATGGTTTGCTAACCATAGATAACTCCGGGAAAACAAAAGTGAATAGTGCATCGCTGACTATGCTAACTGAGAATGATTCCAGTGAACACCTGTTAGCTAAAATAAATATCGTCTAAAACTTTATTTATGACAATCATAGGTTTGAGTGATTATTTCAGCTAACGTGTGTTCACATAAAACCTCAAAGACATTTAAAATCAATAACATAAAACTGTTGCTGGTCAGGGTAAATTTCTGTAATCACCCCCTTCAGTTCGTCCAGGGTCATGTTCTCCTGCTGAGCATGATTTTCCGTTAATGTATCAAGCGTTACCGTCGAGGTTGCTGTGACTTCGATGGTGCAAAAATAGCCGTCATCCTCATAGCGACCTACCCGTAGCACGTCGCCCGCGCTGAAATGTCATTCGCTTTCATCGCGAATGGTGATGGTTTTACGTCCGGCCAGAATGTCATCCTGAAAACGCTGAAAAAAAGTAATGTCGTTTGGCTGCATGTTATTATTCCCTGAAGATGAAGTCTGATGAGTGAGTTTAGCCACTGTGAGCATGTTCTCCCATTCCGCCATTGCCAGTCTCAATAATCTGGAGATGATGGTCTACAACACCGTCATCAAAAACCGCGATCGGGTGATGTACATGACCATTCGCGAACTGGCGGATGCGGCGGGGGTGTCCACCACCACCGTGCTGCGCTTTTGCCGCAAGCTGAACTGCGATGGCTACTCTGAATTCCGCGTGCGGTTTAAATTATATCTTGAGCAGAACGAACCGCAGCAGGCTAATTTTGGCGCCAGCGAGATTATCAGTTTTTTCAAGAGCGTAAATAACGACGAATTTGACGCGCTATTAAATGAAGCGGTGGAAATTATATTATCCTCCGAGCGTATTATCTTTGTCGGGGCAGGTACGTCCGGCTCGCTGGCGAAATATGGCGCGCGTTTCTTTTCCAATATTGGAAAGTTCAGCAACCATATCGACGATCCTTATTTCCCGGTCACTAATGATATGGCGAAAAACGCGCTGGCTATTGTGCTCTCGGTCTCGGGCGAAACCGAAGAGATCCTGCGCTTCGCCAGCCAGTTCAGTCTGCATCACTGCAAGGTGCTCTCTATTACCAGCCACGAGCACTCGCGTCTGGCTAAATTAGCGGATTTCAATCTCTCCTGGCACGTGCCGCAAACGCGTATTGGCGGCGTGTACGATATTACTACCCAAATTCCGGTCGTTTATATTCTCGAATCGCTGGGACGTAAACTGGCGAAGAAATTAACAGAATAAAACACCCTGTTTTTTCGGTGTGACAAATTACAATTCCGGCGAATTGTTATATCGTGACTTTTTATTTCCCTTTGTTAGACTCAAAAACAATAGTAATAAATGAGATTAGCAAAGATGAAAAAACTCACCTTACCAAAAGACTTTTTGTGGGGCGGCGCGGTTGCGGCGCATCAGGTTGAAGGCGGCTGGAACAAAGGCGGCAAAGGCCCGAGCATTTGCGACGTGCTGACCGGCGGCGCGCACGGCGTACCGCGTGAAATCACCCAGGAAGTGGTTGAGGGTAAATACTACCCGAATCACGAAGCCATCGACTTCCACGGCCACTATAAAGAAGACATCAAGCTGTTTGCCGAGATGGGCTTCAAGTGCTTCCGCACCTCCATCGCATGGACCCGCATCTTCCCGAAAGGTGATGAAACCCAGCCTAACGAAGAGGGGCTGAAGTTCTACGATGACATGTTCGATGAGCTGCTGAAGTACAACATCGAGCCGGTGATCACCCTCTCCCACTTCGAAATGCCGCTGTATCTGGTGCAGGAATACGGCGGCTGGACCAACCGTAAGGTGGTGGATTTCTTCGTTAACTTCGCCGAAGTGGTGTTTGAGCGCTACAAGAGCAAGGTCAAGTACTGGATGACCTTCAACGAAATCAACAACCAGCGTAACTGGCGCGCGCCGCTGTTCGGCTACTGCTGCTCCGGCGTGGTCTATACCGAGCATCAAAACCCGGAAGAGACCATGTACCAGGTGCTGCATCACCAGTTCGTGGCCAGCGCCCTGGCGGTGAAAGCGGCTCGCCGCATCAACCCGGAGATGAAAGTCGGTTGCATGCTGGCGATGGTGGCGCTCTATCCGTTCTCCTGCAAACCAGAAGACGTGATGTTTGCTCAGGAATCAATGCGGGAGCGTTATGTCTTTACCGACGTGCAGCTGCGTGGTTACTACCCGTCCTACGTGCTGAACGAGTGGGAACGTCGCGGCTTCACCATCAACATGGAAGCGGGCGACGAGCAGATCCTGCGTGAAGGCACCTGTGATTATCTCGGCTTCAGCTATTACATGACCAACGCGGTGAAAGCCGAAGGCGGCACCGGGGATGCGATCTCCGGCTTCGAAGGCAGCGTGCCGAACCCGCACGTTAAAGCGTCTGACTGGGGCTGGCAGATTGACCCGGTGGGCCTGCGTTACGCCCTGTGTGAACTGTATGAGCGCTATCAGAAGCCGCTGTTTATCGTGGAAAACGGTTTTGGCGCTTACGATAAAGTGGAAGAAGACGGCAGCATCAACGATGACTACCGCATCGACTACCTGCGCGCGCACGTGGAAGAGATGATAAAAGCGGTCACTTACGACGGCGTGGATCTGATGGGCTACACCCCGTGGGGCTGCATCGACTGCGTATCCTTCACCACCGGCCAGTACAGCAAACGCTACGGCTTTATCTATGTGAACAAGCACGACGACGGCACCGGCGACATGTCCCGTTCACGCAAGAAGAGCTTTAACTGGTACAAAGAAGTGATCGCCAGCAACGGCGAGACGCTTTAAGGTTTTGCCCGGTGGCGCTGCGCTTACCGGGCCTACGATTCAGGTAGGCCGGGTAAGGCGAAGCCGCCACCCGGCATTTATTTCCCGCCCGCTAACTCAATAAAACTCCCCGTCACGTACGAGGCTTTCTCGCTCAGCAGCCAGACAATCGCCTGCGCCACCTCTTCCGGCTGACCGCCGCGCTGCATCGGCAGCATCGACTTCACCCGATCCACGCGCCCGGGTTCCCCCCCGGAGGCATGAATTTCGGTATAAATCAGCCCCGGACGTACGCAATTAACCCGGATCCCCTGCGCCGCCACTTCCAGCGACAGCCCGGTCGTGAGGGAGTCCACGGCCCCTTTCGATGCTGCATAATCCACATATTCCCCCGGCGCGCCGAGTCGCGAGGCCGCAGACGACACATTGACGATCGCCCCGCCTTTCCCGCCGTGCTTCAGCGCCATGCGTTTCACCGCTTCACGACAGCAGAGGAAATACCCGGTCACGTTGGTGGCCAGCACGCGGTTAATCCGCTCGGCGGAGAGATTTTCGATGGTGCTCTGCTCGAACAGAATACCGGCGTTATTAACCAGCGCCGTGAGGGGCTCGCCTTCGCGGTCGAGGCTTTCGAACATGGCCATAACCTGGGCCTCGTCGCTGATGTCCGCGCGCAGCGCAAAGGCCTTGCCGCCCTCTTCGACAATCTGATTGATCACATCGGTGGCGGCTTTGATGTTGTGGTGATAATTCACCGCTACGGTGTAGCCTTCACGTGCCAGTTGAAGCGCCGTCGCTTTGCCGATCCCGCGGCTGGCGCCGGTTACTAATGCTATTGCCATCTACAACCTCCGGATAAAAAAAGCCGGGTGACGCTTGCGCTTACCCGGCCTAGCGTATGGCAGAGAGTTACTGGTATTCGCTCATCGGCACGCAGGAGCAGAACAGGTTACGGTCGCCGTAGACGTCATCAAGACGCTTCACGGTCGGCCAGTACTTGTTAGCAACGCCTGCCGGGAAGACCGCCAGCTCGCGGGAGTAACCGTGATTCCACTCAGCCACCAGCTCGTGCTGGGTGTGTGGAGCGTTCACCAGCGGGTTATCTTCCAGCGTCCATTCGCCATCCTGAACGCGATCGATCTCCATGCGGATCGCCAGCATCGCGTCGATAAAGCGGTCCAGTTCGGCTTTGCTTTCAGACTCGGTTGGTTCCACCATCAGCGTACCTGCAACAGGGAACGACATGGTCGGGGCGTGGAAGCCGTAGTCGATCAGACGTTTGGCAATGTCCAGCTCGCTGATGCCGGTCTGCTCTTTCAGCGGACGAATATCGAGAATACATTCGTGCGCCACGCGACCGTCACGGCCGGTATAGAGGATCGGATAGGCAGACTTCAGACGCGTAGCGATGTAGTTGGCATTCAGGATCGCCACCTGGCTTGCCTGCTTCAGCCCTTCTGCGCCCATCATGCGGATATACATCCAGCTGATTGGCAGAATGGACGCGCTACCGAACGGTGCCGCAGAGACCGCGCCCTGACGGGTGAGCATGCCTTCGATCTGCACCACGCTGTGACCCGGTACGAACGGTGCCAGGTGCGCTTTCACGCCGATTGGACCCATGCCCGGGCCGCCACCGCCGTGCGGAATGCAGAAGGTTTTGTGCAGGTTCAGGTGCGACACGTCCGCGCCGATAAAGCCTGGGGTGGTGATGCCCACCTGGGCGTTCATGTTGGCGCCATCGAGGTAAACCTGACCGCCATACTGATGCACGATCTCGCACACTTCACGGATGGTCTCTTCATACACGCCGTGGGTGGACGGATAAGTGACCATGATGCAGGAGAGCTTATCGCCGGTCTGTTCCGCTTTCGCACGCAGGTCGGCCAGGTCGATGTTGCCGTTCTTATCGCAGGCCACAACCACCACTTCCATCCCTGCCATCTGGGCCGATGCCGGGTTGGTGCCGTGGGCAGAACTTGGGATCAGGCAGATATCGCGATGGCCTTCGTTGCGGCTCTCGTGGTAGTGGCGGATGGCCAGCAGGCCCGCGTATTCACCCTGTGCGCCGGAGTTTGGCTGCATGCAGAGTGCGTCGTAGCCGGTCAGTTTTACCAGCCAGTCTGAGAGCTGGTTGATCATCTGATGATAACCTTCCGCCTGGTCAGCCGGGCAGAACGGGTGCAGCTCAGCGAATTCCGGCCACGTGATGGGGATCATCTCGGCAGCGGCGTTCAGCTTCATGGTGCAGGAGCCCAGCGGGATCATCGCCTGGTTCAGGGCCAGATCTTTACGCTCCAGAGAGTGCATATAGCGCATCATCTCGGTTTCGCTGTGGTAGCGGTTAAAGACCGGATGGGTCAGGATCGCGTCGTCGCGCAGCATGCTCTGCTGGATGGAGCGGCTGTCGTGCGCCACCTCTTTATCGAGCGCGTCCACATTCAGGCCGTGGTCGTCACCCAGCAGGACGTTGAACAGCACCTGCACATCGTCACGGGTGGTGGTTTCATCCAGGGTGATGCTGACCGCATTCAGGATGTCGCTGCGCAGGTTGATCTCAGCTGCTTCAGCGCGTGCCAGCACGGTCGCTTTGTCGGCCACTTCAACGCACAGGGTGTCGAAGAAGTGCGCGTGACGCAGTTTTTGACCTTTCTGCTGCAGGCCGCAGGCCAGAATATCGGCCAGGCGATGAATACGGCCGGCGATACGCTTCAGGCCAGCCGGGCCATGATAGACGGCATACAGGCTGGCGATGTTGGCCAGCAGTACCTGAGAGGTACAGATATTGGAGTTCGCTTTCTCACGGCGGATGTGCTGCTCGCGAGTCTGCATCGCCATGCGCAGGGCGGTGTTACCGGCCGCATCTTTCGATACGCCGATAATACGGCCTGGCATGGAGCGTTTGAATTCATCTTTTGCGGCGAAGAAGGCCGCGTGTGGACCGCCGTAGCCCATCGGCACGCCGAAGCGCTGCGCAGAGCCGAAGACGATGTCCGCACCCTGTTTACCCGGGGCGGTTAACAGCACCAGCGCCATGAAATCGGCCGCCACGCTGACGACAACTTTGCGCGCTTTCAGCCCGGCAATCAGCGTACTGTAGTCATGCACTTCACCGGTGGTGCCAACCTGCTGCAACAGCACGCCGAACACATCCTGGTGATCCAGCACTTTATCGGCATCATCAACGATCACCTCAAAGCCAAACGTCTCTGCACGGGTACGCACCACGTCCAGGGTTTGCGGGTGAACGTCGGCCGCGACGAAGAAGCGGTTTGCGCCCTTCAGCTTGCTGACGCGTTTTGCCATGGCCATGGCTTCTGCAGCGGCGGTGGCTTCATCCAGCAGCGAAGCCGAAGCGATGTCGAGACCGGTCAGATCCAGCGTGACCTGCTGGAAATTGAGCAGCGCTTCCAGACGCCCCTGAGACACTTCCGGCTGATAAGGGGTATAGGCCGTGTACCAGCCCGGGTTTTCCAGCATGTTACGCAGGATCACCGGCGGTAACTGCACGTTGGTGTAGCCCATGCCAATGTAAGACTTAAAGCGCTTGTTCAGGCTGGCAATGCCTTTCAGTTCCGCCAGCGCGGCGTATTCAGTGGTCGATTCCCCCACCTGCGGCGGCGTGGCGAGCTGAATATCCTTTGGCACAATCTGGCCGATCAAGGCGTTGAGCGAATCCGCGCCAACCGTCTTCAGCATCTCCTGCTGTTGCTGAGCATCCGGCCCAATGTGACGTTCAATGAAGGCGCCACGGTTTTCAAGCTGGCTTAAAGTCTGTGTCATGAGCGATGGTTCCTGAAACGTGCAGTGAATCGTAGTTGTCTGTAACTCTGTTGCCCGGTGGCGCTAACGCTTACCGGGCCTACGTTGTCTCGCCTCTCCCTGAATGGGAGAGGGAGAAAAACG
The DNA here is from genome assembly GCF_049312895.1 of Leclercia barmai. Lineage (NCBI taxonomy): Bacteria > Pseudomonadati > Pseudomonadota > Gammaproteobacteria > Enterobacterales > Enterobacteriaceae > Leclercia > Leclercia barmai. The sequence continues at coordinate 47,323 of NZ_JBMNWZ010000004.1, read as the reverse complement.
CTTATTCGTCTTCTAACAGTGCTTCATAGGCTGTTGCATCCAGCAGGGCGGCAACTTCCGCTTCGTCGCTGGCTTTGATTTTGAAGATCCAGCCTTCGCCGTAAGGCTCGCTGTTGACCAGCTCCGGTGAGTCGCTCAGCGCGTCGTTAACCGCCACGATTTCGCCGCCGACCGGGGCATAGATGTCCGACGCCGCTTTTACGGACTCGGCTACCGCGCAGTCGTCGCCTGCGGTGACGGTCGCGCCCACTTCCGGCAGATCCACAAAGACCATGTCACCTAACAGCTCCTGAGCATGTTCGGTGATCCCAACGGTATAAGTGCCGTCGGCTTCTTTGCGCAGCCACTCATGTTCTTTGCTGTATTTCAGTTCTGCTGGCACATTGCTCATTGAATTTCTCCTGATAAAAATAATTAGGCGACCGGTTTACCGGCGCGAACAAAAATCGGTTTGGTCACGCGGACCGGCATTTCGCGGTTGCGGATCTGCACCACGGCAGTCTCGCCAATGCCCGCCGGAACACGCGCCAGAGCAATACTGTAACCCAGCGTCGGAGAGAAGGTGCCGCTGGTGATAATGCCTTCGCAGTGGTTGCCGTTCGCATCGGTGAAACGTACCGGCAGCTCGCCGCGCAGGACGCCTTTTTCGGTCATCACCAAGCCAACCAGCTGTTCGGTGCCCTTCTCGCGCTGCATTTCCAGCGCTTCACGGCCGATAAAATCACGATCGGCAGGTTCCCAGGCGATGGTCCAGCCCATGTTGGCCGCCAGCGGAGAGACGCCTTCGTCCATCTCCTGACCGTATAAATTCATACCGGCTTCCAGACGCAGCGTATCGCGCGCGCCGAGCCCCGCCGGTTTAACGCCCGCTTCCACCAGCGCACGCCAGAAATCGGCCGCTTTTTCGTTCGGCATCGCAATTTCATAGCCCGCTTCACCGGTGTAGCCGGTGGTCGCCACAAACAGATCGCCCGTCTGCACGCCAAAGAACGGCTTCATGCCTTCGGTGGCCTGACGCTGCTCATCGCTGAACAGGGAGGCCGCTTTTGCCTGCGCGTTTGGGCCCTGCACCGCGATCAGCGACAGATCGTCACGCACGGTAATGTCGATGGCGAAGGGTTCTGCGTGTTGGGTGATCCAGGAGAGGTCTTTTTCGCGGGTGGCGGAGTTAACAACGAGGCGGAAGAAATCATCAGAGAGGTAATAGACAATCAGGTCGTCAATCACGCCGCCGGAGGCATTCAGCATGCCGGAGTAGAGCGCTTTACCCGGCTTTGTGAGCTTAGCCACGTCGTTTGCCAGCAGATAGCGTAAAAACTCCCGGGTGCGGCTGCCGTGGAGATCGACAATGGTCATGTGAGAGACGTCGAACATACCGGCATCGGTGCGCACCGCATGATGCTCATCAATCTGCGAACCATAATGCAGCGGCATCATCCAGCCATGGAAATCGACCATGCGTGCACCGCACAGGGTGTGTTGTTCGTACAAAGGCGTCTGTTGAGCCATCTTATCCTCGTTGAATGAGCAGGGCTGTCTTGCGTTTCAAGGTGAAAAAATCACCACAAAACCCGGCATCGGCATCGCTCCCGGACGCCGACGCAAACGTTCTCTTTCCTCTGAACTTACCACCGAAAACGGTGGTTAACCATAAGGCAAAATGGGTCATCACATTAGCTTATGGTCAAAAAAGCCAACAAAGCGTACAGAGTTATTCACTATAAAAATGCGAAACGTTCCGCACAAAAGCAAAGTCAACAGCCTGGAGTTGAGCACAGGATGATATTTACTGCGGAAAAACGCGCGGAATTTCCGTAACATAAAAACAGCCAGATTAGATAATCTAATGCGAAAAAGTCAGTGAAATTAGATTATTTCAAACGAGGGGAATTTCCCGGCCCACAGGCCGGGAGAAGAAAGTGTGATGGGGGTCTGGTTTACTGAAGCCAGTCCGGCAGATCGTTAAGCCCCATCGCCTGACGCAGAAGTTGAGGTTTAACGCCTGGAAGGGTATCAGCCAGTTTCAGGCCGAGGTCGCGCAGCAGTTTTTTTGCCGGGTTCGCCCCGGCAAACAGTTCGCGGAACCCCTGCATACCTGCCAGCATCATTGCCGCGCTGTGTTTGCGGCTGCGCTCGTAGCGGCGCAGATAAAGGTGCTGACCAATATCCTTGCCTTCGCGATGCAGTCGGCGCAGTTCGTCCACCAGTTCGGCGGCATCCATAAAGCCCAGGTTTACGCCCTGCCCGGCCAGCGGATGAATGGTATGCGCCGCGTCGCCCACCAGCGCCAGACGATGCGCGGCAAACTGGCGCGCATAGCGGCCGGTCAACGGAAATACCTGACGCTCGCTTTCGACGGAGCACAGCCCCAGCCGGTTATCAAACGCCACGCACAAAGCCTGATTGAACTCCTCGGCTGACGCCTCCTGCATCTGCTGGGCCTTCTCGGGCGCCAGCGACCAGACGATCGAACAGAGATGCGGATCGCTGAGCGGCAGGAAGGCCAGAATGCCGTCGTTGTGGAAGATCTGCCGGGCCACGGCCTGATGCGGCTCCGCCGTGCGAATAGTGGCGACCAGCGCATGGTGACGATAGTCCCAGTACGTCAGCGGAATGTCGGCTTTATTTCGCAGCCAGGAGTTTGCGCCATCGGCCCCCACCACCAGGCGAGCGGTGAGCATGTCTCCGCTTTGCAAGGTAATAAAGGCGTCGTTTTCACCCCAGGCGACCTGCTGCAGCGCAGCAGGCGCAATCAGCGTAACATCGCTGCACTGCTGCGCTTTCTGCCACAGAGCATGGTGGATGACCGCATTTTCAATGATATGCCCGAGATGGCTGTAGCCCATGCTCTCGTCATCAAACGCGATATGCCCGAAGCTGTCTTTATCCCACACTTCCATCCCGTGATAACAGCTGGCGCGTTGGGCGATAATCTCCGACCAGACGCCGACGCGGGTCAGCAGCTTTTCACTGGCGGCGTTGATCGCCGAGACGCGTAGCTCAGGCGGCGCGTCGGGAGCGACAGGCTGCGGCTGCTTCTGTTCCAGCACCGCCACGCGCAGACCGCTGCCCTGCAAGCCGCAGGCCAACGCCAGTCCTACCATTCCGCCACCGACAATGGCGACATCAACATTCTGCACTTTGTTTACTCCTTAGCGAGCGACCCAACCAAGCGTCCTCTGTGCCAGCACATCACGTGCCGGAATGAATAGTTCCATCGCCATCAACCCTGCGTTACGGCCCGCCACCAGCGGTGCCCAGCGATTGGCAAACAGATGCACCAGCCCATCGGTTACGCCGATGGTGGCCTCTTTATCGGCCTGGCGTCGTTTCTGGTAATGGCATAAGACCGGGTAGGCACCGCAATCCTGCTGTTGCGCAAACGCCTGGGCCAGCGTTTCGGCCAGGGTCATGACGTCGCGCAGTCCGAGATTAAAGCCCTGCCCGGCGATGGGGTGTAACGTCTGGGCCGCATTGCCCACCAGCGCGACGCGATGGGAGACAGACTGCGACGCCGTGGTTAACGCCAGGGGATAAAACGCCCGCTTGCCGGCATGGGTGATACGTCCCAGCCGCCAGCCAAAGGCTTTTTGCAGTTCAGTGCAGAAGCGTTCATCAGACCAGCTCTGCACCTCATCCGCACTCTCCAGGGGATGGCACCAGACCAGCGAACTGCGCCCCTGGGACATCGGCAGCATGGCCAGCGGGCCGTGCTGAGTAAAACGTTCAAAGGCGCGCCCCCGGTGCGGCTCGGCGGTGGCGACGTTAGCAATCACCGCCAACTGATGGTAAGGCTGCTGTTGCCACTGGATCCCACACTGCTGGCCGAGTGCCGAACGGGAACCGTCGGCGGCCACCAGCAGCTGTCCGTCCAGCGTCGTGCCGTCATCCAGGGTGACGCTCACCGCGTCTTCGCTGCGGGTAAAGCGCTCCACGCGCGCGGGGCAGTGCAGGGTTACGCCTGGGGCCTCTTTTAACAGACGGAACAGGCGCAGACCCACGTCGTGTAGCTCAACCACCTGCCCCAGCGCATCAATACGGTAATCCTGCGCCTCAAGGGTAACAAAGCCGGCATGGCCCCGGTCGCTGACATGAACGGTTTCGATGGCCGTGGCGCAGTCGGCAATGGCCTGCCAGATGCCGCTTCGTGCCAGCTGCTGGCAGGTGCCCTGCGCCAGGGCGATAGCGCGTCCGTCAAATCCCGGATGACCGGTGGACTGTGGCGCAACGGCCTCGACCAGATGAACCGGAAGTTTGCCCTGGGTCAGGGTGGAGATCGCCAGCGCAAGCGTAGCTCCCGTCATGCCTCCGCCAACGATGATGATGCTCATGGGCGCGCCGCCGCCATCAGCGCCTCAATCTCGTCGGCGTTCTTCACCACCGAAGCGGTCAGGTTCTCGTTGCCGGTTTCGGTGATAACGATGTCATCTTCGATACGAATGCCGATCCCGCGATACTCCGCAGGCACATCGGCATCCGGGGCGATATAGAGTCCCGGCTCAACGGTGAGCACCATGCCCGGCTCCAGCACGCGGGAACGTTCCGGGCCGTAGACGCCCACATCATGCACATCCAGCCCCAGCCAGTGGCTCAGGCCATGCATAAAGAAGGGACGGTGCGCGTTTTCGGTAATCAGCTGTTCGACATCGCCGTGCAGAATACCCAGCTCCACCAGGCCGCTAATCATGATGCGCACCACTTCCCCGGTGACTTCCTGAATGGAGGTGCCGGGGCGGAACAGCATCAGGGCGGTGTCCAGCGAATGCAGGACGATGTCGTAAATGGCGCGTTGGGCGGGTGTGAATTTGCCGTTCACCGGGAAGGTGCGGGTGATATCCCCGGCATAGCCTTTATATTCGCAACCGGCATCAATCAGCACCAGATCGCCATCGCGCAGTTCGGACTCGTTTTCGGTGTAGTGCAGAATGCAGCCATTTTCCCCGCCGCCAACAATAGTGTTGTAGGCCGGGTAGCGCGCGCCGTGGCGGGTGAATTCATGATGAATTTCGCCTTCGAGCTGATATTCAAACATCCCCGGACGGCATTTTTGCATCGCCCGGGTATGGGCCAGCGCGCTGATTTCACCTGCACGACGCATCACGTCCAGCTCTTCCGCCGATTTAAACAGGCGCAGCTCGTGCACAGCAGGACGCCAGTCGGTGAGCGTTGCCGGGGCTTTCAGGTTTTGCCGGGAGCCTTTGCGCAGCTTATCCAGCGCGGCAAAAACGATCTCATCGGCCCAGGCGTATTCACCCTGCGCGTGATAGACCACATCCAGACCATTCAGCAGTTGGTAAAGCTGCTCGTTGATCTCGCTGAACGCCAGCGCACGATCCACGCCCAGCTTTTCGGGCGCAGCCTGCTGGCCTAAGCGGCGACCAAACCAGATCTCGGCGGTCAGATCCCGGACGCGGTTAAACAGCACGCTGTGGTTGTGGGTGTCATCACTTTTAATCAGCACCAGTACCGACTCCGGCTCGTTGAAGCCGGTGAAGTACCAGAAATCACTGCTCTGGCGGTACGGATATTCGCTATCGTTACTGCGCGTGGCCTCCGGTGCGGCAAATATCAGCGCGGCGCTTCCCGGCTGCATTGTGGCCAGCAGCGCCTGCCGACGGCGCAGATACTCTTGCTGAGTCATGACACCCTCCAGTCGTTGTTATTAGTGTAAGGTTGGTTTGCGCACTTCCGGCGCAGTCGGTTGGGTCCGCGTAAAGGTATCGTGGCAGAGCAGCGACGCAACGCGCACATACTCAATGATCTCTTCGAGGGACATCTCCAGCTCTTCCTGGTCTTCGTCCTCGTCGTAGCCCAGCTGCGCAATATTGCGCAGATCGTCGATAGCTTCTCCGGCTTCGCCCGTCACCTTCTCAAGCTTAGGCTGCGTTACGCCCAACCCCAACAGGTAATGGTTGACCCACCCGGCCAGCGCATCGGCGCGATCGAACACGCTGACGTCATCGCCATCAGGCAGATAAAGCTGAAAAAGGAAGCCGTCATCTTCCAGCGCATCGCTGATTGCGCCATGCATGCTCCGCAACGCCTGGGCCAGATCGTGACCAAACGCCAGACCTTCGTTCGTCAGGTCGTGAACCAGCGGCAGCCATGAGCTGTCGCTGTTTCCACCACACAGCATCCCGCTGATCAGACCGTGCATTTCAGCCGGGGTTAAACCTACGCCCTGCTGGTTCAGTAACTGGCTAAGGTCGTTGTAGCCAGGCATTTCGTTCTGTATAGACATGCGCATTCGTCATCATTGGGAGGAATATTCATGGTATGCTACCACTTTGGACCCTGGTGAACCAGAATAGGGCTTGTATCTGCGCACCAGGGTAGCTATAGTGTCGCCCCTTCGCAGCCCCCGGAATCGGGTGTGAAGGCAGCGCAGTCAAACAGCAGGAAGGTGGCATGTCTGCACAACCCGTCGATATCCAAATTTTTGGCCGTTCGCTGCGAGTGAATTGTCCGCCTGAACAAAGGGATGCTTTGAATCAGGCTGCGGATGATTTGAATCAGCGGTTGCAAGATTTAAAAGAACGCACTAGAGTCACAAATACTGAGCAGCTGGTCTTCATCGCCGCGTTGAACATCAGTTATGAGCTGACTCAGGAAAAAGCGAAGACCCGCGAATACGCGGCGAGCATGGAACAACGTATTAAAATGCTCCAGCAGACCATTGAACAGGCATTGCTTGATCAGGGTCGCATTACAGACAGACCGGGGCAAAACTTTGAATAACACTTCATGGTCTACTATGGTAGAGTGACCCTGAAGGAAAAATTTCTCTGAGATGTTCGCATGCGGGCCAGTCCCCTGAGCCGATATTTCATACCACAAGAATGTGGCGCTCCATGGTTGGTGAGCATGCTCGGTTCGTCCGAGAAGCCTTAAAACTATGACGACACATTCACCTTGAACCAAGGGTTCAAGGGTTACAGCCTGCGGCGGCATCTCGGAGATTCCCTCACCTTTCTACCCAGCGACTACCATGACGCAACTTCCTGAAGTTACCTCTTCCCGTCAACACATTCGTCAGTTTATCCGTCAGCAGCGCAGAGCCTTAACGCCTGAACAACAAGCCCATTTCGCGCAACAAGCCGCGGCCCGCATGATGGCGTATCCGCCCGTGGTGATGGCGCACACGGTGGCCCTGTTTCTCTCCTTTGACGGCGAACTGGATACCCAACCGCTAATCGATGAACTCTGGCGCACCGGGAAAAAAGTCTATCTGCCGGTACTTCACCCTTTTAGCCCGGGTAATCTGCTGTTTCTGCACTACCACCCGCACAGCGAACTGGTGGTAAATCGTCTCAAAATCACCGAACCGAAACTGGACGTGCGCGACGTATTGCCGCTGGATCGACTCGACGTGCTGGTGACGCCGCTGGTGGCGTTTGATGAAAGCGGTCAGCGCTTAGGGATGGGCGGAGGTTTTTACGATCGCACCCTGCAGAACTGGCAGCAGCACGGCTTACAGCCGGTGGGCTATGCCCATGATTGTCAGGGCGTTGAAAAGCTGCCGGTGGAGAAATGGGATATCCCGCTGCCTGCGGTGGTGACACCGTCGAAATTGTGGCAGTGGAGGTAAAAGCAAAACGGTAACGCCAGTTACCGTTTTTAGTTTTTGCGCCCTCTCCCCGTGGGAGAGGGACGGGGTGAGGGCATCAGGCCGCACTAAACTTAGTAAAGCAGACGCGCGCGAATGGTGCCCGGAATGGCTTTCATCCCCTGCAGCGCTTTCTCTGCCACGTCCTCATCCGCTTCGATATCGATAACCACATAGCCCATCTGCGCGTTAGTTTGCAGGTACTGCGCGGCAATATTGACGCCCTGCTCGGCGAAGATCTGGTTAATGGCGGTCAGCACGCCCGGACGGTTTTCGTGGATGTGCAGCAGACGACGCCCACCGTGCAGCGGCAGCGATACTTCCGGGAAGTTGACCGCAGACAGCGTTGAACCGTTGTCGGAGTATTTGCTCAGCTTACCGGCCACTTCCAGCCCGATATTCTCCTGCGCTTCCTGAGTAGAGCCACCGATATGTGGCGTCAGGATCACGTTGTCGAACTCACACAGCGGCGAGGTGAACGGATCGCTGTTGGTCGCAGGTTCGGTCGGGAAGACGTCGATAGCCGCGCCCGCCAGGTGTTTGCGTTTAAGCGCGTCACACAGGGCCGGGATATCCACCACCGTACCGCGCGCGGCGTTGATCAGCAGTGAGCCCGGCTTCATCAGTGCCAGCTCTTCCGCACCCATCATGTTTTTGGTGGAGGCGTTTTCCGGCACGTGCAGGCTCACCACGTCGCTCATATTCAGCAGGTCGGAGAGATGCTGAACCTGAGTGGCGTTACCCAGCGGCAGTTTGCTTTCGATGTCGTAGAAGAAGACGTGCATTCCCAGCGATTCTGCCAGAATACCCAACTGCGTACCGATGTGGCCGTAACCGATGATCCCCAGCTTTTTACCACGCGCTTCGAAAGAGCCGGAGGCCAGCTTATTCCAGATGCCGCGGTGGGCTTTGGCGTTGGCTTCAGGGATGCCGCGCAGCAGCAGCAGAAGTTCGCCGATGACCAGCTCCGCCACGGAACGAGTGTTGGAGAATGGCGCGTTAAAGACCGGAATACCGCGCTTCGCAGCCGCATTAAGGTCAACCTGGTTGGTGCCGATGCAGAAGCAGCCGATCGCCACCAGTTTCTCTGCCGCCGCAATAACGTCTTCTGTCAGATGGGTACGGGAGCGCAGGCCGATGAAATGGGCATCACGGATCGACTCTTTCAGCTGTTCGGTATCCAGCGCACCTTTGTGAAATTCGATGTTGGTGTAACCCGCCGCACGAAGGCTATCCAGTGCTTTCTGATGCACCCCTTCGACCAGCAGAAATTTAATCTTGTCTTTCTCCAGTGATACCTTTGCCATTTCCCCGACCCTGTCTGATTGTCTGAACTGTTGTTGTGCTGGATTTGAATCCGCTCCAGCCAACATATCAAAAAAAACTATTGCAGCAATATGAACGTTTGCGTCGGCACTCTGAAGAAATGTCATACAGCGTCAATTGGCAGTGAAAAATGCTGCGGAGAAATGAGAAAGCGGCAGGATCGTCAGGAGAGGGTTAGAAATGTGACACAAGTCACCGAATATCGCTTTTGCAAAAAAAATTAGCGGGGGGAGGTTCCCCCCGTCAGATCATTTCACGATGGTTTTGACGCCATCGGCAGTGCCAATCAGCGCGACATCCGCGCCACGGTTGGCAAATAACCCTACGGTTACCACGCCCGGCAGGCCATTGATGGCGTTTTCCAGCGCGACGGCGTCGAGGATCTCCAGACCGTGCACGTCCAGGATCACGTTCCCGTTGTCCGTCACCACGCCCTGACGGTATTCCGGGCGTCCGCCCAGCTTGACCAGCTCACGGGCAACCGCGCTACGCGCCATCGGGATCACTTCAACCGGCAGCGGGAATTTGCCGAGGATATCCACCTGCTTGGAGGCATCGGCGATACAGATAAACTTGTCCGCGACAGAGGCGATGATCTTCTCGCGCGTCAGCGCCGCGCCGCCGCCTTTGATCATCTGCATATGGCCGTTGATCTCATCCGCGCCGTCCACGTAAATCCCCAGACGGTCCACTTCGTTCAGATCGAAAACGGTAATGCCCAGGCTTTTCAGCTTTTCCGTGGATGCATCGGAGCTGGAAACTGCGCCCTCAATCTGGCCTTTCATCGTGCCCAGCGCATCAATAAAGTGTGCTGCCGTTGACCCGGTGCCCACGCCGACAATGGTACCCGGCTGTACATACTGGAGAGCGGCCCATCCTACTGCTTTTTTCAGTTCATCCTGCGTCATGATCTCTTGCCCGTGGTGATTTTGCGTGACGCGCATTATAGAGCATTCACCTGCGCCATGTGATCTGCGAGGTCACCAATTTCGTCTGTATCAAACATAAATTTATGTCATAGTGCGAAGTATTGAATTATTTGGGAGTCAGCCAGAGCAATGAAACGTCCGGACTACAGAACATTACAGGCGCTTGATGCCGTTATACGTGAACGCGGATTCGAACGCGCAGCACAGAAGCTGTGTATTACCCAGTCCGCCGTTTCGCAACGAATCAAACAGCTTGAGAACATGTTCGGGCAGCCGCTGCTGGTTCGTACCGTGCCGCCGCGTCCTACCGAACAGGGACAAAAGCTGCTGGCGCTGCTGCGTCAGGTTGAGCTGCTGGAAGATGAGTGGCTGGGCGACGAACAGACCGGCTCCACGCCGCTGCTGCTGTCGCTGGCGGTCAACGCCGACAGTCTGGCAACCTGGCTCCTCCCTGCCCTCGCCCCGGTGCTGGCCGATTCACCTATTCGCCTGAACTTACAGGTAGAAGATGAAACCCGTACCCAGGAGCGTCTGCGTCGTGGTGAAGTGGTAGGTGCAGTCAGTATCCAGCCCCAGGCGCTGCCAAGCTGCCTGGTGGATCAGCTGGGGGCGCTGGACTACCTGTTTGTCGGCTCTAAAGCCTTTGCTGAGCGCTACTTCCCGAATGGCGTCACCCGCGCGGCCCTGCTCAAAGCCCCTGCCGTGGCGTTTGACCATCTTGATGATATGCATCAGGCGTTTTTACAGCAGAACTTCGACCTGCCGCCCGGCAGCGTTCCCTGCCATATCGTTAACTCCTCCGAAGCCTTCGTACAGCTGGCGCGTCAGGGCACGACCTGCTGCATGATCCCGCATCTGCAGATTGAAAGAGAGCTGCAGAGCGGTGAGCTGATCGACCTGACGCCAGGCCTGCACCAGCGCCGCATGCTCTACTGGCACCGCTTCGCGCCGGAAAGCCGTATGATGCGCAACGTGACCGATGCGCTGCTGGCCCACGGTCATAAGGTTCTGCGTCAGGACTAATAAAAAAGCCGGGTCGCGTAAACGCTGACCCGGCCTTGTCGCTGTATATCAAAACAATACTTACGGTGCTTTAGTCGCCGTATCCTGCTGCTGATTTTGCTGAACCGGCTGGTTCTGCTGAGTCTGCTGCTGACCCTGAGCGGGCTCAAGCTGGAACACCACATCAACCTGATCGTCGAACTGAATCGTAGGTTGCTCGTAGGTATCCTGGGCAGAGACCGGCGCCGCTTCCGCTTTCATCATGCGCACCATCGGGCTCGGCTGGTAGTTAGAGACGTGGTAACGCACGCTGTAAACCGGGCCCAGCTTGCTGTTAAAGCCAGCGGCCAACTGCTGTGCCTGACGAACGGCATCATCAATCGCCGCTTTGCGCGCTTCATCTTTATACTTCTCAGGTTGCGCAACACCCAGTGACACCGAACGGATCTCATTCAGGCCCGCTTTCAGGGCCCCGTCCAGCAGGGAGTTGAGTTTATCCAGCTGACGCACCGTAACTTCTACGGTACGTACCGCGCGGTAACCTTTCAGAATGCTTTTGCCATCCTTATAGTCGTAATCCGGTTGGGTACGCAGATTGGCGGAGTTGATATCTTTTTTACCGACGGCGTTCTGCTCCAGGAAAGAGAGATATTGCGCAACGCGGTCGTCTGCCTGTTTCTTGGCGGTGGCCGCATCTTTTGCCGCCACGTTAACTTCAATGGCTAAAGTCGCGATATCCGGTGCCGCATCCACACTTGCGGTGCCGGAGGTCACAATGTGCGGGCTGTCAGGCAGTTCACTGGCCTGAACGGATGCTGCGCCAAAACCCATTAATGCCGCCAGGGCGATTGCATTCAACTTCACTTTTATTCCTCCATGTTGCGAAGAGTGCCCATGTAACAGGGCGCATGCCAGCAAGCTTAGCGGCTGCTGGTCGAATGTCCATAAGACAACGCTTAGTAGAATAGTTCACGAATGTGATGAATCCCTTCTTTCGCCAGCTGGAAAGCAATAAACCACATCACCACGCCGACCAGACCATTAATAATGCGCTGGGCTTTGGCGGTGCGCAGGCGGGGTGCCAGCCATGCGGCGAGCAGCGCCAGACCAAAGAACCACAGGAAAGAGGCGCTCACGGTGCCCAGCGCGAACCAGCGTCTCGGCTCAGCGTCCAGCTGCCCTCCCAGGCTCCCCAGAACAACGAACGTATCCAGATAAACGTGCGGATTAAGCCAGGTCACCGCCAGCATGGTGATAATAATTTTCCAGCGCCCCTGCTTCATCACTTCGGCGCTTGCCAGCTCAATATTGCTGCCCATCGCCGTTTTCAAAGCGCCGAAGCCATACCAGAGCAGAAAGGCTACGCCACCCCAGGTGACCAGCGCCAGCAGCCACGGGGACTGCATCAGTAACGCGCTGCCGCCGAAAATCCCGGCGCAAATGAGGAGCATATCGCTCACCGCGCAGAGCAGCGCGATCATGATGTGATACTGACGACGAATGCCCTGATTCATGACGAAGGCGTTTTGCGGGCCGAGGGGCAGGATCATCGCTGCGCCAATCATAAGCCCTTGAATATAAAAAGAAAACATGAAATTTAATCTCAGAATTGTGTCTTGAGGGCTGACTATACTGCGGGAGAATAATAAGAGGAAATGGATAATATTAATTGGCAATAAGAGAAGCTAATTAAACCCGGCACGCATTGCGCGTACCGGGTCAGGCAGAAAGGTTATTCCGCCGGTTCTTTCACACGCTTGAAGTTCACGTCCATCTGCGGATACGGGAAGCTGATGCCGTTGGCGTCAAAGTCACGCTTCACGCGTTCCAGTACATCCCAGTAAACGCTCTGCAAATCGCTGCTGTTGCTCCAGATACGCACCACAAAGTTAATGGATGATGCGCCAAGCTCGTTCAGGCGAACAGTCATTTCGCGATCTTTCAGAATGCGGTCATCAGACTCGATAATGTTGGTGAGCAGCTGCTTCACTTTGTCGATATCAGAGTCGTACGCCACGCCAATAATGAACTCGTTACGACGCACCGGTTCACGGGAGAAGTTGATAATATTGTTGGCGATGATTTTACCGTTCGGGATCACCACGATACGACCGTCAACGGTGCGCATGGTGGTCGAGAAGATCTGCACCTGCAGCACGGTACCGGCCACGCCGCCCAGATCCACATATTCGCCCGAACGGAACGGACGGAAGGTGACTAACAGCACCCCGGCGGCCAGGTTCGACAGCGAGCCCTGCAAGGCCAGACCAATAGCCAGACCGGCGGCACCGAGCACGGCGATCACCGACGCGGTCTGGACCCCTACGCGCCCAAGCGCCGCGATCAGCGTAAAGGCGATGATACCGTAGCGCACCAGCGCCGAGAGAAAGTCTGCTACCGTGGCATCAATATGACGCGCCCTCATCACGCGGTTAACCGCATTAGAGATGATGCGCGCTACAATCATACCGATGACAATAATGGCGATGGCCGCCACAATGTTTACCGCGTAACTCAACAGCAACGCCTGGTTACGCACCAGCCAGGAGCCCGCGTTATTGATGCTATCTACAACACCGAGATCTTCCATTCAATATTCCTTATCTAAGCCAGACCATAAAAAATGCATCCCCCGTCGAGGCAGGCAGGTTAGTAAAGGGTAAACAAAAGCGGGGGTTTTGCCAAACAGATCACAAAAACAGGCAAGATAGCCAGTTGAAAAGACATAAAAAAAGCCCGCGATTAACGCGGGCTTCTGATGCTGTCAGCAGCTCAAATTACAGAACGTCAACCGCGTTCAGCTCTTTGAAAGCCTGCTCCAGACGCGTCACCATAGAGGTCTGGGCTGCGCGCAGCCATACGCGTGGATCGTAGTATTTCTTGTTCGGCTGGTCTTCGCCTTTCGGGTTGCCCAGCTGACCCTGCAGGTAAGCTTCGTTAGTTTTGTAGTACTGCAGGATACCGTCCCAGGTCGCCCATTGGGTATCGGTATCGATGTTCATTTTGATTACGCCGTAGCTTACGGAGTCTTTGATTTCCTGAGCAGAAGAACCGGAACCGCCGTGGAAGACGAAGTTCAGGCTGTTGTGCGGCAGGTTGTGTTTCTTGGAAACGTATTCCTGAGAATCACGCAGGATGGTTGGCGTCAGAACCACGTTACCTGGTTTGTACACGCCGTGTACGTTACCGAAGGAGGCAGCGATGGTGAAACGTGGGCTGATTTTGCTCAGCTCGGTGTAAGCGTAATCAACGTCTTCTGGCTGAGTGTACAGAGCAGAAGCGTCCATGTGGCTGTTGTCCACGCCGTCTTCTTCGCCACCGGTGCAACCCAGTTCGATTTCCAGAGTCATGTCCATTTTGGCCATGCGCGCCAGGTATTTGGAGCAGATTTCGATGTTCTCTTCCAGAGACTCTTCAGACAGGTCGATCATGTGAGAAGAGAACAGTGGCTTACCGGTTGCAGCGAAGTGTTTTTCGCCCGCGTCCAGCAGACCGTCGATCCACGGCAGCAGTTTCTTCGCGCAGTGGTCAGTGTGCAGGATAACCGGAACACCGTAGTGCTCAGCCATCTGGTGAACGTGATGTGCGCCAGAGATCGCGCCCAGGATTGCCGCGCCCTGAGGAACGTCAGTTTTCACGCCTTTACCTGCGATGAACGCAGCGCCACCGTTGGAGAACTGAACGATTACCGGAGCTTTAACTTTTGCTGCGGCTTCCAGTACGGCGTTGATTGAGTCGGTACCGACGCAGTTAACAGCTGGCAGAGCAAAGTTGTTTTCTTTAGCTACCTGGAACACCTTCTGAACGTCATCACCAGTGATCACGCCAGGTTTTACGAAATCAAAAATTTTAGACATGTTGCGAGTCCTGTATCTTCGGCCTTGGAAAGGGGCGAGCTCTTAAAAGCGCGCTGAAAATTGGGCAGGTTTCCCTGCCCTAAAATGGCTTACTTCTTAGCGCGCTCTTCGAGCATGGCTACTGCTGGCAGAACTTTGCCTTCCACGAATTCGAGGAATGCGCCGCCGCCAGTGGAGATGTAGGAGATCTTGTCGGAAATACCGAACAGATCGATTGCTGCCAGGGTATCACCGCCGCCAGCAATGGAGAATGCTTCACTGTCTGCAATCGCGTTAGCTACGATTTCAGTACCTTTACGGAAGTTCGGGAATTCGAACACGCCAACCGGACCGTTCCACAGAATGGTTTTTGCATTCTTCAGGATTTCAGCCAGTTTCTCTGCAGAGGCGTCGCCCAGGTCCAGAATCTGCTCTTCATTTTTGATGTCAGAAACAGATTTCAGCTCTGCGGTTGCGGTTTCAGAGAACTCGGTCGCTACGCGAACGTCAGTTGGAACCGGGATGTCACAGGTAGTCAGCAGGCGTTTAGCTTCGCCAACCAGGTCTGCTTCGTACAGGGATTTACCGACGTTGTGGCCCTGGGCTGCAACGAAGGTGTTGGCGATACCGCCGCCCACGATCAGCTGGTCAGCGATTTTGGACAGAGAATCCAGAACGGTCAGTTTGGTAGAAACTTTAGAACCACCAACGATAGCAACCATCGGACGAGCAGGTTCTTTCAGCGCTTTACCCAGTGCTTCCAGTTCGTCTGCCAGCAGTGGACCTGCACAAGCAACGTCAGCAAATTTGCCGATACCGTGAGTGGAAGCCTGCGCGCGGTGAGCAGTACCGAAAGCGTCCATGACGAATACGTCGCACAGCGCAGCGTATTTTTTGGACAGGGTTTCGTCGTCTTTCTTCTCGCCTTTGTTGAAGCGAACGTTTTCCAGAACAACCAGTTCACCTTCAGCAACTTCAACGCCGTCCAGGTAGTCTTTAACCAGACGTACCGGGCTGGACAGTTTGTCTTTCAGGTAATTAACAACCGGCAGCAGAGAGAACTCTTCGTTGTACTCGCCTTCAGTCGGACGACCCAGGTGGGAGGTTACCATCACTTTCGCACCCTGCTTCAGTGCCAGTTCGATGGTTGGCAGAGAAGCACGGATACGCGCGTCGCTGGTCACTTTACCATCTTTAACCGGTACGTTCAGATCCGCACGGATGAAAACGCGTTTACCTGCCAGATCCAGATCGGTCATCTTAATTACAGACATGGTGAATCCTCTCGTTGATTCTTAAAGTTTTGCAGACGCAATACGCGTCTTACCTGAAACCTTGAGCGGCCATGGCTAACGTGGTGTCGAGCATCCTGTTAGCAAAGCCCCATTCATTATCACACCAGACCAGCGTTTTGATCAGATGCGCTCCACTTACGCGCGTTTGCGTGCCATCAACAATGGCGCTATGCGGATCGTGGTTAAAATCTACTGAGACCAACGGTAATTCCGTATAGTCAACTATACCATGAAATGCTTGCTGTGCCGCTTTTTGCAGCAACAGGTTGACCTCACAGGCTTTTACCGGTTTTTTCACGGTTACGCTGAGGTCGATCGCCGTCACGTTGATGGTGGGAACACGCACGGCGATGGCTTCAAAACGGTCTTCAAACTGGGGAAAAATTCGGGTAATGCCGGCCGCCAGTTTGGTGTCCACCGGGATAATCGACTGACTCGCCGCGCGAGTGCGTCGCAGGTCCGGGTGGTAAGCGTCAATGACCTGCTGATCGTGCATGGCGGAGTGGATGGTGGTAACCGTACCCGACTCAATGCCGTAGGCATCGTCCAGCAGTTTGATGACCGGAATAATACAGTTGGTGGTGCAGGAAGCATTGGAGACGATACGGTGTTCCGCGCGCAACTCATGATGGTTGACGCCGTAAACCACCGTGGCATCGAGGTCGTTACTGCCAGGGTGTGAAAAGAGCACTTTCTTCGCGCCGGCCGCCAGATGGGCTTCGCCGTGTTCGCGATTGCCGTAGACGCCGGTACAATCGAGGACCACATCAACGCCCAGTTCACGCCAGGGTAATGCGTCGATCGTCCGCTCATGAAGCAGACGAATCACGTCATCACCGACAAGCAGCTGCTCTCTCTCCTGACGAACGTCCCAGGCAAAGCGCCCATGGCTGGTGTCATATTTCAACAAATGCGCCATGCCTGCGGCATCCGCCAGTTCGTTGATGGCCACCACGGTAATTTCCGCCCGGCGTCCGGATTCATATAAAGCACGAACCACGTTACGTCCGATGCGACCGAAACCATTAATCGCTACGCGTACGGTCATAAGTCTCCTGCAAAGCTTTCCCTGACTTGAGGTGGCTGACAGAGTAATGCAGCAACGCTCTGAGGGGAATCCTTGCCTGTCACAAACTCCAACTGATTGGTCATTTGTCGAACATTTAGTCGACTGAAACGCTTCAGCCAGAATAAGCGAAACACGGAATAAAGGAAATGACTGTCCAGACCAATAAGCCAGCTATATGACTTGCGTCACATTTCTAATGGAATAATTAACGGTCTGGTTACAGGCTGGAGGAATAGTACATACAAAAAAGCCGGGTAATTCGCTTGCGATTACCCGGCCTGGTTTTCGTGCCATTTGTAGGCCCGGTAAGCGTAGCGCCACCGGGCAAAACAGCGATTACAGCAGTTCTTTCGCTTTCGCGACCACGTTCTCAACGGTGAAGCCGAACTCTTCGAACAGCTGCTCAGCCGGAGCAGACTCACCGAAGGTGGTCATACCGACGATAGCGCCGTTCAGGCCCACGTATTTGAACCAGTAGTCAGCGATACCCGCTTCGATTGCCACGCGGGCAGAAACGGCTTTCGGCAGCACGGATTCACGGTAAGCCGCGTCCTGCTTGTCGAAGGCATCGGTAGACGGCATGGACACCACGCGCGCTTTCACGCCTTCGCCTGCCAGCTGATCCCAGGCTGCAACGGCCAGTTCAACTTCAGAACCGGTGGCGATGAAGATCACCTGCGGCTGACCGTCGCAGTCTTTCAGTACGTAACCACCGCGGGCGATGTTCGCCAGCTGTGCTTCAGTACGATCCTGCTGAGCCAGGTTCTGACGGGAGAGGATCAGTGCGGTCGGGCCGTCCTTACGCTCAACGCCATATTTCCACGCTACCGCGGACTCAACCTGGTCACATGGACGCCATGTGGACATGTTCGGGGTCACGCGCAGAGAGGCAACCTGCTCAACCGGCTGGTGAGTCGGGCCATCTTCGCCCAGACCGATGGAGTCGTGGGTGTAGACCATCACCTGACGCTGTTTCATCAGCGCAGCCATACGCACCGCGTTACGGGCATACTCCACGAACATCAGGAAGGTGGAGGTGTACGGCAGGAAACCACCGTGCAGGGAGATACCGTTGGCGATTGCGGTCATACCGAACTCACGCACGCCGTAATGGATGTAGTTACCGGCAGTATCTTCGTTGATCGCTTTAGAGCCGGACCAGATAGTCAGGTTAGAAGGCGCAAGGTCAGCGGAGCCGCCGAGGAACTCTGGCAGCCACGGACCGAAGGCTTCGATGGCATTCTGGGACGCTTTACGGCTGGCGATTTTGGACGGGTTAGCCTGCAGCTTAGCGATGAACTCGTTCGCTTTCGCGTCGAAGTCTGCCGGCATGTCACCTTTCATACGACGGGTGAATTCTGCCGCTTCCTGTGGGAAGGCTTTCGCATAGGCAGCGAATTTCTCGTTCCAGGCCGCTTCTTTTGCCTGACCGGCTTCTTTTGCATCCCACTGGGCATAGATGTCAGACGGGATTTCAAACGCAGGGTGTTTCCAGCCAAGCGCTTCGCGGGTCAGCGCGATCTCAGCATCACCCAGCGGTGCGCCGTGAGAGTCGTGCGTACCGGCTTTGTTCGGAGAACCGAAACCGATGATAGTTTTGCACATCAGCAGGGACGGTTTGTCGGTGACTGCGCGCGCTTCTTCTACCGCACGTTTAATCGCTTCAGCATCGTGGCCGTCAACGCCACGCACCACGTGCCAGCCGTAGGCTTCGAAACGTGCTGCGGTATCGTCGGTGAACCAGCCTTCAACGTGGCCGTCGATGGAGATGCCGTTGTCGTCGTAGAACGCAACCAGTTTGCCCAGCTTCAGGGTACCTGCCAGGGAGCACACTTCGTGAGAGATGCCTTCCATCATGCAGCCGTCACCCAGGAACGCGTAGGTGAAGTGGTCAACAATGTCGTGGCCCGGACGGTTGAACTGCGCCGCCAGCGTCTTCTCGGCGATCGCCATACCTACGGCGTTAGCAATACCCTGGCCCAGCGGGCCGGTCGTGGTTTCTACACCTGCGGTGTAGCCCACTTCCGGGTGACCCGGGGTTTTGGAGTGCAACTGACGGAAGTTTTTCAGCTCGTCGATTGGCAGGTCGTAGCCGGTGAGGTGCAGCAGGCTGTAGATCAGCATGGAGCCGTGACCGTTAGAGAGAACGAAACGGTCGCGGTCAGCCCAGGCCGGGTTCTGCGGGTTGTGGTTCAGGAAATCACGCCACAGCACTTCGGCAATGTCAGCCATACCCATCGGGGCACCCGGGTGACCGGATTTAGCTTTTTGTACAGCATCCATGCTCAGCGCACGAATAGCATTGGCAAGCTCTTTACGTGAGGACATTTTGACTCCAGATCGGATGTTGAAGGCCATACCCGTTTCGGCTTGACGACAGCGCGTTTTGGGCTACGCCAGAAAAAAGTGCCAACAATGTAACCCAAGCGACAAAGCATGTACATGGACCATTCTTTTGCCGCTTAAGAAATCTCCGGAACACGATCGCACGTTGCGCAATCTTCTCGCCCGGCTGGGTTTAAATTCCTTATAATTACTCCTGCACCCTTCTCCGGGGCGGCAAAACTTTCAGAATTTATCAATGTTAACGAGTACGGAAGCAACATAATGAAAATGCGTGCAATAGTGCTGGCTCTGGGAACGACGCTCCTGCTTAGCGGGTGTCAAAATATGAATTCTGGCGGCCTGTTGAGCTCCGGAGCAGAGGCGTTTCAGGCCTACTCCCTGACCGACGCCCAGGTGAAAACGTTAAGCGATGAGGCCTGTAAGGAGATGGACGGTAAAGCGACCATCGCGCCTGCTGACAGCACCTACGCTCAGCGTCTGAATAAGATTGCTTCGGCCCTCGGCGACAACATTAATGGCCAGCCGGTGAACTACAAGGTGTACATGGCCAAAGACGTCAACGCCTTTGCCATGGCCAACGGCTGTATCCGCGTCTACAGCGGGCTGATGGATATGATGAACGACAACGAAGTCGAAGCGGTTATCGGCCACGAAATGGGTCACGTTGCCCTCGGCCACGTGAAGAAAGGAATGCAGGTCGCGCTCGGCACTAACGCCGTACGCGTGGCGGCAGCCTCTGCCGGCGGCATTGTCGGAAGTCTCTCCCAGTCGCAGCTTGGCGATCTCGGCGAAAAACTGGTTAACTCCCAGTTCTCCCAGCGTCAGGAATCTGAGGCCGATGACTACTCATACGATCTGTTGCGCAAACGTGGCATTAACCCGTCAGGTTTAGCCACCAGCTTCGAAAAGCTGGCTCAACAGGAAGCGGGCCGTCAAAGCTCCATGTTTGACGACCACCCTGCCTCTGCAGAGCGTGCGCAGCATATTCGCGATCGCATGTCCGCAGACGGCCTCAAGTAACATCGATACACAGGCCGGGCAATCTGTCCCGGCCTCTGTCTTTATTACTCGCCTTTCTTCGCCGCCTGGATGTAGAGCATTTCCAGCGCCAGGGTCGCTGCGGCCAGGGCAGTGATCTCGGACTGGTCATAGGCAGGCGCCACTTCCACAACGTCCATGCCGACGATATTCAGATCCTTCAGGCCGCGCACCAGTTTGATGGCGCGGTCAGAGGTCAGGCCGCCGATCACCGGGGTACCAGTACCCGGGGCAAAGGCCGGATCCAGGCAGTCGATGTCGAAGGTCAGGTAGACCGGCATATCGCCGACGATCTGTTTCACCTGGGCCAGAATATCGTCCACGCCGCGATCGTTCACCTGACCGGCGTCCAGCACGGTGAAGCCGTTGTCTTTATCGAACTCGGTACGAATACCAATCTGCACGGAGTGGTTCGGATCGATCAGGCCTTCGTTCGGCGCGGTGTAGAACATGGTGCCGTGGTCGAATTCGCAGCCGTTCGCGTAGGTGTCGGTATGGGCATCGAAATGCACCAGCGCCATTTTGCCGAAGTGCTTCGCATGGGCGCGCAGCAGGGGCAGGGTCACGAAATGGTCACCACCGAAAGAGAGCATGCGCTTGCCGGCTGCCAGCAGTTTTTCTGCGTGGGCCTGCAGTTTTTCACTCATTTCACGCGCATCACCAAAGGCGTACACCAGGTCACCGCAGTCAACCACGTTCAGGCGCTCGCGCATGTCGAAGTTCCACGGGAAGCGATTGTGCTCCCAGGCCAGGTTGGTGGAGACCTGACGGATCGCCGCCGGGCCATGACGGCCACCGGCACGGCCGGACGTCGCCATATCAAATGGCACCCCGGTGATCACCCAGTCCGCGTCGCTGTCGTACGGCTGGAAGTTCATCGGAAGGCGTAAAAAACCAAAAGCGTTAGATACCAGAGAATTATCGTACTGATGCCCTAAAGTGCTCATGTCCTGACCTCTTTATAACGTCGGTGCATTAAAAATAGATGAAAAAAAATCCCCTCCGCGTCGTTAAACCCGACGAGGAAGGGATTGATTCGAATAGTGCCTGTTGCGGCGGATTATCGCCGCTATTTCATACGGGTTCAAGTGAGTATAGCAAACGCAATTCCGGCGAAATTTTATCGCCGGATGGCGGCTTCGCCTTATCCGGCCTACGTGTCGCGGCTTTGTAGGCCCGGTAAGCGCAGCGCCACCGGGCACAGGCGTTACTCGTCTTCCAGGTAAGTGTAACCGTACAGACCGGCTTCAAACTCTTCCAGGAACTGTTTCTGCAACGTGTCGTCCAGATCGGTCTTTTTCACCTGATCGCGGAACTGGGTCAGCAGCTTGTTCGGATCGAGCTGAACGTACTGGAGCATGTCCGCCACTGTGTCGCCCTCGTCAGAGAGTTCCACTTCCACGTTGCCGTCAGGGAAGACAAACACGTCAACCGCTTCGGTATCCCCGAACAGGTTGTGCATGTTGCCGAGGATCTCCTGATAGGCGCCAACCATAAAGAAGCCCAGCATTGGTGGGTTATCCGGATCGTACTCCGGCATTGGCATGGTGGTGGCGATACCGTCACCGTCAATGTAGTGGTCGATAGCCCCGTCGGAGTCACAGGTGATATCCAGCAGCACCGCGCGGCGCTCAGGCACCTGGTTCAGCCCTTCCAGTGGCAGAACCGGGAACAGCTGATCGATACCCCAGGCATCCGGCATTGACTGGAACAGCGAGAAGTTGACGTACATCTTGTCCGCCATACGCTCCTGCAGCTCGTCGATAATCGGACGGTGCGCGCGGTTGCTCGGATCGAGCTGTTTCTGCACTTCGTGACACATGTTCAGATACAGCTGCTCCGCCCAGGCGCGCTCCTGCAGGCTGAACGTCCCGGATGAATAGCCGATATGAATATCATGCAGATCCATCTGGCTGTCGTGCAGCCATTCGCGCAGCGAGCGGCGGGTGCCCGGCTCGTGCATCTCCTGCCAGGTTTCCCACATGCTTTGCAGAGAACGTGGGGCATCATCCGCTGGCGGCGTCGCTTCGCTGATTTCGCTACGCTCAACGCCGATGATGTTGGAGACCAGCACCGTGTGGTGTGCGGTCACCGCACGCCCGGATTCGGTAATTACCGTCGGGTGCGGCAGGCCGTGCTCTTCACAGGCATCGCCAATCGCCCAGATGATGTTGTTCGCGTATTCGTTCAGGCCATAGTTTACGGAGCAGTCGGACTGCGAGCGCGTACCTTCATAGTCCACGCCCAGACCGCCGCCCACGTCGAAGCACTGAATGTTCACGCCCAGCTTGTGCAGCTCAACGTAGAAACGGGCCGACTCACGCACGCCGGTGGCGATGTCGCGAATGTTGGCCATCTGCGAGCCGAGGTGGAAGTGAAGGAGCTGAATGCTGTCCAGACGACCACGTTCGCGCAGGATTTCCACCAGCTGCAGAACCTGGTTCGCCGCCAGGCCGAATTTGGATTTTTCGCCGCCGGAGGACTGCCACTTACCGGAGCCCTGGGACGCCAGACGCGCACGCACGCCGAGGCGCGGCACAACGTTCAGGCGCTCGGCCTCTTCCAGCACGATGGCGATCTCAGACATCTTCTCAATGACCAGATAGACCTTGTGGCCCATCTTCTCACCGATCAGCGCCAGGCGAATGTATTCACGGTCTTTATAGCCGTTACAGACGATCACCGAGCGGGTCATTCCGGCATGCGCCAGTACCGCCATCAGCTCCGCTTTAGAACCGGCTTCCAGTCCCAGCGGTTCGCCAGAATGAATTAAGGATTCGATCACACGACGATGCTGGTTAACCTTGATCGGATAGACCAGGAAGTAGTCGCCGTTGTAGCCGTAAGATTCACGCGCGCGCTTAAAGGCGGCGTTAATGGAACGCAGACGGTGTTGCAGGATCTGCGGGAAGCAGAACAGAGCAGGCAGACGCTGCCCCTGCGCTTCACGTGCTTTCACCAGTTTGGCGAGATCGACGCGCGCTTCCGGTACGTCAGGATCCGGGCAAACGCTGATGTGGCCCAGTTCGTTGACGTCGTAGTAGTTATTGCCCCACCAGGCAATATTGTAAGTGCGCAGCATCTTGCTGGCTTCCTGGGAGCTCATCGCAACCTCCTGCATAGAACGTAGTACACCCTGTTCGCCCGCTGACGAAGGCGAAACAAAAGACATGTCGTCAGACATAGCGAACCTCAACTCTTACTATTCAGTGTAAAACAGTTGACTACTATCGCAGCGTCAATCTGCGATAACAACCCATTATCCGACCCGCTTTCCAGCACAGAATGCTGAAAGCCGGGGCGTGCGACCGGTTTCTTATTCATATCATTGTAAAACACGTATCCGAACTCTGTATGACAAGGTCCGGCGAAACCACGAGAAAACTCTTGTATTTACAAGAGCGCCCTTGTTCAGTCTTCACAAAGCGTAGTGCCAGCCCTTGAATCCTGAGAAGCGCCGAGATGGGTATAACATCGGCAGGTTTGCAGATTAGAAATGCGAATGGCGGGGAACATGTTCCGGCCTGAAAGGCAGAACTGAATTAGCGGAAAACGACGGTTCATTATCTCGTATCACCTCCACGCAAGCCTGATTAAACCCGCGACAAGTTAAAGCTAAAAGTTCACTGCTTTACCCGGCTGGAAGTGGCGACACGAAGAAACGTCGTGTGCTTTTTTGTATGAGCCGCGCGCCGCGTTTTATACCGACAAGACGGGGAAAAAGCAAAATATAAATGCGCGCATTGACACACCGTCAGCAAAAATTTCCAGCCGGGTTTTCAAGGGCGTAGGCACGCATACAAAAAAAGCTGGAAATCGGGCGAAGAAGTGACCTAAAATAGCCATCCAGATGTTAATCCATCCATACTGATTAACACTCAGACTGCCAGTGTCATCGTCTGCAAGTCCTGGTGGAAAATACTGCCACGGCTACCCCACACGACAGTTTGAGCTAAACAAATTCTCCTTAGGTAAATTAAAACATGGCAAAACACCTGTTTACGTCCGAGTCCGTATCAGAAGGACATCCTGATAAAATTGCTGACCAAATCTCCGATGCGGTGCTGGATGCGATCCTCGAGCAGGATCCTAAGGCGCGCGTAGCCTGTGAAACCTATGTCAAAACCGGCATGGTCATGGTTGGCGGTGAAATCACCACCAGTGCATGGGTTGATATCGAAGAGATCACCCGTAACACCGTGCGTGAAATCGGCTATGTGCATTCTGATATGGGCTTTGATGCCAACTCTTGCGCCGTCCTGAGCGCGATTGGCAAACAGTCCCCGGACATCAACCAGGGCGTTGACCGTGCCGATCCGCTGGAACAGGGCGCGGGCGACCAGGGCCTGATGTTTGGCTACGCGACCAACGAAACCGACGTGCTGATGCCAGCGCCAATCACCTATGCTCACCGTCTGGTGCAGCGTCAGGCTGAAGTGCGTAAAAACGGCACCCTGCCGTGGCTGCGTCCGGATGCGAAAAGCCAGGTCACCTTCCAGTACGACGACGGCAAAATTGTCGGCATCGACGCGGTGGTTCTCTCTACTCAGCACGCTGAAGATATCGACCAGAAATCCCTGCAGGAAGCAGTGATGGAAGAGATCATCAAGCCGGTTCTGCCAACCGAGTGGCTGAATGCCTCCACCAAATATTTCATCAACCCAACGGGCCGCTTTGTTATCGGTGGACCAATGGGCGACTGCGGTCTGACCGGTCGTAAGATCATCGTTGATACCTACGGCGGCATGGCGCGTCACGGTGGCGGCGCATTCTCCGGTAAGGATCCGTCTAAGGTTGACCGTTCTGCAGCCTACGCGGCACGTTATGTTGCGAAAAACATCGTTGCTGCTGGCCTGGCTGACCGCTGTGAGATCCAGGTTTCCTACGCCATCGGCGTGGCAGAACCCACCTCTATCATGGTTGAAACCTTCGGTACCGAAAAAGTGGCAACCGAGCAGCTGACCCTGCTGGTACGCGAGTTCTTCGACCTGCGTCCATACGGTCTGATTCAGATGCTGGATCTACTGCACCCGATCTACAAAGAAACCGCTGCTTACGGTCACTTTGGTCGCGAACATTTCCCATGGGAAAAAACCGACAAAGCCGCTCAGCTGCGTGAAGCTGCCGGTCTGAAATAATCGACTGACAAAGCTTTAATGAGGCCAGCCGCGTGCTGGCCTTTTTGTTTTTCTGCCCCATTACCCCTGTCTGAAAACGCTCTCACCGCGATAAAAGCTCAGCCCTTTCGGAATACTCTCTTTGTTTGTCTCGCACCTCTCACATACTTTTACAGTATCCCATTCAAATCTTTACATTCAAAAAACATAAAACTAACCGGAGGGCTTGATGCCTGATAATAAAAAAAAGGGGCGGACGTCCAATAAGACGATGACATTCTTCGTCTGCTTCCTCGCAGCACTGGCAGGATTACTGTTTGGTCTGGATATCGGCGTAATTGCCGGTGCCCTGCCGTTCATTACCGATGAATTCCAGATCAGTTCCCACACCCAGGAGTGGGTGGTGAGCTCAATGATGTTTGGGGCGGCGGTCGGGGCGGTCGGCAGCGGCTGGCTCTCCTTCAAGCTCGGGCGTAAAAAGAGCCTGATGATTGGCGCGATCCTGTTTGTCGCCGGCTCGCTCTTTTCCGCCGCGGCACCTAACGTGGAAGTGCTGATTGCCTCCCGCGTGCTGCTGGGCCTGGCGGTGGGTGTGGCCTCTTATACCGCGCCGCTGTACCTGTCGGAGATTGCGCCGGAGAAAATCCGCGGCAGCATGATCTCCATGTACCAGCTGATGATCACTATCGGTATTCTCGGGGCCTATCTTTCTGACACCGCCTTCAGCTACAGCGGCGCATGGCGCTGGATGCTGGGGGTGATCATTATCCCGGCGGTGCTGCTGCTGATTGGCGTCTTCTTCCTGCCTGACAGCCCGCGCTGGTTTGCCGCCAAACGCCGCTTTAACGATGCGGAACGGGTGCTGCTGCGCCTGCGCGACACCAGTGCCGAAGCGAAGCGTGAGCTGGAAGAGATCCGCGAAAGCCTGCAGGTAAAACAGAGCGGCTGGGCGCTGTTTAAAGAGAACAGCAACTTCCGTCGGGCGGTGTTCCTTGGCGTATTGCTGCAGATCATGCAGCAGTTCACCGGGATGAACGTCATCATGTATTACGCGCCGAAAATCTTTGAGCTGGCGGGTTATAGCAACACTACCCAGCAGATGTGGGGCACCGTGATTGTCGGCCTGACCAACGTGCTGGCAACCTTTATCGCCATCGGTCTGGTGGATCGCTGGGGCCGTAAACCGACCCTGACGCTGGGCTTCCTGGTGATGGCCGTCGGCATGGGCGTGCTGGGTACCATGCTACATGTGGGCATCGAGTCCCCTGAGTTGCTGTATGTGGCCGTTGGGATGCTGCTGATGTTTATCGTTGGTTTTGCGATGAGCGCAGGCCCGCTGATCTGGGTACTCTGCTCTGAGATCCAGCCGCTGAAAGGCCGTGACTTCGGTATCACCTGCTCCACCGCCACTAACTGGATCGCCAACATGATTGTCGGCGCAACCTTCCTGACCATGCTCGATACGCTGGGTAACGCCAACACCTTCTGGGTGTACGGCGGTCTGAACCTGCTGTTTATCGTCCTGACCCTGTGGCTGGTTCCTGAAACTAAACACGTTTCGCTGGAACATATCGAACGCAACCTGATGAAAGGTCGTCCCCTGCGCGAAATTGGCGCTCACGACTGATCCTTCCGGCTTCCTCCCTCGCGGAGGAAGCCGCTTGCACCGCCACGCCGCACGTTTTATGCTCTGCCCCTATGAAAACACCCCGTCTCCCCATTGCGCTTCAGCAAGCCGCCATGCGCAGCCTGCGCGACAAACTGGCCCAGGCCAACCTGAAGCTCGGCCGGAACTACCCTGAACCTAAGCTGGTCTGGCAGCAGCGCGGCACCGCAGCAGGTACCGCCTGGCTGGATACGTATGAGATCCGCCTCAACCCCGTTTTAATGCTGGAAAACCAGCAGGCCTTTATCGACGAAGTGGTACCGCACGAGCTGGCGCATCTGCTGGTGTGGAAGCACTTTGGCCGCGTGGCGCCGCACGGCAAAGAGTGGAAATGGATGATGGAAGCGGTGCTGGGCGTGCCTGCTCGTCGGACCCACCAGTTCGAGCTTGATTCCGTTCGCCGCAATACGTTCCCCTACCGCTGCCAGTGTCAGCAGCACCAGCTCACGGTGCGTCGTCATAACCGTGTCGTGCGCGGCGAAGCCACCTACCGCTGCGTGAAATGCGGTGAACCGCTTATTGCCGGGTAAGCGACAGAACTATCAGGAACATTCCTGATCTGCCTGATTGCATACAGGAACAACTTTCGTTACGTTGCGGGCTCGTTTTGACACGGAGTTGACGATGTCCCGTAATTTCTCTCTCGCGGTCGCCTTTCTGACGACGGCGTTCTCAGGCCATGCGCTGGCCGAAGGTATCAACAGTTTCTCTCAGGCAAAAGCCGCAGGCGTGAAGGTCAATGCCGACGTCGCGGGCGATTTTTACTGTGGCTGCAAAATTAACTGGCAGGGCAAAAAAGGGGTCGTGGACCTGGCGTCCTGCGGCTACAAAGTACGTAAAAATGAAAACCGCGCCAGCCGCATTGAATGGGAACATGTGGTCCCGGCCTGGCAGTTCGGCCACCAGCGCCAGTGCTGGCAGGATGGCGGGCGTAAAAACTGCGCCAAAGACCCGGTTTATCGCCAGATTGAGAGCGACATGCATAACCTGCAACCCGCCGTGGGCGAGGTGAATGGCGATCGCGGCAACTTTATGTACAGCCAGTGGAACGGCGGCGAAGGCCAGTACGGCCAGTGTGCGATGAAGGTCGATTTCAAAGAGAAGCTTGCCGAGCCCCCGGCCCGCGCACGCGGCAGCATCGCCCGTACCTACTTCTATATGCGCGATCGCTATAACCTCAACCTCTCCCGCCAGCAAACCCAGCTCTTCAACGCCTGGGATAAACTCTATCCGGTGACCGCCTGGGAGTGCGAGCGCGACGTGCGCATTGCCAAAGTGCAGGGGAATCACAACCCTTACGTCCAGCGCGCTTGCCAGGCGCAAAAGAGCTAACCTACACTAGCGGCAACTGTTTCTTTAAGTGTATACCCCTCACCCTGACCCTCTCCCCATAGGGGAGAAGGGACAGAATGTGCCGGGTATACAGCTCTTGATGGATTTATTAATTATGCGCGTTCCCCGTATTTATCACCCTGAACCGATCGCCGCAGGCAGCGAGATTGCCCTGTCTGAAGAGGCCGCCAACCACGTGGGCCGCGTGCTGCGCATGGGCACAGGCCAGGCCATTCAGCTGTTTGATGGTTCAAACCAGGTTTTTGACGCGAATATCATCCGCGCCGATAAGAAAAGCGTGCACGTCAGCATCGTGCGTGGCGAAATCGACGATCGTGAATCACCGCTGCATATCCATTTAGGCCAGGTGATGTCGCGCGGCGAAAAAATGGAATTCACTATCCAGAAATCGATCGAACTGGGTGTAAGCCTCATTACGCCACTTTTTTCTGAGCGCTGCGGCGTTAAACTGGATGCTGAACGTCTGAATAAGAAGCTCCAGCAGTGGCAAAAAATCGCCATTGCCGCCTGTGAGCAGTGTGGCCGCAACCGCGTCCCGGAGATCCGCCCGGCGATGGATCTTGAAGCCTGGTGTGCCGAAGAGGAGCAGGGTCTGAAGCTCAACCTTCATCCCCGCGCCAGCGCCAGCATCAACACCCTGCCGCTGCCGGTTGAG
Organism: Leclercia barmai; assembly: GCF_049312895.1. Lineage (NCBI taxonomy): Bacteria > Pseudomonadati > Pseudomonadota > Gammaproteobacteria > Enterobacterales > Enterobacteriaceae > Leclercia > Leclercia barmai. The sequence goes on along the minus strand of NZ_JBMNWZ010000004.1, from coordinate 18,085 downwards.
CGCGTGCGCTTGTTGATTGGCCCGGAAGGCGGCCTGTCGGCGGATGAGATCGCCATGACCGCACGCTACCAGTTTACTGATATTCTGTTGGGACCCCGCGTTCTGCGTACTGAGACCACCGCGCTAACCGCCATCACTGCCCTGCAGGTGCGTTTTGGCGATTTAGGTTGAAGCATTAACGGAGAAGACAATGATCAAGCTCGGCATCGTGATGGATCCCATCACAAGCATCAATATCAAGAAAGATTCCAGCTTCGCTATGCTGCTGGAAGCGCAACGTCGCGGCTACCAGCTCCACTATATGGAGATGAGCGACCTGTACCTGATTAACGGCGAAGCGCGGGCCCGCACCCGCATCGTCAACGTCGAGCAGAATTACGATAAATGGTATGAGTTCGGTTCCGAGCAGGATCTGCCCCTGGCCGAACTCGACGTCATCCTGATGCGTAAAGATCCGCCGTTCGACACCGAATACATCTACTGCACCTATATTCTTGAGCGCGCAGAAGAGAAAGGTACGCTAATCGTTAACAAACCGCAGAGCCTGCGTGACTGTAACGAGAAGCTCTACACCGCTTGGTTCTCCGACCTGACGCCAGAGACGCTGGTGACGCGCAACAAAGCCCAGTTGAAAGCCTTCTGGCAGAAACACGGCGATATCATCCTGAAGCCGCTGGACGGCATGGGCGGCGCCTCTATCTTCCGCGTCAAAGAGGGTGACCCGAACCTGGGCGTTATCGCCGAGACCCTGACCGAACATGGCTCCCGCTACTGCATGGCGCAGAACTATATTCCGGCGATTGTCGACGGCGACAAGCGCGTGCTGGTGGTGGACGGCGAGCCGGTGCCTTACTGCCTGGCGCGTATTCCGCAGGGCGGCGAAACCCGTGGTAACCTGGCGGCCGGTGGCCGTGGCGAACCGCGTCCGCTGACCGAAAGCGACTGGGAAATTGCCCGCCGCGTGGGTCCGCTGTTAAAAGCCAAGGGGCTGATTTTCGTAGGTCTCGACATCATTGGCGACCGCCTGACGGAAGTGAACGTCACCAGCCCGACCTGTATTCGTGAAATCGAAGCTGAGTTCCCGGTATCTATTACCGGCATGCTGATGGATGCCATCGAAAAACGGCTGAAGCAGTAATAGCTCCCATATTTATACACACAGCCATTCATGTTGCATCAAGGCGGCAAGCCTGAGGATCCCCAGGAGCATAGACAACTATGTGACTGGGGTCCGAAGGCGCAGCCAACGCAGAGGCAGCGTGAAGGGCGAAGTGTATAGTGACAGTATCGGGTTTTGTCCGCATACTGGGTGCTGTCGCTTTTTAAACCAGGAAACAGAACCTCTGACAATGAATTTACAGCATCACTTTCTTATTGCCATGCCTGCTCTCCAGGACCCGATTTTCCGCCGTTCCGTCGTTTATATCTGCGAGTACAGCGAAGAAGGCGCGATGGGGATTATCATCAATAAACCGCTGGAAAATCTTTCTGTTGAAGGCATTCTGGAAAAATTGAAAATTTCCCAGGACGAACGTGTGCCTGAAATTCGTCTCGACAAACCGGTAATGCTCGGTGGCCCGCTGGCAGAAGATCGCGGCTTTATCCTGCATACGCCGCCAGGTTTTTCCTCCAGCATCCGTATCTCTGACAATACCGTTGTGACCACCTCCCGTGACGTGCTGGAGACGCTGGGCACAGAAAAGCAGCCTGCCGATGTGCTGGTGGCGCTCGGTTACTCCTCATGGGAAAAAGGTCAGCTTGAGCAGGAGATCCTGGATAATGCCTGGCTCACCGCCCCGGCAGACTTGAACATTCTGTTTAAAACCCCGATCGCCGATCGCTGGCGTGATGCGGCTAAGCTGATTGGCATTGATATCCAGACCATGCCTGGCGTAGCGGGGCATGCCTGATGAGCGGCACGCTTCTCGCCTTTGATTTCGGCACCAAAAGTATCGGCGTGGCAATCGGCCAGCGCATTACCGGCACCGCTCGTCCGCTGACGGCGCTGAAAGCGCAAAACGGCACCCCGGACTGGAACCTGATTGAACGACTGCTGAAAGAGTGGCAGCCGGATGTCGTCATTGTCGGCTTACCGCTGAATATGGATGGCACCGAACAGCCATTAACTGCCCGGGCGCGCAATTTTGCCAATAAAATTCATGGCCGTTTTGGAGTGGCGATTAAGCTGCACGACGAACGGTTAAGCACGGTAGAAGCTCGCGCCGGTCTGTTTGAGCATGGCGGTTTCCGCGCGCTTAACAAAGGCAGCGTCGATTCCGCCTCCGCCGTGGTTATCCTTGAGAGTTTCTTCGAGCAGGGTTACTGATCCCCCTTCCCTTTGCCCGGTTCCCCGGGCAAATCACGTTTATTCCGCCAGCAGCGTGGCATTGAGCGCGGTCAGTTCAGTAAGACGCGTCCGGACGCTCGCATCGTCAATATTCCACATACCGGCAAACGCCAGCGCGGCATGATGCGCGCCCACGGGCAGCGCCATCGACACTTCACCGTCGTCGTGATGCCAGATCACATGCCCCTGCTCGCGCTGCTGGGCCACATGTGGGGCCAGGTTTTGCCACTGCTCGGGCGTAAAGCGAGGGATTAGCGCTTCATCCGTTTCGCTCGCCAGCAGCGACATACCAATCACCGATTGCCAGGCAGGCAGCATGTGGAAACCGGCCAGCGCCTGGCTGGTCTGGCTGCCGGGAACGGAGTGCCAGATATAGATAACCTGGTCTTCCCACAAAACCCCCAGCGCCACCACGATGTCGCGCGGCGCATGGCGCTCCAGCCGGGGCAGCGCCCGGGAGAAGAGCTCAGAGCCACGGATGGACTGCGCCGCCAGGGCATGAATGCCGGGGCCGGGAAGATAGCGACGATGATCGTCCTGCATGGTCAGGCCAATGGAGGCCATCGTCATCAGCAAACGGTTAACACGGGTGGTGTTAATCCCCATCAGTCGTGCGAGTTCACGGCAGCCGATGGCGCGGCCGCTGGAAACCAGATACTGCAGACAGCGAATGCCGTCGATAAGACTTTGGTTCGGTTGTGATGACATAGCCGCTTCAATCAGTGCAATCAGAAAGTCGATTTTAGCGCCCGTACCGAAGGAAACAAGGCCGCGAAGCCATTCTCTGCTGCCGCTAATGCATTACAGCCGCCCCTGTGCCCGGCGCTCGGCAAGGCTCTGATCGAAATTCTGCATGCCCGCCTGCTGCCCGGTCTGGATCACGCCGGGCAGTTGATAAGTTTTACCTTCACGGATCAAATTCGCGGCAGCAGGGGTATTCACCAGCAGCTCAAACAGCGCGACGCGACCCTGCTGGTTATCCCTTTCGAGCTTTTGCGCCAGCACGGCGCGCAGGCTGCCCGCCAGCTGTTTACGTACCGGCTCTTTTTCCTGGGCGGGGAAAGCATCCACCAGCCTCTCTACCGCCTGAGCCGCGCCCCGGGTATGCAGAGTCGCCAGCACCAGATGCCCCGTCTCGGCGGCGGTGAGCGCAAGGCGGATCGTCTCGCTGTCACGCAGTTCGCCCAGCAGGATCACATCCGGATCTTCACGCAGGGCCGCCCGTAACCCATCGGCAAACGACGGACAGTGCAGGCCAATCTCCCGCTGCTGCACCAGGCAGCGCTTGCTCTGATGGATAAACTCCACCGGATCTTCCAGAGTCAGAATATGCCCGTCACTGTGGTGATTGAGAAAATCGACCATGGCCGCAAGGGTGGTGGATTTGCCGCTGCCGGTGGCCCCGGTCACCAGAATCAGGCCGTTATCGTTGGTCAGCAGCTCGGGTATCGCCCGCGGCGTGCCCAGGGTTCGCAGCTGCGGACACTGCTCTGCAAGCAGCCGCAGCGCCAGCGAACAGCCTTGCGTATGGGCAAAGGCGCTGGCCCGCAGCCGATGGTGCTCCAGCGCGACGGCAAAATCCACCTGCCCCTGGGCGCACCAGGCTCCCTGCTGCTCATCGCTGAGCCAGCTTTTCAGCAGCATGGCGACATCCGGCCCCGGAAAAGGGGCGAATTCCATTTTCCCGCGCCGCCGCCAGCGTGGTGGCGCGTTACTGCACAGGTGTAGATCCGACACGTTATGCTTTACACTAAGGGCCACAATTTCTTCCATATCCATTTAATGATCCCCGGAAAATGAACGACATTGCGCATAACCTGGCACAGGTCAGGGACAAAATCTCAGCCGCAGCAACGCGTTGCGGCCGTGCTTCAGAAGAAGTTACGTTGCTTGCAGTCAGTAAAACCAAACCTGCGAGCGCCATCGCAGAAGCGATTGACGCAGGCCAGCGCATGTTCGGTGAAAATTACGTGCAGGAAGGGGTGGAAAAGATTCGCCACTTCCGGGAAGCAGGCGCCGCGGATCTGCAGTGGCACTTTATTGGGCCCCTGCAGTCGAACAAAAGCCGGCTGGTGGCGGAGCATTTCGACTGGTGTCATACCGTCGATCGACTGCGCATCGCCACCCGTCTGAGCGAACAGCGCCCGGCAGAAATGCCACCGCTTAACGTGCTGATTCAAATCAATATTAGCGATGAGAACAGCAAATCCGGTATTGCGCTGGAAGCGCTTGATCAGCTGGCGGAACAGGTGGCAGCCATGCCTGGCCTTACGCTTCGCGGGTTAATGGCGATCCCGGCCCCGGAGTCAGATTACGACAGGCAGTTTGCCGTAGCCCGGCAAATGGCTGTAGCATTTGAGGCGCTTAAAACACGCTTCCCAACGGTCGACACGCTTTCACTGGGCATGACGGACGATATGGCTGCCGCGATTGCAGCTGGCAGCACCATGGTGCGCATCGGGACAGCTATTTTCGGCGCGCGCGATTACACCCAATAATAAGGAAACCTGAGGAACGCCATGAAGACGTTGACCTTCCTGCTCTCAACGGTCATTGAACTGTATACGATGGTGCTTTTGTTACGCGTCTGGATGCAGTGGGCCCGTTGTGATTTTTATAACCCCTTCTCGCAGTTTGTCGTGAAAGTCACCCAACCGATTGTCGGGCCGCTGCGCCGGGTGATCCCGCCGATGGGCCCTATTGACAGCGCCTCTCTGCTGATTGCGCTGATCCTGTGCGTGGTAAAAGCGATCGTGCTGTTTATGGTCATCACCTTCCAGCCGATCATCTGGATCGCAGCGGTTTTGATCCTGATAAAAACCATCGGCCTGCTGATTTTCTGGGTGCTGCTGCTGATGGCGATCATGAGTTGGGTAAGCCAGGGCCGTAGCCCGGTGGAATACTCCCTGATTCAGCTCGCCGACCCGCTGCTGCGCCCGATTCGTAATCTGCTGCCAGCCATGGGCGGGATCGACTTCTCCCCGATGATCCTCGTGCTGCTGCTGTACGTCATCAACATGGGTATTGCTGAACTGCTGCAGTCCACAGGCAACGTGCTGCTGCCGGGGCTGTGGATGGCGTTATGAGTGCGGTCAGCACTTGCGCCGACGGGCTGGTTTTACGGCTGTATATTCAGCCGAAAGCCAGCCGTGATTCAATTATCGGGCTGCATGGCGACGAAGTGAAAGTCGCCATCACCGCGCCCCCGGTGGACGGCCAGGCGAATGCCCAACTGGTGAAGTATCTGGCTAAGCAGTTTCGCGTCGCGAAAGGCCATGTGCTGATCGAGAAGGGTGAACTGGGACGCCACAAGCAGGTCAAAATTCTTAATCCGCAACATATCCCGACGGAAGTCGCGGCACTGATACAACAGGATTAACACATGCAAAAAGTTGTTCTCGCTACCGGTAACGCCGGTAAAGTGCGCGAGCTGGCCTCGCTGTTAAATGATTTTGGTCTGGACGTGGTCGCCCAGACCGAACTGGGCGTGGACTCTGCCGAAGAGACCGGCCTGACGTTTATCGAAAACGCCATTCTGAAGGCGCGCCATGCCGCGCAGGTCACCGGTCTGCCGGCCATTGCCGACGACTCCGGGCTGGCGGTGGACGTGCTTGGCGGTGCGCCAGGAATTTACTCCGCCCGCTATTCCGGCGTCGATGCCACCGACCAGCAGAACCTTGAAAAGCTGCTGGACGCGCTTAAGGACGTACCGGACGAGCAGCGCCAGGCACAGTTCCACTGCGTGCTGGTCTATATGCGCCATGCCGAAGACCCAACGCCGATTGTCTGCCACGGCAGCTGGCCGGGTGTCATCGCCCGCGAGGCGGCTGGCAGCGGCGGCTTTGGCTATGACCCGATCTTCTTTGTCCCGACCGAGGGCAAAACCGCTGCGGAACTGACCCGCGAAGAAAAAAGCGCGATCTCCCACCGTGGACGCGCCCTGAAACTGTTACTGGAAGCATTACGTAATGGCTAATTTGCCACCCCTGAGTCTTTATATTCACATCCCGTGGTGCGTGCAGAAATGCCCGTACTGCGATTTCAACTCGCATGCGCTGAAAGGCGAAGTGCCTCATGACGATTACGTTCAGCATCTGCTTGCCGATCTGGACGCCGACGTCGCTTACGCGCAGGGACGTGAAGTTAAGACCATTTTTATCGGTGGCGGTACGCCGAGCCTGCTCTCAGGCCCGGCGATGCAGACGCTGCTGGATGGCGTGCGTGCGCGCCTCAGTCTGGCAGCGGATGCAGAAATTACCATGGAGGCCAATCCGGGGACGGTTGAGGCCGACCGTTTTGTGGAGTATCAGCGCGCCGGGGTGAACCGTATCTCCATTGGCGTGCAGAGCTTCAGCGAGCCGAAGTTAAAGCGTCTGGGCCGAATTCATGGCCCGGATGAGGCGAAGCGTGCCGCCCATCTCGCGACCGGGCTGGGGTTACGCAGCTTCAACCTCGACCTGATGCACGGCCTGCCGGATCAGTCTCTGGAAGAGGCGCTGGACGATCTGCGCCAGGCCATTGAGCTGAATCCGCCGCACCTCTCGTGGTATCAGCTGACCATTGAGCCGAACACGCTGTTCGGGTCGCGTCCCCCGGTACTGCCTGATGATGACGCGCTGTGGGATATTTTCGAGCAGGGCCACCAACTGCTGACCGCCGCCGGTTATCAGCAGTACGAAACCTCGGCCTATGCAAAGCCGGGCTATCAGTGTCAGCACAACCTGAACTACTGGCGTTTTGGCGACTACCTGGGCATTGGATGTGGCGCACACGGCAAAGTGACATTCCCGGACGGGCGTATTCTGCGCACGGCCAAAACCCGCCATCCGCGCGGCTATATGGAAGGACGCTATCTTGAGCGCAGCCATGATGTCGAAGCCGCAGATAAGCCGTTCGAGTTCTTTATGAACCGCTTCCGACTGCTGGAAGCCGCACCGCGCGCGGAGTTTACGCTGTATACCGGGTTAGCGGAATCGGTGATTCGCCCGCAGATTGACGAGGCGCTGGCGCAGGGGTATCTAACCGAGTGCGCAGATTTCTGGCAGATCACCGAGCATGGCAAACTGTTCTTAAACTCCCTTCTCGAGCTTTTCCTCGCCGAAGAATCCTGAAGCATGATTCAGGATTTTGCATCCCGTTCTGCTGGCTGAGGGAAAAGCTGGCAGAGTGTGGGGATGGAAAAATCAAAACAGCTACGAATAAACATGACGCCAGAAGAGGTGCGCCTTTGGTATCTACTTCGGGGACGGCATTTCTATGGCTTCAAGTTTCGCCGCCAGATGCCGGTGGGTTCTTACATCGTTGATTTTGCGTGCTTTAAGGCCCGATTAATTGTTGAACTGGATGGTGGACAGCATCAGGATGATGAAAAGTACGATCTACGCAGAACGGCTTATCTGAATTCGCGTGGCTGGCGTGTGATTCGGTTCTGGAATAACGAATTCAGGGCGAACGAAGAGGGCGTATTGATGGTTATTCTGCAACATCTGCAATGCCTGATTCCCTCACCCTAACCCTCTCCCACAGGGAGAGGGAACTCGTACTCCCTCTCCCATGGGGAGAGGGCCGGGGTGAGGGGCCCAGAGCGCACCAACCTACTTCAGCGATCCCACCAGCCCCTTGCGGCTCTCTTCCAGCGAAACCACCCGTTTACACACGTCTTTACCGAATTTCTGGAAATCAGCTTCCTGGTTTTTCCATTCGTTCTGAATAGAGGTTTGTAGACCGCCCAGGCTACCCAGCACGCCCTGCAGTGGGTTGCCCCCGCCCTTCAGCACCGCTTTGGCGCCCATCTCGTTAATGCTGTCCTGCAAAATGCCGCCCATCGCCTGGTTCACCAGCTGCTGCCCGTCGGCGCGCACCTGATCGATCGCCTGGTAGTGGAAGGTCAGGCCATCGGTACGATGCTCAATAATGCGGTTCATCTGCTCTTTTAACTGCGCGTCCAGTTTGGTCAGGCGCGAGCGCATGTTGCTGCTCTCCCCTACCTCTTTAGCGATGATCTTATCCAGCGCCACACGGCCTTTTTCCACGCGGTTCTGCGCGCCTTCGTCTATCCACGGCAGCGCGCTGCGCAGATCGGCCTGGTAATCTTTCGCCTGTTCACGTTGGGCGGCGCTGAGCTGGTACTGCTTGCCGTTGAACATCACGTTGCCATCAGGGGTGATCACCAGGTTGCCGTTCTCACCTTTTACCTGCACGGTTTGCGGACTGAGGATCACATCGTCGCGCGGCGTGACTTCGCATTTGTACTCTGCGTGAGCAGTCAGGGCCGTGGTCATTAAAGCCGCAGCGAGCAGCGTTTTGCGCATCATATCTTCTCCCTCATACAAAATGGGCCAGCAATTGCTGGCCCCTGATGCTCTATTAGTCCCACCAAATGTCGAAAAGTTCGCTGATGCGCACCTCTTCGAATTTGTGGTCTTCCAGCCACTTACGCACGATGGCCTGGTGTTCTTCTGTGCACTGGCCGATCTCCTGTTTGCAGATCAACCCTTCCCACGCCAGGTAGCCGCTGCCGTCAAACGCCAGTTTGTTCGGCTCGATCACTTCATTGATGAACGCATCCACGTCTTCATCAATTTTTTCTACGCTGGTGCCTTCCGGGAAACGCCATGCAACCGAAAAACCAATTTCCTGAAACTCGTCGATGTGCATTTTCTTACGCAGACGACGGCTACGGTTCTTTGCCATTATTTCACCCTCTCGAACATTAAATCCCATACGCCGTGACCAAGACGATGGCCACGCTGTTCAAATTTGGTTACCGGACGTGATTCAGGACGCGGCACATAGTCGTTGCTCTGCGACTGGTTTTTATACCCGTCGAGACCTGACATCACTTCCAGCATATGTTCCGCATACTGTTCCCAGTCGGTCGCCATGTGGAAAACACCACCCAGCTTCAGCTTGCTTTTGACCAGTTCGGCAAACGGTGCCTGAACGATACGGCGTTTATTATGACGCGCTTTGTGCCATGGGTCAGGGAAAAAGAGCTGAACCATGTTCAGAGAATTGTCAGGGATCATCTTGTGCAGCACTTCTACCGCGTCGTGACACATGACGCGCAGGTTCTCGACGCCCTCTTCATGAGCCGTCGCCAGGCAAGCGCCTACGCCCGGTGAGTGTACCTCAATACCGAGGAAGTTCTGCTCCGGGCGCGCTTTGGCCATCGTGACCAGCGAAGCGCCCATACCGAAACCGATCTCCAGCGTAATCGGCGCATCGCGGCCAAAGAGTTCAACAAAGTCGAGCGGCTGTTCGGTGAACTCAACGCCCATCACCGGCCAGTAGTTATCCAGCGCGTGCTGCTGCCCTTTTGTCAGGCGCCCCTGACGGCGGACGAAGCTGCGAATACGGCGCAGCGGGCGGCCGTTTTCATCGAATTCCGGTGATATGACGTCGTTTTTCATAAAAGAGTAGTCTGCTTGTGAGAATGTTCGGGAAACGGGCATTATCCAAAGTTAATGACCGGATGCAAGCATGGGAAAGATCCGGTTTACAGCCGCATGCCGCTGTGCTGCAATCTGCGTCCCTGATACCGCAAAGCGAAGACCATGCAAGCCTCTCAATTTTCAGCCCAGGTGCTGGACTGGTACGACAAATACGGGCGTAAAACCCTGCCCTGGCAAACTGAAAAAACACCGTACAAAGTATGGCTCTCAGAGGTGATGTTGCAACAAACGCAGGTCGCGACGGTTATCCCTTATTTTGAGCGCTTTATGGCGCGTTTCCCGACGGTCACCGATCTGGCCAACGCCCCGCTGGACGAAGTGCTGCATCTTTGGACCGGGCTGGGCTATTACGCCCGCGCCCGCAATCTGCACAAAGCCGCCCAGCAGGTGGTGTCGCTGCACGGTGGCATCTTCCCCGAAACCTTCGATGAAGTGGCCGCCCTGCCGGGCGTCGGGCGCTCCACCGCCGGGGCGATCCTCTCCCTTTCGCTGGGCAAACATTTCCCTATTCTCGACGGCAACGTGAAACGCGTGCTGGCGCGCTGCTACGCAGTCAGCGGCTGGCCGGGCAAAAAAGAGGTGGAAAAACGCCTGTGGGAAATCAGTGAAGCGGTGACGCCCGCCAGAGGGGTTGAACGTTTTAACCAGGCGATGATGGATTTAGGGGCGATGGTCTGCACCCGCTCGAAACCTAAATGCGAACTTTGCCCGCTCAATAATCTGTGCGTGGCCTATGCTAACCAGTCGTGGGCGCAGTATCCCGGTAAAAAGCCGAAGCAGACCCTGCCAGAGCGTACCGGCTATTTTCTGCTGATGCAGCACGAGGAGACCGTGTACCTCGCCCAGCGTCCGCCGAGTGGATTATGGGGCGGACTGTTCTGCTTCCCGCAGTTTGAGGATGAGGCCGGACTTCGCGACTGGCTGGCGCAGCGCGGCATTAGCGCCGATACTCTTGTGCAGCTCACCGCGTTTCGCCACACCTTCAGCCATTTCCATCTGGATATTGTGCCGATGTGGCTTCCCGTGTCCTCATTCACGGCGTGCATGGATGAAGGCAGCGCTCTCTGGTATAACTTAGCGCAACCGCCATCAGTGGGTCTGGCGGCTCCCGTAGAGCGCCTGTTACAGCAATTACGTGTCGGAGCAACGGTTTAGCTCCGGGCGACAAAGAGGAATCAGTATGGCCAGAACAATTTTTTGCACCTTCCTGCAACGTGAAGCAGAAGGTCAGGACTTCCAGCTTTATCCGGGCGATCTGGGTAAGCGCATCTATAACGAGATCTCAAAAGAAGCGTGGGCGCAGTGGCAGCACAAGCAAACCATGCTGATTAACGAGCGCAAGCTCAACATGATGAACGTTGAACACCGTAAACAGCTCGAAGAAGAGATGGTCAATTTCCTGTTTGAAGGGAAAGAGGTGCACATCGAAGGTTATACGCCGCCAGAAAAATAATACCCAGCGGTTGATGCCGGGTGGCGCTACGCTTACCCGGCGAAAACTGCCCCGGAACAAACACAACACGCACTCCCGGAATGATGAAAAAATTTTTAGCGCTTGCTCTTGTTGCACCGTTACTTGTTTCGTGTTCCTCCAGTAATAAAGGCGATAGCTATAACGAAGCCTGGGTAAAGGACACCAACGGTTTTGACATTCTGATGGGGCAGTTCGCCCATAACATCGAAAACATATGGGGTTTTAACGAAGTTCTGATCGCCGGTCCAAAGGACTACGTTAAGTACACCGACGGCTACCAGACCCGCAGCCACATCAACTTTGACGAAGGGACTATCACCGTCGAGACCATCGCCGGGACCGATCCTGCCGGACGACTGCGTCAGGCGATCGTTAAAACCCTGCTGATGGGTGACGATCCGGGCTCTATCGATCTCTACTCCGACACCGACGATATCACTATCTCCAGAGAGCCGTTCCTCTATGGTCAGGTGGTGGATCAGACCGGCCAGTCCATCCGCTGGGAAGGCCGCGCCAACAACTTTGCCAACTATCTGCTGCAGACGCGCCTGAAAAGCCGCAGCAACGGCCTGCGCGTGATCTACAGCGTAACCATTAACCTGGTGCCGAACCACCTCGATAAGCGTGCGCATAAATATGTCGGGATGGTACGCCAGGCCTCGCGTAAATACGGTGTGGATGAGTCGCTGATCCTGGCGATTATGCAGACGGAGTCGTCGTTTAACCCTTACGCGGTAAGCCGTTCCGACGCCCTGGGCCTGATGCAGGTTGTGCAGCACAGCGCCGGCAAAGACGTGTTCCGCTCGCAGGGGCGTTCCGGCACCCCGAGCCGCAGCTATCTGTTCGATCCCGCAAGCAACATCGATACCGGCACCGCCTATCTGGCGATGCTGAATAACGTTTACCTGGGCGGCATTGATAACCCGACCTCGCGTCGCTACGCGGTGATCACCGCCTATAACGGTGGCGCAGGCAGCGTGCTGCGCGTCTTCTCCAACGATAAAATCAAGGCGGCGAGCATCATCAACAGCATGTCGCCGGGGGATGTTTATCAGACCCTCACCACCCGTCACCCTTCCGCAGAGTCCCGCCGCTACCTCTATAAGGTCAATACGGCTCAGAAGAGCTATCGTAGAAAGTAGTGTGACTTTTTTTACCCTCTCCGTTGTGGAGAGGGTAATCCTTCATTCCTGACCGCCCGCTTTATCCATACGAAATTGTTATTTGCATCACAATCCAAACTGCAAATTAATGTGGATTGCATTTTTTTGCGGGAGGTAACAAAACATAACGCCACTCGCTGATAGAATTGCATCAAATCCAAAACCCAAATGTTTCTACACCAACATACAGCCCGCTCTCTTGTGAGGAAAGTAACATGAACCTTAAGCTGCAGCTTAAAATCTTGTCGTTTCTGCAGTTCTGTCTGTGGGGGAGCTGGCTGACCACGCTCGGCTCCTACATGTTTGTCACGCTCAAATTCGACGGTGCCTCTATCGGCGCTGTCTATAGCTCTTTGGGCATTGCCGCTGTCCTGATGCCGACGCTGCTCGGGATCGTGGCGGACAAATGGATAAGCGCGAAGTGGGTCTATGCGCTTTGTCATCTGGTGGGGGCGGGTACGCTGTTTATGGCGGCCGAAGTCACCACGCCAGGGGCGATGTTTATGGTGATCCTGCTTAACTCGCTGGCTTATATGCCAACGCTGGGGCTTATCAACACCATCTCCTACTACCGTCTGAAAAACGCCGGTATGGATATCGTGACCGACTTCCCACCGATCCGTATCTGGGGCACCATCGGCTTTATCATGGCGATGTGGGGCGTGAGCTTCGCAGGCTTCGAACTGAGCCATATGCAGCTCTACATCGGTGCTGCGCTGTCTCTGGTGCTGACGCTGTTCACCCTGACGCTGCCGCACATTCCGGTCTCTAACCAGCAGAAAAACCAGAGCTGGAGCTCCATGCTCGGCCTGGACGCGTTCGCGCTGTTCAAAAACAAACGCATGGCGATCTTCTTCATCTTCTCCATGCTGCTGGGTGCGGAGCTGCAGATCACCAACATGTTCGGCAACACCTTCCTGCACAGCTTTGATAACGACCCGATGTTCTCCGGGAGCTTTATCGTTGAACATGCCTCGGTGATGATGTCGATCTCCCAGATCTCCGAAACACTGTTCATCCTGACCATCCCGTTCTTCCTGAGCCGCTACGGCATCAAGAACGTGATGATGATCAGTATCTTCGCGTGGATGCTGCGCTTTGGTCTGTTCGCCTACGGTGACCCGTCTGCCTTCGGTACCGTGCTGCTGGTTCTGTCGATGATTGTCTACGGCTGCGCCTTCGACTTCTTCAACATCTCCGGTTCCGTGTTCGTGGAAAAAGAGGTTCGTCCGGAAATCCGCGCCAGCGCCCAGGGCATGTTCCTGATGATGACCAACGGCTTCGGCTGTATTCTCGGCGGCGTGGTGAGCGGCAAGGTTGTGGAGATGTATACCACTAACGGTATTACTAACTGGCAGCCGGTGTGGCTGATCTTCGCAGGCTACTCACTGGTACTGGCTTTCGCGTTCATGGTGCTGTTCAAGTACAAACATGTTCGTACCCCAACAGGTGCGCAAACCGTCGCGCATTAATCGGTTAAGTCCCCCTCCCTGCGGAGGGGGATTTTTTTTACTTCAGTACATAGCCGTACAAACGCTTAATCCCGTCCGCATCCTTCTCGCTGTATACGCCCTGCAGTTCCGGTGAAAAACCGGGCAGCAGATTGACGCCCTCTTCCAGCGCCAGGAAGTAACGCTGCACCGCGCCGCCCCAGAGTTCACCCGGCACCACGCACAGCACGCCCGGCGGGTATGGCAGCGCCCCTTCCGCCGCGATGCGCCCTTCGGCTTCGCTAATGCGTACCAGTTCGACGTTACCGCGAATAAAGGCCTGGTTGGCATCCTGCGGGTTCATCACCACGGTGGGCAGGCTCTCTTTGCGGAACATCGCCTTCTGCAGATCTTTCACGTCAAAGCTGACATACAGATCGTGCATCTCCTGGCAGAGCTGGCGCAGCGTGTAGTCGCGGTAGCGCACCGGATATTTGTTCCAGATGGTCGGCAGAACATCCGCCAGCGGGGTATCATCTTCGATGTGCTGCTCAAACTGGGCCAGCATTGCCACCAGCTGCGCCATTTTTTCGGCGCTCTCCGCCGGGGTCAGCAGGAAGAGAATGGAGTTGAGATCGCACTTCTCCGGAACAATGCCTTTCTCACGCAGGTAGTGCGCCAGAATGGTCGCCGGAATACCAAAATCGGTATATTCGCCGCTTTCGGCGTCGATGCCCGGCGTGGTCAGCAGCAGTTTACAGGGATCGACAAAGTATTGCTGGTCGGCATAGCCCTCAAAGCCGTGCCATTTCGCCCCCGGTTCAAAGCTGAAGAAGCGCAGTTCGCTGGCAATCGCGTGGGTTGGGTGATCCTGCCACGGACGTCCGGCCACGACCGGCGGGATAAACGGCTTAATCATCTTACAGTTGGCAATAATCGCCTTGCGCGCTTCAATGCCCAGCTCAACGCACTCTGCCCACAGCCGACGCCCGCTCTCCCCTTCGTGGATCTTGGCGTTCACGTCGAGGGCCGCAAACAGCGGGTAGAACGGGCTTGTAGAGGCGTGCATCATGAAGGCGTTGTTGAGCCGCTTATGCGGGCAGAAACGCGCCTGGCCGCGGATATGGTTATCCTTTTTATGGATCTGCGAAGTCTGGGAGAACCCGGCCTGCTGTTTGTGCACCGACTGGGTGACAAAGATCCCCGGATCGTTGGCGTTCAGCTCCAGCAGCAGCGGCGAGCTGTCCGCCATCATCGGGATAAACTGCTCGTAACCCACCCACGCGGAGTCGAACAGGATGTAGTCACAGAGCTGGCCAATCTTGTCGATCACCTGGCGGGCGTTATAGATGGTGCCGTCATAGGTGCCGAGCTGGATCACCGCCAGGCGGAACGGGCGCGCTTCACGGGCTTTTTCCGGAGCGACTTCACGGACCAGCTCCCGCAGGTAGGCCTCGTCAAAACAGCGGTCATCAATGCCGCCAATAAAGCCAAACGGGTTGCGCGCCGCTTCGAGATAAACCGGCGTGGCACCGGCCTGAATCAGGGCGCCATGGTGGTTGGACTTATGGTTGTTGCGGTCGAACAGCACCAGATCGCCACGGGTCAGCAGCGCATTGGTCACCACCTTGTTGGCGGCCGAGGTGCCGTTGAGAACGAAGTAGGTTTTGTCGGCGTTAAACACTTTCGCCGCGAACTTTTGCGCATGTTTGGCGGAACCTTCGTGGATCAGCAGATCGCCAAGCTTCACGTCGGCGTTGCACATATCGGCACGAAAGACGTTCTCACCGAAGAAATCGAAAAACTGACGCCCTGCAGGGTGCTTCTTAAAGAACGCGCCGTGCTGGTGCCCCGGACAGGCAAAGGTGCTGTTGTCCATCGCCACGTACTGAGTGAGGGTGTCGAAAAACGGCGGCAACAGGTTCTCTTCGTAGCGACAGGCGGCGGCTTCCAGCTCTAACCACTCCTGCGCTTTGCCGTCGATCACCGCATCGACACCCGCAGGGGCTTCTACAGGCTCTGTTGAGAACATATAGACAGGCAGATGGAAACCGGTGCGTTTCAGTAACGCGAGGATGCCGCTGTGACTGTCAGCGACGGTAATGACGACTGCCGCCACATCCGTAAAATCTGTGTTATCCAGCGTCACCACTTCCCGGTGCGTGGATAAGGCGGACGCCAGCTCGCGGCTGACGGCAATTTTCATTGATTTCATAAGCGCAAATACCCGTGCAAGGCGAGAAAAAGCCCCGGACAGGGAGTCCCCCTGCCCAACGAATGTGTCTGACCGGAGTTCAGCTCCGACCGCCAGACATCAGTAAAAACAGAACGCGTCTGGTTTTACTGTTGTCCTGCAGTGAGCCTGCGTTACCCTCACCGCATGGTGAGCGTAGAATAAGATGTGTCGATACGGCCAGCCATTCGCACAGCGAGAGAAGATCTGTTCATGGGCGGCCCCGTATCTGAGAGAAGAAAATTCGCGCAATAATGTCACCTTTCATAAGGTGGTGCAAGAAGGAATCTTTATGCAAAATACGTCATTACATTTGGCGATTACTCACTGAAAAGAGTAATAATAATGCAATATCAATGAGTAAATAACAGGAGTTCGCAGTGGTTATTGGACCATTTATTAACGCAGGCGCCGTGCTGCTGGGCGGCGTGTTGGGCGCCGTGCTGAGCCAGCGATTACCGGAGCGTATTCGCTCCTCCATGCCCTCGATCTTCGGCCTGGCCTCATTAGGCATAGGTATTCTGCTGGTCATCAAGTGCGCCAACCTGCCGGTAATGGTGCTGGCAACGCTGCTTGGAGCGCTGATTGGCGAGTTTTGCTATCTGGAGAAGGGTATTAATGGTGCCGTCAGCAGAGCGAAAAATCTGCTCTCGCGGGGTAAACAGAAAGGCGGCGGTCACGACGCGTTTATCCAGAACTATGTGGCCATCATTATTCTGTTCTGCGCCAGCGGTACGGGGATTTTTGGTTCGATGCAGGAAGGAATGACCGGCGATCCGAGCATACTGATCGCGAAAGCCTTTCTCGATTTCTTTACCGCCACCATCTTTGCGACCACACTCGGTATTGCCGTCGCCGCCATCTGCGTGCCGATGCTGCTTATCCAACTCGCCCTGGCAACCTGCGCCACGCTGATACTGCCGCTGACAACCCCGGCAATGATGGCTGACTTCACCGCCGTCGGTGGCCTGCTGCTGCTGGCGACGGGTTTGAGGATCTGTGGGATCAAGATGTTTGCGGTGGTGAATATGCTGCCTGCGCTGGTGATCGCCATGCCGCTCTCTGCCCTGTGGACTGCGTTTTTTGCCTGATATTGCAGCGAAATGGCGACAGAGTGTGCGGTCAGTAGCGAAATTAACAAATATCGTTGACGGCAGAGGGTAGATCGGGTTTAATGCGCCCCGTTGCCCGGATAGCTCAGTCGGTAGAGCAGGGGATTGAAAATCCCCGTGTCCTTGGTTCGATTCCGAGTCCGGGCACCACTATTTAAAGAACCCGCCCAAAAGGCGGGTTTTTGCTTTTGCAGAACCGAACTTTCATCGCTCTCTATTAACTCTTCTTTAATGGCCCTAAATTTGCGACCCATACGCGTTGCGAAGGTTTTAACTTCTGCAACACAGTCCTGCGTCTATCTGGCTTCTTATGGCCGTCCAGACACTATACAGTCAATGATTAAGAGCGCCCTTCGCTAACAAACGGCGTTACGCCTTTTTCGCGCTGTAGACTTCTTCCCCAGAGAAGGTCGGTTCAGCCCAGAAGTTGATATTGAACTGGGCGTCATCCGTCATCTCAATACGGTGCCAGTACTGCGGTGGGCTGGTCGCGAAGTTACCTGCGTTAATCACAACCTTCACTTCTGGTTCTGTTGCCTCTGCGTTCGCGAAGCCGTAATAGGTTACGGTTCCTTCCATCACACAAAGCTGCCCAAAGATGCCAGCTGCGGTATTGTGGTGGCTCAGAAGCGCTGCAGGAACGTTATCTTTAGTGAAGAAGGGAGTTGAACGTTTGATTGTCCAGTTTTTGGGGATTCTTTGATGGCTCATAATGACCTCCGACTTAAAACATGCATTTAAATTACATGTTTATGATAAGCCTGTAAAGCCCATTTGATAATAACTCTCATTTCTATTATTAATGGAGGATATATGACAGAGAATTGTTTTTTGTAGGCCCGGTAAGCGCAGCGCCACCGGGCAGGACGGGA
>NZ_JBMNWZ010000003.1:0-655625 GCF_049312895.1 Leclercia barmai | reverse complement strand
ACGATCTACCCTCCTTGAAACTTTCTCACCTTTCGTCTGCGTACTCGACATTTGCCTGATTCCTGGTTATTGTCAGCTATCTGGATGTCTAAACGTTTATACGTATGCTGTGAGGATATAAGGTTATGCCGATTCGGGTGCAGGACGAGCTACCAGCCGTCAATTTCTTGCGTGAAGAAAATGTCTTTGTCATGACGGCTTCGCGCGCTACAGGTCAGGAAATTCGTCCTCTGAAGGTGCTTATCCTTAACCTGATGCCAAAGAAGATCGAGACGGAAAATCAGTTCCTCCGCTTGCTGTCGAACTCTCCATTGCAGGTCGATATACAGCTGCTGCGTATTGATGCGCGCGAGTCCCGCAATACGCCCTCAGAGCATCTCAATAACTTCTACTGTAATTTTGACGACATCCGTAACGAGAACTTCGATGGACTGATCGTGACCGGCGCACCGCTTGGCCTGGTGGAATTCAATGACGTTGCCTACTGGCCGCAGATTAAGCAAGTGCTGGAGTGGGCTAAAGATCATGTCACCTCTACGCTGTTCGTCTGTTGGGCGGTCCAGGCGGCACTCAACATTCTGTACGGCATCCCTAAGCAAACCCGCACCGAAAAGCTCTCTGGCGTCTACGAGCACCATATTCTGCATCCTCATGCGCTGCTGACCCGGGGTTTTGATGACTCCTTCCTCGCGCCTCACTCGCGCTATGCCGATTTCCCGGCGGCATTGATTCGTGACTACACCGATCTGGAGATCCTGGCGGAAAGCGAGGAGGGCGACGCCTATCTGTTTGCCAGCAAAGACAAGCGCATTGCCTTCGTCACCGGCCATCCGGAATACGATCCTGATACCCTGGCGAGCGAATATTTCCGTGATGAAGAGGCGGGTTTAAATCCGGACATACCGTACAACTATTTCCCGCAAAACGATCCGCAGAACAAACCGCGTGCGACCTGGCGCAGCCATGGCAACCTGCTGTTTACTAACTGGCTCAACTACTACGTCTACCAGATCACACCATACGATCTGCGCCACATGAATCCAACGCTGGATTAATCCTCTGACGATCTTCGTCCTGTAGCGTTTCAGCTCTCCAGTTAAGGCACCTTCGGGTGCCTTTTTTATTTCCGAAATTCACTCCGTCTCAATAAATATTTTTAATTTCATTTATATCAATAGGTTAATTGCTATTTAAATTAAAAATGGAAATAGTTTTTGATTTTGACGCAAAGCAAGATAGTCTTAATTTTGCTGAACGAAAACTACACAACGATCTTTCGTTCGCGTGGGGGAAATGAATTCGGATCAACGACGAGGAGCAGTGCAATGAATCAACAGGCAACCATTATCGATGAACTGGCCTTTACTCAACCTCATGGCGAGCAGGAAAAGCAGATCCTGACCGCCGAAGCCGTTGAGTTCCTTACCGAGCTGGTGACCCGCTTCACGCCAAAACGTAATAAATTACTGGCGGCACGTATCCAGCAGCAGCAAGACATTGATAACGGAAAGCTGCCTGATTTTATTTCGGAAACCGCTTCCATTCGTGATGGTGACTGGACGATCCGTGGTATTCCGCAGGATCTGCAGGACCGACGCGTCGAGATCACCGGCCCGGTAGAGCGCAAAATGGTGATCAACGCCCTGAATGCCAATGTGAAGGTCTTTATGGCGGACTTTGAGGATTCACTGGCGCCAGACTGGAACAAAGTGATTGAAGGCCAGATCAACCTGCGTGATGCGGTTGACGGCACCATCAGCCACACCAATGAAGCCGGGAAAATCTATCAGCTTAAGCCCAACCCGGCGGTACTGGTTTGCCGCGTGCGTGGCCTGCATTTACCGGAAAAACATGTCACCTGGAACGGTGAAGCGATCCCCGGCAGCCTGTTCGACTTTGCGTTGTACTTCTTCCATAACCACAAAAACCTGCTGGCAAAAGGCAGCGGGCCTTACTTCTATCTGCCCAAAACGCAGTCCTGGCAGGAAGCGGCCTGGTGGAGTGAGGTGTTCAGTTATACCGAGGATCGTTTTGAACTGCCGCGCGGCACCATCAAGGCCACGCTGCTGATTGAAACCCTGCCGGCGGTTTTCCAGATGGACGAAATTCTGCATGCCCTGCGTGACCATATTGTGGGCCTGAACTGTGGTCGCTGGGATTACATTTTCAGCTATATCAAGACGCTGAAGAATCACCCGGATCGCGTTCTGCCGGATCGTCAGGTGGTGACAATGGACAAATCCTTCCTGAATGCCTACTCGCGCCTGCTGATCAAAACCTGCCACAAACGCGGCGCCTTTGCGATGGGGGGAATGGCGGCGTTTATTCCCAGCAAAGACAGCGAACGTAACGCCCAGGTGCTGAATAAAGTGAAGGCCGATAAAGAGCTGGAAGCCAGCAACGGCCATGACGGCACCTGGGTGGCGCATCCGGGGCTGGCAGATACCGCTATGGAGGTGTTCAACCGCATCCTGGGCGATAACAAAAACCAGCTCCACGTGACCCGCGAAGAAGACGTCCCCGTCACCGCAGCACAGCTCCTGGAGCCCTGCCAGGGCGAGCGCACCGAAGAGGGGATGCGCGCCAATATCCGCGTGGCCGTGCAGTACATCGAAGCGTGGATCTCCGGTAACGGCTGTGTGCCGATTTACGGTCTGATGGAAGATGCCGCTACCGCCGAGATTTCCCGTACCTCTATCTGGCAGTGGATCCATCATCAGAAAACGCTCAGCAACGGCAAGCCCGTTACCAAAGCCCTGTTCCGCCAGATGCTTTCGGAAGAGATGCTGAACATTCAGGAGGAGCTGGGCGAGCACCGCTTCAGCAGTGGTCGCTTCGACGCCGCCGCGCGCCTGATGGAACAGATAACCACTTCAGATGACTTAATCGACTTCCTGACGCTGCCTGGCTACCGCCTGCTGGCCTGATTTCACCACATAACAATATGGAGCATCTGCACATGAAAACCCGTACCCAACAAATCGAAGCATTACAAAACGAGTGGACTCAACCGCGCTGGGAGGGCATTGAACGTCCTTATAGCGCCGAGGACGTGGTGAAATTACGCGGTTCGGTTAATCCGGAATGCACCCTGGCCCAGTTGGGTGCCGCCAAAATGTGGCGTCTGCTGCACGGTGAGTCGAAGAAAGGCTACATCAACAGCCTCGGCGCGCTGACGGGCGGCCAGGCGCTGCAGCAGGCGAAAGCGGGGATTGAGGCGGTCTATCTGTCTGGCTGGCAGGTAGCGGCCGACGCTAACCTGGCTTCCAGCATGTACCCGGATCAGTCGCTCTATCCGGCAAACTCGGTCCCGGCAGTGGTGGAGCGGATCAACAACACCTTCCGCCGAGCGGATCAGATCCAGTGGGCATCCGGCATCGAGCCGCAGGATCCGCGCTTTGTGGACTACTTCCTGCCGATTGTGGCCGACGCCGAGGCGGGCTTTGGCGGTGTGCTGAACGCCTTTGAGCTGATGAAATCGATGATTGAAGCCGGTGCAGCGGCCGTACACTTCGAAGATCAGCTGGCATCCGTGAAGAAGTGCGGGCATATGGGCGGCAAAGTGCTGGTCCCGACGCAGGAAGCGATCCAGAAACTGGTGGCTGCGCGCCTGGCTGCTGACGTGATGGGTGTCCCGACGCTGGTGATTGCGCGTACCGACGCCGATGCCGCAGACCTGATCACCTCCGATTGCGATCCCTACGACAGCCAGTTCATTACCGGCGAACGCACCAGCGAAGGGTTCTATCGTACCCATGCCGGCATCGAGCAGGCGATCAGTCGCGGCCTGGCCTACGCTCCGTATGCTGACCTGGTGTGGTGTGAAACCTCCACCCCGGACCTGGCGCTGGCGAAACGCTTTGCTGATGCCATCCATGCCAAATACCCGGGCAAACTGCTGGCCTACAACTGCTCGCCGTCCTTCAACTGGCAGAAAAATCTGGACGATAAAACTATCGCCAGCTTCCAGCAGGAGCTGTCGGACATGGGCTACAAGTATCAGTTCATCACCCTCGCGGGCATTCACAGCATGTGGTTCAACATGTTCGACCTGGCGCATGCCTACGCCCAGGGCGAGGGCATGAAACACTACGTCGAGAAAGTCCAGCAGCCGGAGTTCTCGGCCAGCCAGAAGGGCTATACCTTCGCCTCACACCAGCAGGAAGTGGGAACGGGCTACTTCGATAAAGTGACCACCATCATCCAGGGCGGCGCCTCCTCTGTGACCGCCCTGACCGGGTCGACCGAAGAAGCGCAGTTTTAATCTTTTTCCCCTCTCCCCCAGGGGAGAGGGTCAGGGTGAGGGGAATCTATGTCGCGTGGTCTGGAATTACTGATTGCCCAAACCATCCTGCAGGGCTTCGACGCGCAGTATGGCCGTTTTCTGGAAGTGACGGGCGGGGCGCAGCAGCGCTTCGAGCAGGCGGACTGGCACGCCGTGCAGCAGGCCATGAAACAGCGTATTCACCTCTACGATCACCATGTGGGCCTCGTGGTGGAACAACTGCGCTGCATTACCGGCAGCATCACTATTGATGCTGCTTTTTTGCTGCGGGTGAAAAGCCATTACACCCAACTGCTGCCGGATTACCCGCGTTATGAGATTGCGGAAAGCTTTTTCAACTCCGTTTACTGTCGGCTGTTTGATCACCGCTCGCTGTCACCGGAGCGGCTCTTTATCTTCAGCTCTCAGCCCGGGCAGCGTTTTCGCACCCTGCCGCGTCCGCTGGCGAAAGACTTCTGTCCCGATCAGGGCTGGGAGGCGTTGTTAACCAAAGTGTTGGCCGATCTGCCCTTGCGTCTGCCCTGGCAAAACCGTCCGCGTGATGTTGGGTATATCATTGCCCATCTGTCTGAAATGCTCGGTGCGGATAAGCTGCAAAATTGCCATCTGCAGGTCGCGAACGAGCTGTTTTACCGCAACAAAGCCGCCTGGCTGGTGGGGAAACTGATAACCCCGGACGCCACGCTGCCATTTTTACTGCCCATTCACCGCAGCGATGAAGGGGAACTGGCGGTAGATACCTGCCTGACCACCAGCGCCGAAGCCAGCATTGTTTTCGGCTTCGCCCGCTCCTATTTTATGGTTTATGCCCCGCTGCCGGGCGCGCTGGTGGAGTGGCTTCGGGAGATCCTGCCCGGTAAAACCACCGCCGAGTTGTATATGGCGATAGGGTGTCAGAAGCACGCCAAAACTGAGAGCTATCGGGAATACCTGCACTATATCGCCCATGCGGATGAGCAGTTTATCGAGGCACCAGGCATTCGCGGCATGGTGATGCTGGTCTTTACCCTGCCGGGTTTTGACCGGGTCTTTAAGGTGATTAAGGATAAATTCGCCCCGCAGAAAGAGATGTCTGCCGCCCACGTGCGCGCCTGCTATCAGCTGGTTAAGGAGCACGATCGCGTCGGGCGCATGGCGGATACCCAGGAGTTTGAAAACTTCGTTCTCGATAAGCGGCAGATCGCGCCAGAACTGATGGCTCTGCTGCTCCAGGAAGCGCCAGAAAAAATCAGCGATCTGGGGGACAAAATCGTCATCAGCCATCTCTACATTGAACGACGGATGGTGCCGCTCAACATCTGGCTGGAGCAGTCGGAAGGGCAGGCGCTGCACGATGCGATAGAAGAGTACGGCAACGCTATCCGTCAGCTGGCGGCAGCCAATATCTTCCCGGGGGACATGCTGTTCAAGAACTTCGGCGTCACCCGGCACGGGCGGGTCGTGTTCTACGATTACGACGAGATCTGCTACATGACGGAAGTGAATTTCCGCGAGATCCCGCCGCCGCGTTATCCGGAAGATGAACTTGCCAGCGAGCCGTGGTACAGCGTTTCGCCGGGGGATGTCTTTCCGGAGGAGTTTCGCCACTGGCTATGCGCTGACCCGCGCATCGGAAGGCTGTTTGAAGAGATGCACGCCGATCTGTTTCACGCCGATTACTGGCGTGGCCTGCAGACGCGGATCAAGAACGGCCATGTGGAAGATGTCTACGCTTACCGGCGTAAGCAGCGGTTTAGCATCAGATTTGGCATTTAACGCCCGGTGGCGCTGCGCTTACCGGGCCTACGGTTCGAATGTAGTTGTAGGCCCGTGCAAGCGCAGCGCCGCCGGGCATTAAAGACTTAACGCAACCCACCATACGCCAGCGTCACCTCTTTCGCCGCCTTAATCACCAGCGCCCCCAGTTCGGTCACCCGGTCATCGGTCATCCGCGAGATGGGGCCGGAGATGGAGATGGCGGCAAACGGCTCGCGGTGCTCGTCAAAAATGCAGGCGGCAAGACAGCGCAGGCCGAGCGCATGCTCTTCGTCATCAAAGGAGTAGCCGCGCTTACGCGTCAGGGCCAAATCCTCTTTCAGATGGACCGGTGAAACCAGCGTCGCGTGGGTGTAGGCGTGTAAGCCTTTGCGGTGCAACAGACCCGTGACCTGCTCTTCGCTGAGCTGGGACAGGAACGCTTTCCCCGCCCCGGAGGCGTGCATCGGCAGTTTGCCGCCAATCGGGGCAGACATGCGCATCAGCTGGGTGCACTGGACCTGGTCGATAATAATGGCCTGGTGATCGCTCTGGTCGAGCACCGCCAGGTTAACCGTCTCGCCGGAGTCCTCCATCAGCTTGCGCAGGATCGGATGGACGATTGCCAGCAGATTGCGGCTCTGTAAAAAGCTGCTGCCGACGATAAACGCATGGGCACCCACGGACCAGTGGCCCAGCTCGCCCACCTGACGGACAAAGCCCAGCTGCTGCATGGTGGTTAGCAGGCGGTGGGTGGTGGAGTTCGGCAGGCCTGCCTGCTGGGCCAGCTCGGTCAGCGCCACGCTGCTGTGCGACTCGGCTATCCATTCAAGGAGCTTTAATCCCCGGGTCAGGGACTGAACTTGACCGCCCGCCTGGGCGGTCGCGGCGGCGGGTTTTCTGCCGCGTTTAGCGGGAACGGTGGCGACCATGGCGGGCTCCTTTTTTCTGTATCGTGGAAATCATTTTCGTTTTATTTGGCTGTTTTGCAACCGCTATCCACACTGATCGGAGGAGTTATGGTGAACATGTCTCATGTTACCCTGGTGTGACTTTTCCCCTTTGCAAGATTATGCCAGTATGGTCTGCTGGCCTTTTGGCCTGGTTGAGCGTTGTCGGGAGCAAGTGTGAGCAGCAAAGTAGATCAACTGCGTGCGCAGTTAAATGAACGCATTCTGGTGCTGGATGGCGGTATGGGCACCATGATCCAGAGCTATCGTCTGAGTGAAGACGACTTTCGCGGCGACCGCTTCGCCGACTGGCCCTGCGATCTGAAAGGTAACAATGACCTGCTGGTGCTCAGCAAGCCAGAGATTATCGCCGCCATTCACTACGCCTACTTCGAGGCGGGGGCGGATATCGTTGAGACCAACACCTTTAACTCGACAACCATCGCCATGGCGGATTACGAGATGGAATCCCTCTCGGCGGAGATCAACTACGAGGCGGCCAGACTGGCGCGTGCCTGTGCCGATGAGTGGACGGCCCGCACGCCAGAGAAACCACGTTACGTGGCGGGCGTGCTCGGCCCGACCAACCGTACCGCCTCTATCTCACCGGATGTAAACGATCCGGCTTTTCGAAATATCACCTTTGACCAGCTGGTGGCCGCGTACCGCGAATCCACAAAAGCGCTGGTGGAAGGCGGTGCCGATCTGATCATGATTGAAACGGTCTTCGATACCCTCAACGCCAAAGCCGCCATCTATGCGGTGAAGGAAGAGTTCGAAGCCTTGGGTGTCGATCTGCCGATCATGATCTCCGGCACCATCACCGATGCCTCTGGCCGTACGCTATCCGGCCAGACGACCGAAGCGTTTTATAACTCCCTGCGCCACGCCGATGCCCTGACCTTTGGCCTGAACTGTGCCCTGGGGCCGGATGAACTGCGCCAGTACGTGCAGGAGCTGTCGCGCATTGCGGAATGCTACGTCACCGCTCACCCGAACGCCGGCCTGCCGAACGCCTTTGGTGAGTACGATCTCGACGCCGCGACCATGGCGGCGCAGATTCGCGAGTGGGCCGAATCCGGATTCCTGAATATCGTTGGCGGCTGCTGCGGCACCACGCCGGAGCACATCGCTGCCATGAGCAACGCAGTCGCGGGCCTGGCGCCACGCAAGCTGCCTGAGCTACCGGTAGCCTGT
The DNA here is from genome assembly GCF_049312895.1 of Leclercia barmai. NCBI lineage: Bacteria > Pseudomonadati > Pseudomonadota > Gammaproteobacteria > Enterobacterales > Enterobacteriaceae > Leclercia > Leclercia barmai. The sequence continues at coordinate 647,459 of NZ_JBMNWZ010000003.1, read as the reverse complement.
CGACTGGCCGGTCTTGAGCCGCTGAACATCGGCGATGACAGCCTGTTTGTGAACGTCGGTGAACGTACCAACGTCACCGGCTCCGCGAAGTTCAAGCGCCTGATCAAAGAAGAGAAGTACAGCGAAGCGCTGGACGTTGCCCGCCAGCAGGTGGAGAGCGGCGCGCAGATCATTGATATCAACATGGACGAGGGGATGCTCGACGCCGAAGCGGCGATGGTGCGTTTCCTCAACCTGATTGCCGGTGAGCCGGACATTGCCCGCGTGCCGATTATGATCGACTCCTCGAAATGGGAAGTGATCGAAAAAGGGCTGAAGTGCATTCAGGGCAAGGGCATCGTTAACTCCATCTCGATGAAAGAGGGAGTTGAGCCTTTCATCCATCACGCGAAGATGGTGCGCCGCTACGGTGCCGCCGTGGTGGTAATGGCCTTTGACGAAGTCGGGCAGGCGGATACCCGCGAGCGCAAAATAGAGATTTGCCGCCGCGCGTACCAGATTCTGACCGAAGAGGTTGGCTTCCCGCCGGAAGACATTATCTTTGACCCGAACATCTTTGCCGTCGCCACCGGCATCGAAGAGCACAACAACTACGCCCAGGACTTTATCGGCGCCTGTGAAGACATCAAACGCGAATTGCCGCACGCGCTGATCTCCGGCGGGGTTTCCAACGTCTCGTTCTCGTTCCGCGGCAACGACCCGGTGCGTGAGGCGATCCACGCGGTGTTCCTCTATTACGCCATTCGTAACGGGATGGACATGGGGATCGTCAACGCCGGCCAGCTGGCGATTTATGACGACCTGCCGGCGGAGCTGCGCGATGCGGTTGAAGACGTGATCCTGAACCGCCGCGATGATGCTACCGAGCGCATGCTGGAACTGGCCGAAAAGTATCGCGGCAGCAAATCCGATGACAGTGCCAACGTGCAGCAGGCGGAATGGCGCTCCTGGGACGTAAAAAAACGCCTCGAATACTCGCTGGTAAAAGGCATCACCGAGTTTATCGAGCTGGATACCGAAGAGGCACGCCAGCAGGCCGCGCGTCCGATTGAAGTGATCGAAGGGCCGCTAATGGACGGCATGAACGTGGTCGGCGACCTGTTCGGCGAAGGCAAAATGTTCCTGCCGCAGGTGGTGAAATCCGCCCGCGTAATGAAGCAGGCGGTGGCCTATCTGGAACCCTATATTGAAGCCAGCAAAGAAAAAGGCTCCAGTAACGGCAAGATGGTGATCGCCACCGTGAAAGGCGACGTGCATGACATCGGCAAAAACATCGTCGGCGTGGTGCTGCAGTGTAATAACTACGAGATTATCGATCTTGGCGTGATGGTGCCGGCGGAGAAAATCCTCAAAACCGCGCGCGAAGTGAATGCCGACCTGATTGGCCTCTCGGGGCTCATCACCCCGTCGCTGGATGAGATGGTTAACGTGGCGAAAGAGATGGAGCGTCAGGGCTTTACCCTGCCGCTGCTGATTGGCGGCGCAACCACCTCGAAAGCGCATACGGCGGTGAAGATCGAGCAAAACTACAGCGGGCCGACGGTGTACGTGCAGAACGCCTCACGCACGGTTGGCGTGGTCTCGGCGCTGCTGTCAGCGACCCAGCGCGACGACTTTGTCGCCAGAACCCGCAAAGAGTATGAAACGGTGCGCATTCAGCATGGGCGCAAAAAGCCGCGCACCCCGCCGGTGACCCTGGCGGCGGCGCGGGATAACGATCTGGCCTTTGACTGGTCGAGCTATACGCCGCCGGTCGCCCATCGCCTGGGCGTTCAGGCGGTGACGGCCAGCATCGAAACCCTGCGTAACTACATCGACTGGACGCCGTTCTTTATGACCTGGTCGCTGGCGGGGAAATACCCGCGCATTCTGGAAGATGAAGTGGTAGGTGAAGAGGCGCAGCGCCTGTTCAAGGATGCCAACGATCTGCTCGACAAGCTCAGCGAGGAGAAGACTCTCAACCCGCGCGGCGTGGTGGGGCTGTTCCCGGCGAACCGGGTGGGCGATGACATCGAAATCTACCGGGATGAAACCCGCACGCACGTGCTGGCGGTCAGCCATCACCTGCGTCAACAGACGGAAAAGATTGGTTTTGCTAACTACTGTCTGGCCGATTTCGTCGCGCCGAAGCTGAGCGGTAAAGCCGACTACATCGGCGCGTTTGCCGTGACCGGCGGGCTGGAGGAGGACGCGCTGGCGGATGCCTTCGAAGCGCAGCATGATGATTACAACAAAATCATGATCAAGGCGATTGCCGACCGTCTGGCAGAAGCCTTTGCTGAATACCTGCATGAGCGGGTGCGTAAGGTGCACTGGGGCTACGCGGCCAACGAAAACCTCAGCAATGAGGAGCTGATCCGCGAGAACTATCAGGGCATTCGCCCGGCACCAGGCTACCCGGCCTGTCCGGAGCATACCGAGAAAGGTACCATCTGGCAGCTTCTGGATGTCGAGGCCCATACCGGCATGAAGCTCACCGAGTCCTTCGCCATGTGGCCGGGCGCCTCGGTTTCCGGCTGGTATTTCAGCCATCCAGACAGCAAGTACTACGCTGTGGCGCAGATCCAGCGCGATCAGGTGGAAGATTATGCCCTGCGTAAAGGGATGAGCGTGGCAGAAGTGGAGCGCTGGCTGGCGCCTAACCTCGGCTACGACGCAGACTGACCTGGCTTACTTGCCAGCTTGCACCAGGGCTGTCCTCACTCGGGTCACGTACTTTGTGTACGCTCCCCTCACTGCGGGCAGTCCGTGTGCAACCTGACTGCGCCGCCGACGGTCAGTATTTCGCTCACGTCACGTTTCCTTACAACAAACAGGGCACCCAATGGGTGCCCTGTCTCTTTATTACATTTAAGCCCTTATACTGGAAGAAGGTTCAGCGATCTGCGCTACAACCCAGGCCGGATAAGGCGTAGCCGCCATCCGGCAATACCGCGCGCAACGAACCTCAGGAAAACGTATGACGAAAAGGAGAACCTGTATCCGTGCTGACTCTGCTACATCTGCTTTCTGCCGTGGCGTTGCTGGTCTGGGGCACTCACATTGTCCGTACCGGCGTGATGCGCGTTTTTGGCGCCCGCTTACGTACCGTTCTCAGCCGCAGCGTTGAGAAAAAACCGCTCGCGTTCTGTTCCGGCATTGGCGTCACCGCGCTGGTGCAAAGCAGCAACGCCACGACCATGCTGGTCACCTCGTTTGTGGCCCAGGATCTGGTGGCGCTGACGCCTGCGCTGGTGATTGTTCTCGGTGCCGATGTAGGGACCGCGCTGATGGCGCGGGTGTTAACCTTCGATCTCTCCTGGCTGTCGCCGCTGCTAATCTTCATCGGCGTGATATTTTTCCTTGGCCGGAAACAGACCCGGGCCGGACAGCTCGGGCGCGTCGGGATCGGCCTGGGGCTGATTCTGCTGGCGCTGGAGCTGATAGTCCAGGCCGTCACCCCCATTACGCAGGCGAGCGGCGTGCAGGTGATTTTCGCCTCGCTGACCGGCGACATCATGCTGGATGCATTGATTGGTGCGGTGTTTGCGCTTATCAGCTACTCCAGCCTGGCGGCGGTGCTGTTAACCGCGACGCTGACCGCGGCGGGGATTATCTCCTTCCCGGTAGCCCTCTGTCTGGTGATTGGCGCGAACCTTGGCTCCGGCCTGCTGGCGATGCTCAATAACAGCGCCGCCAACGCCGCAGCCCGACGCGTGGCGCTCGGCAGCCTGCTGTTTAAGCTGGTGGGGAGCCTGATCATTCTGCCGTTCGTTAACCCGCTGGCGAATCTGATGGATAACCTGTCATTGCCGGAATCGGAGATGGTGATCTACTTCCACGTCTTCTACAACCTGGTGCGCTGCGTGGCGATGGTGCCTTTTGCCGGGCCGATGGCGCGCTTTTGTGAACGTATTATCCGCGACCAGCCTGAGCTGGATATGCGACTCAAGCCAAAACATCTGGACTCCTCCGCCCTTGATACGCCGGCGCTGGCGCTGGCCAATGCCGCCCGCGAAACGCTGCGCATGGGCGATGCGATGGAGCTGATGCTGGAAGGGCTGAAAAAGGTGATGCATGGCGAGCCGCGGGAAGAGAAAGATCTGCGTAAGCTCGCCGACGATATCAACGTGCTTTATACCGCCATCAAACTCTATCTGGCGCGGATGCCGAAAGACGAGCTGGCGGAAGAGGAGTCCCGCCGCTGGGCGGAGATCATCGAGATGTCCCTCAACCTTGAGCAGGCCTCCGATATCGTCGAGCGCATGGGAAGTGAAATCGCCGACAAATCGCTGGCGGCCCGCCGGGCGTTCTCCCTTGAGGGCGTCAAAGAGCTGGATGCACTGCACGATCAGCTGCTTGCTAACCTGAAGCTGGCGATGTCGGTCTTTTTCTCCGGGGATCTGCCCAGCGCCCGTCGTCTGCGCCGCAACAAACACCGGTTCCGTATCCTCAACCGCCGCTATTCCCACGCGCACGTTGACCGACTGCACCAGCAGAACGTGCAGAGCATCGAGACCAGTTCCCTGCACCTGGGGCTGCTGGGCGACATGAAACGCCTCAACTCCCTGTTCTGCGCGGTGGCGTACAGCGTGATGGAGCAGCCGGATGAGGACGACGATCGGGATGAGTATTAACTGTTCACATGTTTGATGGTTAAGCCAAGGCCCAGCGCTTTCATCACGGCGAGCGTGGTTTTAAGCGTTGGGTTGCCTTTTTCACTGAACGAGCGGTAGAGCTGCTCTCGTGATAATCCCGTTTGTTCTGCAATGGTCGACATGCCTTTAGCGCGAGCAACCACTCCCAGTGCCTCAGCGATAAAGGCAGGATCGCCAGTTTCGAGCGCGTCAGTTATAAAGATGGCGATCTGCTCATCGTCTATCAGAGCATTCGCGGGATCGTAGGAGGTTAATTTATTCATGGAGGATTACTCCTGCAGTTTTAAGGTTCTGGCAAGCACCCTGGCCAGAAGGATATCTTTGTCCTGACTACTTTTGTCGCCGCCGCATAACAGCAGAATGATGCGCTTGCCATGCTGTTTGAAGTAGATCCTGTAACCAGGACCGACGTGGATCTTAAGCTCGCTTACGCCTTCACCTACAGGTTTCACGTCACCCGGTAATCCGTTTGCCAGCCGGAACAGGCGGGCTGCTATCACTGTTTTCGCACGTCGGTCTTTTAAATTTTGCTCCCAGCAGCGAAAGGGTTCTGTCTGAACGAGCTCTTTCATACTACTCCCTGTTGTTTATAAACTACAAAACTATATGCACAGGGAATGAAAATAAAAGTGATAGGGTGAACCCGTAAAGCCTCAAACTTCAAATGCTGAAAGCGCTTCGCAAACAACTCAACCTCGCTTTTTCGCCAGCGGCTGATCTTTTTACCAGCCCAAACCTAAGGTATATTTCGCCTCTACAGGAGAAATTATGCTGCCAACTCAATCCACCCGATTAAACAAATATATTAGCGAGAGCGGGATCTGCTCGCGTCGCGAGGCTGACCGTTATATCGAACAGGGCAACGTGTTTATCAACGGTAAACGCGCCACCATTGGCGATCAGGTCGCCCCTGGCGACGTGGTCAAAGTAAATGGTCAGGCGATCGAGCCGCGTAACGCAGAAGACCTGGTATTTATCGCGCTGAATAAACCGGTTGGCATTGTCAGTACCACGGAAGATGGCGAGCGCGACAACATCGTTGATTTCGTTAACCACAGCAGCCGTATTTTCCCGATTGGCCGCCTGGACAAAGACTCTCAGGGGCTGATTTTCCTCACCAACCACGGCGATCTGGTGAACAAAATCCTGCGGGCCGGTAACGACCACGAGAAAGAGTACATCGTCACGGTCAACAAACCGGTAACTGACGAATTCATTCGCGGGATGGGGGCGGGAGTACCGATACTCGGCACGGTGACGAAAAAGTGCAAGGTGAAGAAAGAGGCGCCGTTCGCGTTCCGCATCACCCTCGTTCAGGGGTTAAACCGCCAGATCCGCCGCATGTGCGAGCATTTCGGTTTTGAAGTGACGAAGCTGGAACGCACGCGCATCATGAACGTCAGCCTTACCGGCATCCCGCTGGGCGAGTGGCGCGATCTGACCGATGACGAACTGATTGAGCTGTTTAAGCTGATTGAGAACTCATCCTCTGAAGCGAAGCCAAAAGCCAAAGCGAAACCGAAAACCCAGGGCATCAAACGCCCGGTGGTTAAAGCGCCGCAATCAGAAGAGAAAAGCCGGGCGAAGCCTGCCGGAAACGGAAAACGCTTTACTTCGCCAGGACGCAAAAAGAAAGGGCGCTGATCAGCGCCTTCCACGGGTTGGAGTATTGGCCGACCAGGAAAACGTCGCCTCTTTATCCACCTTATAAGCCTGCTCTTTGCGAAGTTTGCGGGCTTTTTTAGCGTCCAGCTCACGCTGCGCCATCAGTTTGTCGATGTACTCTTTTTTGAGGTGATTGGTTTCGGCGTTGGTCAGCAGACGGCCATGGGCGATACGCGCGCGATCGAGCAGGGTTTTCAGTTCGCGCTGCTCGCTTTCCGTCATCTCTTTCTGGGTCAATCTTGGTGTGGACATACCTGAAGCCTCCTGTGAAAGAGGCTTCAGTGTAAAGCATGCCTTCGCTGCGGCGAAGCTGAATTAACCTTCCTTCACCACATCGCTTTTCTTTTGTTCATCGAGGGGCTTACCCGACCAGTAACCCGCCAGCAGGGAGCCGGAAAGGTTATGCCATACCGAGAACAGCGCGCCAGGCAGAGCCGCCAGCGGTGAGAAGTAAATTTTGCCCAGCGCAGCGGCCAGACCCGAGTTCTGCATCCCGACCTCAATCGCCAGCGTGCGGCAGGTGGATTCGTCAAAGCCGAACAGCTTCCCGCCCCAGTAACCGCCCAGCAGACCGATTGTGTTATGCAGCACCACGGCGATAATCACCACGAAGCCCACAGAGGCGATATGCGCCGCAGAACCGGCCACCACCGCGCTGATGATTGCCAGAATACAGATCATGGAAAACGCTGGCAGGTACGGCTCAACGGCTTTCACTACCCGCGGGAACAGGTGATGGATAACCAGCCCCAGCGCAATCGGGATCACCACGATTTGCAGAATGCTCAGCAGCATCCCCATCACGTCCACCTGAATGTGGGCATCCACATACAGACGCGTCAGCAGCGGGGTGGCAACCACGCCCACCAGGGTGGAGACGGAGGAGATGGTCACCGACAGCGCCACATCCCCTTTTGCCAGATAGATCATCACGTTGGAGGCGGTGCCGCTGGCCACGCTGCCCACCAGCACCATGCCTGCGGAGAGGTCAGGCGGCATCTTAAAGGCGATAGCCAGCGCCCATGCCGCCAGCGGCATCACCAGATAGTGCAGGAAAATACCTGCCGCCACCGGGGCCGGACGCGACAGCACGCGTTTGAAGTCGTCGATCTTCAGGTGCACGCCCATGCCGAACATGATCAGCATCAGCAGCGTGGTGACCCACGGACCGATAGCGGTAAAGGTGGATGGCGTATAATAGGCTAAAACAGAGAGCAGCAGCGCCCATAACGGGAACAGCCGGGTGATGGCGGATAACATACGGATTCCTTGCGATTTGTTGTGTCATGTAGTTATAAAAAAGCCGGGATCGAGCCCGGCTTAGAGATAGTGTTTATCCTGCTAATGAATTTTGTTCAACCAAATTTTCTTCATGATCCCGGATGGAGGCCTTCCCAGCTCAGGCCAAAACGGGTGAGATATTTGCGCAGCCTGTCGGCATCGTTAGGCACGGCCTTTTTCATTCGGGAGACGGCAAAGAGCTCGCGTCCTGCCTCGGATAATGAGGCGCTACGGCGACACACCTCCAGCACGGTTTCCAGCTGTCGCTGGTCAAAGAGATCCAGCGCCATCGCCGCTAACGGTGTGGCGGTTTGCCAGCTCTCCTGCAGCCTGAGGATCTCTTCCTCAACAAGCGCTATGGTGATGCGCCCCTGTTCGGCAAGCGTGGCCATTCGCGCCACGGAGGAACCCAGTTCACGAAAGTTACCGCGCCATAACGCCTGAGGCGAGTCAGCAAAACGCAGATAGCGCTCTCGTGCCTCTTTATCGAAGCGAACCTGAGATTGCGCTTCGGCCGCAAAGCGCTGCAGTTCGTACTCCACGTTCGGGGCGATATCTTCCCGGCGCTGCGCCAGGCCGGGCAGGGCAAAACTCCACATATTGATCCGGGCGTAGAGATCTTCGCGGAAGCGACCTTCCGCCACCCACTGGCGCATATCCCGGTGCGTGCCGGCAATCAGCTGAAAATCGCTCCTGACCTCTTTATCGGAGCCAAACGGAAAGAAGGTTTTTTCTTCGATAGCTTTCAACAGCATGGCTTGTTCGTCGAGGCCAAGCTCGGCTATTTCATCTAAAAATAGCACGCCGCCGTCCGCCTCGCGTAGCAGCCCGGCGCGGGCCGTGGCTGCCCCGGTAAATGCCCCTTTGACATGGCCGAAAAGTGTCGACATGGCGTTATCACCCCGCAGCGTGGCGCAGTTTACCGCGACCAGCCTGCCAGCCAGCTGATGGCGGGATTGCTTCAGCTGATAGATGCGGTTTGCGAGAAAGGATTTTCCGGCCCCCGTTGGGCCAGTCAGCAGAACCGGGGCGGTCGAGCGCAGCGCCACACGCTCAATCTGATCGATCAGGGCGTTGAAAGTGGCATTGCGGGTATCAATTCCGGCTTTCAGGAACGAAACGGATTCCTGCTGTTCGCGCTGAAAGCGGCTGGTCAATGTGGCGTAGCGGCTTAAATCCAGGTCGATGATTGAGTAACGTCCGACGGGGACGGCCTCTTCGGGCGCATCCCTGCTGGCGGGACCGGTCTGGATCAGGCTGGCGGGGAGATACCGCGCTTCGGTTAACAAAAACCAGCAGATCTGCGCCACGTGGGTGCCGGTGGTGATATGCACCAGGTACTCTTCATGTTCGGTGTCAAACTTGTAGTGTGTGGCGAAGTCGAGAAACGCGGCGTAGACCTCTTCAAAATCCCAGGGCTCGGCAATAGTAACGGGATACGGGCGCACAGTGGTATGGGGTGAAAGCAGCCTGATATCTTCCGTTATCTGTTCCGCCATCCCCCGATCCTGGGGCTGGTGGAGCAGTTCAAGCCGGTCGACAGGGAGATCGGGCTGCTGGCAAAGCCCGACCGTCGGGCGCCATTTGCGCAGGCGGTTGGCCCGCTTCCCGCGTTTGTCCATCACCGTGCCCAGTACCCCAATCACTACCCGCCGCTTTTTCATGTTTATCCTGCAAGATAAAGTTCGATACTAAAAGATAAAAATAATCTGTAGGTTAAGCAATCTCCGGCGAAAGAGATAAAATAAATAGCAATATAATCATACGGATAGATTTTTTTATGCAGTATGAAGATTCTGGCACGCTTCTGGCAATACTACCTGGTAACAGACCGCCCTGAGGATGAGCAAATGAAACAGAACGATTTTGACGTTTTAACGGCGCAGCACAGCGCACCGGTAAAAATGTGGACGCACGGGGTGCCCGTTGAGCCAGAGGCGCGTGAGCAGCTGCTGAATACCGCAAAGATGCCCTTTATTTTTAAACATCTGGCGGTGATGCCGGATGTGCATCTCGGCAAAGGTTCCACCATTGGCAGCGTGATCCCCACCAAAGGGGCCATCATTCCCGCGGCGGTGGGTGTAGATATCGGCTGCGGGATGATAGCCGTGCGGACATCGCTGCTGGCAGGCGATCTGCCGGACAACCTCCACGGATTGCGCAGCGCCATTGAACAGTCGGTGCCGCATGGGCGCACCAGTACCCGCTCCCGTCGAGACAAAGGGGCGTGGGAAAAGACGCCGGACGTCGTGGATAGCCACTGGGCGCAGCTGGCCCCGCGCTTTAAACGGCTGACGGATAAATATCCCCAGCTGCTGAAAACCAATAACCATCAGCATCTGGGAACGCTGGGGACCGGTAACCACTTTATTGAAATCTGTCTGGACGAAGCGGATCGCGTCTGGGTCATGCTGCACAGCGGCTCGCGTGGTGTGGGCAATGCGATCGGCAATGTATTTATTACCCTGGCGCAGCAGGATATGCAGCAGCACATCGCCAACCTGCCTGACAGAAATCTGGCCTATTTCCAGGAGGGAAGCCGGCACTACAACGACTACATCGAAGCCGTGGAGTGGGCGCAGGATTTTGCCCGCCATAACCGCGAGGTGATGATGTCCCGCGTGCTGGCCGCGCTTTCGCGCAGTGTGCCAAAGCCTTTCCTGACCCAGCAGGAGGCGGTGAATTGCCATCACAACTATGTGCAGAAAGAGCGTCATTTTGGTGAGGACGTGCTCGTCACGCGCAAAGGGGCGGTGTCGGCGCAGAAGGGCGAAATGGGGATCATCCCCGGTTCGATGGGGGCGAAGAGCTTTATCGTGCGCGGCCTGGGCAATGAAGAGAGCTTCTGCTCCTGCAGCCACGGCGCAGGGCGGGTGATGAGCCGCACGGCGGCCAAAAAACGCTTCACCGTTGCGGATCAGATCCGCGCCACGGCGCACGTCGAGTGCAGAAAAGACAGCGAGGTCATCGATGAGATCCCGATGGCCTATAAAGACATCGATGCCGTCATGGCGGCGCAAGCCTCACTGGTCGAAATCGTCCATACCTTGCGCCAGGTGGTCTGTGTAAAAGGATAAAAAGATGGCTAACAACGGTGTAGATGCCGCCATGCGCGAGCGCGTGCGGCACCAACTCAATGAAATAGAGCAACGATTCAATGTGACCGTGCTGTACGCCTGTGAATCGGGCAGCCGGGGCTGGGGCTTTGCGTCGCCGGACAGCGATTATGACGTGCGATTCCTGTATGTGCATAAACCGGACTGGTACTTGCGCGTGGAGCCGCAGCGGGACGTCATCGAACTGCCCATCGATGACGAACTGGACGTGAGCGGCTGGGAGTGGCGTAAGGCGCTTGGCTTGCTGAAAGCGGCCAACCCCACGCTTATCGAGTGGCTGGATTCGCCGGTTGTCTATCAGCAGAACGAAACGGTGGTAACGCAGTTACGCGCGCAGGTGCCCGCCTGGTTTTCCCCGGTGCGCGCGCGCTGGCACTACTACTCTATGGCGCGCAAAAACTTCCGTGGATACTTACAGGGGGAAGAGGTGAGGCTGAAGAAGTACTTTTACGTCTTACGTCCACTGTTAGCGGTGCGGTGGGTGGAAGCCGGGAAAGGTGTGCCGCCGATGCGCTTTGCCGAACTGCTGGCGGGAAGTGGGCTTGATGCGCCGTTACGTCAGGAAATCGATGACTTAGTGGCGATAAAGCAGCGTGCCGGAGAAGCGCAATACGGCTCCAGACGCCCTTTGTTGCATGCTTTCATCACCCGGGAGCTGGCGCGAGGCGAAAACCCGCCGACGCTGCCTGACAGCCGCGACGGTGATATCAAATCGCTGGATTCGCTCCTGATGAGAACGGTTCTGGCAGAATAAAAAAATGGCCCGGATATCCGGGCCATTTTTCTGTTATTCAAACAAATTATGGTGCAGCTTCTGCACAACCTGCTCCGCTTCGGCGCCCGGCACCAGGAAGCACAGGTTGTAGCTGGATGCGCCGTAGCAAATCATGCGGATGTTGAACGGCTCCAGCACGCCAAACACCTCTTTGCCCACGCCGCTGGCGCGGGACAGTTCGTTACCGATGATTGCCACCAGGGCGAGATCTTCTTCCACCTCAACGCGGCACAGCTCAGAGAGCTCCATCAGCAAGGACTGCGTCAGCAGGGTGTCGCCGGTGGAGGTTGAGCCGGTGGTATCCAGCGTCAGGGCGATGTTCACCTCTGAGGTGGTCACCAGGTCCACGGAGATGCTATGGCGCGCCAGAATGCTGAACACTTCGGCCAGGAAGCCGCGGGAGTGGAGCATGCTCAGGCTATGCAGGGTGAGCAGGGTCTGCTTGCGGCGCAGCGCCAGGGCGCGGAACAGCGGTGGGTTTTCGGTGGTATTGCACACCATGGTGCCGCCCGCTTTTGGATCTTTACTGGAGCCGACGAACACCGGAATGTCGCTGCGCACTGCCGGCAGCAACGTCGCCGGGTGGAGCACTTTCGCGCCAAAGGTCGCCATCTCGGCGGCTTCTTCAAAGGCGATCACGTCAATACGTTTTGCGGTAGGCACCACGCGCGGATCGGTGGTGTAGATGCCCGGCACGTCCGTCCAGATATCCACGCGGGAGGCCTGCAGCGCTTCGCCCAGCAGGGCGGCGGTGTAGTCGCTGCCGCCACGGCCAAGGGTGGTGGTGCGGCCTTTCGCTTCGCTACCGATAAAGCCCTGGGTGATGACAATCCCTTCCGCCAGACGCGGTGCCAGCTGTTGGGTGGTCAGTTCGGCGATGGCGGCAACGTCCGGCTCGGCGCGACCAAAACGGTCGCTGGTGCGCAGCACTTTACGCGCGTCGAACCACAGCGACTGCACGTTACGCTCGCGCAGCACTTCAACAAACAGCAGGGTGGACATCAGCTCACCGTGGCTGACCAGCTCGTCGGTCAGGGCGGTGGAGGTGGCCAGAGAGGCGGCTTCGGCCAGGGTGATGATATTTTCCAGCAGGCGCTCAATCTCTTCGCTGATCACGCTCGGATCGCGCAGACGGCCAAGGATGTCGAACTGAATTTTGTGCAGGGCAGCCAGCTTCTCCTGGCGCTCGCTCGCTTCCAGCCCTTCTGCCAGGGCAACCAGCAGGTTAGTGACGCCAGCCGAAGCGGACAACACCACCAGCCGGGTATCAGGATCGGCCAGCACCACATCGGCGCTGCGGTTCATGGCATCAAAATCGGCCACGCTGGTACCGCCAAATTTGGCGACAACAAAACTCGTCATAACAACCTCGTGTCAGGGAAGGAAAAGAGCGACCATGGCACAAGGACAAAATAGTTTTATCGGTGCAGGCGCAAATACCGTGTGTATAAATAAAATGTGTGAAGGATCCTGTCAACGCCGGGATTATGCGGATTTTTCATGCTGCATTCCATATGAGAAACAGGACTTATAACAGCTATACTTTTGGAGCTTTTGCGCTGCACTTGATGCAGGCCAGGCCAATGGCATAAAAACCATCACAATTTTTAGCGACAGAGGCTACAATCGACCGAGGTCACAATTCTCAATTCAGAAGAGTATTGCTATGAAAAATATCAATCCAACGCAGACTGCAGCCTGGCAGGCATTACAGAAACACTTTGAAGAAATGAAAGACGTCACTATCGCGGAGCTGTTCGCGAAAGACGGCGATCGTTTCAATAAGTTCTCCGCGACCTTCGACAATCAGATGCTGGTGGATTTTTCCAAAAACCGCATCACCGAAGAGACGCTGGCAAAACTGCAGGATCTGGCGAAAGAGACCGATCTGAGCGGTGCCATCAAGTCCATGTTCTCCGGCGAGAAGATCAACCGCACCGAAGATCGTGCCGTGCTGCATGTGGCACTGCGTAACCGTAGCAATACTCCGATTATCGTTGACGGCAAAGACGTGATGCCGGAAGTCAACGCCGTGCTGGAAAAGATGAAAACCTTCTCTGAAGCAATCATCTCAGGCCAGTGGAAAGGCTACACCGGCAAACCGATCACCGACGTGGTGAATATCGGTATCGGCGGCTCCGACCTCGGCCCGTTCATGGTGACCGAAGCGCTGCGTCCTTACAAAAACCACCTCAACATGCACTTTGTCTCTAACGTCGATGGTACCCACATCGCCGAAGTGCTGAAAAAAGTGAACCCGGAAAGCACCCTGTTCCTGGTGGCGTCCAAAACCTTCACCACCCAGGAAACCATGACCAACGCCCACAGCGCGCGCGACTGGTTCCTGAAAACGGCCGGTGATGAGCAGCACGTAGCGAAACATTTCGCGGCGCTCTCCACCAACGCTAAAGCCGTAGGCGAGTTCGGGATCGACACCGCCAACATGTTTGAATTCTGGGACTGGGTTGGCGGTCGCTACTCCCTGTGGTCCGCAATCGGTCTGTCCATCATCCTCTCCGTGGGCTACGACAACTTTGTTGAGCTGCTCTCCGGCGCGCATGCGATGGATAAGCACTTCTCCACCACCGCCCCCGAGAAAAACCTGCCGGTGCTGCTGGCGCTGATCGGGATCTGGTACAACAACTTCTTTGGTGCAGAAACCGAAGCGATCCTGTCGTACGACCAGTACATGCACCGTTTCGCAGCCTACTTCCAGCAGGGCAACATGGAATCCAACGGCAAATACGTTGACCGTAACGGCAACGCCGTGGATTACCAGACTGGCCCAATCATCTGGGGTGAGCCAGGCACCAACGGCCAGCACGCGTTCTACCAGCTGATCCACCAGGGCACCAAAATGGTACCTTGCGATTTCATCGCCCCGGCCATCACCCATAACGCGCTGTCTGACCACCATCCGAAGCTGCTGTCGAACTTCTTCGCGCAAACTGAAGCGCTGGCGTTCGGGAAAGCGCGTGATGTGGTTGAGCAGGAGTATCGCGACCAGGGTAAAGATCCGGCAACCCTGGATCACGTGGTGCCGTTCAAAGTGTTCGAAGGCAACCGTCCGACCAACTCCATCCTGCTGCGTGAAATCACCCCGTTCAGCCTGGGCGCGCTGATTGCCCTGTATGAGCACAAAATCTTCACCCAGGGCGCAATCCTGAATATCTTCACCTTTGACCAGTGGGGCGTAGAGCTGGGCAAACAGCTGGCGAACCGCATTCTGCCGGAGTTGGGTGACGATAAGGACATCAATAGCCATGACAGCTCTACTAACGGCCTGATTAACCGTTATAAAGCCTGGCGCGCATAATTTTGCGGTTGTGAACAACGCCGGGCGGCACTCCGTTTGCCCGGCCTACAGGTCTTGTAGGCCCGGTAAGCGCAGCGCCACCGGGCTTTTTTGCACAAAATATAAACAAAAAATATAGATCCCCGTCACATTTTTGCGTTATACAGGAACCTCGCCCCGGAGAATGAGGTGCTGTATGACATCCCTGACTCGCCCGCGTGTTGAGTTCATCTCAACCATTCTGCAGACCGTGCTGAACCTGGGTCTGCTGAGCCTTGGCCTGATCCTGGTCGTCTTCCTCGGTAAAGAGACGGTGCATCTGGCTGATGTGCTTTTTGCCCCTGAGCAAACCAGCAAATACGAGCTGGTTGAAGGGCTGGTGGTCTACTTCCTCTACTTTGAATTTATCGCCCTGATCGTGAAGTACTTTCAGTCTGGCTTTCACTTCCCGCTGCGTTACTTTGTCTACATTGGCATTACTGCGATTGTGCGACTGATTATCGTCGATCATAAATCGCCCCTCGACGTGTTGCTCTATTCGGCGGCGATCCTGCTGCTGGTAGTGACGCTCTGGCTGTGCAACTCGAAGCGACTGAAACGGGAATAAAAAAGGGCGGCCCGAGGGCCGCCGAAAACAGTCACAAGTTTTGGATTAATACATCAAGGCAAAGTTGAGGGTTGCAGTGGAATAACAATGAAACTTAACCTTTCACGCCCCCTGCGGTCAGGCCGTTCACCAGCCAGCGCTGGGCCAGCAGGAACACGACGGTGATCGGGATAGCAGAGAGCACGGCGGCTGCGGCAAAGTCGCCCCACAGGTAGTTTTGCGGGTTGAGGTATTGCTGCATCCCTACCGCCAGCGTGTAGCTGTTCACATCACGCAGCAGCAGTGAGGCCACCGGCACTTCGGTGATGGCGGCGATAAACGACAGAATAAACACCACCGCCAGAATCGGTACCGAGAGCGGCAGCAGCACCAGGCGGAACGCCTGCCACGGCGTCGCGCCATCCAGCGAGGCCGCTTCTTCCAGCGAGTTGTCGATGGTTTCGAAATAGCCTTTGATGGTCCAGACGTGCAGTGCAATCCCGCCGAGGTAGGCGAAGATCACCCCGCCGTGGGTGTTCAGACCGATAAACGGCACGTACTGGCCGAGGCGGTCAAACAACGCGTACAGGGCCACCAGCGACAGCACCGCAGGGAACATCTGGAAAATCAGCATCCCTTTCAGCAGCGTCGCTTTACCCGGGAAGCGCATACGGGCAAAGGCGTAGGCGCAGGTGGTGGAGAGCGTCACAATACCGATCGCGGTGATGGTGGCGACTTTCACCGAGTTCCACAGCCACAGCAGCACCGGGAACGGCGGCGGCGTGACGCGGCCGTCGGCGTGCTCAACGCTGAAGCCCAGCGCCAGCTTCCAGTGCTCCCAGGAGATTTCGTCCGGGATCAGGCTGCCGGTGGCGAAGTTCCCCGAACGCAGGGAGATGGCGATAACCATCAGCAGCGGGAACATGATCGCCGCGATAAAAATCAGCAGCCCTAAGTGCGTCACGAGGAGGCGCAGTTTCTGAGATTTGGGTTGTACCATAGCCATAATGTGTGCCCTCCTTAGTCAAATTTCATGCGGGTGGCTTTCAGGTTCACGATAGCCAGCGCGCCTACCAGCAGGAAGATCAGGGTGGCGATGGCCGCCGCCAGACCGAAGTCCTGACCACCGCCGCCTTCGAAGGCGATACGGTAGGTGTAGCTGACGAGCAGGTCGGTGTAGCCTGCTGGCGTGGTAGTGCCGAGACGGTCCGGACCACCGTTGGTCAACAGCTGAATCAGCACGAAGTTGTTAAAGTTAAAGGCGAAGCTGGCGATCATCAGCGGCGTCAGCGGCTTGATCAGCAGAGGAAGCGTAATCTTAAAGAAGTTCTGGAACGGGGTCGCACCGTCCATGGCCGAGGCTTCGTACAGGTCATCCGGGATCGCCTTCAGCAGCCCCATGCACAGGATCATCATGTACGGATAGCCGAGCCAGGTGTTAACGATGACGATCATGCTGCGGGCGGTGGTCGGGTCGCTGAACCACGCCGGTTTGATGCCAAACAGGCTGCTCAGCATCATGTTGATCTCACCAAAGCTCTGGTTGAACAGCCCTTTGAAAATCAGAATCGAGATGAACGACGGTACGGCGTACGGCAGAATCAGCAGGACGCGATAGATCGCTTTGCCTTTCAGGGATTCCCACTGCACCAGGCAGGCCAGCACCATGCCCACGGCCACGGTCAGGATCACGGTGAGCACCGAGAAGACCACGGTCCAGACAAAGATAGCGAAGAACGGTTTCTGGATGCCTTCGTCGGTAAAGACGCGGGTGAAGTTGTCCCAGCCGATGGTCACGGTGTAGCCCGGGCTGAGCTTATCGTCACCCCAGTTGCCGTCGGCATTCACGGACTGGTAGAAGCCGATGTCGTTATTCGGGCGGTACTTCACGCCGGTCTGGTTGTTGGTGAGCGTGCTGTCATCGCCCAGCGTATACAGCGGGCGGGTGCCGGAGAACTGGCGCAGCGAGCTCATAATAACTTTGCTTTCGTCCGGCAGCTCGGCGGTCAGCTGGGTCAGCGCCTGACGATTCTGGGTGATGATACGCAGGTTGGCGCGTTCGCCTTCCGGCAGCGCGTCGGCTTCTTTCAGCGCCAGTTTCTGCTCGCCGCCAAATTTAAAGGCGTCGGAGACGTAGTATTTGCCCGCGGCATCGTCGGTCAGCGCCAGCTTCCACTCGTCGCCAGCAGGGTAGAGACCAAAGTTAAAGGTCTTACCGGCCTGATAGGAGCGATCCATCAGCACCTGCTGGGCACGCTCCTGAGCGAGCTGGTTGGTGCTGCTGTAGTTAGTGAAGGCGATGGCGATGGTGCAAATGAGGGGGAACAGGACAAACAGCCCCATCCCGGCCACACCCGGATAAACATAGCGCCAGGCATAGGCTTTGCGGTTAGCAAAAATATAGAGGCCGATTGAGCTTAAAATCAGCGTCATCGCGGCAAACAGGTACTCCCCCTGGGCGTACATCAAAACAACAAGGTAACCCACCAGCAAACCCAGCAGACCAATCACTGACCATTTCAGCGTGTCGCTTTGCCACCAGTGTTTCTTTTTAACGACATCCATGGGGTTCTTCCTCTACAACTGTGAAAACTTATTGTCAGGTGGCGCTCCGCTTACCTGACCTACGGTCCGAGCCGTAGTTGTAGGGCGGGTAAGCGAAGCGCCACCCGCCACTGTGACTTACTTGGTAATACGGCCCTGTGCATCTTTCAGCGCGGCATCCACGGTCTGACGACCGCTTGCTGCGTTGATGACCGCAGTACGGGTGGCATACCAGAAGGCAGCCATCTGCGGGATGTTCGGCATGATTTCGCCTTTCTCGGCGTTGCTCATGGTTGCCGCGATACGTGGATCTTTCGCCAGGGTTTCCTGGAAGGATTTCAGCGCGACAGCGCCCAGCGGTTTGTCCTTGTTAACTTCTTCCAGACCCTGATCGGTCAGCAGGTAGTTTTCGAGGAACTCTTTCGCCAGCTCTTTGTTCGGACTGGCTGCGTTGATACCGGCACTCAGCACGCCAACGAACGGTTTAGACGGCTTGCCTTTGAAGGTTGGCAGCACCGCGACGCCGTAGTTGATTTTGCTCTTGTCGATGTTGGACCACGCCCACGGACCGTTGATGGTCATCGCGGTTTCGCCCTTGTTGAAGGCCGCTTCGGCGATGGAGTAGTCGGTATCCGCGTTCATCTGTTTGTTCTTGATCAGGTCAACCAGGAAGGTCAGACCCGCTTTCGCGCCTGCGCTGTCCACGCCGACGTCTTTCACGTCGTATTTGCCGTTTTCAAACTTGAACGCATAACCGCCGTCGGCAGCAATCAGCGGCCAGGTGAAGTACGGCTCTTGCAGGTTGAACATCAGCGCGCTCTTACCTTTCGCCTTCAGCTCTTTATCCAGCGCCGGGATCTCTTCCCAGGTTTTTGGCGGGTTCGGTACCAGGTCTTTGTTGTAGATCAGGGAGAGCGATTCAACCGCAACCGGGTAAGCAATCAGCTTGCCGTTGTAACGCACGGCGTCCCAGGTGAACGGGAACAGCTTGTCCTGGAAGGCTTTATCCGGAGACACTTCCGCCAGCAGGCCAGACTGCGCGTAGCCGCCGAAACGGTCATGCGCCCAGAAGATAATGTCCGGGCCGTCGCCGGTGGCCGCAACCTGCGGGAATTTCTCTTCCAGCTTGTCCGGGTGCTCAACGGTGACTTTGATACCGGTATCTTTCTCGAATTTTTTACCCACTTCGGCCAGACCGTTATAGCCTTTGTCGCCGTTAATCCAGATTACCAGCTTACCTTCTTCAATTTTGGCGAGCGCCGGAGCGGAAATCATCATTGCTGCCAGGGCGGACAATGCGAAAACGCGTGCGCCAGTCTTGATATTCATATCTGCCATCCTTTTTGGTGATGTGCTGTGGATACATTAAGGTGGTTCAACGTCGCTCAGTCTCCTTATTTGACATCCTCTTTCCATCCTCCTGTCCCCTACGCCCCACCCCCTCTTTATGTGATCTGCGTTGCATAACTTTCAGTTATGTGTCCCAGCGCACATAAAACCGCGGTCAATTTTGCCAGTGACATCACGAATTTAGCCTCAGCCCCCTGGGCGCGCTGTCTGAGTCCACTCTCTCATCCTCCCGCCTCCTCCCCCATAAAAAAGGCTGGGGGTGGAGGATTCGCGAGGCGGCCCGATACCGCATAGTCAGCCCATATTGAATGTTTCTGTTGATGACAGGCTGTAACAAGGGAGTAGGGCATGGCGAGCGTAGAACTGCGTAACGTAACGAAAGCCTGGGGCGACGTGGTGGTATCGAAAGATATCAATCTCGATATCCAGGAAGGTGAATTCGTGGTTTTTGTTGGCCCGTCAGGCTGTGGTAAATCCACGCTGCTGCGCATGATTGCCGGTCTGGAGACCATCACCAGTGGCGATCTGATGATTGGTGATACCCGGATGAACGATATCCCGCCTGCGGAACGCGGCGTCGGGATGGTATTCCAGTCTTACGCACTTTATCCCCATCTCTCCGTTGCCGAGAACATGTCGTTCGGCCTCAAGCTGGCTGGCGCAAAAAAAGAGACCATTAACCAGCGCGTGACCCAGGTTGCCGAAGTGCTGCAGCTGGCGCACCTGCTGGAGCGTAAGCCGAAGGCGCTCTCCGGTGGTCAGCGTCAGCGTGTGGCGATTGGCCGTACGCTGGTGGCAGAGCCGCGCGTGTTCCTGCTCGATGAGCCGCTGTCGAACCTCGACGCCGCGCTGCGCGTGCAGATGCGTATTGAGATCTCCCGTCTGCACAAACGCCTTGGCCGCACCATGATTTACGTCACCCACGATCAGGTCGAAGCGATGACCCTGGCCGACAAGATTGTGGTGCTGGATGCCGGTCGCGTGGCGCAGGTCGGTAAACCGCTGGAGCTCTATCACTACCCGGCAGACCGCTTTGTTGCGGGCTTTATTGGCTCGCCAAAGATGAACTTCCTGCCGGTGAAAGTCACCGCGACCGCCATCGATCAGGTTCAGGTCGAACTGCCTAACCGCCAGCAGGTGTGGTTACCGGTAGACAGCGCGAACGTCAACGTAGGGGCCAACATGTCCCTTGGTATCCGCCCTGAGCATCTGCTGCCAAGCCACATCGCCGATGTGACTCTTGAAGGCGAGGTTCAGGTGGTTGAGCAGTTAGGTCATGAAACACAGATTCATATCCAGATCCCCGCCATTCGTCAGAACCTGGTCTACCGCCAGAACGACGTGGTGTTGGTAAAAGAGGGTGCCACATTCGCTATCGGCTTGCCGCCAGAGCGCTGCCATCTGTTCCGTGAGGATGGCACCGCATGTCGTCGGCTGCATCAGGAGCCCGGCGTTTAAGCAATCCCAATAATAAGCACGAAACCATCAGGTGAAGTGTTCAAAGAAAAGCAATGATCTCAGGAGATAGAATAATGATTACTCTGCGCAAAGTCCCTCTGGCACTCGCCATTGCGGCAGGCATCATGTCTGCCCAGGCCGGCGCTGTAGACTTTAAAGGTTATGCTCGTTCCGGCATTGGCTGGACCGGGAGTGGTGGCGAACAGCAGTGTTTCCAGGCAACAGGTGCACAAAGTAAATACCGTCTCGGTAACGAATGTGAAACCTATGCTGAGATTAAACTGGGCCAGGAAGTGTGGAAAGAGGGCGACAAGAGCTTCTACTTCGACACCAACGTAGCCTACTCCGTTGCACAGCAGAATGACTGGGAAGCGACCAGCCCGGCCTTCCGTGAAGCAAACGTGCAGGGTAAAAACCTGATCGAATGGCTGCCAGGCTCCACTATCTGGGCCGGTAAGCGCTTCTATCAGCGTCATGACGTTCACATGATCGACTTCTACTACTGGGATATCTCCGGTCCTGGTGCAGGTATCGAAAACATCGATCTGGGCTTCGGTAAACTGTCTCTGGCAGCGACCCGTTCTTCTGAGTCCGGCGGCTCTTCCGCGTTCTCAGACTTCGATACTGATGGCAACCGCGTTTACGACAATATCGTGCCAAACGACGTCTTTGACGTTCGTTTAGCGGGCATGGAAATCAACCCGGGCGGTACCCTGGAGCTGGGCGTTGACTACGGTCACACCAACATTCCTGACGACTACTACCTGCAGCCTGGCGCCTCTAAAGATGGCTGGATGTTCACCGCTGAACACACCCAGAGCATGCTGAAAGGCTTTAACAAGTTTGTGGTTCAGTACGCAACGGACTCTATGACCTCCAACGGTAAAGGTATCCCGCAGGGTGCGAGCCTGAACAACGACGGTTCTCTGATCCGCGTTCTCGACCACGGTGCGATCACCCTGGCTGACCAGTGGGATCTGATGTACGTCGGTATGTACCAGAACATCGACCGCGACAACAACAACGGTACCGAATGGTGGACCGTGGGTGTTCGTCCGATGTTCAAATGGACACCAATCATGTCCACCCTGCTGGAAGTTGGCTACGACAACGTCAAGTCTCAGAAAACTGACGACACCAACAGCCAGTACAAAATCACCCTGGCGCAACAGTGGCAGGCAGGCGACAGCATCTGGTCCCGTCCGGCTATCCGCGTCTTCGCAACCTACGCCAAGTGGGATGAGAAATGGGGTTACGCAGACAACGGTGACACTGGCTACACCTCTGGCGTAGCGTATAACGACACCTCTGCGAAAACCTTCAGCCGTGGCGACAACGATGAGTGGACCTTCGGTGCCCAGATGGAAATCTGGTGGTAATACGTAACTGACCTAAAAGAGGGGCGCAAGCCCCTCTCTTCTTAGGGTACTGCGCGCTATTGCCTGGCCAACGCAGTGCTAACGCAATCTGAGGTAATAACAATGAAAATGAAAAAAAGTCTCGTCGCGCTGTGCCTCTCTGCAGGGCTGCTGGCAAGCGTTCCAGCCGTTACCCTCGCCAGCGTCAATTTCGTACCGCAAAACACCAGCGCCGCGCCTGCTATTCCGGGAGCCGCGCTCCAGCAGCTGGTCTGGACGCCTGTTGATCAGTCCAAAGCCCAGACAACCCAACTTTCTACCGGTGGCCAGACCTTAAACGTGGCGGGGATCGCCGGTCCGGTGGCTGCCTACAGCGTGCCGGCTAACATTGGCGAAATCACTCTGACGCTGACAAGCGTTGTGGATAAACAGACCAGCGTATTTGCACCGAACGTGCTGATTCTGGACCAGAATCTGACACCATCGGCCTACTTCCCGAGCGAATACTTCACCTACCAGGAACCGGGCGTGATGAGCGCCGATCGCCTGGAAGGGGTGATGCGCCTGACGCCAGCGCTGGGCCAGCAGAAATTGTATGTGCTGGTGTTCACCACCGATAAAGATCTGCAGCAAACCACCAAACTTCTCGATCCGGCTAAAGCCTATGCCAAAGGCACCGGCAACGCCGTACCGGATATCCCGGACCCGATTGCCCGTCACGTGACGGATGGCCAGCTGAAGCTGAAAGTGTCTACCAATAACGCCTCCAGCGTGCTGGTTGGCCCACTGTTTGGCTCTTCCGGCCCGGGCCCGGTCACGGTAGGTAATACCGCCGCACCTGCACCTGTATATGCCGCACCGGCCCCAGCGCAAGCCGCCGCCCCGGTTGCCGCGCCAGCCGTTGCCCCGACTCCGGCTCCGGCGAAGAAGAGCGAGCCGGTACTGAACGATACCGAAACATACTTCAATCAGGCCATTAAACAGGCAGTCGCAAAAGGTGACGTCGATAAAGCGCTGAAACTGCTGGATGAAGCAGAGCGTTTAGGCTCAACCACTGCCCGTTCCACCTTTATCAGCAGTGTAAAAGGCAAGGGGTGACCGTCTCCCCACAGTGCTGATTTTGTCAGTAGTTTGGTGCGCCCTTCCGGGCGCACTTTTTTTGCGCGGGATGCTGCTGTTGCATCTCTGTTGCGATAATGATCGCTAACTTACGTTTGCCCGCCCTCATTGCCCGTTTCTGCGATACAATAGCTTTACGTTATGTATCGGAGAGTCTGGCATGTCACACCCCGCGCTTTTGCTCCTGCGTGCGCTGCGCTATTTCGACGAAATCCCCGCGCTGGAACCGGAGCAGCTCGACTGGCTGCTGCTGGAAGATTCCATGACCAAACGTTTTGAGCAGCAGGGCAAGAAAGTCACCGTTACCCTCATTCAGGAGGGGTTTGTCACGCCTGACGCGGTTGCGGATGAACTGCCGTTACTGCCGAAAGAGGCGCGCTACTGGCTGCGGGAGATCCTGCTGTGTGCCGACGGCGAGCCGTGGCTGGCCGGGCGCACCGTGGTGCCAGAGTCCACCCTCACCGGGCCGGAGATGGCGCTGCAGCAGATGGGCAAAACCCCGCTGGGGCGTTATCTGTTCACCTCCTCCGAGCTGACCCGTGATTTTATTGAAATTGGGCGCGATGCCGGGCTGTGGGGACGCCGTTCCCGCCTGCGCTTAAGTGGTAAACCCTTGATGCTGACCGAGCTGTTTTTACCGGCGTCACCGTTGTATTAAGAGGAAGAGAAAATGGAGTGGAGTCTGAAGCAGAACAAGCTGCTGGCGTACCACCGCCTGATGCGAACGGATAAGCCGATCGGTGCCTTATTGCTGCTGTGGCCGACCCTGTGGGCGCTGTGGGTGGCTACCCCCGGGCTGCCGCCGCTGTGGATCCTGGCGGTATTCGTGGCGGGCGTCTGGCTGATGCGTGCCGCAGGCTGTGTGGTTAACGACTATGCCGATCGCAAATTTGACGGCCACGTGAAACGCACGGCCAACCGCCCGCTACCGAGCGGCGATGTCACCGAGAAAGAGGCGCGCACGCTGTTTGTGGTGCTGGTCCTGCTCTCGTTCCTGCTGGTGTTAACCCTGAACACCATGACTATTCTGCTCTCCGTGGCAGCGCTGGCTCTGGCCTGGGTCTATCCGTTTATGAAGCGCTACACCCACCTGCCGCAGGTGGTGCTGGGTGCCGCCTTTGGCTGGTCGATTCCGATGGCGTTTGCCGCCGTCAGCGAAAGCGTGCCGCTGAGCTGCTGGCTGATGTTCCTGGCTAACATCCTCTGGGCGGTGGCTTACGACACCCAGTACGCGATGGTGGACCGCGACGACGACCTGAAGATTGGCATCAAATCGACCGCCATTCTGTTCGGTCGTCAGGACAAACTGATTATCGGGATTTTGCAGGTGGCGGTGCTGGCGCTGATGGTGGCGATTGGCTACCTGAACCAGCTTGGCGGAGCGTTCTACGCGGCGGTTGCGGCGGCGGGCGTGCTGTTTATCTACCAGCAGAAGCTGATTGCTAACCGCGAGCGTGAAGCCTGTTTTAAAGCGTTTTTGAATAACAACTATGTGGGGCTGGTGTTGTTTGTCGGGTTAGCGATAAGCTACTGGGCATAAAAAAGCCCGGTGGCGCTAGCGCTTACCGGGCCTACAGGTTCTGTATCGTAGGCCGGGTAAGGCGAAGCCGCCACCCGGCATTTTTTATGCACTACTCGCCCTGCGTCGCGCTCTCAATCGTTAAGCGCACATCTGAGGTAATCAGGTCCGCCAGCATCTGGTAAACCTTCATTGTCTCTTCCGGCTCGGCATCGCCGCTGTCACTGATATAACCCTCGTCACGCAGCGTCAACACCAGTGAACTGAAGACCGCTTTGTCGAAGAACTCCGGTGCGTTGATGCCGTGCAGCATCGACAGGCGTTGTGCCAGCGTGCGGCTCTCTTTCTCCAGCGTCCCGCGGTTGATCGACGGGTTAGCGCTCAGCAGCCAGAAGGTAATGGCGTAGCGCTGGACGGTTTCGCGTGCACCCGCTGCCAGCAGCTGCAGCGTACGCGAGTGGGCGGTGTTGATCACCAGCACGTCATCTTTCAGCGTTATCAGCCCCTGGCGAACCAGCTCTTCGATATGCTTATCCAGCACCTCTGCCAGCTCGTCGCTGTTCCAGCGCAGGAACAGTTCGGCTTTCAGCATCGGGTAGAGCGTCGTGACATTATCCAGCAGCGCCTGACGGGTGATCTGGCGATGCTGGGTTACGATGGCCGCCATCAGCGATGGCACCATCAGCATATGGGCGATGTTATTGCGGTAGTAGGTCATCAGTACCGCCTGCTCGCGCGGCAGAATGATGATATCGCCGATGGTGTCTTTCTCGACCTCGAACTTGTTCATCTGCAGGGCGTGATCGATGAGCTCGCTGGCGCTGGCGGTCGGTACCGTGGCGTCTGAGGCATAGGGCACGTTGCGCATCAGGTTCAGGTAGCAGTCGATCTGCTCGGTCAGCTGCTCGCGAGTGAGCGAACGCTGGCGCGAGGCAAGCAGGGCGGTGCAGCACAGGTTCATAGCGTTGGCCGCCCCGGCGTTGTTAATCCGCACCATCAGATCGGCAGCAATGGCGTTAACCGTCGGCGTCAGCCAGGCCGGACGCACCGCTTCGATAGGATCGATAGACTCGCGCCACTCCGGTACCCGGTTGTTAAGGTAGGTCATCAGCGGCATCGGTTCGCCGAAGTTAACATACCCCTGGCCGAGGTTACGCAGCTTGCTTAAGCCGCGCAGCATCTGCAGCAGGCTCTCTTTCTCTTTGGTAGCACCGCGCAGCTCTTTGGCGTAAGTGCCCACTTCCATCACGTGCTCGTAACCGATGTAAATCGGCACCAGGGTGATAGGGCGCGTGCCGCCGCGCAGCATCGCCTGAATGGTCATCGACAGGGTGCCGGTCTTCGGATCGAGCAGACGCCCGGTACGGGAACGGCCGCCCTCCACGAAGTACTCGACGGAATAGCCGCGGCTGAACAGCTCACCAAGGTATTCACGGAACACGGTGGAGTAGAGCTTGTTGCCTTTGAAGGTACGACGAATAAAGAACGCACCCAGACGACGGAAGATCGGGCCTGCTGGCCAGAAGTTGAGGTTAATGCCCGCCGCAATGTGCGGTGGCACCAGCCCCTGATGGTAGAGCACGTACGAGAGCAGCAGATAGTCCATGTGGCTGCGGTGGCAGGGCACGTAGACGATCTCATGGCCGTCGTGGGCCAGCTGGCGCACGCGTTCGGCGTTGTGCACGTTGATGCCCTGATAGAGACGGTTCCAGGTGAAGCTCAGGATACGGTCGCTCAGGCGGATCATCTCGTAGGAGAAGTTGGCGGCAATCTCTTCCATCAGGGCGATGGCGTTTTGCTGCGCCTTCTCATGGGAGATCTTTTTGCTGCGCGCTTCGTCTTCGACGGCACGGGCGATGGCTTTTGACGCCAGCAGTTTGTTGAACAGATCCTGGCGAGCAGGCAGGCGCGGGCCTACCGCGGCAAGACGCTGGCGGGCAAAGTGCATACGCGCCACGCGGGCCAGCTTCTGGGCGATGGTTTTATCCGTACCGTGCTCATCGGCCATGCGGCGCAGTGAAACCGACGGTGAAAAACGGACAAAGCTGTCGCGGCCCAGCCAGTTGACGGCGAAAAACTTCTGTACCCCGTTAAGCATGCGCAACGGCGGGTTCTCTTCGCCTTTGTCGCGCCCCGGGCGACGGCCAAACATCACCGATACCGGCACCATCTGCACGTCCAGCAGCGGATTGCTGCGGTGCAGGTCGAGGTAGTCATGGAACAGCTTGATCGACTCTTCTTTCGGCGTGTACCAGGTGAAAACGCGAGGACCGCCGTGGATAAAGATGTAGCGTGGCAGCAGGGTGCCATCGATCTCCAGCGGCTCCAGCGGATCCGGGAGATCGTGCGCCAGGCACTGGGCGCGCAGCGTCAGCAAGTCGGCCTTCGAGTTGTAAGGCAAAACGTACATAATAGGACGCGAGGTATCGAGTCCCAATTCCAGGGTTGGAACCGCCGGAATAGACTTGCTTTTTACCAGGACGCTTAATGGTAAATTAAGTAATTTGTAGTAAATTCGTGGCCAGCCAGACATAAACGATGTAAAGCCTCTGGTTAAAAATGCAATTGCGGCGCAAGGATAACAGAAAGCGCGCAAAATTTCTGTTGTTACCCGTCATACTTCCGGTGGCTGCGCCAGGCGCTTAAACCACCGTTTCTGACGCTATTTTCGAAGAAAGGTTTCTTTTAATGGCCAACAATACCACTGGGTTAACCCGAATCATTAAAGCTGCCGGCTATTCATGGAAAGGCATTCGTGCTGCCTGGATCAATGAAGCCGCTTTTCGCCAGGAGGGGGTTGCTGTCATCGCGGCGATTATTATTGCCTGCTGGCTGGACGTTGATCCCATCACCCGCGTACTGCTGATTGGCTCGGTGATGTTGGTGATGATAGTCGAAATTCTGAACAGCGCGATCGAGGCGGTGGTCGATCGTATTGGTAGTGACTACCACGAGCTGTCGGGGCGGGCGAAAGACATGGGCTCCGCCGCTGTGCTGATGGCGATTATCGTTGCCCTGTTTACCTGGGTCACGCTGCTTTGGGGACATTTGCGATAAGCCTTCAGAAACCGAACAAGTCTCTGGTTTTTTATGCGGTTTGTGGTTCCAAAATCACCTTTAGCTGTATATACTCACAGCATAACTGTATATACACCCAGGGGGCGGAATGAAAGCGTTAACGACCAGGCAGCAAGAGGTGTTTGATCTCATTCGGGATCATATCGGCCAGACGGGAATGCCGCCGACGCGTGCAGAAATTGCGCAGCGTCTGGGCTTCCGTTCTCCAAACGCCGCTGAAGAGCACCTTAAAGCCCTGGCGCGTAAGGGTGTGCTTGAGATTGTGTCCGGCGCTTCGCGTGGTATCCGTCTGCTGGTTGAAGCAGAAGAGGGCCTGCCGCTCGTCGGTCGCGTCGCTGCGGGGGAACCGCTGCTGGCGCAACAGCACATTGAAGGCCACTATCAGGTCGATCCTGGCATGTTCAAACCGAGCGCGGACTTCTTGCTGCGCGTCAGCGGTATGTCCATGAAGGATATTGGGATTCTGGACGGCGATCTGCTGGCGGTGCATAAAACGCAGGACGTGCGCAACGGCCAGGTCGTTGTGGCGCGCATCGATGACGAAGTCACCGTTAAGCGCCTGAAGAAACAGGGCAACACGGTGCAGCTCCTGCCGGAAAACAACGAGTTTTCCCCGATTGTTGTCGATCTGCGTGAACATAACTTCTCCATCGAAGGGCTGGCGGTAGGCGTCATCCGCAACGGTGAATGGTTATAACGTCTTCCTGACAGACTGCGGCAATGCTGCAGTCTGCTTTTCCCGTCTCTCCCGGTCATACACATGTCTCTGCTGACTGCTTCAGACAAGGCGTTATGGCGTCTTGCCCTCCCGATGATCGTCTCCAATATCAGCGTCCCTCTGCTGGGGCTGGTGGACACTGCCGTCATCGGTCATCTGGATTCTCCTGTCTATCTTGGCGGTGTCGCCATCGGCGCGACGGCGACCAGCTTCCTGTTTATGCTGCTGCTCTTTTTGCGCATGAGCACCACCGGCCTGACTGCTCAGGCGTATGGCGCCAAAGATCCGCTGCGTCTGGCCCGGGCGCTGGTGCAGCCGCTGATCCTGGCTCTCGGTGCCGGGCTGCTGATTGTGCTGCTGCGCACGCCGCTTATCGACCTGGCGCTGCATATCGTAGGCGGCAGCGAGGATGTACTGCATCAGGCGCGACGCTTCCTTGAGATCCGCTGGCTCAGCGCCCCGGCATCGCTGGCTAATCTGGTGCTGCTCGGCTGGCTGCTGGGGGTCCAGTATGCCCGCGCGCCGGTGATCCTGCTGGTGGTGGGGAACCTGCTCAATATCGTGCTGGATCTGTGGCTGGTAATGGGGCTACAGATGAACGTCCAGGGCGCTGCCCTGGCGACCGCTATCGCCGAATACGCCACTTTGCTCATAGGCCTGTGGATGGTCTGGCGGGTACTGGCCCTGCGCGGTATTTCGCTGGCGCTGCTGAAAGCGAGCTGGCGCGGGAATATCCGCAAGCTGCTGGCCCTCAATCGCGACATCATGCTGCGCTCGCTGCTGCTACAACTCTGCTTCGGGGCGCTGACGGTGCTGGGCGCGCGGCTGGGGCCGGAGATTATCGCCGTCAACGCCGTTCTGATGACGCTGTTGACCTTTACCGCCTACGCGCTGGATGGCTTTGCCTATGCGGTTGAGGCGCACTCCGGGCAGGCCTATGGCGCACGCGAAAGCGGCCAGCTGCGCGAGGTGTGGCGGGCAGCCTGCCGCCAGTCTGGTATGGTGGCGCTGGCCTTCGCCCTTGTCTATGCTCTGGCTGGCAACCAAATCGTTGCGCTGCTGACCTCTTTGCCCGAGCTGCGGGCGCTGGCGAGCCATTACCTTATCTGGCAGGTGGTTCTGCCGATGGTGGGCGTCTGGTGCTATCTGCTGGATGGCATGTTTATCGGCGCAACCCGGGGAGCCGAGATGCGCAATAGCATGGCCGTCGCGGCCGCCGGGTTTGGCCTCACGCTCTTTACCCTGCCGTGGCTCGGCAACCACGGCCTGTGGTTGGCGTTGAGCGTCTTCCTGGCCCTGCGGGGCCTGTCTCTGGCCTGGATCTGGCGGCGTCACTGGCGCAACGGCACCTGGTTTCAGTAGCGGCTTCGTCTGACGAAATGGTAAAAGATTCCGAATAACAAACCCAACGCCGCAGGCTTATCTATAATTATTATCACGTCCAGCACGAAATGAACTTCAGGACGAACTTAACCTTAACGACCGAACGAAGAGGAATCGATGATGAATAAAGACCAAGTCGGCGGTAACTGGAAGCAATTCAAAGGTAAAGTAAAAGAACAGTGGGGTGACCTGACTGACGATGACATGACCGTCATCGAAGGTAAACGTGACCAACTGGTGGGTAAAATTCAGGAACGCTATGGATACGAGAAAGACCAGGCGGAGAAAGAAGTTGGTGACTGGGAAACCCGTAACAACTACCGCTGGTAAGTAACTACTACCCGCAGGTACATGGATGTGCGCCCAGGGCGACCTTAAGGTCGCCCGTTTTTTTGTGCTCAGCGCGGCTTCTTTTTCAGCTGGATAGAGTGATCGTGTTGACAATTTTCCTGATGGCGGCAGGCCTCGACTTCAACGCAGTTGCGGCACAGGCCGTGCGCTTCAATCACATTGTGGCGCAGGGCAAAGCCCATCTTCGCCGCCAGAGTATGCATAATATCTTCCACCCCTTCGGCACCTTCTTCCTTCACGCTGCCGCAGCGATCGCAGATAAACATCGCTGAGGTGTGGGTCGGCTGATCGAACAGGTGACACAGCACGTAGCTGTTGGTCGATTCCACCTTATGCACAAAGCCCTGCTCAAGTAAAAAATCGAGCGCCCGATAAACGGTTGGAGGCTTCGCCTGCGGCTCGCTTTCGCGCAGCAGGTCGAGCAGATCGTAGGCGCTGATGGCCCCGTTCTGCAGGCTCAACAGACGCAACACTTCAAGGCGCTGCGGAGTCAGGCGCACATTGCGTTGCGCGCAGAGCTTTTCGGCTTGCGCTAACAGTGCCTGCATTGTGGTCGTTTCCATTTTGCACCTCGAATAACGTGGAATGAGAAACCCTCACTTTATCATGTTCTGGTCCAAACGCCGAGATCCACCGGGTATGCTATACCTGACGAAAACCCGCAGGAGAATAAAACCATGAAAAGACCTGACTGCATTCGACACTGGCGCGACGTCGAAGGCCCGGACAACTCCACCTATCCCGACAGCACAGAGCATTTTTCCATTGGTGCGCCGCTGGCCCGCGCGCTGGGGCTCAGCCGTCTCGGTATCCACCACGAACGTCTGCCGCCGGGACGTCGCACCTCTTATCCGCATGCCGAAAGCGATGAAGAAGAATTTATCTTTGTACTGGAGGGTTATCCTGAAGCCTGGATCAACGGTTATTTATGGAAACTTGAACCGGGAGACAGCGTGGGATTTCCGGCCGGAACGGGCGTCTGCCACACCTTTATTAATAACACCACGGAAGAAGTGCGGTTATTAGTCGTGGGCGAAGCGAATAAAAAATATAACCGAATTTATTATCCGCTGAATGCGGTATATGCCGCTACCCGGGAAGATCGCTGGATAGATCATCCGCCACAATTTTTTGGTCCTCATGATGGAAAACCAGGGCGAAATTAATTTCTTGTTCTATACCTACTTAAAGCCATAAGGAAATCAACAGCTTAATCTAATACGAAAGTTTAAGATATATTCGGCTCCTAATACTTTTTTCACAGAGGACGTATTCCCCTGCGCGGCATATAGCCGCGGGGGTTAATTCACCCAAAATAAGTCAGGTGTCCTGTGAAAATAAAATTCAAACTTTCTGTGGCTGGAATTGCCACCACCTTTCTATTGGCTAATCAGGCTGGAGCAGCCAATACCTGGACGGAAGCACGTGGTGATGCAATGGGCGGGACAGGCGTTGCGTCGGCGCATTATAGCAGCGGGGTATTAATTAATCCGGCCCTGCTGGCAAAGTCGAAAGATGAGGATGATATTGCGGTTATTTTCCCCTCGGTGGGGGCGCAAATAAGCGATAAAGATAATTTGCAGGATAAGATCGACGAAATCAGCGATGAGATCAGCGAGGATCGGCAGATGATCGACGATCTCACCGTGGCGGGGATCCTGGCCGATCCTCAGGGAACGCTCAGGGAGCTGCAGGGGGCTGCAGGCAACCTGGCCGACCAGCTGGAGTTTCTCGAAGGTAAAACCGCCCATGCCAACGCAGGGGGTGGGATAGCCGTCAGTATACCGGGCTCGGGACTGTCGATGGCGTTTGTCGCCAAGGCCAATGCCCACGGGCGGGTCAGCTCGGAGATCGATCGGCAGGATATCGATTTTTTGCGCCGACTGCAGGGTAGCCCGGTGATGACTAACCAGATGGCGTTGGGAGCGGCGCGAAACGGCAGTGACGTGATTACCCGCAATCTTAACTCTGTCGCCATGGGCCGGGGGGCTATCGTCTCCGACTACGGTGTGGCAATCGCCCGTCAGTTTGAATTCAACGACCTGCCGGTTTCGGTGGGCGTGACGCCAAAGCTGCAGCAAACCTGGCTCTGGAACTACACCACCTCCATTTATACCTACGACAGCAGCGACTTTAGCAGCAGCCGCTACCGTAATGACGATACCAGCTTTAACGTCGATGTCGGCGTCGCGGTGGACTTCGGTGAAAACTGGACGGTGGGCCTGAGCGGGCAAAACCTCTTCTCGCGTGATATCGATACCAAAGACATCCGCATTCTCAACGGTCGTACCGGGCAGGAGGTGAGCTATCAGGACACCTACCAGATCCGCCCTCTGGTCACGGCCGGCGTGGCCTGGCACACCGGACTGCTCACCCTCAGCGCCGATGGCGATCTGACCGAAACCAAAGGCTTCAAAAGTGAAGATAATTCTCAGTACGTCGGCGTGGGGGCGGAAATCACCCCGCTGGGCTGGCTGGCGGTGCGCGGCGGCTTTCGCGCTGACGTGAGGGGCAACGACAGTAACGTCTTTACCGGCGGTTTAGGCTTTGCGCCCTTTAATACGGTCCATATCGATCTGACCGGCATTTACGGCGAAGACGAAACCTGGGGCGCCGGAGCGCAGTTCAGCGTGACCTTCTGACGGGATCCGGAGGCGCTCTGCCTCCGGCGAAGTATGTGCTATAGTAGCGCCCCATTTTCACCAGATGCTTAAAACTTCGCCATGTCGTCAGAAAACTCGTCCATCTACCCAGCCCACCGTTTTTCCATCGCGCCGATGCTCGACTGGACAGACAGACATTGCCGCTACTTCCTGCGCCAGCTGTCGCGCCACACCCTGCTCTATACCGAGATGGTGACCACCGGGGCAATTATTCATGGCAAGGGCGACTATCTCGCCTACAGCGAAGAGGAGCATCCGGTGGCGTTGCAGTTGGGCGGCAGCGATCCGGGCGCGCTGGCGCACTGCGCGAAGCTGGCAGAGGAGCGGGGTTACGACGAGATCAACCTTAACGTCGGCTGTCCTTCCGACCGCGTGCAGAACGGCATGTTTGGCGCCTGCCTGATGGGTAATGCGCAGCTGGTGGCCGACTGCGTGAAAGCGATGCGCGACGTGGTCTCCATTCCGGTGACGGTCAAAACCCGTATCGGCATCGACGACCAGGACAGCTACGAGTTTCTCTGTGATTTCATCGGCACGGTGGCCGGGAAGGGCGAGTGCGAGATGTTTATCATTCATGCCCGTAAAGCCTGGCTCTCTGGCCTGAGCCCGAAAGAGAACCGTGAGATCCCGCCTCTGGACTACCCCCGCGTCTATCAGCTGAAGCGTGATTTCCCGCAGCTGACGATGTCCATCAACGGCGGCATCAAGTCGCTGGAAGAGGCAAAAGCGCACCTGCAGCATATGGATGGCGTGATGGTGGGCCGTGAGGCGTACCAGAATCCGGGCGTGCTGGCGGCGGTGGACCGTGAAATCTTTGGTATGGATGTTGCCGATCGCGATCCGGTGGCGGTGGTACGGGCGATGTACCCTTACATCGAGCGCGAGCTGAGCAACGGAACCTATCTGGGCCATATCACCCGCCATATGCTGGGCCTGTTCCAGGGTATACCGGGCGCGCGCCAGTGGCGACGTTACCTGAGTGAAAATGCCCATAAAGCGGGTGCCGATATTGAAGTGCTGGAGCAGGCGCTGCGTCTGGTGGCAGACAAGCGATAATTTTCACCAAAAATTCGTCAAATTCACCACGCCCGGCACCGCATCGCCGGGCGTTTTACTTTCATATCAATAACTTATTTTTGGCATGGATCTTGTAATGGTCGTAGCAGCGTATCGTTGTGATGCATTTGGGGAGAGAGCCATGCTGGAACTACTTTTTGTGATTGGATTTTTTGTCATGCTGTTGGCAACCGGCGTCTCGCTGTTAGGGATCATTGCCGCACTGGTGGTCGCCACCGTGGTGATGTTTATCGGGGGATTGTTTGCCCTGATGCTGAAACTGTTGCCGTGGCTGCTGCTGGCAGTGGCGGTGGTGTGGGCGATACGGGCGATTAAATCGCCAAAACTCCCACGCTATCAGCGCAATAACCGTTTTCGTTACTAAGGTATTGAGCGGTTCGTCACATCCTTGCAACTTTTACGGTAGCATTCCTTAGAACAGAATAGGATTTAGTTATCGAATCTGTCACTATGACCGCCGTTAAAGAATTCATCGAGCTGTACCCTACATACAGCCGAACAAAAAAAGAAAAGAAAAGGGCTTCCTTCGGGAAGCCCAATTTCTTATTGGAGTCAGGGGATCAGTAAACTCGACCCCTGTGTCGCCCGGCTCTCCAGCACTTCATGCGCGCGTTGCGCATCGCTCAGCGGATACTTCTGCGCCTCTGCCACATCCACCTTAATCACCCCGCTGGCAATCAGCGAGAACAGCTCGTTGCTGGCCTCAACCAGTTCGTCGTGGTTGGTGATATAGCCCTGCAGCGAAGGGCGGGTGGCGAACAGCGAACCCTTCTGGTTCAGAATGCCAAGGTTCACCCCGGTCACTGGGCCGGAGGCGTTGCCGAAGCTGACCATCAGCCCGCGGCGTTGCAGACAGTCCAGCGAGGCTTCCCAGGTGTCTTTCCCCACCGAGTCATACACCACGCGCACCTTCTTGCCGCTGGTGATCTCTTTCACGCGTTCGACAATGCTCTCTTCGCGGTAGTTAATCACCTGCCAGGCGCCCGCCTGCAGCGCGCGCTGGGCCTTTTGCGCATTGCCGACCGTACCGATCAGTTTTGCCCCCAGCGCTTTGGCCCACTGGCAGGCGATCAGGCCCACACCACCGGCGGCGGCGTGGAACAAAAACTGTTCGTCAGGTTTGATCTCGTAGGTTTTGCGCAGCAGGTAGAAGACCGTCAGCCCCTTCAGGAAGGAGGCAGCTGCCTGCTCATACGAGATGGCGCCGGGCAGGATCGCGGCTTTGTCTGCCGGGACGTTGTGAACGGAGCTGTAGGCCCCGAGAGCAGATTGCGCATACACCACGCGATCGCCCTCTTTAATATGTTTTACCGCGCTGCCGACTTTAACCACCACGCCCGCCGCCTCGGTGCCCAGACCGCTTGGCAGAGCAGGGGGCGGATAGAGCCCGCTGCGGATGTAGGTGTCGATATAGTTAATACCAATGGCTTTGTTTTCGACCTGGATTTCGTTATCACCAGGCGCGGCAGGCGTGAACTCTACTGCCCTGAGAACGTCCGGGCCGCCGTGCTTATGAAATTCAATACGCGTTGCCATGCTCCCTCCATTAGAATTAGAAAATATGGTAATCTTTCGACCCACTCTCTATCTCGGTAACTCCATTCACTATGGCAGGAAACAAACCCTTCAACAAACAGACTGAACCCCGCGAACGCGATCCGCAGTTAGCCGGGTTAAAAGTCCCGCCGCACTCGATTGAAGCGGAACAGTCGGTGTTGGGCGGTTTAATGCTGGATAACGAGCGCTGGGACGACGTCGCCGAGCGCGTGGTCACCGACGATTTCTATACCCGTCCGCACCGCCATATCTTTACCGAAATGGCGCGACTGCAGGAATCCGGCAGCCCCATCGACCTGATCACGCTCGCGGAATCGCTGGAGCGTCAGGGGCAACTGGAGTCAGTCGGCGGCTTTGCCTATCTGGCTGAACTGTCGAAAAACACGCCAAGTGCGGCGAACATCAGCGCCTATGCCGATATCGTGCGCGAACGTGCGGTCGTGCGCGACATGATCTCCGTTGCCAACGAAATCGCCGAGGCCGGTTTCGATCCCCAGGGCCGAAACAGCGATGAACTGCTCGACCTGGCTGAATCCCGGGTGTTTAAAATCGCCGAAAGCCGTGCCAATAAGGACGAAGGGCCGAAGAACATCGCCGAAGTGCTGGACGCCACCGTCTCTCGTATCGAGCAGTTGTTCCAGCAACCGCATGACGGCGTGACCGGGGTTAACACCGGCTATGACGATCTGAATAAAAAGACCGCCGGCTTGCAGCCCTCGGATCTGATTATCGTCGCCGCGCGTCCGTCGATGGGTAAAACGACATTTGCGATGAACCTCGTCGAAAACGCGGCGATGTTGCAGGATAAGCCGGTACTCATCTTTAGTCTGGAGATGCCCTCCGAGCAGATCATGATGCGTTCTCTGGCCTCGCTGTCGCGCGTGGACCAGACCCGGATCCGTACCGGCCAGCTGGACGACGAAGACTGGGCGCGGATCTCCGGCACCATGGGCATTCTGCTGGAAAAACGGAACATCTATATCGATGACTCCTCCGGCCTGACGCCAACGGAAGTGCGCTCCCGCGCGCGCCGTATTGCCCGTGAACATGGCGGCATTGGCCTTATCATGATCGACTACCTTCAGCTGATGCGCGTCCCGTCACTCTCTGACAACCGTACGCTGGAGATCGCCGAAATCTCCCGCTCGCTGAAAGCGCTGGCGAAAGAGCTGCAGGTACCGGTCGTGGCGCTGTCGCAGCTTAACCGCTCCCTGGAACAGCGCGCCGACAAGCGTCCGGTCAACTCCGACCTGCGTGAATCCGGCTCCATCGAGCAGGATGCCGACTTGATCATGTTCATCTACCGTGACGAGGTTTATCACGAGAACAGCGACCTGAAAGGTATCGCGGAAATTATTATCGGTAAGCAGCGTAACGGCCCAATCGGTACGGTGCGTCTGACCTTTAACGGACAGTGGTCGCGCTTTGATAATTATGCGGGCCCGCAGTACGACGACGAATAACTCTCTGACATTCTTTTAACAAGGAATTGCAATGCAAGCGGCAACTGTAGTCATTAACCGCCGCGCTCTGCGACACAACCTGCAACGCCTGCGTGAACTGGCGCCCGCCAGTAAACTGGTTGCAGTCGTGAAAGCGAACGCTTACGGACACGGTCTCATCGAGACCGCGCGAACGCTCCCCGATGCCGACGCCTTTGGCGTCGCCCGTCTCGAAGAAGCCCTGCGCCTGCGCGAAGGGGGAATCACCCAGCCGATCCTGCTGCTCGAAGGCTTCTTTAATGCCGCCGATCTGCCGACCATTGCAGCGCAACAGCTGCATACCGCCGTGCATAATATGGAGCAGCTCGAGGCGCTGGAAAACGCGGCGCTCAGCGAGCCCGTTACCGTGTGGATGAAGCTCGACACCGGCATGCACCGTCTGGGCGTGCGCCCGGAGCAGGCTGAGGCGTTTTATCAGCGCTTGAGCCAGTGCAAAAACGTTCGCCAGCCGGTCAATATCGTCAGCCATTTTGCCCGCGCCGATGAGCCCGAATGCGGTGCCACCGAGCAGCAGCTCGATATCTTCAACACCTTCTGCGAAGGCAAGCCGGGAATGCGCTCTATCGCGGCATCCGGCGGCATTTTGCTCTGGCCGCAGTCCCATTTCGACTGGGCGCGTCCGGGCATTATTCTCTATGGCGTCTCGCCGCTGGAGGGGAAACCCTGGGGGCCTGATTTCGGTTTTCAGCCGGTGATGTCGCTCACCTCGAGCCTGATTGCGGTGCGCGAGCATAAAGCCGGGGAACCGGTTGGTTACGGCGGTACCTGGATCAGCGAGCGCGACACCCGGCTGGGCGTAGTGGCGATGGGCTACGGCGACGGCTATCCCCGCGCGGCACCATCCGGTACCCCGGTGCTGGTGAATGGTCGGGAAGTCACCATCGTTGGGCGCGTGGCGATGGACATGATCTGTGTTGACCTTGGGCCAGAGGCGCAGGAGAAAGCGGGCGATCCGGTGACCCTGTGGGGGGAAGGTTTACCCGTCGAGCGGATCGCAGAAATCACAAAAGTAAGTGCTTACGAACTTATCACGCGACTGACGTCGCGGGTCGCGATGCACTATCTCGACTGATGGCTATGTTCCCTCTCCCCTGTGGGGGAGGGTCAGGGTGAGGGGAAACAGACCGCACCGCAGGTTCTGTCGCCCACACCCCATCTTCCTTAACATCCTCTCGATCTTCTGCCGCTTCCGGTTTATTGTTGAATTCCCTGCCTCATTATTATCCGGAGAACCATCGCGTGTTCCAGAAAGTCGACGCCTATGCTGGCGACCCCATCCTCTCCTTAATGGAGCGTTTCAAAGAAGATCCGCGCAGCGATAAAGTTAACCTCAGCATCGGTCTTTACTACAACGAAGCGGGCATTATTCCGCAGCTGCAGGCGGTGGCCAAGGCCGAAGCGCGTCTGAACGCCACGCCGCACGGCGCGTCGCTCTATCTGCCGATGGAAGGGCTTAACAGCTACCGTCACACCATTGCCCCGCTGCTGTTTGGTGCAGACCATCCGGTGCTGGCACAGAAGCGTGTCGCCACTATCCAGACCCTGGGCGGCTCCGGCGCGCTGAAAGTCGGTGCCGACTTCCTGCACAAATATTTTCCGGAATCCGGCGTCTGGGTAAGCGATCCGACCTGGGAAAACCATGTTGCCATCTTTGAAGGCGCAGGTTTCACGGTGAACACCTATCCGTGGTTCGACGACCAGACCAACGGCGTGCGCGTGGCCGCGCTGCTGGAAAAACTGAACACCCTGCCGGAGCGCAGCATTGTGCTGCTCCATCCGTGCTGCCATAACCCGACCGGGGCCGACCTGACTAACGATCAGTGGGATGCGGTTATCGAGGTGCTGAAAGCCCGCAACCTGATCCCGTTCCTCGACATTGCCTATCAGGGCTTTGGCGCCGGGATGGAAGAGGATGCCTACGCCATTCGCGCCATCGCCAGCGCAGGCCTGCCGGCGCTGGTCAGCAACTCCTTCTCCAAAATTTTCTCGCTGTACGGCGAACGTGTCGGTGGCCTGTCCGTGGTCTGCGAAGATCAGGAAGCCGCCGGGCGCGTGCTCGGCCAGCTGAAAGCCACCGTACGCCGCATCTACTCCAGCCCGCCAAACTTTGGTGCGCAGGTGGTGGCGACCGTACTGGGCGATGACGAACTCAAAGCCGAGTGGCTGGCAGAGGTGGAAGCGATGCGTACCCGCATTCTGGCCATGCGTCAGACGCTGGTGGATGTGCTGAAAGACGCCGTTCCGGGGCACAATTTCGACTACCTGCTGCAGCAGCGCGGCATGTTCAGCTATACCGGCTTCAGCGCGCAGCAGGTGGATCGCCTGCGCGAGGAGTTTGGCGTCTATCTGATAGCCAGCGGGCGTATGTGCGTTGCCGGCCTGAACAGCAGCAACGTTCAGCGCGTGGCGAAGGCCTTTGCTGCTGTAATGTAAGCACTTACTCACGGCCTCCTTCCTTCAGTGAAGGAGGCCGTAATGGGTCAAACCGCGCGTTGTGATACTCCTCTTTTATTGCGGCTTAGATAAAAATTCTTCTTTCATTCCCCTCCCTCAGCGGTTATTTTCGATGAGGTTTTGACCATCCATTCAAAATAAAATAACGGTTTGAATATTCAGGGGAAAATATGCGCAAGATCACACTGGCGCTCAGCGCTGCCTGCTTATTGCTCTCGCTCAGTCATCCGGTCGCGGCTCGTCCCTCTTCACCTCCACCGTTATATCCCGGCACGACCGTTGCCCGACTGGCTGAGCAGGCCCCCATTCATTGGGTTTCCATCGCGCAAATTGAGAACAGCCTGACGGGCCGCCCGCCCATGTCGGTGGGGTTTGATATTGATGACACCGTGTTGTTCTCCAGCCCCGGCTTCTGGCGGGGTAAAAAAACCTGGTCACCGGATAGCGAGGATTACCTGAAAAACCCGGCCTTCTGGCAGCAGATGAACAACGGCTGGGATGAGTTCAGCATTCCCAAAG
Source organism: Leclercia barmai (assembly GCF_049312895.1). Lineage (NCBI taxonomy): Bacteria > Pseudomonadati > Pseudomonadota > Gammaproteobacteria > Enterobacterales > Enterobacteriaceae > Leclercia > Leclercia barmai. The sequence continues at coordinate 607,454 of NZ_JBMNWZ010000003.1, read as the reverse complement.
AGGTTGCCCGGGCGCTGATTGCCCTTCATCTGAAGCGCGGCGACAACATCTGGTTTATTACCGGGCGTCATCCCACTAAAACCGAAACCCTCACCAAAACCCTGCAGCAGGCTTTTCTGATCCCTGCGGCGCAGATGAATCCGGTGATTTTTGCCGGGGAGAAGTCCGGCAAGAATAACAAAACCCCGTGGATCGAACAGAAACAGATCAAGATTTACTACGGCGATGCGGATAGCGACATTACTGCCGCCCGCGAAGCCGGGGCCAGAGGTATTCGGGTGCTGCGCGCCTCCAACTCAACGTATAAACCGCTGCCGCAGGCGGGGGCGTTTGGGGAAGAGGTGATCGTTAATTCAGAATACTGAATGCCTGTTTGGTGCAGGAAAGAACACTTTTTAAGCAGATTTACCCGCTACGGGTTTTACCTTTCGTCGTATTGCTGCACACTTAGAAGGATTATCCTGCAAAACGGAGCAGCACATGTGGTATCAGCAAACCCTGACCCTGCGCGCCAGGTCTCGCGGTTTTCATCTGGTGACGGACGAGGTCATTGGACAGATCCGCGATCTTCCCCGCATCAACGTCGGTTTACTGCATCTGTTGCTGCAACACACGTCAGCCTCTCTCACGCTTAATGAGAATTGCGATCCTACCGTCCGTTCCGATATGGAACAGCATTTTCTCAAATCCGTTCCCGATAATGCCCGCTGGGAACATGATGACGAGGGGCCAGACGACATGCCTTCCCATATTAAATCCTCCATGCTGGGCGTCTCTTTGCTGCTGCCGGTGAATCACGGGCGCGTGCAGCTCGGCACCTGGCAGGGGATCTGGCTGGGAGAACATCGTATCCACGGCGGGTCGCGCAAAATCATCGCCACGCTACAAGGGGAATAATGATGACAATTTCGGAGATACTTCAGTACTGCATGAACAAGCCAGGTGCGGAGCAAAGCGTGCACAGCGACTGGAAGGCCACCCAGATTAAGGTCGCAGATGTGCTGTTTGCGATGGTGAAAGATGTGGAGGGGCGTCCGGCGGCCTCGCTAAAAACCAGCCCTGAACTGGCGGATCTGCTGCGCCAGCAGCACAACGACGTGCGTCCCAGCAAGCACCTGAATAAAGCGCACTGGAGCACGGTCTATCTGGACGGGTCGATTCCGGATTCGCAGATTTACTATCTGGTGGATGCGTCTTACAAGCAGGCGGTAGAACTGCTGCCGGAGATGACCCGGCAGCAGCTGTCAGTGTAACTACATCAGAAGAGGTTTAAGGAAGCGGGCGGTGTGCGAGGCTTCGCACTCCGCGACGGTTTCCGGGGTGCCGGAAACCAGGATTTCGCCGCCACCGCTGCCGCCTTCCGGGCCGAGATCGACAATCCAGTCCGCGGTTTTAATCACGTCCAGGTTATGCTCAATCACCACGATGGTGTTGCCCTGATCGCGCAGCTGGTGCAGCACGTCAAGCAGCTGCTGGATATCGGCAAAGTGCAGACCGGTGGTCGGTTCATCCAGAATGTACAGCGTCTGACCGGTGCCGCGCTTGGAGAGCTCACGCGCCAGCTTCACGCGCTGCGCCTCCCCGCCCGACAGCGTGGTCGCCGACTGGCCCAGACGAATGTAGGTCAGACCGACATCCATCAGGGTCTGGAGCTTACGCGCCAGCGCCGGAACGGCATCAAAGAACTCGCGTGCTTCTTCGATGGTCATATCCAGCACTTCGTGAATGGTCTTGCCTTTGTACTTAATCTCCAGCGTTTCGCGGTTATAGCGCTTGCCTTTGCACTGGTCGCACGGCACGTAGATATCCGGCAGGAAGTGCATCTCAACTTTGATCACCCCATCGCCCTGACAGGCTTCGCAGCGTCCGCCGCGCACGTTAAAGCTGAAGCGGCCCGGCGTATAGCCGCGTGAACGCGATTCCGGCACGCCGGCAAAGAGTTCACGTACTGGCGTAAACACGCCGGTATAGGTGGCCGGGTTGGAGCGCGGGGTGCGACCAATCGGGCTCTGATCGATATCGATCACCTTGTCGAAATGCTCCAGGCCGTGGATCTCGCGATACGGCGCCGGTTCAGCCAGGGTTGCGCCGTTAAGCTGAGTCTGCGCAATCGGGAACAGGGTGTCGTTAATCAGCGTTGATTTACCGGAACCCGACACCCCGGTAATGCAGGTGAACAGGCCGACCGGCAGGGTGAGCGTGACGTCTTTCAGGTTGTTGCCGCGCGCGCCGGTCAGTTTCAGCACTTTTTCCGGGTCGGCAGGGACACGCTGTTTCGGCACTTCAATCTTCCGCTTGCCGCTCATGTACTGGCCGGTAAGGGATTCCGGTACCGCCATAATGGCGTCCAGAGGCCCTTCCGCCACCACCTCACCACCGTGGACGCCAGCGCCCGGACCGATGTCGATCACGTGGTCTGCCGCGCGGATGGCGTCTTCATCGTGCTCAACCACAATCACCGTGTTACCGAGGTTACGCAGGTGGATCAGCGTCCCGAGCAGGCGCTCGTTGTCGCGCTGGTGCAGACCGATAGAGGGTTCATCCAGCACGTACATGACGCCCACCAGACCCGCACCAATCTGGCTCGCCAGACGGATACGCTGGGCTTCGCCGCCGGAGAGCGTTTCTGCGGAGCGGGAAAGCGTCAGGTAGTTCAGGCCGACGTTGACCAGGAACTTGAGGCGATCGCCGATCTCTTTCAGCACTTTTTCGGCGATTTTCGCCCGCTGGCCGGAGAGCTTCAGGTTGTTGAAGAAGTCCATCGCGTGGCCGATGCTCATGTCTGAGATGGTCGGCAGCGGCGTGTTTTCCACATACACGTGACGCGCTTCGCGACGCAGGCGGGTGCCGTCACAGGTGGCGCAGGAGCGGTTGCTGATGAACTTCGCCAGCTCTTCACGCACCGCGCTGGATTCCGTCTCTTTGTAACGGCGCTCCATATTGTGCAGCACGCCTTCGAACGGATGACGGCGCACCGACGTATCGCCGCGATCGTTCATGTATTTGAACTCGATGTTCTCTTTGCCGGAACCGGACAGGATCACTTTGTGCACGGTTGGGCTCAGGCTGCCCCACGGCGCTTCGACGTCGAACTTATAGTGTTCCGCCAGCGACTTCAGCATCTGAAAATAGTAGAAGTTACGCTTATCCCAGCCGCGGATCGCGCCGCCAGCCAGCGACAGTTCCGGGTTCTGGATCACCCGGTCAGGATCGAAGTACTGCTGCACGCCCAGGCCATCACAGGTCGGGCAGGCACCCGCCGGGTTGTTGAACGAGAACAGACGCGGTTCCAGCTCGCGCATGCTGTAGCCGCAAATCGGGCAGGCGAAGTTGGCGGAGAAGAGCAGCTCTTCCGCTTTTGGGTCGTCCATATCGGCGACTACCGCCGTACCGCCGGAGAGATCCAGCGCGGTTTCGAAAGACTCCGCCAGGCGCTGGGTCATGTCGTCACGCACCTTGAAGCGGTCGATCACCACCTCGATAGTGTGTTTCTTTTGCAGCTCCAGCTTCGGCGGATCGGAGAGATCGCACACTTCGCCGTCGATACGGGCGCGGATATAACCCTGGCTTGCCAGGTTCTCCAGCGTTTTGGTGTGCTCGCCCTTACGCTCTTTAATGATTGGCGCCAGCAGCATCAGGCGTCGGCCTTCCGGCTGCGCCAGCACGTTATCCACCATCTGGCTGACGGTCTGCGCCGCCAGCGGGACGTCGTGGTCCGGGCAGCGCGGCTCGCCTACGCGGGCATACAGCAGACGCAGGTAGTCATGGATTTCGGTGATGGTACCGACGGTGGAGCGCGGGTTATGGGAGGTCGACTTCTGCTCAATAGAGATAGCCGGCGACAACCCTTCGATATGGTCGACGTCCGGTTTTTCCATCAGCGACAGGAACTGGCGCGCATAAGCAGAGAGCGATTCAACGTAACGACGCTGTCCTTCGGCATACAGCGTGTCGAAAGCCAGAGAGGATTTGCCTGAGCCTGACAGCCCGGTCACGACGATCAGTTTGTCGCGAGGGATGACGAGGTTGATATTCTTGAGATTGTGGGTGCGGGCGCCCCGAACTTCGATCTTATCCATTCACCTTTCCCGGTAGGTAGATACACGGAATGCCTGGTTTGTTTGAAGGACAACCGGCAGAAACGGCTAATTATGACACAAATTGAACTGGCTGGATATACAGTATTGGAATGCAAACTCTGATTAAGTGTGCAACAATGTACAGTTCGTGAGAACTCTGGAAGATGCTCCGCAACTATCGGAAGACCACGTGGAAATGGTACACTCGCGCGCTTACACTATTCAGAAATGTTTTCAGGAGACACGATCATGGCCAGCAGAGGCGTAAACAAGGTGATTCTCGTCGGTAATCTGGGCCAGGACCCGGAAGTACGCTATATGCCGAGTGGTGGTGCAGTGGCCAACATTACGCTGGCTACTTCCGAATCCTGGCGTGATAAAGCGACCGGTGAGATGAAAGAGCAGACCGAATGGCACCGCGTTGTGCTGTTTGGCAAACTGGCCGAGGTGGCCGGTGAGTATCTGCGTAAAGGTTCTCAGGTCTATATCGAAGGCCAGCTGCGTACCCGTAAATGGACCGATCAGTCCGGCGCAGAAAAATACACCACCGAAGTGGTGGTCAACGTCGGCGGCACCATGCAGATGCTGGGTGGCCGTCAGGGCGGCGGCGCACCGGCAGGTGGCGGCCAGCAGCAGCAGGGCGGTTGGGGTCAGCCTCAGCAGCCACAGGGCGGCAACCAGTTCAGCGGCGGCGCGCAGTCTCGTCCGCAGCAGCCGTCTGCGCCAGCGCAGTCCAACGAACCGCCAATGGATTTCGACGACGATATCCCGTTCTGATCGCCAGAACCTGCGATTCGCAAAAACAAAAAACCCAGACAAGCGTCTGGGTTTTTTTATATTCAGCGTAAATGCCCGCAGGCATCAGGTGTACATCATCGGCCAGTCCGGCGGGGTGTGGCTCATCGCCTCTACCATGATCGTTTTGACGTTATTCCAGACCGCAGCCATATCCAGCAGGGTAATGCCCAGCAGGCCGGTGGCAAACCAGCATGCCGCCGCCAGCCCCAGACAGGTGCTGATCACCGCCAGCGCCGCGTAATCTGATTTTTTAAACTGAATGTTCAGCGTGCTGGCCAGAAACATCAGCACAGCGCTCAACAACTCCCAGCGTGCAAGGACAACACCGGTGGTAATAGCTGCCATAAAACGATCCTCAAAGATAACCGCCGCCGGGTATAGCGCGACGTTGCCCGGACATGGCAAACTGGCTATCGGCAAGCTCAGACTCATCAAAATGAAACGATGTTTTGTGTTACATCGGAATGTGTGAACTATATCACACTTGTTCTTTTATTCGCCAGTGGGCAAACGCACGAAAAAAGCGTTTTTTAACCACTCTATAATTGTGGATATATCGCCAAAGAATATATCTTTAGTCTGCTAAGTGCCGTAGTCGCGATAACTTCATTGATAATTCATTGAGATAAGAAAACATGTACAGGCCACGGGGCGATGTACAATATTTACAGCCTCAGGGCTATAGATTATGCTTCATCCGGTTACTTAATTTGCCCGTAATAAATAAATCAGGTTTTAACTGGTTATTATTTTTCTGTACTTTTAATTTTACACACGCGTTCTTATTCGACAGGCCTACAGCCGCATTAATTGATGCTGACTGAATTACCCTGCACCCCTGATTTATTCGTTGCGACATTTTTTATCTCGTTAACGAGCTACGAATAAAACGATGAAGCAAGCAAATCGAGAGAATATAAATGACAGTGCACGGGCCCTGCACGCATTAGCTAAATTAATGCCAAAACTATCGTCGCAGCGGACCTTAATGGATCTCCTGCAGACGATTAATCATACCTTTGGCGCCCAGCTTAGTTGGGTAATGATGGAGGATGAAGCAGGCCAGCAGCAGTTTGTCAGTACTGGTGAATTAACATGTTATCCAACGGAAATTAAAGCCTTTCTCGCCAGCACGTTATTGCAGCGTCATCACCAGGCGTGGCGGGTAATCTGCTGGAAAGAAAATTCAGGCACGCTGATATTCCCTCCCACGCATCCGGGACATACGCAATTACAGTGCGGCGTGCTGTATAAATTGTCCCCGCAACATGACCCGTGCAACGGCTACTTCTTCCTCGGTTTTACGCAACCGCAAGAGAGCATCACCGTGCTGAAAGAGGTGGTGGTAATTCTGGTTGAAAAGCTGAAGGACTATCTGACCGGTCTCGTTGCCCGCGAGCGCACGGCCAAAGAGATGCAGCGAGTGATCACCCAGTATAAAACGCTGTTTGAACGGGCACCGGTGCTGATGAACTCGTTTGACCGGCACAGCCGCTGCGTATTATGGAATGCCGAGTGCGAAAAGGTATTTGGCTGGACGATGGCGGAAATCAACGCCCATACCGATCCGCTGGCGCTCTTTTATCCTGACCCTGAGGTGCGCCGCCGGGTGCGCGAGTCGGTCAATACCACGCCCCTGAACGACATGTACGAATGGCACCCGGTGCGAAGGGACGGCGTGCAGCTGACGATCCTCTGGTCGAACATCTCCCTGCCGGACGGCTCCATCCTTAATATCGGGCTCGATATTACCGCGCGTAAGAAAGCGGAGCAGCAGCTGCATATGAAGGCCACCACCGACGATCTGACGCGCTGCCTGAACCGCTTTGCCATCCTGCAGCAAATTGGCGCAGCGCTGGAGGCCTGCCGACGCGAGCAGGCCGACAGCCACTTCTCCGTTATGATGCTCGACCTGGATTTCTTCAAACAGATTAACGACAAGTGGGGTCATCTGGTGGGCGATGCCGCGCTGGTCCATTTTTGCGACTGCCTGCGGGCGCTGATGCCGCCGGGCTCGGCGTTGGGTCGGGTTGGCGGCGAGGAGTTTCTACTGCTGCTGCCCAAAACCCGCAGCGACGCGGCGGTGCAGCTCTCAATAGCGCTGCGCCAGGCACTCTCGCTTACGCCGCTTAAGGTCGGCAGCCGATCCTTAACCCTCTCTTTCAGCGCCGGCGTGGTGGAGGTGTGCGGAAAACCGCGCGACACCTCATCGCTACTCATTAGCGCAGATAAGGCACTTTACGATGCCAAGCGCGGCGGAAGAGGAAAAACTATCGTCGCGGTTGATTATTTATAAATCACTTTAATGAGGCTCACGGGATAAATAGCACAAAATTTCATGATGAAGTTGCGCTTCTTTCACTCTCCCGGTAGTTTGCCTTAATCAACAACGTTCTGTTGAGTAATCCGGGAGCCTGGCTTTGTCGTCCGATAATTATTTTTCTGAATAAAGACGAAACGAATACTTTCAGTTTGGCTTACGGACAAATATTATCGGCATAACTAAATATTAGGTTATTGGCGTTAAAAGTCAGTTGCTAACTTCGCATGATTCATGCAACGTAATCACCTGTTTAGCAAAGCATCCGGCCTTCATGACTACAGGCACATAAAAAGCAGGGATAATAGGGCGGAAATGAATCGTAACGCACGGGACAAGGTGCTGAAGATAGTCGGGGTTATCATGGTAGTTTTGCTACCTGTGATGCTTGCGCTATGGTTTGCTCAGCAACGCGCGGTCAACGAAACAAGCAGTCAACTTCGCTCATTTGCTGCCCTTGCTTTAGACAAAACTGAACTGGTTATTCAGCAGGTTGAACTGGCCCGTCATGAGGCGGAAAAATACTCGGGTGATATTTGCACACCGGAACACCGGCAATATATGTTAAATGTTGTCCGTGGACGACTCTACATTGCCGACCTGCTGTATGCCCAGGGTAAAGAGTTTCTCTGTTCAACGACCAGCACCCCTGAAAACCCCTATATAATTTCTGCTGCCAATTACCAACGCGCGCCTGACGTCTCTATCTATTATTATCGGGATACGCCGTTTTACGCGGGATATAAAATGACCTATATGCAGGTCGGTAATTATGTGGTGGTGGTTAATCCCCTGACCTATAGCGAAGTGATGTCATCAGACCGTTCCCTGGCATGGGGCGTATTTGACACGGTGAATAATGATTTTTTCTCTATCAGCGAACAGGCCAATGAGAATGAATTAAAAAAGCTGACTGGCGATAATGACGCTATTTTCCAGAACGAAGGCCGCTTTTACACCATCGTTCGCTCGGACAAACGTCCGATTGCCGCGATTGTTTCCACCACCAGTCAGCGCTTTTATGAAGTGCTTTATCATCAGGCAACATTAACTCTGCCGCTGGGGATGATCAGCAGCATTATTATTTTACTGATGTGGTCGCGAACGCGACGCGAATTTAATTCGCCGGGTCGCTTATTGCATCGGGCACTAAATAAGAGACAGCTTTGTCTGCATTACCAGCCGATTATCGACATCAAAACCAATGAGTGTGTAGGGGCAGAAGCGCTGTTACGCTGGCCGGGGTTTAACGGCCCGGTAATGAGTCCGGTAGAGTTTATCCCGCTGGCAGAAAAAGAGGGGATGAGTGAACGCATCACCGACTACGTCGTAGAAGAAGTATTCAACGACCTGGGCCATTTCCTGGCCTGTAACCCGCATCTCTATATCTCCATTAACCTCTCGGCGACGGACTTCCACTCTTCACGCCTGATTGCGATGATCACCGATAAGGCCCGGCACTACAACGTGCGGGCGCAGCAAATTAAGATCGAAGTAACGGAGCGCGGTTTTATCGACGTCCCCAAAACCACGCCGGTGATTCAGGCCTTCCGCCAGGCGGGATACGAAGTAGCGATTGATGATTTTGGTACCGGCTATTCCAACCTGCACAACCTCTACTCGCTGAACGTGGACATCCTGAAGATCGACAAGACCTTTATCGATACGCTGACCACCAACAGCACCAGCCATCTCATCGTCGAGCACATTATCGAAATGGCCCAGAGCCTGCGCCTGAAAACCATCGCGGAAGGGGTGGAAACCGTTGAGCAGGTAATGTGGCTGAACAAGCGCGGCGTGCAGTATTGCCAGGGCTGGCACTTTGCCAGGGCGATGTCACCGCAGGATTTCATGACCTGGCAACATCAGCCCGTCGCGGCAGCCCTTGCCCATAGCCACTAGTTGAGCTGATGGCGATAGTCGCTGGGGGTGCGATCAAACTCGCGGCGGAAGACGCGGGAGAAGGTCTGCTGGGAGACATAGCCTAAATCCATCGCGATATCAAAAATGGGCCGCTGGGTGGTGCGTAGCGCCTGGGCAGCCAGCAATAATCTGCGCTGACGAATGTACTCGCCCAGCGTCTGGTGCATGACCGCGCGGAACATTCTCTGTAAATACCACTTCGAGTAACCCGACTTCTTAGCCACCACATCGATACTCAAAGGTTGATCGATATGGTCATCCATCCATTCAATAAGTGTCTGAATAATTTGTTGATGCGACATAGAGTAGCCTCTCTCTGGATACACCTGTATCGGTTGATTCGTGGTTTTGTCTGCGGGCGAGTATAATTCCTCAAGTTAACTTGAGGTAAAGAGGTTTTATGGAAAAGAAATTACCGCGGATTAAACCGCTGCTGTCCCCGGGCGAGGTGGCAAGGCGTAGCGGCGTGGCGGTCTCCGCACTGCATTTCTATGAAAGCAAAGGGTTAATTAAGAGCATCCGCAACACCGGCAACCAGCGGCGCTATACCCGCGACGTGCTGCGCTATGTCGCCATCATTAAGATCGCCCAGCGCATTGGCATTCCGCTGGCGACCATCGGCGAGGCGTTCGGCATTTTGCCGGAGGGGCATACCCTGAGTGCGAAGGAGTGGAAAGCCTTGTCCTCCCAGTGGCGCGATGAGCTGGACCGGCGTATTCATACCCTGGTGGCGCTGCGTGATGAACTTGACGGCTGCATCGGCTGCGGATGCCTGTCGCGCAGCGACTGCCCGCTGCGTAACCCGGGGGATAAGCTGGGCGAGCAGGGAACCGGCGCGCGACTGCTGGAAGAGGATTAGCCCGGCGCATAAAAAACTAAAGCGCCACAACAGGGCGCTTTAGTTTATTCCCGGTCTTTGTCTTTCTCTCTATCCCGCTGGTTCACAGGAGGGTTTCCCCCGACATCAACACCCCTCAGTCGAGCATCTGGTGGAGGTTCCGGTTTGTGCTGACAATTTAAGTCTAGGCCGCAGCATCAGGTTTTCCAGCCTCATCGCGCAAAATCTCGGCAAAATTTTTTCGCCGGGTTGTGCAATTTTCTATAGTTAGTGAGTACATCTAACTGGAGATAACGATGATCACGGTCCACCACCTCAATCAGTCCCGATCGCAGCGCGTGCTCTGGGCGCTGGAAGAGCTCTCTCTGCCTTACCAGATCGTTCGTTATCAGCGCGATAAAACCATGATGGCCCCCGCCACGCTGCGCAAAGTCCATCCGCTGGGGAAATCCCCGGTGCTGGAGGACAACGGCCTGATCCTGGCGGAATCGGGCGCTATCCTCGAATATTTGCAGGAGACTTACGACCACGGTTCTCAGTTAAAGCCGCAGGATCGCGAGCTGCAGCTGCAATACCGTTTCTGGCTCCATTACGCGGAAGGCTCGCTGATGCCGCTGCTGCTGATGAAGCTGGTCTTTGCCAGCCTCGGTAAACCGCCCATCCCGTTTGGCCTGCGTTCGCTTGGCAAGGTGCTGGGGCAGGGGGTGCAGAAGGCGTATCTCAACCGTCAGCTGGAAACCCACGCCCGTTTTCTGGAGTCCTCAGTTGCGGATCACCGCTGGTTCGCCGGGGATCATCTCAGCATGGCGGACGTGCAGATGAGCTTTCCCGTTTTCGCCCTGCTTGAACGTGGCGGTATAGAGGATCTGCCTCGCCTGCAAGCCTGGAAGAAAAACGTCGAAATGCGTCCCGCCTGGCAGCGGGCAATCCAGCAGGGCGGTCCGTTCGAAATCCCTGGCGAACCATGAAAATGTTATCAAATTGCGCATTCACGATAACGTTTGCGCATACTCTGCTCACTTCTTCACCGCCTCGCACGTAATTTGGCGAAAAACGTCAAAGTTAAGTTGAAAAGGCCCGCGTTTAGACCGGATAATCGTTTGCCTTCATTTTTACACCCGTTTTGTCAGCGCAAAGCTAAACGTTTGCTTTTTTTATGACGCCCCTATTTGTCATAAACGCAGCACATGGATATGACGTTTTGCTGGTCGTGGAGTGTCCGTCACGCTGACAGACGACAATTATAATTTTCAGGGGATGTTTTCTATGTCTACGCCATCTGCGCGTACCGGCGGTTCACTCGACGCCTTCTTTAAAATTTCTGCCCGCGGCAGTACCCCACGTCAGGAGATCGTTGCCGGTCTGACGACCTTCCTGGCCATGGTCTACTCGGTGATCGTCGTGCCGGGCATGCTGGGCAAAGCCGGTTTCCCACCGGCGGCAGTCTTTGTCGCTACCTGTCTGGTTGCCGGTGTCGGCTCTATCGTGATGGGTCTGTGGGCTAACCTGCCGCTGGCGATCGGCTGTGCTATCTCGCTGACTGCCTTCACCGCTTTCAGCCTGGTGCTGGGCCAGCAGATCAGCGTCCCGGTTGCGCTGGGCGCCGTGTTCCTGATGGGTGTGCTCTTTACCATCATCTCTGCCACCGGTATCCGCAGCTGGATCCTCCGCAATCTGCCGCAGGGCGTTGCGCACGGAACGGGGATCGGTATCGGCCTGTTCCTGCTGCTGATTGCCGCTAACGGCGTGGGCCTGGTTATCAAAAACCCGCTGGACGGTCTGCCGGTTGCGCTGGGTAATTTCGCCAGCTTCCCGGTGATCATGTCGCTGATTGGCCTCGCGGTCATCATCGGTCTGGAAAAACTGAAAGTGCCGGGCGGCATCCTGCTGACCATCATTGGCGTCTCCATTGTCGGCCTGATTTTCGATCCTGCCGTGCACTTCTCCGGTGTGTTCGCGATGCCTTCCCTGAGTGACGAAAACGGCAAATCGCTGATCGGCAGCCTGGATATCATGGGCGCGCTGAATCCGGTGGTGCTGCCAAGCGTGCTGGCGCTGGTGATGACTGCGGTCTTCGATGCCACCGGCACCATCCGCGCGGTAGCCGGTCAGGCTAACCTGCTGGATAAAGATGGTCAGATTATCGATGGCGGCAAAGCGCTGACCACTGACTCCCTGAGCAGCGTCTTCTCGGGCCTGGTGGGTGCAGCCCCGGCGGCGGTATACATCGAATCGGCGGCGGGTACAGCGGCAGGCGGTAAAACCGGTCTGACGGCTGTCACCATTGGCGTGCTGTTCCTGCTGATCCTGTTCCTTGCTCCGCTCTCATATCTGGTGCCGGCCTACGCCACCGCCCCTGCGCTGATGTACGTTGGCCTGCTGATGCTGAGCAACGTGGCGAAAATTGATTTTGCCGATTTCGTCGACGCGATGGCTGGCCTCATCACGGCGGTCTTCATCGTGCTGACCTGTAACATCGTTACCGGCATCATGATCGGTTTCGCCTCCCTGGTGATTGGCCGTGTGGTTTCAGGCGAATGGCGCAAGCTGAACATCGGTACGGTGGTGATTGCCGTCGCGCTGGTGGCGTTCTACGCGGGCGGCTGGGCGATCTAAGCTGTCAACTGCATAAAAAGACGGGTGGCTCAGGCCGCCCGTTTTTATTTTCAGAACACATCTCGTTGTCTTATGCGTTACTCTGGGAAAGGTACATTAAGGCAAGATGCCCATGGCCTAAACGAACCGAATCATCGCAAACAGGGAACGCATGGAAATTTTCTTCACAATACTCATCATGACCCTTGTGGTCTCACTTTCCGGGGTAGTCACCCGCGTACTGCCCTTTCAGCTACCGCTGCCGCTCATGCAGATTGCCATCGGTGCTCTGCTGGCGTGGCCGACGTTCGGATTGCATGTCGAGTTTGATCCGGAACTGTTTCTGGTGCTGTTTATTCCTCCTTTGCTGTTTGCCGACGGCTGGAAAACGCCCACGCGCGAGTTTCTCGAACACGGGCGCGAGATCTTCGGCCTGGCGCTGGCGCTGGTGGTTGTCACCGTGGTGGGGATCGGTTTTCTCATCTACTGGGTGGTCCCGGGTATCCCGCTGATACCTGCCTTTGCGCTGGCGGCGGTGCTGTCGCCAACCGATGCCGTGGCGCTGTCCGGCATCGTCGGTGAAGGACGGATGCCGAAAAAAATCATGGGGATTTTGCAGGGCGAGGCGCTGATGAACGACGCCTCCGGCCTGGTGGCCCTGAAGTTTGCCGTCGCCGTGGCGATGGGCACGATGATCTTTACCGTCGGCGGCGCTACCGTCGAGTTCTTCAAAGTGGCAATCGGCGGCATCCTCGCCGGGTTTGTGGTGAGCTGGCTGTACGGCCGTTCGCTGCGCTTCCTCAGCCGCTGGGGCGGCGATGAACCCGCTACGCAGATTGTCCTGCTGTTCCTGCTGCCGTTCGCCTCTTATCTGATTGCGGAACATATTGGCGTGTCGGGCATTCTGGCCGCGGTGGCGGCGGGGATGACCATCACCCGTTCCGGCGTGATGCGTACCGCGCCGCTGGCGATGCGCCTGCGCGCCAACAGCACCTGGGCGATGCTGGAGTTTGTCTTTAACGGCATGGTGTTCCTGCTGTTGGGCCTGCAGCTGCCGGGCATTCTCGAATCCTCGCTGGTGGCGGCAGAGGCCGACCCGAACGTCGAAACCTGGATGCTGTTTGCCGACATCGTGCTGATTTACGCCGCGCTGATGCTGGTGCGCTTCGGCTGGCTGTGGACGATGAAAAACTTCAGCGTGCGTTTCCTGAAAAAGAAACCGATGGAGTTTGGCTCCTGGACCACGCGCGAGCTGTTGATCTCGACCTTTGCGGGTGTGCGTGGGGCGATCACCCTGGCGGGTGTGCTCTCCATTCCGCTGCTGCTGCCGACCGGCGACGTCTTCCCGGCGCGCTACGAGCTGGTGTTCCTGGCGGCGGGGGTGATCCTGTTCTCGCTGTTTGTCGGCGTGGTGATGCTGCCGATCCTGATGCAACACATGGAGGTGGCCGACCACGTCCAGCAGCATAAAGAGGCGCGCATTGCCCGGGCAGCGACCGCTGAGGTGGCGATTGTCACCATTCAGAAGATGGAGGAGCGTCTGGCGGCCGATACCGAAGAGAACATCGATACCCAGCTACTGAAAGAGGTGAGCTCGCGGGTGATTGGTAACCTGCGCCGCCGTGCGGATGGCCGCAATGACGTTGAGAGCTCGCTGCAGGAGGAGAACCTCGAACGCCGCTTCCGCCTGGCCGCGCTGCGCGCTGAACGCGCGGAGCTGTACCACCTGCGCGCCACCCGGGAGATCAGCAACGAGACGCTGCAAAAACTGCTGCACGATCTCGATTTGATGGAAGCATTGCTGATAGAGAAGCAGTAGCCGCGAATACCCCTCACCCTGACCCTCTCCCCATAGGGGAGAGGGGATAATCGGGCACGGTGCGGCTTTTTTCCCTCTCCCCTATGGGGAGAGGGCTAGGGTGAGGGGGCCCAAAACCCCTCACAACATTTCAACCACGCCTGGGCGCTGTGCGACAGGTACACCCCTTCCCGCCAGATCATCCCCAGCTGCCAGTGCAGATCGCTCTGCAGGGGGATCCAGCGCAGCGTGTTTTTATCCAGTCGCTCGCAGATGGGCTGGGGCAATATCGCGATCCCGACTCCCGCCTGCACCATCGCCGCCAGAAAATCCCACTGCCCGCTGCGCACCGCGATGCGCGGCTTGACGCCGTGCTGGTTGAACAGCTGCATCAGCTGGCGGCTGAGGGCAAAATCTTCGTTGTAGATCAGCAAAGGATGCTCTGCCAGCAGTTCAGGATTGATGGCGTCAAGCTTCAGCCAGCTGCCGGAGCGCGGCACCAGCACGCACAGCGGATGGCTGAACAGCGGCAGGGCGGTCAGGCCGCTATCCTCCTCCACCGGCAGGGCGGTCATCGCCAGATCCAGCTCGCCGTTGATCACCGCCTGCTGGACGGTTAAGCCGCCAAATTCAGAAATTTTCAGCTCCACGCCGGGATAGCGCTGGCGAAACAGGCTGATGGGCCCGGCCATCATCATGCCCACCATCGGCGGAATGCCGAGGCGCAGGACGCCTTTGTTCAGGTGGTTGATGTCGCCAAGCTCCGCCTCCAGCTGGCGAAACTCCGCCAGGATCGCCAGCCCGCGCTCAAACACCACGCGCCCGGTGTCGGTTAAGAGCAGCTTGCGGCCGTCGCGGATCAGCAGGGTACAGTTCAGTTCATCTTCGAGGTTTTTTAGCATTTTGCTGATGGTGGGCTGGGTAACAAAGAGCTTCTCCGCGGCGCGGGTAAAACTCTGCTGGCGGACCACTTCGACAAAGTAACGCAACGTGCGTATGTCCATGACTATTCCTCGAAACTATACCTTTGATGATTTTAATTCATTTCAGTGAATTACGGGCGCTGACTATACTGGCGCTTCATCTCATTTTGAGGAAATCTCCCATGACCGTGGCGCTAAGTCGCGTTACGCCTGCCGTCGTGCAACGACTCCAGGTACCGGTTCAGGTACTGCTTTATGCGGGTCTGTTTGTCTTCGCTGAATATCTTGTGAGCTGGCTGCACCTGCCGCTGCCGGCCAATCTGGTCGGGATGGTGCTGATGTTCAGCCTGATCCTCTGTCGCGTTATTCCTCTCAACTGGGTGCGGGCGGGCTCGCGCTGGCTGCTGGCCGAGATGCTGCTGTTTTTCGTTCCGGCGGTGGTGGCGGTGGTCAATTACGTCCAGCTGCTGATGGTGGATGGCTGGCGCATCTTTGCGGTGATCGCCCTGAGCACCCTGATGGTGCTGGGTGCGACCGCGTGGGTGGTGGATAAAGTGTACCGCTTCGAAATCAGCAGGCAGAAACATGACTAACTTTCAGGTCAGCGTCCTCTGCCTGGTGGTGACGCTGGCGATCTACTTCGCCAACAAACGCCTCTATCGCCGCTTTCGCAAACTGCCTCTGATGCCGCTGGTTTTCACGCCGATTTTGCTGGTGATGATGCTGGTGTGGGGCCATATCTCCTGGCAGAACTATATCGGTGAAGCGCACTGGCTGCTGTGGCTGCTGGGCCCGGCGACCATCGCCTTTGCGGTGCCGGTGTACGACAATCTCGCGGTGATCAAACGCCACTGGATGTCGCTCTCCGCCGGGGTGATCACCGCCACGGTGGTGGCCGTCACCAGCTCCGTCTGGCTGGCGCGGTTATTTACCCTGTCGGATGAGATCCAGCGCAGCCTGGCGGTACGCTCCGTCACCACGCCGTTTGCTCTGGCGGCGGCAAAACCGCTCGGCGGACAGCCGGATCTGGTGGCGCTGTTCGTGGTGGTGACCGGGGTGTTTGGCATGGCGGTAGGGGACATGCTTTTTCTGCGCCTCTCCATCCGCGAAGGGATGGCGAAAGGGGCCGGATTTGGCGCGGCATCCCACGGCGCAGGCACTGCCCGCTCTTACGAGCTGGGCCAGCAGGAGGGCGTTGTCGCCAGCCTGGTGATGATGCTCTCCGGCGTGGTGATGGTGCTGGTGGCACCATTGGTGGGCTGGTTGATGTTCTGAGACTTTTATTGCCGGGTGGCGCTGCGCTTACCCGGCCTACAGAACCGTAGGCCCGTGCAAGCGCAGCGCCGCCGGGCAATACGCTAACGGTTAAGTCTGCGCACAATCCGCTCCACCTTCTGGCGGAAATCCGCCGCGATCTGGGCGGGCTGCTGACCCTGCTCCAGCTTTTCCCGCGCCGAGGTGAACTGGTCGATCACCTGCAAATCTTCGATGTAGGGCGTGGCGACGACCGTGGTGTGCAGGGACTGCGCCTGACGCAGGCCCGCAATTACCGGATCGCTCGGGTCAATCACCCCTTTCTCCGTAAGCTGCGTTTTTGCCGCCTTGTTGAGCGGAATGCCCCGCTCCAGCCCCAGGGCTTGCACCGACTGCGGATCGTTGAGCAGGTAGTTCACCAGAATGGCCGCCTCTTTCGGGTGTTTAGTGGATTTCGCCACCGACAGCATCTGCGCCGTTTTGAAGTACACCCCGGACTCCTGCGTGCCGGGCTGCATCACGTAGTCGCCCAGCACCAGCTTCGCCGGTGGCGTCATGTTGTTAGCAAACATGCGGATGGTGATGTTCCAGGTGAACAGGCCGCCCCACTCGCCGTTGATCCACGGCTTCATCTCATAGAGGTTGCCCTTGCCGTAGGAGGAGAGGGTTTTTGGCGACGGCAGAATGTGGTCGTCGCTCAGGCGCTTCACAAAGCCGAAGGCCTCGACCCACTGGGCGTCGTTCCAGGCGAAGGTGCCGTCGCTGTTGAACATCGGCTTCTGATGGATCTGCATCATGTATGCATTGAGCAGCAGAATGACATCCTGATCGACCATGGCGTAGGGGTAGTAGCCGTTGCCCAGCTTCTGCTGGAAGATCTTCCCGGCGGCAAAGAAGTCGTCCCAGGTTTTCGGATACGCCAGCCCGGCTTTTTGCCAGGTGACGTCGTTGTAGTAAAAGACCGGAGCGTTAACCGAAATCGGCAGGCCGTTGAGCTTGCCTTTCACCGTGGTCGACTGCAGATCCTGCGCCTGATACTGGCTTAAATCGAGCTCCGCTTTCAGCTTATCCAGGTCGTAATAGCCTTCGCCGTTTTTGGAAAAAATAATCAGCCACGGCCAGTTGGTCTGCATCACATCCGGCTCGGTGCCGCTCGCCATCTGGGTGGTCAGGCGCGAAAGATGTCCGTCCCAGCCGGTGTACTCGGCCTTCACTTTGATCTCCGGATGGGCTTTTTCAAAGGCTTCCAGCGCCTTTAATGTGGCCTGGTGACGGCTGTTGCCACCCCACCACGACATGCGTAATTCAACGGGCGACTGCGCCCAGACAGAGGTACAGGAAAATAACAGCGATGCGATGACACCTGACAGGAGTTTATTCATTATTTTTCTCCGGGACTTTTATTCGTAAACAGGTGAGTAACGGCGCAGCCTTCTGCCGCGCCTTTGTCATGCTCTTAACGTTTCGTCAGACGGGAAACCAGCTCAAACTCCTTGAAGTTCACCGGGCGCTGCTGCTGCATGGAGAGGTTGCCCGCAATCCCGGTAAGGATGGACATGGCACCGGCGCGATGGTCGGCCGCGCGCTGGAGCGGATCCTCTCCCGGCGTGCCAAACAGGTCGGCCAGCATGGCGTTGTCGCCGCCACCGTGGCCCCCTTCGCCTAGGCTGAACTCTGCCTTCCAGGGGTCGGCGAACATCGGGAAGACGGTGAGATCGCACTGCTCGAGGCTGCCCTCGTTTTCCCGTTCGCCCCCGGCGTTGACGTAGGACTTCTCGACGATTTTCATCTCCAGTCGCCCTTCGGTGCCGTTAAAGACCACGTTCAGCCCTTCCCACGGCAGATAGGCGTTGAGGGAGTAGGTGAGCTGGACCTGGTTCTGGTATTTCACCAGCACCGACAGGGTGTCTTCGATGGTGATCCCGTCGCTGAACACGCTCTGGTCGCGGAAGTAGTTATCTTCATGCTCGGCGTCCAGATAGAGCGCCTTAAGCTGGGCGTTCTCTGCCATATTCAGCGCAAAAGGATCGTCTTTGGCTTCGGCAAAGCCGTGGGCGCGCGGGTAGAACTGCGTCACGCCGCGCTGCTCAGCATTCTCCCTGCCGTAGAACTGCAGGCTGCCCTCGGCGTAAACCCGCTCCGGGTAGCTGCCGAGCCAGAAGTTCATCAGGTCGAAGTGGTGGGTGGATTTATGCACCAGCAGGCCGCCGCTGTTGCGTTTTTCCCGGTGCCAGCGGCGGAAGTAGTCAGCGCCGTGTTCGGTGTTGAGCAGCCACTCAAAGTGAACGGAGGTCACCTTGCCAATGACTCCCTGCATCAGCAGTTCACGCACTTTGCTGTGGTGCGGGGCGTAGCGGTAGTTGAAGGCCACGCGCACGGTGCGGCCGGTCTCTTCGATGGCGTCGAGAATGCGCAGGGCGCGCTGCTCGTCGATGGTCATCGGCTTTTCAGTGATCACATCGCATCCGGCGTGCAGCGCGCGCACGATGTAGTCATCGTGGGTGCGGTCCATGGTGGTGACAATAACCACATCGGGACGCGTCTCGCGGATCATCTCTTCAAACTGGGTTGCCTGCCAGGTGGAAACCGGTGCTGCCCCTTCGTTTTTTAATAACTGGTTGGCGTAGTGCATGCGCGTCTTGTTAGTATCACAGAACGCGACCAGTCTGGCATTTTCCCGCCAGGCGCCACCGATGGCGGAAATATATAAACCCGCGCGACCGCCGGTTCCGACCAGAGCATATTTTTTCATGGCATCCTCGATTGAATAGCGAAATAAATATCAGCAAGGTGACGCAATGAAACGTATTCCCCATCAACTGATGGAGCTGAACAGCACTTTTATCTGGCACTGGCCCTGGTTTATTCAGGGCGTAAAAAGCGCGAAACAGCACGGCTTCACCGGCATCATCCTGCACCAACAGGAACTGCTTTCAGTACTTGCGACGCCCTCGCCGTTAAGCCAGAAACTCAACGTCGAGAACCTTATTCATCAGCAACATTACGCCCTGCACTATTTAAAGCGGGTCGACAGTTATCTGACGGAAAATAATTTTTCGTTCTGGCTTCAGGGTGAGGCCGCGCCCAATGACGACATTATTAAGCGTAAATTTCCTGAACTGACCTTCGACGAAAAAAGCGCGCCCGATTTCTGGCAGCATTTTTATGTCGCGATATTGCATCCGTTATTACCTGCGCTGCCCCATCTCGGCGGAATTATTCTCAGCCTGACGACGCCGGACTTTCAGACCAGCCGCTGGCAGCAAAGCCTGCATGATGTCTGGAGCCTGCTGCGCGCCCGGGGCAAGAAGCTCATCCTGCGCGACTTCATCGATAACAGCTGGCCGCGACAGCAGCTCTCAAACATGCTGGCGACGCTCCCGGACGACGTGCGCGCATCGGTAAAAGCCACCGAGCTGGATTACCATCCCGGCTTTGCCAACCACCCGCACATCGCCACCCTGCCGGGGCATAAAAAGTGGATCGAGTACGATCTCTTCGGCACCGGCTACGGCTGGACCGCGCTGCCGTGCTATCTGGCCGATGAGATCGGCGGCCGCTTAAGCTGGGCGCTCAGCGCCGCAGAGAACGAAATCGAAGCCATCACCTCCCGGGTGAGCTGGCAGTGGCTGCCCGACAGCCGGGTGATGGACTCCGTCAACGCCATCAACCTCTTCGGCCTCTCTGCCGCCAACCAGGCCGCCGATGCGGCGCTGCCCGGTATTTTCACGCGCTGGGCCGAGCATCATCAGCTGGGCTTTCGCTCCCTGCAGGACAAGCATCAGCTCGCGACTATCGTCCACGCCAGCTACGACTGGCTGTGTAAAACGCCAAACTTTCTTGGCCGACGGCTGCACTACCAGAGCCAGATCCCGGAGAGCATTGCCCAGGCGCAGCAGCTGCTGCATATGGATACCCGCAGCGCCAACTGGCTGCACGCCTGGCAGCCGCTGATGCCCGCTGACGATCCTGCGGCTGGCAAAGAGCAGCGTGAGCGGGTGGCGCTGGAAAAAGAGGCCGCCTGCTTCCTTGCATCACGCACGCTGCAAAACCTGCGGGAGCTAATGCCGCGCATGACCTGCCCGGACGACACCCTGGAGATCCTGCTGGCCGCCTGGCGCAGCGCGGAGATCTACAGCCAGATGTTTTCCCATGTGGCTGCCGCCGTTACCGACGTGCTGTGGCTCGACCACTACGGCGCAAACAGCCTGCCCGCTGATACCCTGCAGAAGCATCAGCAGCGCCTGCTGCACTACGCCGACACCCTGGCGCGCTGGCTGGCGAACCCGCCCGTCAGCGGCCCTTTGTTCCTGCCGCTGCTGCTGAGCCCGGAGCGCCTGCAGCGCTTTGCCAGAAGCCTCAGCGAGTCGCGGTAACTAAAGCATAAAAACTGCGGCCAGGGTTGTCTGTATTGCGCGCGGAGGGAAAGCGGAGGAACGGCGTGAAATCGGGAAAAGTGTGATGGTCTTAGCGGATTGCAGATAAAGCCTGTGATGCGCGTCGGCTTTTTCTGTTTTGGTGACGTGATTAACGTCACCTGAAGGGGGAAAAAATGTGATCCCCGACCAGCGGCCGGGGAGGGGATTTTAGTGCGCGCGGCCCTGCTCAACGCCGAGGCCAGTCTGGGAACGGATAAACTGGGCGCGGAACTTCTCACGCTCCAGATTTCCTTCCGCCGAGTTATCCGTGGCGGAGAAGATCCAGATCCCAATGAACGCCACCGCGATGGAGAACAGCGCCGGGTATTCGTAAGGGAAGATGGCTTTTTCGTGACCGAGGATCTGCACCCAGATGGTTGGGCCGAGGATCATCAGGATCACCGCCGTCAGCAGGCCCAGCCAGCCGCCAACCATCGCACCACGGGTGGTCAGTTTTGACCAGTACATGGAGAGCAGAATGATCGGGAAGTTACAGCTCGCCGCAATCGAGAAGGCCAGTCCCACCATAAAGGCGATGTTCTGGTTTTCGAACAGGATACCCAGCAGGATCGCCACCACACCCAGCACCAGGACGGTGATTTTGGAGACTTTCAGCTCATCGCGCTCGGAAGCGCCTTTACGCCAGACGTTGGCATAGAGGTCGTGGGAGACCGCAGACGCACCAGCCAGGGTCAGGCCCGCTACCACCGCCAGGATGGTGGCGAAGGCCACGGCGGAGATAAAGCCGAGGAACAGGTTGCCGCCCACCGCGTCAGCCAGGTGCACCGCCGCCATGTTGTTGCCGCCAATCAGCGCGCCCGCCGCATCCTTGAAGGCCGGGTTTGCACCCACCAGCATGATGGCGCCGAAGCCGATGATAAAGGTCAGGATATAGAAGTAACCCATAAAGCCGGTGGCGTAGAGCACGCTCTTACGCGCTTCACGCGCATCTGACACGGTGAAGAAACGCATCAGAATGTGCGGCAGGCCCGCAGTACCAAACATCAGACCCAGCCCCAACGACAGCGCCGAGATCGGATCTTTCACCAGCCCGCCCGGGCTCATGATGGCTTCGCCTTTCGGGTGAACCGCCATTGCTTCGCTGAACAGGTTATTGAAGCTGAAGCCGACGTGCTTCATCACCATAAAGGCCATAAAGCTGGCACCGAACAGCAGCAGCACAGCTTTGATGATCTGCACCCAGGTGGTGGCGAGCATGCCGCCAAACAGGACGTACATCACCATCAGCACGCCCACCAGCACCACCGCGACATGGTAGTTCAGGCCGAACAGCAGCTGGATCAGCTTACCGGCACCCACCATCTGGGCGATCAGGTACAGGGCCACCACCACCAGCGAGCCGCAGGCGGAAAGGGTACGGATCGGCCCCTGCTTCAGGCGATAGGAGGCCACGTCGGCAAAGGTGTAGCGCCCGAGGTTACGCAGACGTTCGGCGATCAGGAACAGAATAATTGGCCAGCCGACGAGGAAGCCGAGGGAGTAAATCAGCCCGTCGTAGCCGGAGGTGTAGACCAGCGCGGAGATGCCGAGGAACGAGGCCGCCGACATAAAGTCACCGGCAATCGCCAGCCCGTTCTGGAAACCGGTAATGTTGCCGCCCGCGGTATAGTAATCGTTGCGGGAGCGCACTCGTTTTGACGCCCAGTAAGTAATGTATAGCGTCAGCACCACGAAGATCAGGAACATCACAATCGCCTGCCAGTTGGTTGGCTGGCGTTCCACCGCGCCGCCAATGGCATCGGCGGCATTTGCCGCAAAGGGGAGGGTGGCGGCAAGCGCCGTCAGGACTCTCTTCATGATGCTTTTACCTCACGCAGAACCGCTTTATTCAGACGGTCGAACTCACCGTTAGCACGAATGACATACACCGCGGTCAGCACGAACGAAATCACGATCACGCCGATACCGATAGGGATGCCGCGGGTTACGCTGGTACCCGCATGTAATGGGGTACCGAGCCAGTGTGGGGCGAAGGCAATAAGCAGAATAAAGCCAACGTAAATGATTAACATGATGATAGATAACATGAAGGCAAACCGTTGCCGTTTATCCACGAGCTCCCTGTAGTGCGCACTGTTCTCTATCTGCTGACAAATATTTTCATTCATCACAGAATCTCCAAAGGTAAGGTTGGTTTTTTTTAGTCCCCTCTCCCCTTTGGGGAGAGGGTTAGGGTGAGGGGAGAGGGAGAAAACAAATTACGATGGCATTGCGATGGCCTGCTTCTCTTCGAGCAGCTTGTCCACCACGCCAGGATCGGCGAGCGTTGAGGTGTCGCCTAAATTGCTGGTATCGCCCGCCGCAATCTTGCGCAGAATACGGCGCATGATCTTGCCGGAGCGGGTTTTCGGCAGCGAGTCGGTCCAGTGCAGCACGTCCGGGGTGGCAAGCGGGCCAATCTCTTTACGCACCCAGTTACGCACTTCGGTGTACAGCTCCGGCGACGGCTCTTCACCGTGGTTCAGCGTGACGTAGGCGTAGATCGCCTGGCCTTTGATGTTGTGCGGAATACCGACCACGGCCGCTTCGGCAATCTTCGGATGCGACACCAGCGCCGATTCAATCTCTGCGGTACCCAGACGGTGGCCGGAGACGTTCAGCACGTCGTCCACGCGACCGGTGATCCAGTAGTAGCCATCTTCATCACGGCGCGCGCCGTCGCCGCTGAAGTACATGTTTTTGAAGGTGGAGAAGTAGGTCTGCTCAAAGCGATCGTGATCGCCAAACAGGGTACGCGCCTGGCCAGGCCAGGAGTCGACGATCACCAGGTTGCCCTCGGTGGCCCCTTCCAGCGGTGTGCCTTCGTTATCCACCAGCGCAGGCTGCACGCCAAAGAACGGACGGGTCGCAGAGCCGGCTTTCAGCTGGGTCGCGCCCGGCAGCGGGGTGATCATGAACCCGCCGGTTTCGGTCTGCCACCAGGTGTCGACCACCGGGCACTTCTCATTACCGATCTTCTTCCAGTACCACTCCCAGGCTTCCGGGTTGATCGGCTCGCCCACGGACCCGAGGATGCGCAGGGAGGAGCGGTCGGTGCCTTCGATCGCCTTGTCGCCTTCCGCCATCAGGGCGCGAATAGCGGTCGGGGCGGTGTAGAGAATATTGACCTGATGTTTGTCCACCACCTGGCTCATACGCGCCGGGGTCGGCCAGTTTGGTACGCCTTCGAACATCAGGGTGGTAGCGCCACACGCCAGCGGGCCGTAGAGCAGGTAGCTGTGACCGGTGACCCAGCCCACGTCGGCGGTGCACCAGTAGATATCGCCCTGATGATAATCAAAGACATACTTAAAGGTGGTGGCCGCATAGACCAGATAGCCGCCGGTGGTGTGCAGCACGCCCTTCGGCTTGCCGGTAGAGCCGGAGGTATAAAGGATAAACAGCGGATCTTCGGCGTTCATCGCTTCCGGCTGGTGCTGGTCGCTGGCCTGCTCAATCAGGTCGCTCCACCACAGGTCGCGGCCTTCATGCCATTCAATGGCATTGCCGGTGCGCTTCAGCACAATCACGCTGTTAACGCTGTTCACATTCGGGTTTTTCAGCGCGTCATCGACGTTCTTTTTCAGCGGAACGGCACGGCCTGCACGCACGCCTTCGTCGGCGGTGATCACCAGTTTTGAACTGGAGTCGATAATACGTCCGGCCACCGCTTCCGGTGAAAAGCCGCCAAAGATTACGGAATGCACCGCACCGATGCGGGCGCAGGCCAGCATCGCCACGGCCGCTTCCGGCACCATCGGCATATAGATAGCCACCACGTCGCCTTTCCGGATGCCCTGGGCCAACAGCACGTTGGCAAAGCGGCAGACGTCGCGGTGCAGTTCGCGGTAGGTGATATTTTTGCTCTGGGTGGCGTCGTCGCCTTCCCAGATGATTGCCGTCTGGTCCCCGCGCTCGGCGAGATGGCGATCCAGGCAGTTAGCGGCCAGGTTCAGGGTGCCGTCTTCATACCATTTAATCGAGACGTTGCCTGGGGCAAAAGAGGTGTTCTTGACCGTCTGGTACGGGGTGATCCAGTCAAGGATTTTGCCCTGCTCGCCCCAGAAGGCGTCAGGGTTGGTGATGGACTGCTGATACTTCTCCTGGTACTGCTCCGGGTTAATCAGGCAGCGGTCCGCAATATTTGCGGGAATGTCGTGTTTATGGACTTGGCTCATGGTTTTTGTTCTCCTTGTAGGATGTTAATAATATGTCGCAAAAACGTTAATTGTAGGGGCTTTGCCAGCTTTGTTTACTTTTTGGGCGACAGATCACGCAAATGTTACAGAGTACAAAAAACGAGCAAATGACACTTTGAAGAAAAATAATTGCTCTTAAGGATTATTTGCTTTTATGGATAAAAAAGTTTTTTTATAACAAAAGGTTATTTTTCATCATCAACACAAATTAGCGTAACAACCTCTTTTGTCAGTCAAATGCCTTGTTCTGAAAGGCTTGCGCAGCATGCCGTGCAAGTGGTACTGATACCGCGCGTTAAAAAACCCCATAAATGAACGCAACACAATTCATACCCTTTCAGTATGTGTCGTCCCCTTCGTTTTACGAGTACGAACACTTCATTGAGGAAGTTTCTTGTCATGAAAAATTTGAAAGTCAGCCTGGCCTGGCAAATTTTGCTGGCCCTTGTGCTGGGTATCTTGCTGGGTAGTTATCTGCATTATCACAGTGACAGCCGCGAATGGCTGATCGCCAACCTCCTGTCGCCTGCCGGTGATATCTTTATTCATCTGATCAAGATGATTGTGGTGCCGATTGTCATCTCGACGCTGGTGGTAGGGATTGCCGGGGTCGGTGACGCGAAGCAGCTGGGCCGCATCGGCGCAAAAACCATCCTTTATTTCGAAGTGATCACTACGGTGGCCATCATTCTTGGTATCACGCTGGCGAATGTGTTCCAGCCTGGTGCCGGCATTGATATGTCGCAGCTGGCGACGGTGGATATTTCGAAATACCAAAGCACGACCGCCGATGTGCAGAGCCACTCTCATGGTCTGATGGGCACTATCCTGTCGCTGGTGCCGACCAATATCGTGGCGTCGATGGCGAAGGGCGAAATGCTGCCGATTATCTTCTTCTCGGTGCTGTTTGGTCTGGGGCTGGCCTCGCTGCCGTCCACCCACCGCGAGCCACTGGTGACCGTGTTCCGCTCCATCTCTGAAACCATGTTCAAAGTGACCCACATGGTGATGCGCTATGCCCCGGTCGGCGTCTTTGCGCTGATCTCGGTGACGGTGGCGAACTTCGGTTTTGCCTCCCTGTGGCCGCTGGCGAAGCTGGTGATCCTGGTTCACTTCGCGATTATCTTCTTCGCCCTGGTGGTGCTGGGGCTGGTGGCGCGCATGTGCGGGCTGAGCATCTGGATTTTGATCCGCATCCTGAAAGACGAGCTGATTCTGGCGTACTCCACCGCCAGCTCCGAAAGCGTACTGCCGCGCATAATCGAGAAGATGGAAGCCTACGGGGCACCGGCGTCGATCACCAGCTTCGTGGTACCGACCGGGTACTCCTTTAACCTCGACGGTTCGACGCTGTACCAGAGTATCGCCGCCATCTTTATCGCCCAGCTGTACGGGATCGACCTCTCCCTGTGGCAGGAGATCGTACTGGTGCTGACCCTGATGGTGACCTCAAAAGGGATTGCCGGCGTGCCGGGCGTATCCTTTGTGGTACTGCTGGCGACCCTGGGAAGCGTGGGTATTCCGCTGGAAGGCCTGGCGTTTATTGCCGGTGTTGACCGTATCCTCGACATGGCGCGTACCGCGCTGAACGTGGTGGGTAATGCCCTGGCGGTGCTGGTGATTGCCAAGTGGGAACACAAATTCGACCGTAAGAAAGCGCTGGCGTACGAGCGCGAAGTGCTGGGTCGTTTTGATAAGACCGCTGACCAGTAAATAAAAAAGCCGGGTTGCGCTAGCGCTAACCCGGCCCCTCACCCTGACCCTCTCCCCAAAGGGGAGAGGGGATAAATCACTCCCCGCTTAACGCATCAAACTCCTCGCATCCGGTATCAAACCCTTCGCTACAGCTCAGATTTAACCAGTACAGCGCCTTCTGTTTATTTGGAGTGATAAACCCGGCCTCGCCCTGCTGAAACACCTGACCCGCCCAGTATTCCGCGTAGCCCGTACGCGAGAGAGTGGAGCTCTGCTTAAACCACTGCGCGGCCTGCACGTCATCCTGCGCCACCTCCACGCCGTTGGCGTAGATCAGCCCCAGCAGCAACCGGGCATCGACGGCGGCGTCATCTTCGGTATTCTCTGCGACTTTATGCAGCAAGCTCAGCGCCTGCGGATAGTCGGTTTTCCCCGCCCGGGTATTCACCAGCAGCCGCGCCAGCATCACCGCCCCCGGCGAACTGTCCGCCACGGTGGCCTGCTGCGCCAGCCCTTTCGCCTGCGCCAGATCGCCGTGCTTAAACTTAATCTGTGACAGCAGCGCCATGGCGTCCACGTCGCCGCCTTTGGCCGCTTTTTCGGCCCACATTTCGGCCTGCTTATCATCGCCCGAACTGTAATACGTTTCGGCAAGATAATACTGGGCACGGCTGTCGCCCGCCTCGGCCTGCTTCAGGTACTGACCGCCAATCTCCTCGGCGTTCGCAAGTGAAGTAAAAAGTATCAACAACAGATAAAGGTGTTTCATGCGTTATTTTCTTAGGGGTACATAGCGGGCAGTATAAGCGCGCTATGTGAAGAAAAAAATGGGTGCATTAAGACCTCAACCTCCCACAAGCCGGGCGGGTTTCCCCGCCCACTAACGTCAACCCGCTGCGCAGGCTAATTTAGTTGCCACTTCATATTTTTCAGCCTTTATTGTGAACTCGCATAACGTGCCGCGATTAATAAAGGCGAATAGTATTATGGTCAGGCAAATAATAAGTATTATGCCTAACACAGTTTTAAATGGCGTCATGCCCTTTACTCCTTGCTAAGAAAAGAATAAGGGGCTATCCTCAACTTGTTGGGAGTTGAGGGATAGCCCCCGGTTAATGGAAACATTGCCGGGGTTTTTCACTTTCTGTCCCTCAATACGGCTTAAGACAGAAAGTCTTAAGCACCCGCCGTTAATCTTATCCTTATGAAGTAAAAAGAAAAGATGTAATCCACTTTGTGTGAAATTACATTTCTCTGGAATCATGCTCGCAAAATAATATTCGTTTTTTGAATTCTAAAAGCCCAAATAAAAAAGGAGTGAATATTTCACCCCCTTTTATTCGTGGTTCCGTTAATTAAATTAACCCATTGCGGTTTCCCGTAACCGTTTTTTCAGCGCGTTATATTCATCGATAACATACTGCTCGGCGGCAGCCTGATCCGCTATCGGCTCGACACGTACGGCACAATATTTATATTCAGGTGTTTTGGTTATCGGGCTCAGGTTTTCCGTCACCAGCTCGTTGCAGGCGCCAATCCACCACTGGTAGGTCATATAGACCGCACCTTTATTGGGACGCTCGCTCACCTGCGCCCGGGTGATCACCCGGCCCTTGCGGGAGTTGACCCATACCAGCGCCTCATCCTCAATGCCTAGCTGTTTGGCATCTTCAGTGTTGATTTGCACATAGCCGGGCTCATCGGCCAACGCCGAAAGCGCCGCACAGTTGCCGGTCATGGAGCGGCAGGAGTAATGCCCCACTTCGCGCACGGTGGAGAGCACCATCGGATACTCCGGCGAGAGCTTGTCCATCGGCGCCATCCAGTCGCAGGTGAAGAACTGCGCCAGCCCGTTCGGAGTATCGAATTTCTCCGCGAACAGGTACGAGGTGCCCTGGTCCTCCGGGGACTCGTCCCGGCACGGCCACTGGATATAACCCAGCTCGCCCATCTTCTCGTAGGTCGCCCCTTTGAAGCCCGGACAGAGCTGGCGCAGCTCATCCCAGATCTGCTGCGTGTTGTCGTAGTGCATCGGATAACCCATCCGGGTCGCGATCTCGCTGATAATCTGCCAGTCGGTTTTCAGATCCCACTTCGGCTCCACCGCTTTGAAGAAGCGCTGGAAGCCGCGATCG
This sequence comes from Leclercia barmai, assembly GCF_049312895.1. Classification (NCBI taxonomy): domain Bacteria; kingdom Pseudomonadati; phylum Pseudomonadota; class Gammaproteobacteria; order Enterobacterales; family Enterobacteriaceae; genus Leclercia; species Leclercia barmai. Next base: position 578,479 of record NZ_JBMNWZ010000003.1, on the reverse strand, counting down.
GCTGCGGTGTAGACCCCTTCATGCTCGCCCCAGGAGGTGGACGGCAGGACAACATCCGCCGCCGCCGCGGTTTTGGTCATAAAGATATCCTGGACAATCACCAGCTCCAGATCGTCAAAGGCCTTACGCACCGCCGACAGTTCGGCATCCGTCTGCAGCGGATCTTCACCCATGATGTACGCCGCCCGCACCTCTTTGTGGGCCGCGCGGTGCGGTAACTCGCTGATACGGTAGCCGGTGTGCGCTGGCAGGCTCTCGACGCCCCAGGCTTTGGCGAATTTCTCGCGGTTTTCCGGAAACTTAACGTACTGATAGCCCGGATAGGTATCCGGCAGGGCTCCCATATCGCAGGCCCCCTGAACGTTATTCTGCCCGCGCACCGGGTTGACCCCGACATGGGCTTTCCCGAGATTGCCGGTCAGCATGGCGAGGCTGGTCAGCGCCCGTACCGTTTCCACCCCCTGCCAGAACTGGGTGACGCCCATTCCCCACAGCAGGGTGGCCGTTTCCGCCCCGGCATACAGGCGCGCGGCCTGACGGATCTCCCGGGCGCTTACGCCGGTAATGGCTTCCACCGACTCCGGCGTATAGCTTTCGACGATTTTTCTGTATTCCTCAAAGCCTTCCGTGCGGGTGGCAACGAAAGCCCGATCGTAGAGATCCTCTGCAATAATCACCTGCCCGATGGCATTGAGCAGGGCGATGTTCGAGCCGTTTCGCAACGCGATATGCATATCGGCAATGCGCGCGGTTTCAATGCGCCGCGGATCGCAGACGATAATTTTCGCCCCGTTCTGCTTCGCGCGCAGAATGTGATTCGCAACGATGGGGTGCGAGTCCGCCGGGTTATAGCCGAAAATAAACACTAACGCAGTATTATCAATCTCGTTGATGGCATTGCTCATGGCGCCATTACCGACCGACTGGTGCAGACCTGCAACCGAGGGGCCGTGTCAGACGCGCGCGCAGCAGTCGACGTTATTGGTGCCGATAACGGCGCGGGCAAACTTCTGCATCAGGTAGTTGGTTTCATTCCCGGTGCCGCGTGAGGAGCCGGTGGTCTGGATCGCGTCGGGGCCGTGCTTTGCTTTAATGGCGCTGAGGCGGCTGGCGACATAATCCAGCGCGTCATTCCAGGAGACGGCTTCCAGCTTGCCGCCGCGTTCTCTGCGGATCATCGGGGTTTTCAGACGCGGGGTCAGGATTTGGGTATCGTTGATAAAATCCCAGCCAAAGTAGCCCTTCAGGCACAGCTTGCCCTGGTTGGTTTTGCCGTCGGCAGCCTCCGCCCGGACGATATTGCCGTTATCGACCACCAGGTTGATCTTGCAACCTGATGCGCAATAGGGGCAAACCGTGATGACGTTTTTCATCGCTCTCGCTCCATGTCAAATGATGCTGATGTGTCGGTGTAGTATGCAGCTTCTATGCCACATCCTTGTTGTGGTTTTTCCCAGACTTTACGGGGGAATCCTGGTCAAAACCCTGACCAGAAGCAGGCGAGCTGCAAAAAATGTCGCAGCGGAAGTGACGGGGATGTGACGGCGGTTGAAGATCCGAGACGGAAAGGGCGTTTGGGCTGGAGCCTTGCACAGAATGGGCCAGACTGATTGTTATCTTCTCTATGGGATCCCGTGATGAAACCAGCAATTCTGGTGGTCGATGACGACACCGCGGTCTGCGAACTGTTGCAGGACGTCCTCAACGAGCACGTCTTTACCGTCCATGTGTGCCACAACGGTCAGGATGCCCTGCGTCTGGCCCGGCAGCCGGATATTGCCCTGGTGCTGCTGGATATGATGCTGCCGGATATCAACGGCCTGCAGGTGTTGCAGCAGCTGCAAAAGCAGCGTCCTGAGCTGCCGGTGATCATGCTCACGGGCCTTGGCAGCGAGTCGGATGTGGTGGTGGGCCTTGAGATGGGAGCCGACGATTATATCGGTAAACCCTTCAACCCCCGGGTGGTGGTGGCCCGCGTCAAAGCCGTGCTGCGCCGCACCGGCGCGCTGGCGGCGGAACCCGCGGCCGTCGCCCGGGCGGGAGGGATCAGCTTTAACGGCTGGACGCTGGATACCGCCCGCTGTGAGCTGATTGACGCCGCGCGCAGCGTGGTCCCCCTGACCCAGGGTGAATACGGTCTGCTGCTGGCGCTGACGCAAAACGCCCGTCGGGTGCTGAGCCGGGAACAGCTTCTGGAGCTGACCCACAGCGAAAGCGCGGAGGTGTTTGACCGCACCATTGATGTGTTGATCATGCGCCTGCGCCGCAAAATCGAAATCAACCCCCACCAGCCGCTGTTGATTAAAACCATCCGCGGGCTGGGTTACGTGTTTGCCGCCGACGTCCAGCATGGCGACAGGGCGGCCTAAACCAGACGGTTTTCGGCGATAAACAGCTGTAATTCCTGCAACGTTTTCGCCCCGTCGATGGCGTTAGCCGCCAAAAGGCTCGCCCGCGCGCAGGCGTGCGCCAGCTGAATACTCTCCGTTAGCGACAGCGACTCGTGACAGCCATACAAAAAACCGGCGCAGAAGGCATCGCCCGCGCCGACGCTGCCGACAATCTCAGCCTGCGTCAGCCGCCACGAGGGGATCCAGCTCCCTTCCTGGCCCGGCTCCTGACCCCATGCCCCTTCCGGACAGTGGATCACCACCCTGGCGTTGACCCCCGCCTTCAGCAGTTGCTCTGCGGCAGTGGCGATGTGGGCGATCGCCGGGGCATCGTTATCGTCACGCATGTGCAGGCCGCTGAATTCGCCCGCCTCCAGCTCGTTGATCACCAGATAGTCGAGATGACGCAGGGCAGGGAGCACCAGCGGCTGATAGCGCGGATCGCCCTTGCGCGACACCAGGTCTAGAGAGGTCTTAAACCCCGCAGCGCGCATCTGGGCCAGCAGCCGCGCGCTGCGGGTGCCGAACTCCTCGTCCGGCATATCCAGGCTGTCGAGCAGCAGCAGATAGCCCAGATGGAAAATCTTCATGCTGAGATCGAGCCGGTCAAAGGCGGGCAGATCCAGCAGGCGGTTGGCCCCCGGCGAGTGGAAAAAGGTGCGCTGGCCGCTGGGGTCGGTCATCACCTGCGACATGGAGGTCGGGGCGAAGGTGGTGCGCTGCACCCGCTGGCGGTTGACGTGATACTGGTCGAGCATGGCGAGAATATAATCCCCGTCGTGATCGTCTCCCACCAGCCCGACCGCCTGCAGCGGCATCCCGGCGTGCATTTTCGCCAGGGTTAACAGCACGTTGAGCGGCGCGCCGCCGGTGGCGCGCTCGCTGTGGGTGATCTCCGCCAGCCAGCCGCGCTCCGGCCACTGCACAATCTGGTGGACATGATCCACCAGCATATTCCCCGCCGCGATAATCCCCCGGCGTTCCATCAGGCAAACCCCGCGCTGCCAAAGGTCCGCATCTGCGCGGCGACGGTGTCGGTAATGGCCTCTTCGATGCCCAGCAGCAGCTCGGCAAACTCATCGTACAGCGGCTGTCGGTTGGCCATGCGCTGTTCCACCGCCGCCAGCGCCGCCTGGGACATGCCGGTATAGAAGTTGATTTTGTGGATCCCGAGCTCAATGGCGCGGCGGAAATCGGCGTCGCTGATCCCGGACCCGCCGTGCAGCACCAGCGGCAGGCCGGTTTGCTGGCGGATGGCGTCAAGACGCGCAAAATCGAGTTTTGGCTCGCCCTTGTACTTGCCGTGGGCATTGCCGATGGCCACCGCCAGGGCGTCGATGCCGGTCTGGTCGACAAACTCACGCGCCAGGGCAGGATCGGTGAAAAAGGCTTCGTCGGCGTGGCCGTACAGGGCACCGCCCTCATCGCCACCCACCGCGCCCAGCTCCGCCTCCACCGACACGCCAACCGCGTGGCACATCTTCACCACCTCCCGCGTCTGGCGAATATTCTCCTCGTAGCTGAGCGCTGAGCCATCGAACATCACCGAGCTGAACCCTAAGCGCAGCGCCCGCACCACCGCCTCGAAATGCAGGCCGTGATCGAGATTCAGCACCACCGGAATGTCATGCCGGGCGGCTTCGAACTTCACCGCCTCCACCAGGGAGTCGAGCGAGACGTACTTAAAATGCACTTCGGCAATGTTGATGATAAAAGGCGAGTTCTCCTGGCGGGCCGCGGCAAACAGCGCGCGCAGGAAGTGAGAGTCGAGGACGTTAAAGGCCCCCAGCGCGTAACGGTGTTCCCGGGCGTGCGCCAGCCCTTCAGCGAGAGAGATAAGCGGCATCAGTGACTCCTTACGGGCGAAACAGGCTGTACTCGTTACACAACACCAGCACGGCCGGTTCGTCTTCATCAATGTGGTTATAGCGGGCGGTGGGTTGCAGGAAGTGGTTGTCGGTGTCGTCGTCATTCACCGAAGAGACCTCCCCGACCAGCACATCCCCAAAGCCCGCTTCACCCCAGAAGCTGTGGTACAAACCGGGCGGCAGGCAGATGCTCTCTCCCGGTGTGAGACGGATATGGCTGCCCGCGACGTGGGTCTGCTGGCATCCGTCGATGGAGACGGTGATATCGCCATCCTCTTTCTGCTCATCCTCATCGGCGTTCCACAACTCCACAATCAGATTGCCGCCGCCGCGGTTGATGATGTCCTCGCGCTTGCGCCAGTGGAAGTGCAGGGGCGTTACCTGGCCGTCGCGCACGTGCATGATCTTTTCTGCGTAGCATCTGGCCCACGGCTTGCCGCCGGGTGAACCGTTACGCAGGGTAAACAGGGTCAGCCCCTGCGCCGCAAAATTGTCCCCGCCGAAGGCGGTCACGTCCCAGCCGAGACGCAGCTCGAACACTTCGCGCCAGGCGTCAGCCTCAAGCTGCTGCCAGCGGGCAGGGGGAAAGCTGGCAAAAGGGGGCAGATGCACATCGTGCATGGAGAAAAACTGCCGCGTGTGGCCGAGGATTTCGTTGATTTCGGAGCGTTTCATAAAGACCCCTCACCCTGCCCCTCTCCCCACAGGGGAGAGGGAATGTGAACATTTACTTCACCGTCCAGCCCTTATAGGTGCCGACGCTGCTCTTATCGATCATCGTCACCGGGATCAAAACCGGCTCTTTTGGCGCAGGTTTGCCCTGCAGAATGTCATAGCCGATCTCCACCGCTTTCGCCGCCATCACCTGCGGATCCTGGGCAGGGGTCGCGATGAACAGAGAGTTTTCACGCTTCAGGGCCTCTTCGGCATCCGGTGAGCCATCCACGCCAACGATAAAGAACTCGCTACGTTGCGCCTGTTTGGCTGCCAGATCGGCACCGATCGCCGTTGGATCATTGATCGCAAACACGCCGTCGATCTTCGGATTGGCCGCCAGCAGGGAGGTCATGACTTCCAGCCCGCCTTCGCGGCTGCCTTTGGCGTTCTGGTTATCCGAGAGCACCTTGATATCCGGGTGTTTTTTGAATTCGGTTTGGCACCCTTCCACACGGTTCTGTACCGCAGAGACCGGCGGTCCGTTGATGATCACCACGTTGCCTTTGCCTTTCAGACGGTCGGTAATCAGCTTACAGGCTAGTTCACCGGCCTGGGTGTTGTTGGAGGTGATAGTGGCATCGGCACCTTCTGCCGCCACGTCAACCGCCACCACCACAATCCCGGCATCTTTAGCGCGCTTTACCGCCGGGCCGATCCCTTTCGAGTCAGCGGCGTTGAGAATTATCATATCGACCTTCGCCGCGATAAAATTATCAATCTGAGAAACCTGCTGGCCGAGATCGTAGCCGCTGGAGACCAGGGTTACTTTCACGTTATCGCCTGCCAGCTTGCGCGCTTCCAGCTCCGCCCCCTTGGTGATCTGCACAAAGAACGGGTTCGCCAGATCGCCCACCGTCACGCCGATGGATTTCAGCTCTTTGGCCTGGACAAACGGGCTTGCTGCAAGCAGTGCGCCAGCGCAGAGCGCGGTAACTAAGGGCTTCAATTTCATGCTGTATTCCTCACGTAGGGTATTGTTGTTATGCACTTTGATGGTGTCGGGTACGGTATTTGTCGATCAGTACCGCAATGATGATCACCGCCCCTTTGATCACCAGTTGCCAGAAGTAGGAGACGCCCATCAGCGTCATGCCGTTGTTGAGGGTAGCGATGATCAGCGCCCCCACCAGCGTGCCGGTGATGGTGCCGATGCCGCCGACGAAGCTGGTACCGCCGAGGATCACCGCCGCGATGGCGTCCAGCTCATAGCCGGTGCCCAGGTTGCCGTTGGCGCTGTAGAGCCTGGAGGCGCTCATCACCCCGCCGAGGCCCGACAACAGGCCGCTCATGCCGTAGACAAACAGCAGCACCAGCCAGACCTTAATCCCCGTTAAGCGTGCGGCCTGCATGTTGCCGCCCACCGCGTAGATGTGTACCCCAAGGGTGGTGCGGCGCAGGATGAACCAGCAGACGGCAATCACCGCCAGGGCAATCACCACCAGCCATGGCACCGGCCCGAGGTAGTTATTGCCGATCCACTCAAAGCTGATGCTGGAGTTGATAACCGTCGTGCCATCGGCCAGCAGGTAGGCCGCCCCGCGCAGCGCCGTATAGGTGCCGAGCGTGACGATAAAGGGCGGTAGCCCGGCAAAGGCCACCAGCGCCCCGTTGAACAGCCCCAGCACCATGCCGAGCATCAGTGCCGCCGGGACCGAGAGCATGGACAGCTCCGGCATCAGCGATACCACCATCGCCGCCACCGCCGTGGTGCCCAGAATCGACCCCACCGAGAGGTCGATGCCGCCGGTCAGAATGATGAAGGTCATCCCCGCCGCCAGCACGATGTTGATCGACGCCTGACGGGTGATGTTCAGCAGGTTGCTTTCGGTAAAGAAGTTAGGCGCGATAAAGCCAAATACCGCGACAATCAGGATCAATATCGGCAGGATACCGATGGTTTGCATCAGATCGCCCATCAGCATTTTTTTGGCGGAGGCCGCTTTGGCCACCTGTTGCGGACTGTTTTGTTGGCTCATGATTTTACCGCCTGGTGATGAGAGTCGTTCACGCCGGTTGCAAGCGTCATTATATTTTCCTGAGAGATATCGCTCCGGTGCAGCTCCCCGGCAATGCTCCCTTCGCGCATCACATACACGCGATCGCTCATGCCGACCACTTCCGGCAGTTCGCTGGAGATCATCAGGATCGCCACCCCTTTGCGCGCCATCTGGTTCATGATCCGGTAGATCTCGCTTTTGGCGCCGACGTCCACGCCGCGGGTCGGTTCATCGAGGATCAGAATGCGCGGGCCAATCGCCACCCAGCGGGAGATAAGCAGCTTTTGCTGATTGCCACCGGAAAGTCCGCCCGCCCGCACCTGGGAATGCGGCACGCGAATATTGAGCAGGGCGATGGCGTCATCGGAGATCGACTGCGCTTTTTTGCGGTTGAGCCAGCCGAAAGTGGCGTCGCGCTCCAGCGTCGCCATGGTGATGTTCTCCTGCGCCGCCAGCTCGAGAAACAGCCCCTGCTCCTTGCGGTTCTCGGTTAAAAAGCCGATCCCGTGGTCGATGGCGGCGCGCGGGGAGTGGATCACCACCGGCTCGCCGTCCACCTCTATCATGCCGCCCGTCGCTTTGCGCACGCCGAAAATCAGCTGGGCCAGCTCCGAACGCCCGGCCCCCACCAGCCCGGCGAGGCCGACGATTTCGCCGGAGCGCACCAGCAGGCTGCAGGGCTGTACTTTGCTGCCGTCGGTGAGGTGATGGACGTTAAGACGCGGGCTGCCGAGCGGGATATCGCGCTCCTTGTTAAACAGATCGCTTAAGGGCCGCCCGACCATCATCCGCACCAGCTCGGAGGCGTTGAGCTTGTCGCGGGTCAGGCTGCCGACGTACTGGCCGTCACGCAGCACGCTGACGCGGTCCGACAGTTCATAGACCTCCGCCATACGGTGGCTGATATAGATAATCGCCATCCCCTCATCGCGCAGACGCATAATCAGCTCAAACAGACGGTGGGTTTCCCGCGACGAGAGGGCGGCGGTAGGTTCATCCATCACCAGAATGCGGCTGTTGCGGTGCAGCGCCCGGGCAATCTCCACCTGCTGCTGCTCGGCGATGGTCAGTTTCATCACCAGGTCGGTGGCCTTAAAGTGAGCGCCGAGGCGGTCAATCACCGCCTGGGCCTGGGCCGCCATCTCTCTGCGCTGCACCAGCCCGCCGCGCGACAGCTCGCTGCCGAGGAAGATGTTTTCGGCCACGGTGAGGTTCGGTGCCAGCTGCATCTCCTGATAAATCAGGGTGATGCCCGCGGCCAGCGCGTCCTTCGGGCCTTTGATGTGAAACGGCTTGCCGTCGATCAGGATCTCGCCGCTGGTGGCGATGTAAGCCCCGGCGAGAATTTTCATCAGCGTGCTTTTTCCGGCGCCGTTTTCACCCATTAAAGCGTGGATCTCACCGGGAAAGACCGTCAGATCCACACCCTTCAGCGCGTGGAAGCTGCCAAAGGTTTTGGCAATGTTGCGCATCTCTAAAACCGGGGTCCTGCTCATGGCGGATCTCCTGTGACGTTCGATATCCGCACTTCATCACAGCCCGGTAAATGCAAAATGTCAGAAGTCGTTCATATTTGTCATAGTTCTGAATAGTTAACCGCCGTCACAATTCCCCGCTTTTTTCCCTCTCCCTGTGGGAGAGGGTGTTCAAGTTCCCTCTCCCCTATGGGGAGAGGGTTAGGGTGAGGGGTGAGGGGAAAATACATGCTTACAGCGGAGCTAAAATTAATGCCCTCACGCCGTCCCCCCTTCTTCGCCAGCGCCCGTGGCCGCCTGCTGATCTTTAATCTGCTGGTGGTGGCGGTGACGTTAATGGTCAGCGGCGTGGCAGTGCTGGGCTTTCGCCACGCCAGCCATATTCAGGAGGAGGTGCAGCGCCAGACCCTGGACGACATGAACGGCAGCATGAACCTGGCGCGGGAAACCGCCAACGTGGCGACGGCGGCGGTGCGGCTGTCGCAGGTGGTGGGGGCGCTGGAGTATAAAGACGAAGCCAACCGGCTCAAGCAGACCCAGACCGCGCTGGGCCATTCGCTGGAGCAGCTTGCCTGGGCTCCTCTGGCGCAGCAGGAGCCGGCGCTGGTGGCGCGGATCATCCGGCGCAGCAACGAGCTGCAGCGAAGCGTAACCGGGATGCTGGAGCGCGGGCAGCGTCGCCATCTGGAGCGTAACGCTCTGCTGAGCTCGCTCTACCAGAGCCAGAGCTATCTGCGTCATCTGCAGGACATCAACCGTCGCTTCGCCAGCAACGTCCCGGACGCCCGGTTGCTCAGCGAGATGGACCGCCTTATCGTCGCCGCCATCGAAACCCCCTCGCCGCGGGCGACCATTCAGCAGCTGGACAGGGTGACGGCGATGTTGCCTCAGGGGGTCACGCCGCCGGTGGTGAGCCTCGTCCTGCCTGATTTTAACGCCGAGCTGAACAAGCTCGGCCCGCTCTCCAGGCAGCTGGAGGAGAGCGATCTCTCCATCAGCTGGTATATGTTCCACATCAAAGCGCTGGTGGCGATCCTCAACAGCGACATCAATCAGTACGTGGAGCAGGTGGCGCAGGCCTCGCAGCTGCGCACCGCCGAGAGCCATCAGGAGCTGCGCTCCATCAGCGTCTTTATCACTGTTTTTGCCGTGCTGGCGCTGATCATCACCGCCTTCGCCTGCTGGTACATCTACCGCAACCTGGGCACCAACCTGACCGCCATCTCCCGGGCGATGTCGCGGCTGGCCCACGGCGAGCAGGATGTCTCGGTGCCTGCGCTGCAGCGCCGGGATGAGCTGGGCGAGCTGGCGAGGGCGTTCAACGTCTTTGCCCGCAATACCGCGTCGCTGGAGCACACCACCCGGCTGTTAAAAGAGAAGACTTCGCAGATGGAGGTGGATCGCATTGAACGTCAGGGGCTGGAAGAGGCGCTGCTGCACAGCCAGAAGATGAAGGCGGTGGGCCAGCTGACGGGCGGGCTGGCGCATGATTTCAACAATCTGCTGGCGGTGATCATCGGCAGCCTGGAGCTTGCCGATCCCCATTCGCCGGACGCGCCGCGCATCAGCCGGGCGCTGAAGGCCGCCGAGCGCGGGGCGCTGTTAACCCAGCGCCTGCTGGCCTTCTCCCGCAAACAGTCCCTGAACCCGCACGCGGTGGAGATGAAGCCCCTGCTGGAGAACCTGGCCGAGCTGATGCGCCACTCTCTGCCCGCCACTATCGCCCTGGAGATCGAAGCGCAAACCCCAGCGTGGCCGGCATGGATTGACGTCAGCCAGCTCGAGAACGCCATTATCAACCTGGTGATGAACGCCCGCGATGCGATGGAAGGGCACGCAGGCACCATCAAAATCCGCACCTGGAACCAGCGCGTCACCCGCAGCGACGGCCGCAGGCAGGATATGGTGGCGCTGGAGGTGATCGACCACGGCAGCGGCATGTCGCAGGCCATCAAATCCCGGGTCTTTGAACCCTTCTTCACCACCAAGCAGACCGGGAGCGGCAGCGGGCTGGGGCTGTCGATGGTGTATGGTTTCGTGCGCCAGTCCGGCGGGCGGGTGGAGATCGAAAGCGCCCCCGGACAGGGCACCACCGTGCGGCTGCATCTGCCGCGCGCCACGCAGCAGGCGCTTCCCCAGCCGGAAACGCTGGCGGCTGCCGCAGCGGCGCAAAGCGACCGGCTGGTACTGGTGCTGGACGATCAGAGCGATGTCCGCCAGACCCTGTGCGAACAGCTGCACCAGCTGGGCTATCTGACGCTGGAGGCCGAAACCGGCGAACAGGCATTACAGATGCTGAGCGCCTCGGCGGATATCGAGATGTTTATCAGCGACTTAATGCTACCCGGCACGCTGAGCGGCGCGGAGGTGATCCAGCAGGTCCGCCAGCAGTTCCCGCATCTGCCGGTGCTGTTGATGAGCGGCCAGGATCTGCGTCCGGCTCACAACCCGCAGCTCCCGGACGTGGAGCTGCTGCGCAAGCCCTTTACCCGGGCGCAGCTGGCGCAGGCGCTACAAAAAGCGATGAGAATTTGAGATTCCTCCGCTACTCGCCCCACCTGCCATTCATTACCGTAAAGCCAGCCCACCTGCGAGACTGGCTTTATGAAACGTTACTCTACCGCTCTGTTATTTGGTCTGCTCTCTTTAACCAGCCATCTGGCCCACGCCGATATCGTTGACGATACGATCGGCAATATTCAGCAGGCCATCAACGACGCTTACAATCCTGACAGCAATAATCGTAATTCCGACGACGATCGCTACGAAGATAGCCGTCGCAGTAATGATAGCCGACAGTATGAAGATCGTCGCAGACAGCTTGAGGACCGGCGCCGTCAGCTGGACGATCGTCAGCGGCAGTTGGATGAAGAGCGACGTCGTTTAGAAGATGACGAGCGTCGTTTGGAGGATGATTACGATCGGCGGTAACGCCCGGCGGCGCTTCGCTTGCACGGGCCTACAAAACCGTAGGCCGGGTAAGCGCAGCGCCACCCGGCGATGCGATGCCTCAATCCAGCATCAATACCATCCCGTCATACCCCGCCTCAAACCCCTCCGGCAGCGGGTTGTCCATCATCCACACGTCAAACTCATGGCTGATATGGGTCAGGAGCACCTGCGGACAGCCAATCACCTGATTGAGCGCGATAACCGTATTCAGATCGCAATGGTTGCGCGGCGTCTCTTCCCGCGGCGGGTGGCTGCAGTCAATCACGATGGCCTGCGGCTGGTTGTTGAGTAAAAACTTCACCGTTTTATCCGGCAGCCCGGCGGTATCGGACAGCCATGCCACCCGGCTGTGGGCGCTCTCCAGCAGATAGCCAAAGGTCAGCTTCGAATGGTTGAGCGGCAGCGGCGTTACCCGCAGACCCTGCAGTTCAAACACCACAAAGGGCTCCAGGGTGTGGCTAAAGTCGAGGATGCCGGGGTGCTTAAACAGATCGTCGCAGCCGCTTTCATCCGGCGGGCCGTACACCGGAATGGTCGCTCCCACGCCCCAGCGCAGCGGGAACAGCCCCTGAACATGGTCCATGTGGTAATGGGTGAGCAAAATCTGCTGAAAACTGCCCGCCGGCCAGTCGTCCATCAGGTGTGGGATCCCCGCATCGAGCAGCGTCACCGCATCATTGAATTTGACCACCGCGCTACAGGGGCGACGGCGATGAGCCTCCTGCAAACGCGCCCGGCGACAGGCCGGACAGTCGCAGCCAAAGGCGGGCACCAGCTGGGCGCCACCGGTTCCCGTTAACGTAATGGTCAGACTCATAGCGCCCCCTTACAGCGGTTTGGTAAAGCGGAAATGGCTCTGTGTGTACCCTTCACGAAGATAAAAACGGTGCGCGTCGAGGCGTCTGACGCTGGTGGAGAGCTCGGTCATCTCCGCCCCGGCATGGCGGGCCTCCTCTTCCGCCCAGGCCAGCAGCTGGCTGCCGACCTTCAGGCCGCGCGCCTGGGGCATCACCACCAGCTCCTGGATTTCACCGATCCAGTTGGCGTGATGGAGATGAAACTGCATGTGCAGGCCGATCATCCCGATGATGTGTCCATCCCGTTCGGCCAGCTGGTAACGCATATTGTGATCCTGCAGATTGGCCGCGAACCCGGCATGAAACGCCGACCGATCAAGCTCCGCCTGTTTTAATTCGCAGATCAGGCCATAGACCGCATCGACGTCCTCCGGGGTGGCGGGACGCAACTCACACTCAGGCATGGTTTTTCTCCTTCTGGCTAATGAGTGACAGGAAGTTATCGACAGACTGGTGCAAACTTCCGTCGTTATTCAGGACAGGGCAGTGGGAGGGCGTATAGCGGGCGGCGCGCTCCAGCCGCTGGTCGATCTCTTTTGCGCTCTCCCGACCCCGGTCCTGCAGGCGTTGACGCAGGATCTCCGGCGACACCTGCAGGCAGATCGGCAGTAATGCCTGCGCATACCGCGCCTGCGCCTGGGGCAGATGGGCGCGCGAGCCGTTTACCACCACGTCAAACCCGGCGTGCAGCCACAGGTCGATCTCCAGGCCCACCCCATAATAATAGCCGTTGGCGTGCCAGCTCAGGGCAAACAGCTGCTGCCCGGCGCGGGTAAAAAACTCGGGCTCGCTGAGGGCGATATGGTTTTCGCTCCCGGCGCTGGCAGGGCGGGTAATGTAGCGATGCGCCACCAGCATCTGCGGCTGTGACTGCTGGCGCAACGCCGCCAGCAGGCTGTCCTTTCCGGAGCCGGACGGCCCCATTAACCAGATCACTCTTCCCATCAGAACACCCGTTTTCCCTGACGCCAGACGTGGTCGATATGAATATGCTCGCCTTTACGGTGCGCCAGCACCAGGTCGGCCCGCTTGCCTTCGCCAATCACCCCGCGATCGTGCAGGCTCAGCGCCTGCGCCGGGTTTCGGGTCACCAGGCGGATCGCCTGCGGCAGGGTAAATCCGTTGCCTTCGTCATCCGCCACGCGGAACGCGGCATCCAGCAGGCTGGCGGGGTAGTAATCGGACGACAGGATATCCAGCAGGCCGAGGGACGCCAGCGAACTTGCTGCCACGTTGCCGGAGTGCGATCCGCCGCGCACGATGTTCGGGGCGCCCATCAGCACGTTCATTCCGTGCTGGCGGGAGGCTTCTGCGGCCTCGAACGTGGTGGGAAATTCGGCGATAACGCTGCCAAGCTGGTGGGATTCCTGGACATGATCCGCGGTGGCGTCGTCATGGCTGGCAAGAGCGATATTGCGCTCCCGGCACAGCGCGGCAATGGCCTGACGATTGGGCTGCGACCAGCGGGCGGCAAGCTGAAGCTGCTCCTCTTCGTAGCGCGCCATCTGCGCGTCGTTGAGGGAGTACTTGCCCTGATAGTATTCGCGATACTTTTCGATGTTGGCGAACTGGCGCTGGCCTGGGGAGTGGTCCATCAGCGACACCAGGGTCACCGGCTCGCGGCCCGCCAGTTTCTCGAACAGCGGCAGGGTGGTGTGATGGGGCAGTTCGCAGCGCAAGTGCAGACGGTGCTCGGCGCGGTTGAGGCCGCGCTTCTGCGTCTCTTCCACGGCGTTGATCATCTTCTCCAGATTCTCCAGACGGTCGCCGCCGTCGCGCACGTCGCCAATCGCCACCGCGTCCAGCACGGTGGTGATGCCGCTGGCGACCATCATCCCGTCGTGGCTGCTCATCGCCGAATGGGCGGGCCAGTCAACTTTGGGGCGCGGGGTGAAGAACTTGTCCATGTTGTCGGTGTGTAGCTCGATCAGCCCCGGCAGCAGCCAGCCGCCTTCGCCGTCCATCGCCTCGGGCAGGCGGCTCTGGGTTTCGGCAAAGGCGCGAATGACGCCGTCCTGAACGTCGATGGAGCCGTCAACGACCTCGTTTTCCAGCACCAGTTTTACGTTGTTTACGATCATGCTGTGATCCCCATCGGGTGCAGACGATCCGCCACGCGATCCCGCACGGCGTCGTCGTGGAAGATCCCGACGATCGCCGCGCCGCGCGCTTTGGCTTCTTCGATCAGTTCCATGACCGCGGCGCTGTTTTTCGCATCCAGCGAGGCGGTCGGTTCATCGAGCAGTAAAATCGGGTAATCGACGATAAAGCCGCGGGCGATGTTCACCCGCTGCTGCTCCCCGCCGGAGAAGGTGGAGGGGGCGAGATGCCACAGGCGCTCCGGCACGTTGAGGCGCGTCAACAGGCTGGCGGCCTTGGCGGCGCAGGTGTCGCGCGGCACGCCGAGATCCAGCAGGGGCTGCATCACCACTTCCAGGGCCGGAACGCGCGGGATCACCCGTAAAAACTGGCTGACCCAGCCGATGGTGGTACGGCGCACATCGCGCACCTTGCGCGCCGGGGCCTGCACCAGATCCACCCATTCGTCGCCGTGGCGGATATGGATGTGGCCTTCGTCCGGCAGATAGTTGGCGTACAGCGAGCGCAGCAGGGTTGATTTGCCGCTGCCGGAGTGGCCGTGCAGCACCACGCATTCACCATTTTTTACCTCAAGGGAGGCGTTTTGCAGCACCGGCAGGCGGACGCCGTTTTGCTGGTGGAGCACAAAGATTTTACTGACGTTTTCAACGCGGATCATGTTGGCCTCGTGGTTCGGGATGCCGGGTGGCGCTTCGCTTACCCGGCCTACAAGGAGCTGGATTCATTGCCGGGTGGCGGCTGCGCCTTACCCGGCCTACAAGGTGCTGGATTTATTGCCGGGTGGCGGCTTCGCCTTACCCGGCCTACAAAATCGTAGGCCCGTGCAAGCGAAGCGCCGCCGGGCAACAGCAATCTCAATTCTGCAAAACGGACGACACCAGCAGCTGGGTGTAGGGGTGATGCGGGTCGTCGAGCACCCGGTCGGTCAGCCCACTTTCCACCACCTCGCCGCTCTTCATCACCAGCAGACGGTCCGCCAGCAGGCGGGCGACGCCCAGATCGTGGGTGACAATCACCACCGCCAGGTTCAGCTCCACCACCAGACCACGCAGCAGATCCAGCAGACGGGCCTGCACCGAGACGTCCAGCCCGCCGGTGGGTTCGTCCATAAACACCAGCTTCGGATGGGTGACCAGGTTGCGGGCGATCTGCAGACGCTGCTGCATGCCGCCGGAGAAGGTGGTGGGCAGGTCGTCGATGCGCGAGGATGGGATCTCCACCTCCTCGAGCCAGTGTTTCGCCGTCGCGCGGATCTCGCCGTAATGGCGCGCGCCGGTGGCCATCAGCCGTTCGCCGATATTGCCCCCCGCCGACACCTGGCGGCGCAGGCCGTCCATCGGATGCTGGTGCACCACGCCCCATTCGGTGCGCAGCAGGCGGCGGCGCTCCGCCTCGCTCATGCCGTACAGCGAGTCGCCGTCATAGAGAATCTCGCCGTTCTGCGGGGCCAGACGGGCGGAGATGGACTTCAGCAGGGTGGTTTTGCCGGAACCGGACTCGCCGACAATCCCCAGCACTTCGCCCGGCCACAGGTCGAACGACACGTCGCTGAAGCCTTTGCCCGGCGCATAAAGGTGGGTCAGGTTATTGACCGAAAGCAGCGGTTTCATTGGCTGTTGGCCTCGCTCTGTTGGCGGCAAAAATCGGTGTCGGAGCAGACAAACATCCGCTTGCCGGTGTCATCCAGCACCACTTCATCCAGATAGCTGTGTTTCGATCCGCAGATGGCGCACGGCTCGTCCCACTCCTGCACGGTAAACGGGTGGTCGTCGAAATCGAGGCTTTCGACACGCGTGTAGGGCGGCACGGCGTAGATGCGTTTCTCGCGCCCGGCACCGAACAGCTGCAGGGCGGGCATCATGTCCATCTTCGGGTTATCGAATTTCGGGATCGGCGACGGGTCCATGACGTAGCGGCCGTTGACCTTCACCGGGTAGGCGTAGGTGGTGGCGATATGGCCGAAGCGGGCGATGTCCTCGTACAGCTTCACCTGCATCACGCCGTACTCTTCCAGGGCGTGCATGGTGCGGGTTTCGGTCTCGCGCGGCTCGATAAAGCGCAGCGGCTCCGGGATCGGCACCTGGAAAATCAAAATCTGATCTTCGGTGAGCGGGGTTTCCGGGATGCGGTGGCGGGTCTGGATCAGGGTGGCGTCTTCGGTGCGCTCGGTGGTGTTGACCCCGGTGACGCGCTGAAAGAACTGGCGGATCGACACGGCGTTGGTGGTGTCGTCGGCCCCCTGGTCGATGACCTTCAGCACGTCCGCCTCGCCAATCACGCTGGCGGTGATCTGAATGCCGCCGGTGCCCCAGCCGTAAGGCATCGGCATTTCACGGCCACCAAACGGCACCTGATAGCCGGGGATGGCTACCGCTTTTAAAATGGCGCGGCGGATCATGCGTTTGGTTTGCTCATCCAGATAAGCAAAGTTGTAGCCGCTGAGGTTAGCCATTTTTGCGCTCCTGTTGCAGACGTTTAAGCAGTTCCAGCTCGGCCTGGAAATCGACGTAGTGCGGCAGCTTGAGGTGCGAGACGAAACCGGCAGCCTCGACGTTATCCGCGTGGGCCAGCACGAACTCTTCGTCCTGCGCCGGGCCTGCGAGGTTCTCGTCGTAGTCCGGCGCCTGGAGGGCGCGGTCAACCAGCGCCATCGCCATCGCCTTGCGCTCGCCCATGCCAAACACCAGCCCGTAGCCGCGGGTAAAGTGCGGCGCGTCGTTGTCCGGGGTGACGAAGCCGTTAACCATTTCGCACTCGGTCACCAGTAGTTCGCCGACGTTCACCGCAAAACCCAGCTCTTCCGGCACAATGTTGATATCGATGTAGCCGCTGCGAATTTCACCGGCAAAGGGGTGATTGCGTCCGTAGCCGCGCTGGGTGGAGTAGGCCAGCGCCAGCAGGTAGCCCTCGTCGCCGCGCATCAGCTGCTGCAGGCGCGAGGCGCGGGAGCAGGGGTAGACTGGCGGGGTGCGGGTGATGTCGTCCGGCTCCTCGCCGCTGTCCTCTTCCGCCTTCGCCAGCCCCTGGTTGGCCAGCAGGCTAAAGACGTGCGGGGCGGCGTCCTGCTGCGGCTCTGCCGTGTTCAGTTCCGGCGTTTCACCGTTTGCCAGCAGGGTGAAATCGAGCAGGCGATGGGTGTAGTCGTAGGTCGGGCCGAGCAGCTGGCCGCCGGGGATGTCTTTATAGACGGCAGAAATCCGGCGCTCGAGGCGCATCTCTGCGGTATTCACCGGCTCGCTCACCGCCAGCTTTGCCAGGGTGGTGCGGTAGGCGCGCAGCAGGAAGATGGCCTCGACGTTATCGCCGCTGGCCTGCTTCAGCGCCAGCGCCGCTAGCTCGCGGTCGGCAATGCCGCCTTCGGTCATCACCCGGTCGACGGCGAGGTTCAACTGCTGTTCAATCTGGGCCACGCTCAGCTCGGGAAGCTGGTCATCGCCCCGGCGTCGGTGCTCCTGCAGCGCGTGGGCGGCGGCGATCGCCTTCTCGCCCCCTTTGACGGCAACGTACATCAGCACACCTCCACGTGGGTGGTACGCGGGATCGCCAGCAGGCGCTCGCCGCAGGTCAGCAGCAGGTCGATCCCCAGCGGGAACGGGTGCGGGCGCTCGGTCAGCTCATGAATGATGCACTCCGGCAGCTGCGGGGCGACCATCCGTTCTTCGGCGATCCCGGCGCCGGTCAGGCGCAGCATGCGTCCGCCGCTCAGGCTGGAGACCTGCAAAATCAGGGTGGCGCTGGTCTCGGGGGCCACGGCGGTGCCTTCGCTCAGGGCGTTGAGCTGCTCGTGGCTGATGTGCTCGTCGGCCACGGCGAACACCGCCTGCTGGGGCTGATCCACCAGCGGGGCGCTGGTATGAAAACGCAGGTTGCTGCTGACGATATCGTTGCTGACGGCGCCCGACAGCCACACCGGGGTGTCGTTATCGGCCAGGGTCAGCAGCACGCTAGTGGTGGCGAGGTTCAGCGGCTGCCAGCCATGCTTGAGCTGATGCAGCGAGACGATGACGCCCGGTTCGCTCATGGCTTTCAGCAGACGACGAAAACTGTGCTGGGCATCCTGCACGGCGAGGGTAAAAGCGGGATGAAGGGTCATGCGTTGTCTCCGCGAACGAGCGTAAAGAAGTCGACCCGGCTGGTGTTCACTTCGGCCTGACGGGCAGCAAGGCGTGCGGCGCGATCGGCTTCCAGCGGGGCAATAACGGTTTCCATTAAGGTCTGAAAGTGCGGCGCTTCCTGCAGCAGGGCGTCCACGACGGCGCACTGCTCGGCGTGGGTTTTGTTGCGCCCGAGCAGGTAGCTGTAGCCAAGCGTGCCGCTGGCGAGGCGCACCACGGCGCGGGTCAGGGTGGCGTCGCCGGCAAAGTAGCGTGCGCCGGTGCCGCCCATCCGGGCCTGGATCTGCACCAGCCCGCTCTGTGGGGCGCGGATCAGCTCATAAACCGGGGTCAGGCTCAGGGCCGACATCCGCGCCGCAAGTGCCGCAGGCTGGCTGTGGGCGAGCACGGCCATCCAGTGCTGACGGGTGGAGGTATCGAAGTGCATTCAGTGCTCCATGGTGAATTCAATCATGTCGGCGCGGGTCAGGCTGACGGAGTACTCCGTCGCGTTCACCTCGTCGTCACGGTGATTAAGGGTGCGCACGCAGAGCAGGGGCGCCATGTTGGGGATCTCCAGCACCTTGCTCTCTTTGGCCTGGGCGCGGCGGGCGCTGATTCGCGTCTGGGTACGCTTCAGGGCGATCCCGGTGGCGTCGAACAGGAAGTCGTGCAGCGAGCCGCTGGTGAAATTTTGCAGCACCGGCCAGAGGGCGAGGTCCGCGAAGTAGTGGTCGATCTGGCAGACCGCCACGCCGTTGACCCGGCGCAGGGTGCGCAGGTGAACGACGTTGTCGCCCTCCGAAATCCCCAGCGCGTCGGCGACGTGGCTGGAGGCCGGACGCAGCACCGAGAGCAGTTTTTCGCTGGTAGGGTGGCTGCCCTGATCGAGCAGGTTCTGGCTGAAGCGCGCCTGGGCGTTGAGCGGGTAGTCGAACGGGCGCATCAGCACCAGCACGCCGATGCCCTGACGGCGCTGGACCCAGCCGCGCTCCACCAGCTGGTCAATGGCGCGGCGCAGGGTGTGGCGGTTGACCTCATAGCGGTCGGCAAGCTGCTGTTCGGCAGGCAGGTAGTCGCCGCAGCGGTAGTGGGTTCGTAGCTCCACTTCGAGCTTCGCGGCGATCTCTTGCCAGCGGGTTGGGTAACTGGTCGGATGTCTGGATAAGTGCATATAAAACAATGCCTCGCTACTCAGATGAAGTGCTTACGCAAACGTTGAGAGAGGAAGTCCAGCAGGCTGACGGTGATGATGATGAGCACCATCAGGGCGCAGGTTTGCTGGAACTGGAAGCCGCGAATCGCTTCCCACAGGGTGACGCCAATTCCGCCCGCGCCCACCATGCCGACCACCGTCGCCGAGCGGACGTTGGACTCAAAGCGGTAGAGGGAGTAGGAGATGAGCAGCGGCATCACCTGCGGCAGGACGCCGTAGAGGATCTCTTCCAGCTTGTTGGCGCCGGTGGCGCGAATGCCTTCGACCGGGCCGGGCTCGATGGCTTCCACCGCTTCCGAAAGCAGTTTGGAGAGCACGCCGGTGGTGTGAATAAAAAGCGCCAGCACCCCGGCGAAGGGACCGAGACCGACGGCGACCACGAACAGCATCGCAAAGACCATTTCGTTGATGGCGCGGCAGGCGTCCATCAGGCGGCGCACCGGCTGGTAAATCCACCAGGGCACGATGTTGTCGGCGCTCATCAGGCCAAACGGAATGGAGAGCACCACGGCCAGGGCGGTGCCCCAGACGGCGATTTGCAGGGTGACGGCCATTTCGCCGAGGTAGTCCTGCCACTGGCTGAAGTCCGGCGGGAAGAAGTCGGCGGCGAAGGTCGCCATGTTGCCGGAGTCACGTACCAGCGTCAGCGGGTCCATTTCCGCGCCTTTCCAGGAGACGACGAGCACCGCCAGCAGAACGGCCCAGCCGATCAGCGAAAACCAGCCGCGCTTTGGCGGTGGGAGAGTGATGGTTTGCATGTGTTACTCCGTGGCTCTTTGTGTGCCGGATGGCGCTACGCTTATCCGGCCTACGATCCGTAACGTAGGCCCGGTAAGCGAAGCGCCACCGGGCAAGGGGTTATTGCACCGCTTTACTCACGCTGGTCATGGCGCCCAGCGCGGCGGTCAGGCGGTCGAGATCGTCCAGCTGGGCCTGAATTTCAGACATCTTGCTGCTCTTCTCTTCCTCTTTCAGACCCTTGTTGTCCTTCACGCCCTGGATCTGTTTGAACAGCGCCAGCTGGCGGATAGGTACCAGCTGCAGGTCGCTGGAGGCGCGGAACGGTGCCCAGCCCAGACGTTCCAGCACGGTTTTCTCTTCCGGCGTTTTGCCGTAGTTCATAAAGAAGTCGTACACCTTGTCCTTGGTGCTTTCGGAGAGGTTTTTACGCCACACAATCGGGTCGCCCGGGATCAGCGGGGATTTCCAGATCACCTTCAGCTCTTTCAGCTTGTCCGGAGCGGACGTCTTCAGCTTGTCGAGGTTTTCGGTGTTGTTGGTGGCCACATCCACCTGCTTGTTGGCGACGGCCAGGGCGTTGGTTTCATGCCCGGCGTTGACCGTGCGTTTGAATTCGCTGGTGGAGACGTTGTTCTTGGCGAAGACGTAGTAGCCCGGGACCAGGAAGCCCGAGGTGGAGTTCGGGTCGCCGTTGCCAAAGGTGAGCTCTTTACGCCTGGCGAGCATGTCCTGAAGGTTGTTGATCGGGCTGTCTTTGTTGACGATCAGCACGCTCCAGTAACCCGGGGAGCCGTCGGCGGCGACGGTTTGCGCAAAGACCTGACCGTTGGCGCGATCCACCGCTTCCATGGCGGAGAGGTTGCCGTACCAGGCGATGTCCACTTTGTTAAAGCGCATCCCCTGGATGATGCCCGCGTAGTCCGGGGCGAAGAAGGCGTTCACTTTGATCCCCAGTTTGGTTTCCATATCCTTCAGGAAGGGTTCCCACTGTGGCTTCAGGTTCTGCTGTGATTCCGTCGAAATGATGCCGAAGTTCAGCGCTTTTTCCTGCTCCTCAGCGAACGCCGGGCTTAACAGGGTGCTGATGCTGAACATGCTGGTGAAGGCCAGCGCGGCAACCGTTTTATAGCTCATTTCCATTCCTCATTGTGGGGACGTTAAGCAGCCTGCGCGCTCTCTTCGACGCGATTTATGCTGCGGTAGAGATGGTCAAAACGTTCGTTATCAAACTGATGGCTGGCGCCATCGAAGAAGACGTGGCCCTGACGCAGGGCGACGATGCGCTCGCAGTAGCGCAGGGCGTAATCCACCTGATGCAGCGTCACCACGATGGTGATGCCGTCTTTCTGGTTGATGTCGCGCAGGGTCTCCATGACGATGCGCGCCGACTCCGGATCCAGCGAGGCAATCGGCTCATCGGCGAGAATGATTTTGGCTTTCTGCATCAGCGCCCGGGCGATCGCCACGCGCTGCTGTTGTCCACCGGACAGGGTGGAGACGCGCTGGTGGGCGAAATGGGCCATGCCGACGCGGGCCAGCGCCTGCAGCGCCTCCTGCTTCTGGGCTGGGGAGAACCAGCGCAGGCAGGTGCGCCAGAACGGGGTGCTGCCGAGGGCGCCAATCAGCACGTTCTCCAGCACCGTCAGGCGATTCACCAGGTTGAACTGCTGGAAGATGTAACCGGTCTGGGCGCGGCTTTTACGGATGTCACTCGCCAGACGGCCCGCGCGCTGCACGGTGTTGCCCAGCAGCTCTACAAAGCTTTCCGACGTTTTATCGCAGGTGATAAGGCCGCTTAGGTGGCGCAGAAGGGTGGATTTACCGGAACCGGACGGCCCGAGCAGCGCTACCATTTCGCCCTGATGGACGGTCAGATCAACGGCATGCAGAGCCTTGTTATGATGGAAGGTCTTGCTCAGTTTCTCGACGCGGATGACAGTGTGCATGGGTGAGGCCTCGATTCGAATGTGGCCTCATGCTGGCGGATCAATGTGACATTTAGGTTAAGTGTTAGTTGCGGGAGTTTGAAGAGTTGAGGTGAAAGCGATGACAGGCGGAGGCATGGCCCCCGCCGACGGGATCACGGTTGTTTAACGACGTTGATCATCCAGGGAACGCCGAACTTATCGGTCACTTTACCGAAACCGTGCGCCCAGAAGGTCTCCTGCCAGGCCATATCAACCGTGCCGCCTGCGGCCAGGCTATCGAACCAGCGTTTGCCCTCGGCCACGTCCTGGGTATCAAGTACCAGGGTAAACCCGGCGTAGGTGCCATTACCGCTGAGCGTGCCGTCGCTCATCATGATGTCGCTGCCGGCGATGCGCACGTTGGAGTGGGCGATAGCGGAGTCGGGGAACTGCATGCCGGACGGACAGCCCTCTTCGCTGTTGTCGTCTTTGGGCATGTCACCGAAGGTCATTTTATAGAGGAGTTCTGCGCCAACGGCCTGCTGGTAGTAGGCGATGGCCTCTTCGCAGTTGCCGGCGAAAGAGATGTAGGGACTTAACGGCATAATCGTTACCTCAGGTAAGAGAAGCTCAGTAAGTCTAGTCATTGTAGGCCCGGCAAAAGCGCCACCGGGCGCTTTTGCCGGATGCGCTACGCTTATCCGGCCTACAAAACTACAAAACAAATCAGTTCTTTTTCACGAACTCGGATTTGAGCTTCATCGGGCCGAAGCCGTCAATTTTGCAGTCGATGTTGTGGTCGCCCTCGACCAGACGAATGCCTTTCACTTTGGTGCCGATCTTCAGCATTGACGAGCTGCCTTTTACCTTCAGATCTTTAATGACGGTGACGTTATCGCCATCCGCAAGCAGATTGCCGTTGGCATCTTTGACGATCAGTTCGTCGCTCTCTGCTGCGGGCTCTGCGTTATTCCATTCGTAAGCGCATTCCGGGCAGATAAACATACCGTTATCTTCGTAGGTGTATTCAGAGTTGCATTTTGGACAGTGTGGAAGCTGCATGGTGTTTTCCTCAAAATAGTGCGAACCGGCGGCAATAAGGCCCGCCAAAAATCGACAGGTTGTCGAAAAAGGCGGCAAGTATAGCGCATGTCCTTACTGTTGTCGGTGATATTATTTTTCGCTTTTGTCCAAAAAAGCGTTTTCAGTGACATTGTTTGTCAGTGACTCAGGTAATGATAAGTCTCAGGCACAGGAGGAGAAACTCTTATGAATGAAAGCAATAATATTTATTGCGGCAAATTGATACGCCGTACTATTTCAGATAAGGTTAAGGTGCTAATGATATTCACCGTAAATGTTTTTAAAGCCATCCCCGATCCACAAAGGGGTGAATTACCCCTCATTTTTGGTGGGCGATTAAAGATGGTTTATCCTGAAATTTCGTCAATTTGAGCTACGCTCTTTATCTTTCGGTTTCCCTGACCGAAGGAGCGTGCTCCGCTGCTTTACGCGCCGAAAGAATATATTTTATTGCCATCAAGCAATTATATTGCGTCGAACATATTTGCTACACGGAATCATATAAGCCGATCCTTCATTCTTAAAATAATTCGGTTATATAAAATTTGTGTTAAGGGAAGGCTTTTACCATGCACACACAAACAATATTTGAGTTAAGCCAGGAAGCAGAAAGGCTGCTGCAACTCTCCTTGCAGAATCTCGATGCGCTGAGCGCCATGCCTGTTGCGATGCTGGACAACGCGACGTCGGCCCTTACCGGCGAAACCAGTAACATATTACCTCTGCACTTTAGTGCCCGTGGCTTAGAAGCGCAGCAGTCGATGCTGAATAATGAGCTGCGCAAAATTACCCGTCTGGAGATGGTGCTGGCGATCGTGGGCACCATGAAAGCCGGGAAGTCCACCACCATCAACGCCATCGTGGGCACCGAGGTGTTGCCCAACCGCAACCGCCCGATGACCGCGTTGCCGACGCTGATCCGCCATACCCCGGGCCAGAAAGAGCCGGTGCTGCATTTTTCTCACGTGGCGCCGATCGATACATTAATAAAACAGATGCAAAAGAAGCTCGCCAATTTCGATCGTGGCAAGCTGGCCCAGCAACTTGAAATTGATAAAGATATGAATGCGCTGCTGGGGCGCATTGAATCCGGCGAGGCATTTGAAAAACATTATTTGGGTGCGCAGCCAATATTTAACTGTTTAAAAAACCTTAACGATTTAGTGCGCCTTTCCCAGGCGCTGGGAACCGATTTTCCGTTTTCGGCCTATGCCGCAATTGAAAATATCCCGGTTATTGAAGTGGAATTTGTTCATCTGGCCGGGCTGGACGCGCATCTGGGGCAATTAACCCTGCTGGACACCCCGGGGCCGAACGAGGCCGGGCAGCCTCATCTGCAAAAAATGCTCACCGAGCAGCTCTCACGTGCCTCGGCGGTGCTGGCGGTGATGGACTATACGCAGCTGAAGTCGATTTCGGATGCCGAAGTGCGGCTGGCTATTTCTGCCGTCAGCAAATCGGTCCCGCTGTATGCGCTGGTCAATAAATTCGATCAGAAAGACCGTAACAGCGACGATGAAGAGCAGGTGCGGGCGATGATATCCGGCACCCTGATGAAAGGCCACATCTCTCCGGGCCAGATCTTCCCGGTGTCGTCGATGTGGGGATACCTGGCGAACCGCGCCCGTCATGAGCTGACGCAGCACGGTAAGCTGCCGGATCACCAGGAGCAGCGCTGGGTGCAGGATTTTGCCGAAGCCGCGCTGGGCCGCCGCTGGCGGACTGCCGATCTGGACGATATTGAACATGTTCGCCACTCCGCCGATCTGCTGTGGGAGGACTCCCTCTTCGAGCAGCCGATCCGCAAGCTGATTCACGCCGCCTACGCTAACGCCTCGCTTTACGCGCTACGTTCGGCGTCGCATAAGCTGCTGAACTATGCCCAGAACGCCCGCGAATATCTGGATTTCCGTTATCAGGGGCTGACGGTGGCCTTCGAGGAGCTGGAGCTGAATATCGCCCGGCTGGAAGAGGATATGGCGCTGCTGCAGTCCCGCCAGGCGTCGGTGAGCGATGAGGTGAGGCATGAGGTTAGCCAGGCGCTGACGGCAACCGATCTGTTTATCAGCACCCAGCAGAGCGATATCAAACTTGCGGTAGAACACATCTTCAACCCGGACAATTTGCTGGATCTGGCCGGGTTTAATCCGCATACGCTGCATGCCGATGCGTTAGCGACGCCCGGCCAGCTCGTGCTTGAGGATGAAGGCCAGGCGCAGATCCTGCTGAGCAAAATCCGCTCCTCCTGCGAAATGATCATGCTGGATGCGCAGGCCAAAATCGGCCGCGAGCTGGCGCTGCGGTTTGACCAGCTGGAAACCACTCTGGCCCGCTCGCTGAACGACGCCATGCGTCCGATTGAGACGCGCATTAAAGAGGAGTTAAGCCACGCCGGTTTCCGCGCGCGGATCAGCTTCCCGGCGTTCCAGGCGAACCAGCTTAACTTCAACACCCGGAGCCTGTTCAGCGACGCTATCGCCCAGGAGAGTCAGCCCGCCAGCCAGGCGCAGGGAGCCAGCAGCGCGTTGCGCGAGACGGTCTCCCGCTGGTTGAACAATCCGGGCTGGGGCTGGGAAGATTACGTGATGACGCGGACGCGATACGTTATCAACGTGTCACAGCTTCATGAAAAATTTAAACAGCATATAGATCACTTTTGTGAACAAATTCGTAAAGCTTTGGCGGCGCAGGTCGATGTCTCTGTTACAGCAGGTATGGCAACATTCTTTGCGGAATTCTCGTTATGCCTTGCTGGGTTACAGGAAAGCTTGCGTGATAGCCTCGCAGTGCGCCAGCAAAATGAGCATGCCACACGGGCGCTCAGCCAGCTGCTGCAGCAATGTATTACCACTGCGACGTGGATTCAGGAAGATACCCGACTGTTACGCGATGATATTCAAACGCTATTCGCGGCAGAGCAACCATGACAAAACACTTACTGGACGGTCCCGGACGGACGCTGGAATGTATCCATCCTAAATTTATGGTCGACCTGGTACAGGGGGCTGACGCGCAGCGTCATACCTCTGTGGCGTCGCAACAGCAGCACTTTCGTGAACGTTTAACCCAGGAGATCATGGCGCAGACTCAGCTTCGTCAGTGGGCCATGGGGGGAATGTTCAGCGAAAATGCTGTGCTGCGGCTCGGGCTGGCAGAGAAGCTGGCGGGGATGTTTGACCCCGGCCATCTGGCATTGACCCGGATGACGCAAATCCTCACCACCCTGCGCCAGCAGGCCAGCCTGCGTAATCAGCCAGCCATCGGGCTGGTGCATCAGTACGAGACCCTCGCTGCCCATTTCCAGCAACGTGCACAGTTTAAAGAGAAAGCCTTAACCCAGCGCGGATTAACGGTGCAGGCCGGCGTTCACAGCGAGCAGATTTTTACCCGCTGGCGGGCCGGACACTATGACGGCTGGTCGCTGGCCGGGCGCGGTTATGTGGCGCTGGAGGAGCTGCGCTGGGGAGCGTTTGGTGACGCCTGCCGGCTGGCGAATGCGGACGTCAGCGCCATGCTGAAAGATAACCTGTGCAGCATGGTGGCGAACTATCTGGCGCAGGGGATCAACGCCGCGCCCAACACCCGACATTTCTATCACCAGTGGCTGACCACGCCCGGTACGCCGGGGATTATCGATCATAAAGACATGCTGGGCTGGCTGGGGGACTGGTGTGATACCGACAGGCATCCGGTGTGCTGGTCGGTGACGCAGAGCTGGCAGAATGTGGCATTGGGGATGCCGAGGCTGTGTTCGGCGGCCAGGCTGGCAAAAGCGATGGTGGGTGAGGTGTTTGGGGAGTAAGGGTTGGCACGGTTAGCCCCCTCTCCCTTGAGGGAGAGGGTTGGGGTGAGGGGGAATATGCGGCACCGATGGTTTTTCCGTTCACTTCCAGAGCAGCGCTCCTTTGTAAACAACGTCAACTGTGAACGTGTTAAGGGGGCTATCGCGCCCCTTAACAATCCCGGCTCCCGGCAAGAAAATCGCCGCTTCGCGGATTGTTCGCCCCATCCCTGGGGCTCACCCCTTCGGGGCCAGCGCAAGCGCTGTCCAAAATTGCTCCCGGCAATTTTGTCCTCAGCTTATTCCCGCAGGCTTAGGGTCGGGCGTGATCCTACATCCCTGTAGGTCACGCCCTCTCGGCGCATCCATGCGCCTCGCCCCGGCCTGCGGTCAACGCTTCGGCGATTTTCAGCCGGACCAGGGCGCCGCTGTAAGTCATTTATTATCCTGTAATGACTTCCTTGCTATAAATACAAAGCCCCCTCCCTGTAGGGGAGAGGGCTAACGTTTAGGGTTTACCTGTTAGTGGTGCAGTGACTCCACCGCTTGCGGTTCTTCGGCTTTTGCCGGGACGTTGCCAAAGCGTTTGGCATACAGCGCGGTAATAATCGGAACCAGAATCGCGGTGACGATGACGCTTGCGGCAACCAGCGCGGTAGCGGAAGCGGCAACCGGTTCGAACGCCGGGTTAATCTGGGCGATAATCACCGGGTTTGCCACCGCAGCGCCTGCTGCTGAAGAGGCGGCCACACCCGCAGTACCATTCCCCCCACCGATAACACGGTCGGCAATAATCAGCGGAATACCGGTGATAACGATAACCGCCACACCCAGAACAATACCCAGCAGGCCAGTGTCGAGGATCACGTTCAGGTTGATGGTGTTACCCAGCGCGAAGCCGAAGAACGGGATCAGAACCGGTGTTGCTTTGCTGAAGAAGTCGCGCAGATCGTGGTCGAGGTTGCCGAGGGCAAAACCGATCAGGAACGGCAGGACGGCGCCAACAAAGTGGTGTGGTTCAAAGGACGCCAGACCTGCGGAGCCGAGGATCAGCATGGTCATCAGCGGGCCGGATTCCAGAGACATGAGAACGAAAGCGCCAGACTCTTCTTTGGTGCCGTACTGGTTCATCAGGCTGGCGTACAGACCGCCGTTGGTCATGTCCATTGCAGAGACAATTGCCAGCACCGAGAGGCCCGCGAAGAAGCCGGTCTGAATGCCGTTTTCCGGAATAAACATGGCGCAAACCATCGCCACAATCCACGCCACAGCAATTTTGGTAATAACCAGCGTACCGGATTTACGTAATACCGTACCCGTTGCACGTAAATTAATGGAGGCGCCGATACAGAAGAACCATACCGCAAGAATTGGAACTGTGCCGGTAATCATACCTTTGGTGAACCCACCAAAATAGGCTCCGGTATTTGGTGCTAAGGTATTTAAAATTGCGCCCAGAACCAGCGGAACCAGCATCATCCCACCGGGGATGCGTTCAATCGCGGCTTTAATCTTCATCATCAACCCTCACATCTCATCGCGCATCGCCGGCGGACAAGTCATAATTAATAATCTAATGAATACAACGAATTGCTGCGCATTGACGTCAGGCGATTCGTTATTCATACAGCAGATATAAAACAGTTCGGCTCATTAAACCTTCATTTGAAGGAGGCCTGACTCGTTCTGACGGACTTATGATGCGATCGTTGGAATGATGATTCAATCAAAATAAAACACCGTTTTAGTTATCTTCATCACATATTTTAAGGAAACAGGATATTTGCCTCTTGATTATTAAAGCGGCTGTGAATGTCTTGTAAAAAAATGTCGTTCTTTTTTAATTTCACCGCAAATAATAACGCGCGGAAGGGTATTTACAGAGGCAGACATAAGAAACAACTAATGGTCATGGTTTTACAGTTTTTACACTTCTGGTGATAAACTGAAAAATATATGTGAAGTTGATCACACATATAAACGCTGGTAGGGTATTGAGGTCATCAACAAGCCCAGACAGGCGTCAACAGGTTCGGTTGTACCGGTCAAAAAAGGTCAGTGTAAGTAAACCTGCTACGCTTGAGTGAGGAGAATGCGCATGAGGCGCTTCCCGGGTTCCACAGAGTGCTTTTTTTGAGCGCTGTGGGGAGAGCTGGGCTCAGTCTACGAGGATAGCAATGCTTAAAAGGAAAAAAGTTAAACCGATCACCCTGCGCGACGTCACCATTATTGATGACGGCAAACTGCGCAAAGCGATCACCGCCGCCTCGCTCGGTAATGCGATGGAGTGGTTCGATTTTGGCGTGTATGGCTTTGTGGCCTATGCGCTGGGTAAAGTCTTCTTCCCCGGTGCCGATCCCAGCGTGCAGATGATTGCCGCCCTCGGGACCTTCTCTGTGCCTTTCCTTATTCGTCCGCTGGGCGGCCTGTTCTTCGGGATGCTGGGGGACAAGTACGGACGTCAGAAAATCCTCGCGATAACCATTGTGATCATGTCGGTCAGTACCTTCTGTATCGGCCTGATCCCGTCGTATGAGAGCATTGGTATCTGGGCGCCGATCCTGCTGCTGCTGTGTAAGATGGCTCAGGGCTTCTCGGTTGGGGGCGAGTACACCGGTGCGTCGATCTTCGTCGCCGAGTACTCTCCGGACCGTAAGCGCGGCTTTATGGGCAGCTGGCTCGACTTTGGCTCCATTGCCGGGTTCGTGCTCGGCGCGGGCGTGGTGGTGTTGCTCTCCACCGTGGTGGGCGAAGAGAACTTCCTCTCCTGGGGCTGGCGTATTCCGTTCTTCCTGGCGCTGCCGTTAGGCATCATCGGCCTCTATCTGCGCCACGCGTTAGAAGAGACCCCGGCGTTCCAGCAGCACGTTGATAAGCTGGAGCAGGGCGATCGCGAAGGTCTGCAGGAAGGGCCTAAAGTCTCGTTCAAAGAGATTGCCACCCGTCACTGGCGCAGCCTGCTGACCTGTATCGGTCTGGTGATCTCCACCAACGTGACCTATTACATGCTGCTCACCTACATGCCGAGCTACCTGTCGCATAACCTGCACTACTCAGAAGATCACGGCGTGCTGATCATCATCGCTATCATGGTCGGGATGCTGTTTGTGCAGCCGATTATGGGCCTGCTGAGCGACCGCTTCGGCCGTCGTCCCTTCATTATTTTCGGCAGTGTCGCGCTGTTCGTGCTGGCTATCCCGGCCTTCATTATGATCAACAGTAATGTGATCGGCCTGATTTTTGCCGGTCTGCTGATGCTGGCGGTGATCCTCAACTGCTTTATCGGCGTGATGGCCTCGACCCTGCCAGCGATGTTCCCGACGCACATTCGCTACAGTGCGCTGGCAGCGGCGTTTAATATCTCGGTGCTGATTGCCGGTATTACCCCTACGCTGGCGGCATCGCTGGTAGAGAGTACCCAGAACCTGATGATGCCCGCGTACTACCTGATGGTGATTGCGGTCATCGGCCTGGTTACCGGCATTTATATGAAAGAGACGGCGAACCTGCCGCTGAAAGGGGCGACGCCTGCTGCGTCTGACCTCCAGGAAGCGAAGGAGATCCTGCGTGAGCATCACGACAACATCGAGCAGAAGATTGAAGATATCGATGCTGAAATCGCGGAGCTGCAGGCGAAGCGGTCCCGGCTGGTGGACCAACACCCCCGCATAAACGAGTAAATTAAAAACCCGGCCTCGGCCGGGTTTTTTTATGCCTTTAGTTTGCGTAATCGCTTTTTTCATTCCTGAACGGAATACAACTAAAGTTTGTTGGCGGTTTTATTGAATAGTGCTTACGCTGTATATAAACAGATGTCTCTATAAAACCGACGCTTCAGCGCTATAAGGGATGTGTATGCCGAGTCTTACACCGACATAGCAGTGAACCCAGCCAGACCCTAAAATGCTGACTCATTTAGGTTGCGCCTCCCTGCGCGGACCCGTGTTTTATTTTTACTACGCTTACCGGTGCAATTAGCACAACAAAAAAATAATACCGATGCTTAATTATAAGTAGGTCAGGACATGCTGAGAAATTCGCAAAAGATCACCCATGGAGGTTACTCAGTATTCATTAAATTAATTGATTTCTTCTCAATTAATTTAATTCTGATGCTCAGTGGTTGGTGGTTGAAAATGGAGTCTTTCGACACTGTAATTTTGATCAGCCTATTATACTCCACCGCATTTTTACTGTTTGGCGAGTACACGCAGTGTTATTTGTATCGACCTAAAAACAACAAGTTACGCAACCAGCGGCGGCTTTTCCTGACGGCTTTTTTCGCCATTCTTTTTATCGGCATGGTACGCATTCTCGTTGCCAAATTATATTCGTTGGGCTACTTAACCTTTATCGACGTGCGCAACATTCCCGCGATGCCGTTATGGTATGCCTCGCCGATCCCTTTTCTTTATGTCGTCCGCCTGATTATTTTCAAACTTTCCGCTAAGAAGCGCATCAGAGTTGCCATTATCGGGATTACCGATAACGGCCTGGCCGCGGAAAAGGCGTTGCGTCTGGAATATGCGGACGTGAAGCTGGAGCTGGCCTTCTACGATGAACGCGGCCCGGAGCGACTGGGCGAACTGGCGAAAAGAATTACCAGCCCTTATAACGGGCCCGTAATTAAACTGGTCGAAGAAGCCAAGGCTGGCAGGGTCGACGAAATCTACATTGCCCTGCCGATGGTGGCGCTGGAGCGCATACGCCATTTCCTGGCCATGATGTCCGATACCACGGTAAATACCTGGATCGTGCCGGACTTTTACGCCTACAGCACCAATACCTCACAGATACGCTCCATCCATAACTTACAAACCATCGGTATTTTCACCTCGCCTCTGGATGGCGGAGGGGCGTTTATAAAACGCGCAGAAGATCTGGTGCTCGGCAGCGCGATTATGGTAATGATTGTCTCGTTAATGATCGTCATTGCCATTGGTATCAAGCTCACCTCTCGCGGGCCGGTTTTCTTTAAACAGGATCGCTACGGTCTGAGCGGGCAGAAGATCAAAGTCTGGAAGTTCCGGACCATGAAAGTTATGGAAAATACCGACACGGTGAAACAGGCGACACGAGATGACCCCCGGGTCACGCGCTTTGGAGCATTCTTACGTCGGACATCTCTGGATGAGCTACCGCAGTTCATCAATGTTATTCAGGGAAATATGTCGATTGTCGGCCCACGGCCCCATGCCGTGGCGCACAACGAGCTTTACCGTAAGCAGGTCGAGAACTACATGATTCGCCATAAAGTGAAGCCTGGGATCACAGGTTTAGCGCAAATTAATGGCTATCGTGGCGAAATTGATGCGCTATATAAAATGGAAAAGCGAGTCCAGTACGACATTGAATATATTCAGAACTGGTCCTTTTGGTTAGATATAAAAATCATCATTAAAACCATTTTTAAGGGATTTGTCGGTAAGAATGCATACTAAAATTATTATTATCGCTGGGATTATGGCGTCTCCGGTCGCGTTAGCAGAATTAACGCCAAAATCACACATTGGCTGGGCGGGTATCGACTTTCAAAGCAATGTCGGGGTGAACTATGGGCATAACGATAATGTGACCTTCCAGCCTCAGGATAGCGACGCGAAAGGCTCTGACTTTCAGAGCCTCAAGCCTGTATTGTCCCTGAACGGCGAGCGTGGCCAGGACAAGTATCTGCTGATGTACACCGGGGATTATCGTCACTACTCCAGCGATTCTGCGGATGATTATGACGATCACTTTTTCCGCTTAAAGGGCGACTGGCGTTATGGGCTGATGCATGGCCTGAGCCTGACGCTGGAAGATTCCCTCGGCCATGAAGAGCGCGGGCGTGGCGTGACGGAAGGGTTCCTGCCGGAACAGTTCCGTGAATTTGGCGTAACGTCGCCGTTAACCACCAATTTGTTCAACAGCGAGCTGCGCTATAGTTATGGTGCACCCGACGGACGGGGAAGGGCTGACCTGGCGTTAATGCACCGCAGATGGTCTTTTGGTAATACCGGCCAGGTTGAAAGCAAGGATGAGGACTTTGCACAATATATCCGCGAGCAGGAGTGGACCGAAAATACCCTGATTGCAGAAATTTTCGATCAGTACACATCTAAGACGCGTTTTCGCTATAGTTTTATTACTAACCAGTTTCATTACGATCATGACTCACAAAAAGACAGTAATGAATATTATTTGCGTTACGGCATTCAGTCCCAGCTTACGGGCAAAACGAATGTTGATATGAACGTGTCGTGGCTCTATAAAACTTTTGAGAATAACCCCGGGTCGAAGGATTTCAACGGGATTAACTGGGATATATTGGGTGAGTGGAGACCGCTTCAGCAGTCGCTGTTTACGTTAAGAACATCACAAAGTATTAAGGATCCTTCCGAAGCGGGCGGATATAATTTACTTACTGAGTACGGCATTTCCTACAAACATTTATGGATGAACGACCGGTTAACGACGTTGCTTGATTACGCATATATTACAGAGGATTACAAAGATCAGGACAAGGACCGCCATGACAAAAATAGCGTGTTTTCAATTATCGTAGGTTATGACTTCACCCCATCGTTTAACGTTGGTGTGGAATATCATTTTGATACGCTTAAGTCTAATAAAGATACAGATACGTTTACCATCGGCCCCAACGACGATCGCATCGTGACTGAAACGTTGGGCTATGATCAATCTTTGATTATGCTTACAGCTAAGGTTCAGATTTAAAATGAAAATAATGAAACTGTGCGCATTTTTACTCCTCAGCCTTGTTTTCGCCGGATGCAAATCACCGCAGCCGACGTTAATGGACAATAGCGTAGTGGATTCAGGAAATTATTTACTGGGCTCGGGTGATATCGTCAACATTAACGTTGCCGGGCAGCCTGACCTGACCATGAAAGTAGTACTTGATAACAGTGGGGCTATTAATTACCCCTATATTGGCAAGCTGGAATTAAAGGGCAAAACCGCCAGCCAGGTGGATGCGGAAATTACGCAACGCCTGCGCAAAGGTTTTGTGCTTAATCCCATGGTGACGGTCAATATCGCTGAATTCCGTAAGTTTTATATCTCTGGTGAAGTTGAGAACCCGAATGGCTATTCCTACGAGCCAGGTATGACCGTGGAGAAATCCATCGCCCTTGCTGGGGGTTATACCGATCGTGCAGACCGTACGGATCTCAAAATTCGTCAATCATCCACCGGTGAGTTACTCGAAAATGTTGATGTTACGCACTCCGTACTCCCGGGCGATCTCGTCATTATTGGCACAGGATTCTTCTGACCATGAAACTATCAATAGTGGAAAATGGCAAAAAGCGAGAAAGCGCTATCGATATCGCAAGATTTGCCAGAGAAATTAAAAAGAACTCCTGGAAAATCCTTCTCTCCGGCATCGTTGCCGGGGCGATTGCCTGGCCACTAATGAGTTTGATGTCATCGAAGTACGTTTCCACCGCCACGGTACTGATCAAAGCTCAGCCGGACAATGTTTCACCTTTCCAGAAAGTGGAAGGCTATGACTCCACCCGTAACGGATATTACGAAACACAAACCGCGCTGATGCAGTCGCGCGTGGTGCTTGAGCAGGCCATTCGCACGCTGAAACTCGATCAGAACCCCGCGTTTAACGGCGAGGGGGCGGGCATTGGCGCAACCCCTGAGAACGAACAGCAGCGGGTAGATCATGCTCTGAAAACGCTGATGAAAGATCTCACCATCAGCAACGTGCGCACCACCCATCTGTCCACCGTCTCCTATGAATCCACGTCGCCGCAGCTGGCGGCGGATGTGGCTAACGGCGTCGCCGAGTCGTTTATCAATTACACCCTGGCCCTCAAGCAGCAAAAAACGGCGAAGGCGAGGGATGATAACCAGCAGAAGCTTCAGGAACTTCAGCAGCAGATGGCGCAACAAAAGTCCGCTCTGGATGGCTATCTGGCGAAAGAGGGGTTATTGACCTTCCGCGGCGTGGATGGTTTTGAGACGGAACAGATGGGCATTATCACCAACCGTCTGGCGAATGCGACCGAGCGCCGGGTGGCGGCTGAATCTGTCTATAACGAGATTCGTTCCGGCGGGGGGAGAGCCATCTCGCTGCCGTCGATTTCAAACCATGCCCAGATCCAGGATTTACGCATCGCCCTGATCCAGGCCAACAGCGAGCTTTCGCAGCTGGAAAAAACCTACGGGCCCCAGTACGACAAAGTGATCCAGGCTCGGGCCCGTATCAGCGCAATCCAGGCGCAAACGGCGATGACGCTCAGGGAGCAGGAAGCCGGATTACGCCAGAACTACGAGGCGGCGCTGGCGGACGAAAGAAATTATCAGAAGCAGCTGGAAGAACAGAAAGCGAACTTCCAGAAGTTGTCTATGAAACGTGATGGATACAACGACCTGAAGCTGGCGCTGGATAAAACGGAAGAGATGTACAAGATGGCCTATCAGCGCACGCAGGAGCTGGCGTTACCCGGCTCTTATTCCGATGCTGATGCGGAGATCTACGATCCGGCCGTACCCGCTGCGCTTCCGGCCAAACCGAATAAGCCGCTGCTGATGTTGATGATTGTGCTGCTGGTGATGCTTTTCTACACGATGTACATCATGGTGAAAACCGCCACGGACAAATCGGTGAATACCCTCAGCCAGATGCAGAAACGACTGAATCTGCTGCCGCTGGGTGAGATCCGCCGCTTTAAAGGGGTGGGCGGGCGCAGCAAAATCCGCGATCTGATCGCCAGCGATCCGCTGAATGCCGACATCATTCACAGCATGCGCACGCAGATCATGCTGAACAGCCATCCGCTGCAGGTCATTGCCGTGACGTCGGCGGAAGGTGGAGAGGGGCGGACGCTGCTGGCGAACCTGCTGGCCAACTCCTTTAGCTTTGACCAGAAAACGCTGCTTATCGATATGGATTTCTTCAACAGCGACGGTCTGTCGGGCGAGCTGGGCTCACCGAAGGCGCCGGGCGTGGCAGAAGTGCTGCGCGGCGACAGTGCGACCGAAAACGTGCTGGTGAAGATGAGCGAGAATCTCGACTTCCTGCCGCGCGGCAATACCCCGGTCTCCGCGCTGCTGCTGCTGTCGCCTGAACGGCTGAAACCGCTGATCGATTCGCTGCGTGGCCGCTACCAGCGCATTATCGTCGATGTGGCGGCGGTGAATCAGAGCCAGGAAGTCCAGCTGGTGAGCCAGGTGACGGATGGCCTGATCTTTGTCCTGAAAGCGGGTCTGAACGCGGCCGACACGATTGGGCCAGCCATTGAGAAAGCGGCCAACGATCACAACGTGATTATCGGCGGGGTGCTGAATCAGGTGGTGGATAAAAATCTGGAGAGCAAAGAGGGGCTGCGTTCGCTGAATTACCATACCCACGAACTGATGAATAACACAGGCCAGGCATGAGTCTCCTTAAGAGCGCCTCCACGATCGCGGGGTCATCAGTCATATCACAACTGATTGGTGCCCTGTCGATCTGGCTCATTTCGCATAAGTACGATCTTGGCGAGGTTGGGCTCTACGCGCTCAACTACAGCATTGCCCTGATCGGGGCGCAGGTCTGTACCTTTGCCTCGCAGCTGTTGATCCCAAGACAACAGGATGACGAGCTGGCCCAGAACGTGGTGTTCTGTCTGCTGCAAAGCCTGACCATCGCCATTCCGTATGCCGTACTGACGGGCTGGCTGTTTCATCAGAATGTCCTTTTCCTCTACCTGCTCACGCTCTCGAATACCTGGGTGCTGATAGCCGAGAATCTGTCGCTGCGCACGGCGAACTTTCGCTTTCTGGTGGTGCAACGCATCTCCGTCTCGGTGGTGGTGGTGGTGTCCGTGCTGCTCACCCACCAGGTGATGGCGTTTTACTGGATGTGGGCGATCCTGATGATGGCGCTGACCAGCGCCTGCATCCTGCGGGCATTTGATATTCGCACCGTCGCGCTGCATCACCTGTCGCCCTCCAGTAACCTGGCGTTTCTGCAAAAAAATATCCACCACATCACCAAAGTGGGCAGTGCCGAAGTGCTGGCGATGGCTAACAACAACCTGCCGATCATGCTGATCAACTTCTGGTTCTCGGCCTTAACGGCGGGCTACTTCTCGGTGGTCAGCCGCTTCTGCCTGGCTCCGGTGGTGATTGTCGGCAATGCGGTGCGCAATACCATTTTCTCGAAATGGTCGATTGATTTCAGAAACAACGTCTTCAACTACGAAGAGTACACAAAGGTCCGCCTGCTGCTGTTGGTGCTGGGCGTGATCTGCACCCTGGGCGTCTTTATCTTCTATCCGATTGTGATGAATCTCGGTTTCAGCGAGGAGTGGATCGCCTCCGTACCCACCTCGCGCTACATGCTGCCGTACCTGTTCCCGGCGCTGGCGGTCTGTCCGCTGACGGTGATTGAGCTGATTTTCGGCTCGCACCGCTACTTCCTGCGGATCCAGCTCGAACAACTGGCGATCGTGGGGATCGCGTTTGTCGTTGTCCCGTACTTCTACAATGACTATGCGACCTCCATCATCATATTTTCGATTCTGACGTTCATTCGCTACGCCTTCATCTATCTGAAGGTGAATAAGCGCGCCGATATTCTGAAAAACGGGTCAGTGGCATCATGAATCTTAATACCGGACATTACCTACAAACGTTCACCCTGCTGACCCTCATCTTCTGCGGGCTGGTGCAGTATTTTACCGGTGAGCTGACGGTGCTGTGGCTGCCCTTCTTCTTAACGATGCTGATGGCGGCGTTCCTGCTTCTGCAGACCCGTCACGAACCCGTGCGCCTCGATGCGCAGGAAGCCATTGTCCTGACGCTGTATCTCTCTTTTATCCTGCTCGCAGGGATCTCGACCCTGTTTCAGGGCGGGGCGCTCATCACCCTTATCGGGTTTAAGAATGAGATTGCCCTCTCGCTGGTGATGCTCTGCCTGCTGCTGGGGTTCTGCCGGGAATCGCAGATCTACCAGGTCACGCGCGGCCTGTACTGGATTTTTTATCTCCAGTTCCCGGTTGCGCTCTACCAGCTCATCTTTGTGGTGCCGCAGCGCGTGGCGTTGCATGGCGAAGAGGAAAAATGGGACTCCGTGGTGGGAACGTTCGGGGGCGACCCGATGGGTGGGGGGAACACCGCAGCGATGGGCTTGTTCTGCCTGCTGATCATGCTGCTGAAAGTCTCGGAGTATAAGCATGGGCTGACCAGCTTTAAAAACATGGCCTTGCATATCATCCTGGGTTTTGTGATGTGCATTATTGGTGAAGTGAAGTTCGTGATCCTGCTGTCGCCGTTATTGCTGGGGTGGGTGTGGATCATGCCTTCCTGGGTCAAAGAGGCGAGCAAGGTGAATCTGGCCGTGCTGCTGTCTATTCTGGTGTCGATGGTGCTGTTGATCGGCCTGGCCATTGTCATCCTGGCCTACAGCTATAGCGCCGCCTATGGCATCGACACGTCGGAAAACCCCTTCGCCGTGTTCTTTGACTCACTGGGCTACATTTTCGACCCGAACTTCATCCTGCCGGGCGGGGAGATAGGGCGTTTTACCACCCTGACGTTCTGGTTACAGCATAACGACCTGTCGGGGTTGCCAGGCACGCTGTTCGGCTACGGGCTGAATGCCACCAACAGCGGCAGCTTCCTCTCGCCGGGTTTCCTGAACCAGATCTACAACCTGACCCTCGACAGTACCGCCATGAGTATGCTGCTCTGGGAAGTCGGGGTGGTGGGGACCGTCATCTTTATCGGGCTGTTTGTCTATATTCTGAAAGTGGTTCAGCCTGAACCGCTGCTGTCGGTTGACCAGATTGATGAGCAGGATCTCCGGCTGCTGAGCTTTGCGCCGGCCTTTAACGTTTTTTCAATCGCCTGTCTGCTCAGTATTCCCTACAGCCAGATACTGATGATCGTGCCAATGCTGCAATTCTTGTTCTATTTATCATTAGGTTCCAGCTTGATCATTCGCCGGACCGTACGCCGTTATACGGGGCTCTATTGATGTACAAACCGTTTATTACCGTAAGTATTAAGACGTTTAACGAAGCCGAATGTATAGAGAAAACCATCGACAGTATTCGCAGCCAGATTGCTGAGTATCCGCATAAAATTATCGTTGCCGACAGTCTTTCGACGGATAACACCCAGCAGCTGGCCAGCGATAAAGGGGTGATGGTGGTGTCGTTAACCGAACCGGCAGACCGCTGCTGCGGCGTCGGGCATCAGCTGGGCTACCTTCACAGCGAAGGTGAGTTCATCCTGCTGATGGATGGCGATATGGAGCTGGAGCCGGGATTCATCGATCGGGCGGTGGCGTTTCTGCAGGAAAATCCTGGGTACGCTGGCGTGGCCGGGACGGTGGAGATGGACGACGCTTCAAACTATGAATTCACCTCCCGCAAGCAGCGCATTAATAAGATCTATCCCCTGGGCGACTGCGACCATCTGGGCGGCGGCGGACTGTACCGCCTGTCGGCGATTGCCGACATTGGCTACTTAACCAACCGCAGCCTGCACGCCTATGAAGAGGCGGAGCTGGGGATCCGCCTGTTGACCGCGGGTTACAAACTGCATCGCCTGAACGTGCCCTATTTCCGGCACACCTCCTACACAATGCCGACCTTCAAAATGCTGCGCTATCGCTGGAAGAGCGGTTTCCATCAGGCGCCGGGGGAGCTGCTGCGCAGCGCGTGGGGTAAACCCTGGTTCCGCGACGCGCTGATGCTGGTGAAAAACGAAGTCATCTTCGCAAGTTACATTCTTATCGTGCTGATTGTGTTCTTTACCTTCGACGTCAGCCTGATCGATATCGCGCTGTTGCCGCTGCTGGCCTTTATCCTGCTGAAAACCATTCGCAACCGCTCATTAAAAAACGGCCTCAACAGCGTAATCAATCTGGCGGTGCTCTCTGCCGGGCTGGTCAAAGGGCTTTTTCATCCGCTCCGCGACCCCAGGGTGCCACCGGGCAATAAAGTTATTCGTGAGCAGGGAGAGTAATGAAAGTCTTACTGGTGAATAAGTTCTTCTTTATCAAAGGAGGAGCTGAAACGGTCTATTTTCAGGAACGCAACATGCTGAAAGAGGCCGGCGTGGAGGTGATCGATTTCTCGATGCAGCATGAGAAAAACTTCCCCTCTGACTATGCGGACTACTTTGTCACCAACGTGGATTACCATACAGAGGGTGGTCTGCTGGCCGGGGCTAAAACCGCCATCAACTTTATTCACAACCGGGAAGCCTGCAAAAAAATGCGGGCGCTGCTGGAGCAGACGCGCCCGGAGATCGTCCACTTCCACAATATCTATCACCAGCTGACGCCGGCGCTGATCAAGGTCGCCCGGGATTTCGGCTGTAAGACGGTGTTAACCGCCCACGACTATAAAATTATGTGCCCGTCGTACTCCATGCTGCGCGACGGCAAGGTGTGCGATGCCTGCGTGACCGGCACCGTGTTCAATGCGTTTCGCTATCGCTGCCAGGAGGGCTCGGCGGCGAAGAGCCTGCTGCTCTCCTTAGAGGCCACCTGGCAGTACATCGCGCAAAATTATCAGGCGCTGGACGTGATTGTCTCCCCGAGCGAGTTCCTGCGTAACGAGCTGAAGCGCTCGCTGCCGAAGTCCCGTATCGAGGTGATCGTGAACGGCATCGACGACGGTAAGCCGCCAGAAGAGAGCCCTGATGAGTCGTATCTGCTCTACGTCGGGCGCCTGAGCCGCGAAAAAGGGGTGCCGACGCTGACCCGGGCGCATCAGCTTATGCGCAACAAAATGCCGTTAAAAGTGGTCGGCCACGGGCCGCTGCATGACGACATGGTTAAGAACTTCCCCGATGCGGAATTCCTGGGCTATGTGCAGCAGGGACCGGGGCTGGATGCGTTGATTAAAAACGCCCGGGCGGTGGTGCTGCCCTCAGAATGTTATGAGAACTGCTCGATGGCGGTGCTGGAGGCGATGTCGTTCGCCCGGCCGGTGGTGGGGGCCCGCATTGGCGGCATCCCGGAGCAGATTCGACACGGTGTGGAAGGATTGCTGTTTGAACCTGGCAACGCTCAGGATCTGGCCGATGCGCTGGACGTGATAGCGGAAAACCCGCAGCAGGCCCGGGAGATGGGGCTGAGAGGCCGGGAACGGCTTTGCCAGAAATACTCACTGCGTAAGCACATGGAAACGTTGCAGTCGCTGTACCGCGAGCTGCTCGACGGGCGATAACATGGCAAAAAAAATCACGGTGTTGGGTACCCGCGGGATCCCCGATGTATTGGGCGGCGTCGAAACCCACTGTCAGCATCTCTATCCGGCTATTCGCCAGCAGTATGACGTGGAGATTTGCGTCATTGCCCGGTCTCCCTATGTACCTTACCGGCGCTCGAGCTACAAAAACGTCGAGACGCTGGCGCTGTGGGCACCTAAAAAACGCAGTTTTGAGGCCATCGTGCACTCTGTTATCGCTGCGTTGAGGACATTCTTCGATCGATCCGATATTGTTCATGTTCACGCCATCGGACCCGGCCTCGTGGTGCCGCTGTTACGCCTGCTGGGCAAACGCGTGGTCTTTACCCATCATGGGCCGGACTACGATCGCCAGAAGTGGGGCAAGACGGCGAAAAAAATCCTGATGCTCGGTGAGAAAGTGGCGGTGAAGTACGCCAGTGAAGTGATTGTGATTTCTGAGGTGATCAACCAGCTGATCCAGCAGAAATACTACCGCTATGATGCGCATCTGATTTATAACGGCGTGAAGGTGCCAGAACCGCTGGATAACGAGACGATTGACAGGATCCTCGGGCGGTATGATCTGCAGCCCGGGGGCTATATCGTGATGGTCGGGCGATTCGTTGAAGAGAAGGGGATGCATGACGCCATCGCCGCGTATCAACAGTCGGGCCTGACGTTGCCGCTGGTGCTGGTGGGGGATTCGGATCACCCCTCGGAATACAGTTTGCGTCTGAAGCAGCTCGCGTTTGAGACGCCGGGCGTGGTGATGACGGGATTTTTAAAAGGTGAGGAGTTGCAGGTTGTCTTCTCTCAGGCTTCACTCTTTGTGATGCCGTCGTACCATGAGGGGCTGCCTATTGCACTACTGGAGGCGATGTCCTACTCGCTCCCGGTGGTGGTAAGCGATATTCTGCCCAATCTCGAGGTCGGCTTACCGGATGAGACCAGCTTTAAGCTGGGGAACATCGCGGATTTAGCCCGGAAAATGGCAAGCCAGGCGAACCTGCCGCGCGTGGATTACGGTGATTTTCTGAAGCGTTACAACTGGGACGAAATCGCCAGAAAAACCGTCTCTGTCTACCATAAAATAGATAAAACAATAGGTTAAAATTGACCAGTAAGCCCAGAAACCCGATAGTTATCGATCGTTTTTACGAAGTGCTTGATAAGAACGTTGCCGCTCAGCTGACCCCAGAGCAAAAAGAGGAGATCGAGGACGCCATCGTTTCGATTACCCTGGCATCGCGGCATCGGATCGATTTCCGTAAAAGTTTTCCTTTCTTCGGCAAACGCCTCTATATGGTGTTCTTACTGGGACGGGACCTCCGCGCGCGTTCCCGCCCGGAGTCAAAACTGTCACGCATCGTGGTGACCTTCCTCATTCTGTTCGCCACGCTGTTCCTGCTGTGCTGCGTGCTGCTGACGCTGTACATGATCAAATCGGCACTGGGAATAGACGTCTTCCAGAACTTCCACGTCGGGATCTGGGACTGGTGGCTCAGTCTTAAATATCAGTAAAAAAACAGGTGCCTGATGGCACCTGTTTGCTCAGCTGAACGTCAGGCGTTGTAACCCCCGGGATTGTTCTTCTGCCAGTTCCAGGCGTCGCGCATCATCTCGTCCAGGTTGCGCGTGGCCTGCCATCCCAGCTGCTGGCGCGCCAGCGACGAATCCGACCAGCACTCTGCCACGTCGCCGGAACGCCTGCCGACGATGCGGTAATTGATTCTGGTCTGGGCGGCTTTTTCGAATGCCTTGATCAGGTCAATTACCGAATACCCGATGCCGGTGCCGAGGTTGATGACCTTAAACGCCTCGCCTTCGTCTTTATGATCCAGCGCGGCCAGATGGCCGTGGGCCAGATCCATCACATGAATGTAATCCCGAACGCCGGTTCCGTCAGGCGTCGGATAGTCGTCGCCGAAGACGGTCAGGCACTCCAGCTTGCCGATAGCAACCTGAGAAATATAGGGCACAAGATTATTGGGAATACCGTTCGGATCTTCTCCCAGGCGCCCTGAAGGGTGCGCACCCACCGGATTAAAATAGCGCAGACAGGCGATCCTGAATTGCGGTTGCGCGGCCGCGAAATCCCGCAAAATCTGCTCTACCATCAGCTTGGAGGTGCCGTACGGGTTCGTGGTACCGCCGGTGCGGGACTTCTCGCTCAGGGGAACGGCGTCAGGATTGCCATAAACCGTGGCCGACGAGCTGAAAATTAAACTGGTCACGCCTGCCTGATGCATTTCATCCAGAAGGACCATCGTCCCGACCACATTGTTTTCATAATAGGCGAGCGGCTGGGCAATAGACTCGGAAACAGATTTAAGGCCCGCGAAGTGGATGACGTCGGTAATGGTATGTTGAGTGAAAAGCGTTTTTAACGCGTCGCGATCGAGAATATCAGCGATATGAACCACCGGCTGTTTTCCCGTTAATTCTGCAACCCGGATTAACGACTCCTGCGAAGCATTAGAAAGATTATCTATGACAACGACCTCTTCTCCTCGCTCCAGTAATGTCAGCACCGTATGTGAACCAATATAGCCTGCACCGCCCGTAACCAGAATTGCCATAATAAATCCCCTAAAAAGCCCGCATCCGTCCGCGCACCGGGGTGGCGGAATATAGACGCTCTTTTGCAGTTTTTTATCCTGTGACACTGGTTAGGTTAGTGCTAATTCCCCATATTGTCACTTAGCTAAAAAGACGCTTTCGGTGATTAACCATAACTTTATACGTCAGCTTTTTAAGCGTGGAGAGCAGGCTGAAGGTCAGGTGTTTTGTATCGTAGACAATATAGTTATCGGTAAAGTTTAAGGTGTGAATACCGTCACTGTTATTAATCGACGAACTTATTTTGCCTACCAGTTTCTCTTCATATTTATGCGGCGTCAGGCTGGTCAATTCCTTGATGAAGATAGACTTTCCATAAAAGCCAGGATTGCACTCCTGGGTAAAGAGGTAGGTTTTGTCGTTGATCGAGTAAGGCTTGCCGGCACCTCTGGCATGAACATTACAGATATCCAGGGCCGGGGAGATTTGCTTCCAGTCGCCGAGAATGCCCTCTGAGGTGTGGATCACCAGCTCGTTATCCAGCGTGGTGGAGACCAGGTAGTTCACGCCGTTCAGCTCAAAGACCACGTTATCCGTCACGGCTATATCGGAGACCAGCACTTTAACCTTTTCCCAGCGCGCGGGGAAATCGACGGACTGGAAAAGAATGACCTCTTTTCTCTCTGACGACTCGGGGATCATGAACAGTTTACCCTCGAGTTCAAACAGGAACGGAAAAGAGAGATGGCATTTTAAGTCGTCAAAGCCTTCAAGCTTAACGTCGTCCATCTCCTGAAGGTCTTTATTCAGGATACGGCAACGCAGAATGCCCTTAGAGTTGAGGAAGGAGAAAGCTTCATAAAAAACATAC
Source organism: Leclercia barmai (assembly GCF_049312895.1). Taxonomy (NCBI): domain Bacteria; kingdom Pseudomonadati; phylum Pseudomonadota; class Gammaproteobacteria; order Enterobacterales; family Enterobacteriaceae; genus Leclercia; species Leclercia barmai. Next base: position 533,682 of record NZ_JBMNWZ010000003.1, on the reverse strand, counting down.
AGTCGATCGCCTTTATCTATAATAAAAGGATCGGCCTGGAAGATATATTTTTTATCAAGCTGCTGTGCTTTAGCGTTACAAAGAATATCCAGCGTATTTTCCGGGAAAACATGCTGGCCGTGGCTGTTTATGACCATGATGTCCCAGGACTCATGGAAGAACAGCTTTTTGATTAGCTTGTTATTTTTATTGAACATTTCACCATGCTACTCATGATAAAAATTGATAAAACCAGAAATAAGCGGTGTCTGTTGGCCCAGAGGTATGATAGATGAATCCTGACACTCACTTTTCCCGCGCAGTAACATATCAACATTAGTTCCTTTCAGGTTTATGGAAATAGTCAATTCGTGTGAGTCCGGGAATATATTCTGTGAAATAAAATGTTATTTATAAGAAGTAAATCACTGTAAAAAGGGGATTCAATGCGCTTAAACGATCTGCCATGCAGTAAAAATGGGTTGTTACTGCTTATCGCCGGAGCGCTGATGTTCTCTTCGGGTTGGGCCTGCGCTGAAAGTGCAGAAACCTTGCAGACGGTGAATCCGCCCGCCATTAGCGGCCCGCTGGCTAATCCCGGGAACGGCGTGGCCCGTTTTCACGATCAGGACTTAAACCTTGCGGATTATCCGGCGACGGGCCTCGAATATCGGCGCTATTACTGGAGCGAGGTCGAACCGCGAGAAGGGCAGTACAATTTTGCGCTGGTGGATGAGGGGTTTGCGGCGGCGGCTGCCCATCAACCGCCCATGAACGTCGGACTGCGCTTTATGATCCTCGATGGGCCGGAGTCAGGCTCTGAGATCCCCCAGTGGCTGATCGACAAAGGGATTAAAGGCACCTGGACGCCTGATCATAAAACCTTTGCCCCCGATCTGGACGATCCTACCTATATTGCCTACGCCCGGCGGCTTCTGCAGGCGTTTGGCGCGCGGTACAACAATCACCCGGAGCTGGCTTTCATCGACATTGGGATGGTGGGCGCCTGGGGGGAGTGGCATAACAGCAACTTCCCTAACCTGCCGCCGTTGCAGGAGCGCTATTCCCCCGCGCTGCTCAACCGTTACGTTGATATGCATTTCAGTGCCTTCCCTGACACGCCTAAGATCATGCTGATCAACGGCTATGATTCCGTCGCCTATGCAGCGAAAAAAGGGGCGGGCTGGCGGGCGGACTGCTGGGGAGACTGGCGCAACTTCAGCCCTACCTGGAGCCATATGGCCAATGATTACCCGGAGCGTATTACGGCGGCGCAGGCGGCCTGGCCGGGATTTAACGACGCCTGGAAAAAAGCGCCCGTCAGCCTGGAGATTTGCGGCCATATGGCGGAATGGCTGACCGAGCAAAAGTACTCTCGCGAAGAGGTACAGGCGACCTTTGACTGGGCGCTGGCGCAGCATGCCAGCACCCTGAATATCAAATCCACTGAAATACCGAAGGTGTATCGCGATATCGTCGACAAGGCGCTGACTAAAATAGGTTACCGCTTCCGGGTGGTGTCGCTGACGCATCCGGCGAGTGCGCGTGCGGGGCAGGCCCTGTCGCTCACCAGCCAATGGTCAAACGATGGCGTGGCGCCGATTTATCTGCGTTATACCCTCGCCTGGCGCCTGCAGGACCAGCGAGGGAGCACGGTCGCCCAGGGCAGCGCCGGGGATGATATCCGCCAGTGGCTGCCGGGCAGGCACAGTTCGGCTTATCAGCTGGCAACGCCGCATAACCTTTCGGCCGGACGCTATCAGCTGGACGTGGCGCTGGTGGATAAAAACAACACAGCGCGGATCCAGCTCGCTAACGAGGGGAAACTGAGTGATGGCTGGTATCGGCTGTCGTCGGTCGTGATTAACTGAAGGATTTGGCTGAAAGCTGAAAAGCAAAAAACCAGCCCTAAGGCTGGTTTTTCTAAATAGTGGTGCCCGGACTCGGACTAACGCCGCAGGCGTTGAACAGCGCGCTTGCCGCGCTGGCCCCGAAGGGGTGAGCCGCTGGCGGCGAATAATCGAACTGAGTTCGATGAAGAGTCCGGCTCTGTAAAAGCAAAAACCCGCCTAAAAGGCGGGTTCTTTAAATAGTGGTGCCCGGACTCGGAATCGAACCAAGGACACGGGGATTTTCAATCCCCTGCTCTACCGACTGAGCTATCCGGGCAACGAGGCGCATTAAACCGTAATCGCGTACGGTCGTCAACCTTATTTCGGGAAACCCTGTTCAACTGCTTAAGATTGCGGCAATCTGTCGGTTTGCGCGGCGATTTTGCACAAATCTTCCAGACAGAAAGATACGCTCGGGCAATGCTGGCAGCGAAAAAGGGGAGCGACAGTGAACGACTGGCTTGAACTGCGACAGCATGCGGATACAGGAATTGAAACGATCAAGGCGCACTTTGAAGGACATGCCTACGATCCGCACTGGCACGACAGCTATCTGGTGGGCATCACCCTGAGCGGTACCCAGCAGTTCCATTGCCGTCGTGAGCGCCATCGTAGCCATCCGGGTGATGCGTTTCTGCTTGAGCCGGGTGAGATCCACGACGGCGACGCTCCTGTCGCAGGCGGCTTCACCTATCTGACCTTCTACCTCGACGAGCGCTGGCTGACCGATACCCTGCATGGCCTGTATGAATCCACCCCCGGCAGTTATTCCCTGCATTTCACGCAAACCCTGACCCGCGAGCCGCAGCTTGTGCGTATCATTGGCGACACCTTTGCCACGCTGCACAACGACGAGATGAAAATCGTGCAGCAAAGCACGATGGATAATCTGCTGGCCCAGCTCACGTCACACTGCTACTGGCGCAAAAAACTCCCCTCGCAACTGCAGAGCGCGGCGGTAGCGCACCGGGCGCGGGACTATCTCTATGCGCACCTGGGCGACAATATTGGTCTTTCCGATCTGGCAAGGGAGACCGGCACCGATCGCTTTACGCTTACCCGCTGCTTCAAGCGCGAGTTTCATCTGGCGCCCCATGCCTGGCTCATTCAGCTGCGGCTGGCAAAAGCACGGCAGCTTCTGGCGCGTGGGGATCAGCCTGTCGATGTGGCGGCGGCGCTGGGGTTTGCCGATCAAAGCCATTTAGGGCGCTGGTTCCAGCGTGCCTATCGCATTACGCCCGCCCACTACCGGCGGTTATGCACAAACCTTCCAGACGTTTCCAGAAAATAGCGGCAATGTCAGGGCTCTTATCAAAAGGAGCCACCTGTGAATCTGATCCCGTTTCTGCTGTTTGCTTTTGTCGCCTCGATAACGCCGGGCCCTACCAATATCCTGATTCTGACCAACAGTCAGCACCACGGTGTGAAGGCAACCCTGCCTGCGCTGGTGAGCGCCTGCGCGGCAGCCAGTGCCATTGTGCTGATTTCGGGGGCCGGAGCGGGTGAGCTGCTGCATCAGTATCCGCTGGTGCGTCAGGGGATGAGCTGGGCCGGGGTGTTGTGGTTGAGCTGGATGAGCTGGCAGTTGTTTTGCGCACCCGCAGCTAACTTATCCGGTAATACGCATACCCGGTTTACCGCGCGTGCGGCGGCACTCTTGCAGGTGATCAATCCTAAAACCTGGATGATGGCGCTGGCGGTAGTCAGCCTGTTTGCTCCTGCAGGGGGGCATGTATTACGGGACGTCGCGCTGATGGCGCTCTGGTTTTTACTGATTTCAGTGGCCTGCCTGCTGTGCTGGGCATGGCTGGGAAAAGCAGTGAACAGGCTGTTTCGCACCACTGCGGCAATGGTGCGTTTCCAGCGCCTGATGGCGCTGTGCCTCTTTATTTCTGCATGGGCGGGAATGCTGGCTTAAGTCAGCGCCCCCCCTTTACGACATTGTGCGAAGTGCAGAATGTCCTCCGCCAGTCGCTGGGCGGTGTCGACATCTGCCTGGCTGCGGTTCACCAGCATCCGGCTGAGGCAGCCCTCCAGGATTAGATCCATCTGCTTTGCCACCATCGCCGGGTCGTCCACTTCAAGCGTGGTCAGCAGCTCATGGGTAAAGTCATGTGAGGCGCGTTTTTGCTGGTCGGCAAGCTGGTGAATAGGGTGGCCCGGATCCGGGAAAAAGGTACAGGCGGCAATAAACAGACAGCCTGGGTAGCGGTGATTGCGCACGCAGTCGGTGAGCGCGGAATAGCGCGCCATTAACTTTTGTTCCGCCGAGAGGTCAGGGTTAAGCATCAGCTGCCTGCGCCAGATGTCCACCTGCTGGCTGAGGTAGCGCAGGGCATCGTACAGCAGAGCCTCTTTATCGGGCCAGAAACGGCGGAGTTCATCCAGAGGATAATTAATTCGTTCGGCGACCATTTCCAGCGAGGTGCTGGCTATCCCTTGAATTTCAAGCAATTGCAGGGTTGCGCCCAGAACATCTTCACGTTGCACGGTTTTCTCCTCCGTTACTTTCGTACTTTCCCGCTTAAAGTGTCGTTTACGGTTGGCGATCGCGCAAATGCGCGCTGAATGCGGCGGCATCCATAAAGCCCGTTACCCGTTGAGCGGACTGCTCCTTACCCTGAGCATTAAAAAAGAGGATGGTAGGCAGGCCGAGCACCTTAAGCTCATTCAGCAGGACCTTATCCTCCGGGCCGTTCGCCGTGACGTTAGCCTGCAGGAGGACGGTATCTTTCAGCGCGTTTTGCACCTGTGGGTCGCTAAAGGTGTATTTTTCAAACTCTTTGCAGGCGACGCACCAGTCGGCGTAGAGGTCGAGCATCACCGGTTTGCCCTGCGCCTGCGCCAGCGCGTGATGTAATTCGTCGACGTTCCTGACCGGCGTGAAATTCAGGTGCGCCTGGCTTTGCGCGGCCGGCGCGCCAAACACCCAGTCCTGTAGCGGGCGCACGCTAACCAGCGCGGCAGCCAGCAGCAGGATCTGCACAACGCGGACCCACGGCTTGCGGGCACTGAGGCTGCTGATAAATGCCCAACTAAAGAATGCCACCCCCAGCATGGCCCACAGGCGCATCCCCCAGACATCGCCGATCACGCGTTCCAGCAGGAACACCGGCAGCGCCAGGATCACAAAGCCAAACGCGGTTTTGACCGTTTCCATCCACGGGCCACTTTTGGGCAGCAGGCGGTTGCCGAATACCGTCATCAGAATCAACGGCAGACCCATTCCCAGGGCGTAAAGATAGAGCGTGCCGCCGCCGAGCCACATATTACCGCTCTGGGCGATATAGAGCAGGATCGCGCTGAGCGGGGCGGTGGTGCAGGGCGAACAGATCAGCCCGGCGATAGCGCCCATCGCAAATACCCCGCTCATGGAACCACCCTGCTGACGGTTACTCATCAGGGTTAAGCGGGTTTGCAGGGAAGAGGGCAGCTGTAGGCTGAAGAGGCCAAACATGGAGAGCGCCAGCAGGATAAACACCACTGACAGCCCGATAAGCACCCACGGATGCTGCAGCGCGGCCTGGAACTGGAGCCCGGCTGCCGCAACGATCAGGCCAAGCGCGGTATAGGTAAGCGCCATCCCCTGTACGTAGATAAACGCCAGCAGCAGCGCGCGGGCGGTAGAGAGACGTTGCTTGCCCCCGAGCACGATGCCGGAGATAAGCGGATACATCGGCAATACGCAGGGCGTAAAGGCGATGCCGATGCCGATCAGAAGGGCCCAGAGGGCGGAGAAGGGCAGTTCACTGCCGCTTTCGCCCGTCACCCCTGAGGGGAGAGGGGAAACTGCCGGTTGGTCAGTTGCGGTAACTTCGCTCAGCGGCACGACTTTGGTTTCGGGCGGATAGCATAAGCCCGCGTCGGCACAGCCCTGATAGGTGACCGTCAGGGTGGCACCTTTATCAGCCTGAGTGACCGTTACCGGGACAGACAGCTGGCCGCGGTAGATTTCGCTTTTACCGTAAAATTCGTCTTCGTGCGCCACGCCGGCGGGCAACTGGAGCTCACCGACCTGCGCCCGAGCGGGCGTAATGCTGATCTGTTTGCGATAGAGGTAGTAACCCTCCTTCACAGTCCAGTTGAGATTCAGTTCATGTTGGTTTTGCTGAAAATCGAACACGAAAGCCTGATCGGCTGGCGTGAAGTTTGAGCGGCCGGGTGCATCAAACAACCCGGCAAAGACTGATGTGCTGCACAGCAGCAGGATCAGCGTAAGGACGCGTTGAGCCATGAGAGATAGTCGTTATCACCGTGGAGCACTGGCAGCACCAGCAGTTCCGGGGTCTGGTAAGGATGATGCGATTTGAGGCAGTCGAGAAGTGCTTGCTGATGGGCCACGCTGGATTTAAGCAGCATCTGCACTTCATACTCCTGTTCCAGCTTGCCTTCCCAGTAGTAAAGGGAGGTGGCGCCGGGGAGGATGGTCACGCAGGCCGCGAGCTTTTCTGCCAGGACTTTGGCAGCCAGATCCTGAGCGGTAGCTTCATCAGGGGCGGTACAGAGTACAACAACAGTGTCAGGCATATTCACAGGTCGACCTCGTTATCGCGAAAAAAATCACTATATCACGACGGGCCGCTGCTCATTAATGAATCGGGCCGCTAAGCGGCCCGACTTTAACTCTTTTTACAGCCAAAAAAGGTTTACAGCACAATCCCGCCGATGATGAAGCCGAGGATCACGCACAGGGTAATAGCAATCACGCCCGGGATCAGGAAGGCGTGGTTAAACACGTATTTACCAATGCGGGTCGAGCCGGTGTCATCCATTTCGACGGCTGCAAGCAGGGTCGGGTAGGTTGGCAGCACAAACAGCGCGGAAACGGCAGCAAACGAGGCGATTGCAGTCAGCGGAGAAACGCCCAGCATCAGTGCCGCAGGCATCAGCGCCTTGGTGGTGGCCGCCTGAGAGTAGAGCAGGGTAGCCGCAAAGAACAGCACCACCGCCAGCAACCACGGGTAGTTATGCAGCAGGTCGCCCGCAACGGTCTGGATATCGGTGATGTGGGCTTTGACGAAGGTATCGCCCAGCCAGGCCACGCCCAGTACGCACACGCAGGCGCTCATACCGGATTTGAAGGTGCTGGCATTAAGCACTTCGCTGGTGTCGATTTTACAGGTGATGCTAATCAGCGTAGCGATGGTCAGCATGAACACCACGATGGCTTCGTTACGCGGCAGGACCGGGTTCTGGATCAGCCCAACGGTATCGCTGATGGCGGTGGCATAGAACATCACCGCGACGATGCCGATCAGGAACAGCAGCACGGAGCGTTTAGCGTGTGGCTTCAGGATAAATGCCTGGCTGCCGCGCAGCTTCACTTCACCTTTTGCCAGACGCTCCTGATACACCGGATCGTCTTTCAGCTCGGCGCCGAGGAAGTTACAGACCACCGCGGTGATCATCACCGCAATCAGGGTCACCGGAATACAGATCGCCAGCAGCGTCAGGTAGCTCACGCCCAGCGGCTCAAGAATACCGGCAAAGAACACCACTGCCGCCGAGATTGGCGAGGCGGTGATCGCAATCTGCGAGGCGACAACGGCAATAGAGAGCGGACGGGACGGACGGATGCCCTGCTCTTTCGCCACTTCGGTGATGACCGGCAGGGTGGAGAAAGCGGTATGGCCGGTACCGGCCAGAATAGTCATAAACCAGGTGACCAGCGGAGCAAGGAAGGTGATGTATTTCGGGTGACGACGCAGCATACGCTCCGCCAGGCTCACCAGGTAGTCCATACCGCCTGCAACCTGCATGGCTGCGATAGCGGCGATAACCGCCATGATGATTTCAATAACGTCAAACGGGATAGCGCCTGGTTTAATTTGAAAAAAGAGAGTGAGGACAAGCACGCCGAGACCGCCGGCGAAACCGATACCGATCCCTCCGAGCCTTGCGCCTAAGTATATCGCCAACAAGACGATGACGAGTTCTGCTCCGAACATAAGTGCCTACCTTGCTTATTAACAAGTTGATATTAAATTGTTGTGTTTTGGTAACGCCTAAAAAGAAAAAAGGCACGTCATCTGACGTGCCTTCATGAAGTTTAACCTGAACTGTTATTGTTCACTTTCATCCGTATATCTTTTTGCTTTATAGGCCGGGTGCATTAAGTTTTGCGCCGAGAAGATATCATCCAGCTCGGCTTCTGTCAGCAGTCCGCGCTCAAGTACGACCTCTCGTACGCTCTTACCGGTTTCAGCACAGATTTTACCGACGATGTCGCCGTTGTGGTGACCGATGAACGGGTTAAGGTAAGTCACGATACCGATAGAGTTATATACATAACTTTCACAAACCGCTTTGTTGGCCGTGATGCCGTTAACGCATTTTTCCAGCAGGTTGTAGCAGGCGTTAGTCAGGATGTGGATGGATTCAAACATCGCCTGGCCAATCACCGGCTCCATCACGTTCAGCTGCAGCTGGCCCGCTTCGGACGCCATGGTAACGGTGATGTCGTTGCCGATGACTTTGAAGCACACCTGGTTTACCACTTCTGGCACGACCGGGTTCACTTTGGCTGGCATGATGGACGAGCCCGCCTGTAGTTCCGGCAGGTTGATTTCGTTCAGACCGGCACGTGGCCCGGAAGAGAGCAGACGCAGGTCATTACAGATTTTGGACAGTTTCACCGCCAGGCGTTTCAGCGCGCTGTGCACCATTACGTAGGCACCGCAGTCGGAGGTGGCTTCAATCAGGTCTTCCGCCGGCACAACGGCCAGGTTGGAGACTTCGGCCAGCTTCTGCACCGCCAGCTGCTGATAACCATCCGGGGTATTCAGGCGCGTACCAATCGCCGTTGCCCCAAGGTTCACCTCAAGCAGCAGTTCAGAGGTGCGCATCAGGTTGCGGGTCTCTTCATTCAGCAGCACGTTAAACGCGTGGAATTCCTGACCGAGGGTCATCGGTACCGCGTCCTGCAGCTGGGTACGCCCCATTTTCAGGATGTCCTGGAATTCGACAGCCTTGTTCTGGAAACCTTCGCCCAGCTGGTTAATCGCATCAACCAGCTTCACGACAGAGGCGTACACGGCGATACGGAAACCGGTCGGGTAGGCGTCGTTGGTGGACTGGCATTTATTGACGTGATCGTTCGGGTTCAGGTACTGGTACTCACCTTTCTGGTGGCCCATCAGCTCAAGGCCGATGTTTGCCAGTACCTCGTTGGTATTCATGTTCACTGATGTACCCGCGCCGCCCTGATAGACGTCGACCGGGAATTGGTCCATGCACTTGCCGTTGTTCAGCACTTCATCGCAGGCGGCGATGATGGTATTGGCGATGTTTTTAGGAATGGTTTGCAGCTCTTTGTTCGCCATGGCTGCCGCTTTCTTCACCATCACCATGCCACGGACAAACTCAGGGATGTCGCTGATTTTGCTGTTGCTGATGTAGAAGTTTTCAATCGCTCTCAGAGTGTGAACACCATAGTAGGCATCCGCTGGAACTTCCCTGGTACCCAACAAATCTTCTTCGATACGAATGTTGTTTAACATGTGAACCTTCTTTTCAAGCTGCCGATTGATGTACTAAACACACAGTACATATGTGGTTATGTCTATTTTCTGACCGACGATTATCCCCTGAATCGACCAGATACCCGGAATGATATGCTGATGATAGCGAAATGCCGTAACCTGGATCACTTATTATGGAGCCCGCGACATGATATTTATTAATCTGTGAAATGAATCACCGCTTTAATATTTCCAGAAAAAATATCCGTGCAAACCGATTGAATTTTGACTAAACGCCTCCATTTCTGACAGACGCGAATCGCAATTTGATACCGACAGGGGCCATAAAGGCGTCTGCCACACAGGAGAAGCCAGTGCGCTGGATACCGTTAGCTGCAATCTTTCTCTATGTTTACATAGAGATTTCTATTTTTATTCAGGTCGCCCACGTGTTGGGCGTCCTGCTGACGCTGATACTGGTGATTTTCACTTCGGTGATTGGCATGTCGCTGGTGCGCAATCAGGGTTTCAAAAACTTCCTGTTAATGCAGCAGAAGATGGCCGCAGGGGAGAGTCCGGCTGCGGAGATGATCAAAAGCGTATCGCTGATTATCGGCGGTATTTTGCTGATTATTCCCGGATTTTTCACCGACTTCCTCGGCCTACTGCTGCTTGTCCCGCCAGTGCAAAAGCTCCTGACGCTGAAGCTGATGCCGCATTTGCGTTTTAACCGTATGCCGGGTGGTGGTTTCAGCGCCGGTACGGGCGGTGGCGAGACGTTTGACGGGGAGTATCAGCGCAAGGATGATCAGCGCGACCGTCTGGACCATAAAGACGACCGTTGATTATGTGCCCGGCGGCGCTGCGCTTGCACGGGCCTGGGGAATCTGTAGGCCCGGTAAGCGAAGCGCCACCGGGCGTAACTTACACCGCACTCCGCTTCGGCAAAAACAGCCATAATCCCGCCAGCATCACAATGGCGTAGAGACTCTTCCATCCCACCATTGCCAGCAGCAGCAAACAGAGTACTCCGCCAATCACCGCCAGCGCTTTATAGCGGCCTTTCAGCAGACGACATCCCGCGAGCATGCACAGCAGGTAGATCATAATGAAAATGCCGTTGGCATAGACGATAAGCGCGTCGAGGTTGATATCCAGCCAGTAGATAGCCAGCGTACTTAGCACACAGCAGCCCAGCACCGTATTCAGGGCGTTGAGCGGCAGCTGACGTTTCGACAGTCGTGCGAGACGGCTTTCCGGCTTGTATAGGGCCTGGGACCAGACCAGTCGGGCAAAGCTCTGGATATAGATATTCAGGCTGGCAAAGCAGGCCAGATAGCCAATGACGCAGGCAATCCACAGCGCCTTCACGCCAAACAGCTGTACCACGATGGCAGGAAGCGAAGCCGCTGCCGCCATCTCGGCACCGTAGGCGGTAAAGTGGAGTACCAGCACCGTACAGGCCCAGTAGACCGTGCCTGCCAGCAACAGACCGATCATCAGGGCGCGCGGAAAATCCCGTTCCGGCTGTTTAAATTCGGAAGCCAGATGGGCAAAAGCCTCGAGGCCGACAAAACACCAGAACATCACAGAAAGCGCCGCGAAAAGCTGCGAGTGGTTGATATCTGTGACCGCAGGGAAGGGGATCTTTGAAACTTCAATATCTCCCGCCCACCAGATGGCGGCAATCAGCGCCACAATCAGAATGGCGACCAGGGTTTGCAGGTTGGCGCTGGAGCTGGCTCCACGTGAGCCAATCCACCAGACGATGGCCAGGGTGCCCAGCTCGGCCAGTAACAGCTGCGCGTCGTGCCAGCCAAAGAGGGCCTGACCGAAGCCCGTCGCGATATGCAGAGCGGCAGGCAGACCCACGGGAATGACGGAAAGGAACAGCCAGCCGGTGACGCGCTCCAGACGCGGGCCAAACGCCATCCCGACAAAGTGCGCTACACCACCCGCGCTCGGGAAGTGACGCCCGAGAATGGCAAAGACAATTGCCACCGGGAAGACCAGCACGATGAGCACCGGCCACGCCCACAGGCTGTTATCACCCGCCACCAGGGCTGCCAGCGCAGGCACGGCAAAAACCCCCGTACCTAATAAAGACGTTGAAAGTAAGCCAACACCCTGCGCGAGTCCCAGCTCCTGTTTGAGTCCACTCATTCCATTGTCCTGCCGCCATCAAAAGAGAGGCGATGGTAACACTTTCACAAATTTTTTTTCGACTACCCCTTGAAGGGGTAAAACCCCATCCCCATCTCTCAGGGCACTAGCCGGAAAACCGCTTACGGCCCGGCGTCACCCATAACTGATAATGACTTTCTCAAAGGAGAGCTATCAATGAGTATTCGTCCGTTACATGATCGTGTGATCGTCAAACGTAAAGAAGTTGAAACCAAATCTGCGGGCGGCATCGTTCTGACCGGTTCTGCAGCAGCAAAATCAACTCGTGGCGAAATCATCGCTGTCGGTAAAGGTCGCATTCTGGAAAACGGTAATGTGCAGCCGCTGGACGTTAAAGTTGGTGACATCGTCATTTTCAACGATGGCTACGGTGTTAAGTCCGAGAAGATCGACAACGAAGAAGTGCTGATCATGTCCGAAAGCGACATTCTGGCAATTGTTGAAGCGTAATCCGCGAACGACACTGAACATACGAATTTAAGGGAAAGATTAAAATGGCAGCTAAAGACGTAAAATTCGGTAACGACGCTCGTGTGAAAATGCTGCGCGGCGTAAACGTACTGGCAGACGCAGTTAAAGTAACCCTGGGCCCGAAAGGCCGTAACGTGGTTCTGGACAAATCCTTCGGCGCACCGACCATCACTAAAGATGGCGTTTCCGTAGCGCGTGAAATCGAACTGGAAGACAAGTTCGAAAACATGGGTGCCCAGATGGTGAAAGAAGTTGCCTCTAAAGCGAACGACGCTGCAGGCGACGGCACCACTACTGCAACCGTACTGGCGCAGGCAATCATCACCGAAGGTCTGAAAGCCGTTGCTGCGGGCATGAACCCGATGGATCTGAAACGTGGTATCGACAAAGCTGTCCTTGCTGCTGTTGAAGAGCTGAAAGCGCTGTCCGTACCGTGCTCTGACTCTAAAGCCATTGCTCAGGTTGGTACTATCTCCGCTAACTCCGACGAAACCGTAGGTAAACTGATCGCAGAAGCGATGGATAAAGTCGGTAAAGAAGGCGTGATCACCGTTGAAGACGGTACCGGTCTGGAAGACGAACTGGACGTGGTTGAAGGTATGCAGTTCGACCGCGGCTACCTGTCCCCATACTTCATCAACAAGCCAGAAACTGGCGCTGTTGAGCTGGAAAGCCCGTTCATCCTGCTGGCTGACAAAAAAATCTCCAACATCCGCGAAATGCTGCCAGTTCTGGAAGCCGTTGCGAAAGCAGGCAAGCCGCTGGTTATCATCGCTGAAGACGTTGAAGGCGAAGCGCTGGCGACCCTGGTGGTTAACACCATGCGTGGCATCGTGAAAGTGGCTGCGGTTAAAGCACCTGGCTTCGGCGATCGTCGTAAAGCTATGCTGCAGGATATCGCGACCCTGACTGGCGGTACCGTGATCTCTGAAGAGATTGGTATGGAGCTGGAAAAAGCGACCCTGGAAGACCTGGGTCAGGCGAAACGTGTTGTTATCAACAAAGACACCACCACCATCATCGATGGCGTGGGTGAAGAAGATGCAATCCAGGGCCGTGTGACTCAGATCCGTAAGCAGATCGAAGAAGCGACCTCTGACTACGACCGTGAAAAACTGCAGGAACGCGTTGCTAAACTGGCAGGCGGCGTTGCAGTTATCAAAGTCGGTGCAGCTACCGAAGTTGAAATGAAAGAGAAGAAAGCACGCGTTGACGATGCCCTGCACGCGACCCGTGCTGCGGTAGAAGAAGGCGTAGTTGCTGGTGGTGGCGTTGCTCTGGTTCGCGTTGCAGCGAAACTGGCTGGCCTGACCGCTCAGAACGAAGACCAGAACGTGGGTATCAAAGTTGCGCTGCGCGCAATGGAAGCTCCACTGCGTCAGATCGTTTCCAACGCCGGTGAAGAGCCGTCTGTTGTGGCGAACATGGTGAAAGCGGGCGAAGGTAACTACGGTTACAACGCTGCTACCGAAGAGTACGGCAACATGATCGACTTCGGTATCCTGGACCCAACTAAAGTGACCCGTTCTGCTCTGCAGTACGCGGCATCTGTTGCTGGCCTGATGATCACCACCGAGTGCATGGTCACTGACCTGCCGAAAGGCGATGCGCCTGACTTAGGTGCTGCTGGTGGTATGGGCGGCATGGGTGGTATGGGCGGCATGATGTAATCATGTTGTTCTGCACCTCGCAGAAATGAATAAACCCCCGGTCAGAAATGATCGGGGGTTTTTCTTTTGGTCATCTTTTTAGTATAAGGTTTAGACGCGGGCAGCACGTGCCCAGCTTATTGAAAACGAGGAATAACATGCGCGTTAAAGTGGGTGCAGGGATAGTAGCAGCAGCGTTGCTGCTGGCGGGTTGTAGTTCCGGTAACGAACTGTCTGCTGGTGGGCAGAGCGTTCGCTTTGTGGAAGATAAGCCGGGCAGTGAATGCCAGCTGGTCGGTACCGCAACCGGTAAACAAAGTAACTGGCTCTCAGGGCAGCATGGCGAAGAGGGCGGTTCGATGCGCGGCGCGGCAAACGCGCTGCGTAATCAGGCGGCAGAGATGGGCGGAAACGTGATTTATGGCGTGAGCAGTCCGACACAAGGGATGTTGTCGAGCTTTGTCCCGACCGCCAGCGAGATGCAGGGTCAGGTTTATAAGTGCCCTAATTAATAATATTTCAGGCTATCCCTCTCAATAAGGAGAGGGAAAACCGGGTAAATGGTCAGAAGAGGGATTATCGTTTGTTCAACATCCTCATAGATGCCCAAGTCTTATTCGGAAGCCATTTCCAGATAGAAATCGCGTAGCGGCCTCAGACATTGCTCTGTCGTAAGCGACGAGTTTGAGGGCGCATCAATATCTCTACAAAATACCTGTGTTAGCTGATGTTTTTCCTGGAGAGCTTTGTACTGAGGCATCAGGAGCGCAATTCTGCCCGCGATGCTTTGTATCTCCGCAGTATTCGCTGTCAGGTAAGTTTTGATAACGGCACCACGTAGGATTTTTTTTCCCTCAGGCGTTTGATATTTAAACAGAATCGCAACATAGTTAGGGAACAGATCCTGGCGCCATACATCATGATGATATTGCTGATAATCCATTTCACTTACATTTTTAAAGCCAGTGTCATACAGAGGAATATAATCCATAGAACCACAGAGATGCATAACCGATTCTTTATCCCCACTGTTCTGCATAGCCTGGGTCATTGCATGTAGCACAAATTCAGCCTGGGTAATGCTGAATCTAATAACGGCAATTTGACCATTCTGTAGTGCAGCGATAATGGAAAAAGTCTCTGCATCATGTTTGAGTGCAACAGACATAATTCTTCTTGCCGAGTCAGGATTAGTTATATCTTCCTGGCACATCTGTGGGATCTGTTGAATTAATTCCTGATTTTCAGCAACCAGCACCGTTTTATAAGCGTCATCTTCGTGTTTAATTTTTTCGGCAACCGCACGTAATTTATTATGCATAATAATCATCATGTCGCGGATAACAACATTCTGCATATAATATAGCGATTCCTGATGCTGCGCATTGCGTATTTTTAGCGCCACGGCTAGCAATTTACCTTCGTGAGTAATAGCCGCTGTGTTGATACCTTTAATAATTTCAGTCATTTGGCATTCCTTTTCCATTAGCTGTTGATGATGCTTGACTGGCATTGAGATAAATCAATTATTCTGTCTGCCGAGGCAATAGTCGAAGGTCGGTGAGCCACGATAATGCGCGTTATACTCAGCGATGAAATCGCCTTGTTAATTTCTGACTCGTTACCTAAATCTAAATGGCTTGTCGCTTCATCCATAAACAAAATATTAGGTTTACGATACAAGGCGCGGGCAATAAGCAGTCGCTGCTTTTGGCCACCTGAAATACCCAAGCCTAATTCGCCTACCAGGGTTTCATATCCCATAGGCATTTTCATAATTTCATCATGAATATTGCTCAGTTTTGCACACTGATAAACAAAGTCGATGTCCGGATTATCGTCAAAGCTGCAAATGTTGTCCGATATAGAGCCTGAAAAAAGGCGATCTTCCTGAAGAACGCATGCCGTACTCAGCCTGTAATTATTAAGACCGATTTTGGTAATATCCAGTCCTTGGACCAACACGTCGCCGTCGGTAGGAGAGAGAAGGCCGCACATAATCTTCATTAGCGTAGTTTTACCGACACCGGACGGTCCAATAAGGGCTACGGATTCCCCCGGTTGTATCGTGATGTTCAGGTCAGAAAAAATCGGACGCGTGAACGGATCATACTGATAACTCAGGTTGCGTACCTGCAATGAAAGTCCCTTACTTTGTTCAAATATTCTGCGAGTTGGCAACTCCTTTTCAGGTTCAGTAAAGACGATTTCTGAAAGCCTTTCATTATGCAGTGACAGCATACGCAACTGCATTACCAGATCGACCAGGCTCGAAGCTCGTTGCGAGAATTGCCCACGGAAGGCATTAAAAGCCATAAACATACCGAGGGTCATTTGATTATCGATAACCATCACTGCCCCCAGCCATAATATGACCACCTGATCGAGAGAGGTAATTAACGTGTTGATTCCACCAAAAAGCATATCAAAACGTGTTTGTTTAATACCGGCATTGCATGCTTCAATATTAATATTCAACCAGTGCTGAGAACGCCTGCTTTTTAAATCAAGAGCCTTAATCGTTGAAACGCCATATAACGATTCCATAAAATGCGAACCGGAGCGCGCACCTTTAACCACTTGCTCTTCTGCAACACGGCGATAGAACTGGTATGTCGCCAGTCGCATTAAGGCGTAGATCAACGTAAAGCCAAAGACGACTATTGCTAACCAACCGCCGTAAAGCGTCAGCATGATAACCAAGCCCACCGTCATGATCATATCGATTATGCCGGTGATAATACTATTGGTGAAGGTTCCACGAATAGTATCGAGCGACGAAAAACGTGACTGTATATCCCCTAAATGGCGCTTTTCAAAAAATGAAAGAGGCAGACTCATAAGGTGGTCGAACAGCGTTGTTTTCCACTGGATGCTTGTTAATGTATTTATTGTTAATGACGTCCACGATCGTAACATACTGATAAAAGTACGGAAAAGTGTAAATACCACCAGACCAATACAAATAACAGACAGTAAGCTTTGATCATGTGCAATTATTACGTGATCGGTTACTAACTGGGTTCCTATGGGAAGCAGTAGATTTATCGCTTCCACGACGACTGAAAATGCAAAGATTTTAACCAGCGCATTTTTCAAGCCGCTGATGTTTTTCATTAAATCAATTAGGCGTAAGCGACTTTTTGCTTTTTCCTGTTGAAAATTGTGATCTGGCCAAAGTTCAAGGGCCACACCAGTAAAATGGTTGGACAGCTCTTTATTACTTATAACACGTTTCCCTAATGAGGGATCGTGAATGACAAAACCGCTGTTGCGAATCTTTACAAGGACAACATAGTGATTCATATCCCAGTGGAGAATACAGGGCAGTTTTAATTGCTTGACTTCCTCAAGATCGAGCGTAACGGCCCTACTTTTTAAACCGGCCTGTTCGGCTGTGCGAGTTAATGAAAGCAGAGTAGCGCCCTGTGAAGCACTACCAAAGCGGTTGCGGAAGTTAAATAGATCCATTTCAAGACCATGATATCCACAGACCATCGCCAGCGAGGCAATGCCGCACTCTGAACTTTCTGACTGGAGTATTACCGGAACCTTTCGGCGTAATGAAAAGTTCACTTTTGACGTGATTTTCTTGAACAGTTCGTTACTCATCGAGTGGCCCATTTACGCTTTGTGAAATTTTATAGAACGGTGTAAACATCCACATATACAGAGGACGTTCATCTAGAAATACGGTTGCCTGTGCTTTAAGCCCGTTCGTAAGAGACAGTGTCTTATCGTTATATTTAAATGATTTATCTTTTATAGAGACAATGGTTTTGTAAAGTGCTACATCTTGCTGACCTGCACCCATGTTGACATTAGTATATTCCTGCAATTCCTGACGCGATGCTGGGACTGTTGAAATCGAGGCTATAGTGCCCGCGAACTGACCGAATTTATCTGATGGAAAAGCATCATAACGAATATTAATAGGGTCACCTACCTTCACATAAGGAATGCTGTTGTTAGGCAACCAGAGGATCAGAAAATATTCCACGTTTCCGGTTGGCTTTATTTGTGCGAGACTGCTACCACGGTCGACCATCTGGCCCGCAGTCACAGCCATGGATTCGATTTGCCCTGCGGCAGTGGCTTTAATAATGGCGTTGCCATTGGCATCATTCTCAACGAGTTGGTTTTTATAATCGTTAATCTGGTTTTTCTGACCAGAAACTTGATTGTCGAAATCAGCAGCTTTGACCATAAGATCGCTTTTTAGCTGCGTTTGTTGTGTTTCTAACTGCATTCTTTGACTTGTCAGGGACTGATAAGAGCTCTGCTGCTGAAAATAAAGTGAATGCTGATAGTTATACTGATCTTTGGTGATCAAGCCTTGCTTTAAATATCTATCGTAACTGGAAAGATTTTCTCGCATCTTTTTTAATCCAGTTTGTGTGTTGCTTAGCATGTGCTTAGTTTCATTCAAAGAATCTTCTACGCTACGTAATTGATTCTTCAATGCTTGAAGCGTCTCTGTTTTGTTATGCGATATTTTTTTAATTATTTCATTTGAGTTGTTGATTTTTTCATTGATTACCTCACCCACTTTGTCACTGACATTTCCATAAATTGTATGGCGAGAGATATCCAGTTCATACAGAGGTGTTCCCTTCGTCACCATGTCACCAGTTTTAACCAACTGGTTAACGATGAATCCCTGCTGAGGGGCAAAGACGTTGATAGAGTGGGGGAGTGTAACCACTTCACCAAAGACATTAATCCGTTGGGTGTAACGACAGAAAATAAGTGCAGATATCATTATGACTAAAAATGAAAATGCCAGAAAAGTCACCAGCCACGCAGGTATTCCAGCCAGCAGCAATGCTTTTCCCTTCCAGTGATATTTCTTATATTCGATCGCTTCCTTGCGATAGATACTTCTGGTCATGGTATTTACTTCACATCTGAGTTGAAGAGAAAAAGCTCTGTTCAGAACTTAAATGATGAGGCCGCGCATGTTCACCAGACTACAAATGCATCGTAGAAGCTAATGGCAACATGTGGGCAACAATCGTACCGCCCATGAGAAGGGATGCATCATTCGTGATCAATACTAATAATTCTTTCATGTCTCTTTCCTTGAGGACTGTTGAACTTCCATTGTATTAAAAGTTGGAGGCCTTTTCTTGTATGAAAACTAAATTAAGAATGAAGCTTCTGTAATTTATTATTCGGTGTAAATATTTATGTGCTATAACTAAATGAATTTATAAAAAATAAGGAGAAAATGTTTTTAAAAGTTATGTACTTTAGCGAGGGTTGGCATTTGTTACAAACTAATCTTGCAATTTTAAGGTTTTTAATAATAAAAATGTTTTGGGGGGTATGGTATATTTCCTTTCAATATGTTCATTAAAATTTGATAAATGAAGCACTATCCTTAACTTTATTTAAAATTATAATGTTTATCTGGTGAAAAAGAAGGCCCGTTTCCGAGCCTTAATTATTAAATCGACAGACGATTACCAGAATACCAGTGAACCGTTGAAGCCTGAATACAGTACATCACCAGCAATCTGAGCAACATAGTCAAAGCCGCCAAAGACACCAGCAGTCACACCACCAACAAATCCAGCTACGCCACCTACGATAGCGCCACCCAGGGATCCAATCAGACCAAAGCCAAGCAGGCCGCCGCCGTTATCCGCAATTGCTGCACCCGTAGCCATACCGCCTAAGGTACCGCCAACGCCGCCTACAATGGCACCTGCAACGAGCTGGAAGGCATCAGTCGCAAGTGAAGTAATGGTGCTCTGGGTAGAGCTGAAATCCCAGACATAACCAGTGCCCCACTGTGGAGGAGTGGCTGCGCCGGATACATGATTCATTTCTAATACGGTTAATTCTTTCATTTCTATTTCCTTAATAAATAACTTCCCTTTTTTATGAGTAGGAAGGTGGCTCATTTATACCCAGAAGTTAATTTAAAATGATTAATTTCTGGATGAACTTCTTCAGGTCCGAGGCAATAGTTATTTTGCTGATCGTTTCCTGTGTCTGTAATATGATGATAATTTAATTGTTCACATATTAAATTGCAATCCAAGATAATGGATTTAATATTTAAGAAAATCTAATGTGATGATCTTTGCTTTTTCTATTTTTGAAATGAATATAATTTTTTACTTAAGTTGGTATGTCGCCGCTTCAAATTTTATGTCTGATACACTGTTCGCTGATTGACTTTCTAATTTATGATAAAGTCATACTTATCATTAGGCGCCTGTACCCTTTCCTGCTCTATAAAAAAGGCCCTGAACAGGGCCATTTTTATAGAGCAGGAAAATGATTACAAAAGCACCAGAACAGCAGAGAAACTTTGACGCCTAATACAATACATCGCTTGCAACTTGGGCAACATAATCAAATCCATCAAAGATGTCAGCAGTCGTGCCGCCAACACATTAACAATTGTTCTTATAATCCTGGAAGGCATCAGTCTCGAGTGAAGCAAAGGGTTCAGGACAGAGCTGAAATCCTAGACATAACTAGTACCCTTATACTGAAGGAGTTGCTGCACCGAATTCGTGATTCATTTACGATACTATTAATACTTTAAGTTTATTAATTTAGTAAATATACAGTTTGCATTTCCAACAGCTTAAAAATAAATCATTAATCTAATGAATTTTATTAAAATCAAAACACGCTATCAAATGATAGCGAGAATATGCTTGAGATAACCTAGTGTTTAGCTCCTTAGTTAAATTTTAAATTCGGTTTCATTATTTTTATGCAGTAAGATAGAGCGTTACTCAATGTTTGTATATTGATTGTTATTCTAGTAATTTCAGAAAAGCTCCCTGGAGAGCTTCTCTTTGTTAGAAATCAGTCTTGGTTAATCGTGATCGTCATAGCTGTGTTTGCTGTGCCTGGATTGATGTTTCCGACAGTTGTCGAGGCCTTATATCGAGCAGTCATAGGAATAATAATTTGATCATTAATTACATTTGCAGATGTATAGGTGTAATCATGGGCGAACTGCAGGAGACTATTCTTGGCGTCCCTGACTTCGACCCCAACGTATGCTGCTGCGTCTGCGACTGTTGAGTCGATATCCATAAAACCATCTGTATTGCCGGACGTCATCCTGTCATAGCTAATACGAATTGGCGAGTCGCCCGGAATGCCATCCGGACAATTAATTGTAATTTTAAATGTCTTCACGGGACCATAACCTGAACTATCAAAATCGCTTTTACTCAGAGAGCCCATCGGAATTATCTGGTCACGTTTTGCGTTATCGATAGTGCAGCTTTTTATAGTCCAACCTCCATTGGGGACACTGGTAATAACGATTTCATAAATTTTCGATGCACCTACAGATGTAGTTCGTGAGTTAACTTTTGCGGTCATTAATGTGCCAGTTTTAAATTTTCCTTTATTAGCTGAACTGATTTCTCCGGTTTTTATCAATTCAATTGTCACTGTATTATTTGCAGTCCCACCGTTCCACGTACCTGGTGCCGGTGATTGGGAATATGGTGCCCATTGATCACGAAAGACTACATCTTTTACACGTATTCCGATACCGGTTAACCCTGTTTCATATACTCCAGAAATGGCTGACTGAGTACTAAAAGTGCTGCCCATCTCGCTGGCATAATAGAGTGCCTGAGTACCGCAATTATAAGAGGCTGGATAAGTTCTCGTATTTACCAACTGCGAGTGTAGCACGCTGCCCACCGGAACTGTGGGATCAATTTTTAAGGAACTAATTACAGTATTAACTTTTTGATAGGCCACTGTGCAATCTGCGGCCATTGCTTTAAAGCTCACCGCAGCCAAAGTATACAGAAATAATAATTGCGGTAATAATGAACGAAATTTTTTTTTCATACTAAATATCCTTTTATCGCACAAAATTTAGCGACATTCTGCTTGTGACTGTATAATCCCAGCTTTTTTCTGAGCATTGGCTAATGAATATCTCGCTGAGCAAATCTGATTATCTTTCTTGCCCCATTGTACTTTTAAAATACCGGTGGTATCTAAGCCAGTCAGATATACCATACCGTTGTCGTTGACAATGCTGCTATAATTTTTTTGCACTTCATCAGTAACCGTCGCTCCGAACGGAATAACTTTACCAAGCGGATCGGTCAGGCGAATAATTGCGCGTTGACCAATATTTCCTTTGAACTCAGCCCTGGTGATTGCTCCTCTGGTTGGAACAACCTTTTGAGTTGTAATATCCATATCAAGATTCTCGGCAAAAGATTCGCTATCGAGCATTACCTCGTTATAGCGATAAGGTGAGCTGAACGGAATAATTGCATAGCCACGATAATCAGTTTTAACTCCGGTTTCATTCAGAATAACGGTATCTGCAACGCCCGGTGCTTTGACCAAAGTCGCAGTTTCGCCCATTTGTTGACCTAGCGTTACACCATCACGATGAACCAGAACACTTCCTGCTGCGCCATAATTTATACGCTGAGCATTATGATCATAATCATAGCTGCTAAATACCTGGCCATAAGTACCATCATAATTTACACCGGCACTACCGCTACTATACTGGCGATTGTCATAGGCTTCTTGCACATTCCAGCTTAGATTGTTTTGTTCTAATGCAGTCCCGTTTAGGCCGACAGAGTTCGTTACAGAGCCAGGGTTTGAATTATTCATGGAGTAGGTTAACCATGTGTTAGGGAGTAAAGCATTGAAGGGTACGCTAAGTGTTAGCGACAAGAGCTTTTCACTGTCATAATCGCGAGTAGAACCACTATTGATTTGTGAAGAACGGTTGTATGAATAATTTACAGAGTAGTTAATCCATTTCCATGTATTGTTATAGCCTACTATCAGAGACGTATTACGGCGTTTTTCATTCCAGTAATCTTCAATGACGCCACTCATGGTTAACGAGCCATACGCATTGCCCAAGTTCTGGCTAATAGTGGCTTCTGTTCGGTTACGTACACGGTAGTAATTATAATCACCGGTACTGTTACGATAGCTTTCTAATACATCCCCCATAGTATTATAGCCAGATGTAGAATAACGATAACCTGCAATAGAGAAGTTCGTGCCTATATTGGTCAAGTTTTTACTATAACGAATACGCCAGGATTGCCCGGAGGTTTTATCTCTGTTTTTCAGTGTTGACCAGGCTTGAATTACGTCAACAGATAATGCACCCAGTCTGCCCATGTTTTGGCCCCAGCCAAATGCCAGAGATTGGAATTTAGATGCTGTCTGGAAACCACCAAATAGCGTGACGCCTAAAGGTAAGCCATAGCTAGCGGTGCCTTGCGTAAACAATGTGTCATCTACATTATTGTTATAGGAGCGATAACGACCAGATGTCACCCCATATTTCAGGCTTCCTTCCCTGCGCAAAATGGGAAGAGAGGCATAAGGTACTATAAACTCTTGTCTGCTTCCGTCGGATTCTTCAACTGTGACCTGTAAATCACCGCTCCCGCCAGTTGAATACATATCCGAGATTTCGAAGGGTCCCGGACGCACGTACGATTGATAGATCAAATATCCGTTTTGCTTGATCAAAACTTTGGCGTTAGTTTTTGCGATCCCTCTGACGACAGGGGCATATCCTTGCATACTTTCAGCATCCATCTGATCATCAGTTGCAAGTTGCACTCCGGTATAAGGAACACTATCAAACACATCCCCAAGAGAGTTGCTTTCACCAAGTGTCAACACGCTTTTTATTGCTTGTATATTGCGTTCGGCATACGTATAAACTGCATCCCAATTACCTGAACTTGAAGATTGATCCGCTCTATTCCATGTTGTGTAATTTCGTATGCGCCATGCCCCTACGTTGAAGCCAGGTCTGAGATTGAGATTATAGTTCTCAGTATCATTACCTTGAGATCGGCGCGCGAAACTGTTTGATGCGTTGAACTGGTAGTTCATCAACAGGGCAGTTATACCATTATCGAATTTTTCGGGAGGTACGTAACCACGAATAACTGGGCTTAGGGCTGCTTGAGGCAAGTTAAACTGCAGTGTCTGCGTTGGGAAAATGAAGTCGAAAGTTGCATC
The DNA here is from genome assembly GCF_049312895.1 of Leclercia barmai. Lineage (NCBI taxonomy): Bacteria > Pseudomonadati > Pseudomonadota > Gammaproteobacteria > Enterobacterales > Enterobacteriaceae > Leclercia > Leclercia barmai. The sequence goes on along the minus strand of NZ_JBMNWZ010000003.1, from coordinate 510,030 downwards.
AGGAATAGCTGAAATATCAGCGCATCCTTTTTCACTTGTGGACAGCTCAGGGAAGGATTCGGTGCGAACACCAAAAGCTTTGAAGTCTTGTACAGAAAAACAAGGTTTGAGTTTGTTGTTTTTATCAACTGTATTATTAAGTTTGAATTCAACATCACGCGTATCAATAAACGTATCGTTTATCAAAATATCGACGCGGTAGACACCGGGAGACTGTGAGTTTTCATTTTCGAAAGCCGAAAGGTTAGGCGCAGTGTGTGAGCCGTTAATACCATTCAGAAATGCTGGGTTGAAGAAATCGCGGGCGATTGCCTTCGAATGATAACAGGAGTAACACAGGCTGATAAATGCAAGCGAGAAAGCAGTATATTTGAAGTGTGAGGCCATTTTATTGTCCCTGTTGATAGCCATAAGCTATTTATTCCTTCCAGCAGTGCTGATGAAATAATGACTTATATGTTATATTTATGTTCCGGGCCTATCCCGCCCTGATCATTAATAATTTTCCACTCAATAGTTCCCCCTGTTACGCCAATAGGGAGTGAGTATTCAGCGCTTGAAAAAGGAGCAAGGAGAACAGGATCTTTTACACTGATGTTATTGACTTTGATTACTGAAAAATTCATGTAATAGCCAGTTGGATTGGTAACTTTAAGCTTGTTTCCAACTCGTTGCCAGGTGAGTTTACCCGTGACGTCTTCAGGAACATCGTCCACCAAGGCTTTTGGACGGAAGAACAATTTCATCCGATTTCGAACAGCGATTTGAAGCGTGTTTTTGGAGGTATCAGAACTTGCCGAAGGTATAGAGGTGACGTTAAAGTAAAAAACCGATTCACGATCAGCAGGCATATTGTCATTAGCCATAAAAATGCGCAGAACGCTTTTCTGTTGACCATCCAGACGAAAAAGTGGTGGTGTTACCATAAAGAAGCTTTCAGAATCTTCGATACTACCTTTTTCAATAAATGTTTTAATTAAATAGGGCGTGGTTTCTTTATTTTCCACTGTAATATTAATTTCCTTTTTACCCTCTGGATAAATAAGGCGAGTTCCACCAATTAATACGCCTGCATTAACAGTTGTCATAAAAATTTGAGAAACCAGTAGTGAGACAGCAAGTAGTGTAAAGGTGCGCATAATTAACTCTATTCAAAAAGGAAATGCTCCCCTGAAAGGGAGCATCGAATTACATAACTATTATTAATAGTTGATGGTGAAGGTCGCGCTTGAGTTAGCGGTACCTGCAACGATAGTTGATTCACGCTGGATATAAGCCGCTTTGAAATTAAGTTCGGTAGAGCTACCTGTGCCAACATTCAGGGTAAATGGTTCTGATGCTTCACCCAGTTTCAGGGCAGTGCCGCTTGGGTTAGACAGCAGGATCGCAACGCCTGATGCAGTTGATGCAGGATCCAGTGCCAGGTAGCTGTTGTCGCCTTTATAATAAGCACCATCAAATTTCAGGGATGCGGTGGTTGGGGTACCTGCCGGGCACTCGGTCAGGTAGATTTTAACGTTAGTTGAACCGGCTCCTTCTGCAGCAGTTGAACCAACCCCGGAGAAACTGCTTGATGGTACAGTACCCAGATTAACAGTTTCGTTGCTACCGCCGGTAACAGAACCAATGTGTGTCTGGCATGAAGCATCGGTGATAGTACCGTTGAATTTAACTGTGCCGTCTGCCGCTGCTGCCTGGCTAGAGATGATAGTAGCAACTACGAAAGTCGCCAGGAGTTTGATATTTTTTTTCATTTTTAAATCCATATATTTAGTTAATATAGCTTTGTCCTGAATAGACACTATGAAAATGATTGTCGATAGTCCATATATTAACGTTTTCCGTTATAAGATGGGCGCTGTCTAAATCCTCATTACATAGGGGCTATTTATTGTGTTGCTTTCATACATACATTTAGAGGACGCATTCTCCTGCCAGTTCCTGCCAGAAGCACATATAAAAGGCCATATATGTCATGCCCCCTTTCTCGTAGAAAGAACACCGAGGAATATACAAAATGTAAGTTATGAACACATGTGATTTTTTTTGAAATGTTAACATGTAATGCTCGAGGGATGAGTTCATCATCAAAAGTTGATCGTTCATTTGGGTATCATAAAGTATGAATTAGTATCTTTTATAAGGAATGAGCCTTGTGATATCTTGTAGGGCGGAACAGGAATGCCTCCATTGCATATCGACATTGTTTTATTATATGTGATTGAAAATATGGATTTTTTTAGTCCTTTTGATACATAAACTTATATCTAATCTTTGAATTAAATAAAAGTAAAGGAATACGCGGGGTCTAATATGGAATACGGAAATTATATTATTAATGATGAAATCATTTTCAAGGTGAATGAAGGAATTTTGCTACGATTGTCTGGTGAGGGTGATTGCGTGATTCTTAATTCTCCTACCGCACGATGTTTGCAGTTGCTACTGGAGAGTAAAGGTGAGATTATTTCACGTGATGTGTTTTTAGACATAGTATGGAGAAAAAGAGGAATTGTTGTTTCACAAAACACTTTTTACCAGAACATTTCCTTGCTACGCAAATCGCTGAAAGCAGCTGGGCTAACAAAAGAAATTATCAAAACCGAAAGGCGTAAAGGTTTCTCGCTTGCAGCAGAAACATCCGTATCACTTATTGTTGATGATGCTTCAATAAACTTAAAGAGTAATTTAAATATTGATTTAAAAAATTTAACAGATGCTTCAATTCAAAATGGTGAGGGTACCATTAATACGACAGAAAGTAATAAGAAAAATCAGGGGCTTTTCGTTTTAAAAATTCCTTTTTCAGGTGTCCTGTTAATTGCTCTATTAATTGTCATAGAGGTTATTATACTTTCCAGAAGATTACTGGAGTTTGTTCGGTAATATTACCGTTGTTTTCACTTATTAGTAAAATAACTAATAAGTGATGGCATATGATTAAAAGACAGACTGTTTTATTCTTCTGTTTATATTAAAAAGTCTGCCGGTTGATACCAGCAGGCTTTTGTTAGCATTGCTTTAAACCTAAATCTAGCGGTGTTTTGCTCGGCTCCCCGCCAATTTCACGTGCCAGCTTCGGCACCATGTAACCGGATACCAGAGTCAACAGTTCGCGCATAATGGCGCGAGCTTCATCATCACCCACCATAAAGTGCGCAGCACCCTGTACTTTATCCAGCACGTGGATGTAGTAGGGCATTACTCCGGCATCAAACAGCGCATTACTCAGATCGGCTAACGTCGCGGCATTGTCATTCACCCTACGCAGCAGGACGCTTTGGTTGAGCAGGGTCACGCCGGCCCGGCGCAGACGACCCATTGCGTCCCGGAACGTCTCGTCAATCTCGTTGGCATGGTTGATATGGTTCACTAATAAGATCTGTAACGACGAACGTTCAAATCGCTGGGTCAGCTCATCGGTAATACGCGCTGGGATAACAATCGGTAAACGGCTATGAATTCGTAACCGTTTAATATGCGGGATCGCTTCCAGCTCTGTAATCAGCCAGTCCAGTTCGTGATCTTTCGCCATCAATGGATCGCCACCGGAGAAGATGATCTCATCCAGCTCAGGATGGGAGGCAATGTAATCAAGCGCCGTCTGCCAGTTACGTTTGTTGCCCTGATTATCGGCGTAGGGGAAGTGGCGACGGAAACAGTACCGGCAATTTACCGCACAACCGCCTTTAACCAGCAGCAGGGCGCGATTTCGGTACTTGTGCAGTAAACCGGGCACCACGCTGTTCTGCTCTTCAAGGGGATCGGTGCTGAAACCGGGGGCGGCGATAAACTCTTCCTGCGAAGTAAGCACCTGTTTTAAGAGTGGATCCTCAGGATTACCTTTCTCCATACGTGCAACAAAAGCACGTGGAACACGCAGCGCAAAGAGGCGCTTCGCTTCTCGTCCGGCAAGGAGTTTTTCGTCAGCGTCTACATTTAAGAGACGCAGCAGTTCATCCGGACTGGTGATTACATCTGCAAGTTGCAATAACCAATCTTCTCTGGATGGGGTGTTTAGGGTTACAATATGCGCCATTTTGTGGCTTAGCTACCAGTTAACAATTTCAGAGGGCCTTATGGCGACTTACTATAGCAACGATTTTCGTGCCGGTCTTAAAATCATGATGGACGGCGAACCGTACGCGGTTGAAGCCAGTGAATTCGTGAAACCAGGTAAAGGCCAGGCTTTCGCACGCGTTAAGCTGCGCCGCCTGCTGACCGGTACCCGTGTTGAAAAAACCTTCAAATCCACCGACTCCGCTGAAGGCGCAGACGTAGTGGATATGAACCTCACCTACCTGTACAACGACGGTGAGTTCTATCACTTCATGAACAACTCTACTTTCGAACAGCTCTCCGCTGATGAGAAAGCGGTCGGTGACAGCGCTAAATGGCTGCTGGATCAGGCTGAATGCATCGTGACGCTGTGGAACGGCCAGCCTATCGCTGTGACCCCGCCAAACTTCGTTGAGCTGGAAATCGTTGAAACCGATCCAGGTCTGAAAGGTGATACCGCAGGTACTGGCGGCAAGCCAGCTAAGCTGTCTACCGGTGCAGTGGTTAAAGTTCCACTGTTCGTACAGACTGGCGAAGTGATCAAAGTAGACACCCGCTCTGGTGAATACGTTTCTCGCGTGAAGTAATTCATCTCGGGATGCAGGGCGCAGCAGTTTTGCTGCGCCTTTCCAACCTTAAAAAGGTTCATGGACGATGCAGCGCACAATCAAAATTGTTCTGATGATGGTGATTGCCAGCACAATGCTTTCCGGATGCAACACGGCCCGTGGCGTTGGGGAAGACATTAAAAGCCTGGGCAGTGCTATTTCGCACGCCGCCTCCTGATACTTTCTACTTTTCTTAAAAATTCTTCCTTTTCCGTCATCTGACGAAATCCTGTCCTATGCTTATGTGGCTGTACACAATAACTTTGGCTAAAAAAGGAAGACATTATGCTTAAGAAAACATTTGTAGCGATCTTTTCTGTCCTCGTGCTTTCTTCAGTTTTAACCGCCTGTAACACCACCCGTGGTGTTGGTGAGGATATCTCTCAGGGTGGTAGCGCAATCTCTGGCGCAGCAACTAAAGCACAGAACTAAAGCACAGGCATAATTTTGGGCGGTACGGTGCTAAATATCGAGTCGCCGTACCCTCAGTTTTGCTCATCACGGTAGCGACAGAAACGGCGAGTACCGCGTATCCATGTGCAATTTCATCCTGATATTGCGCTTGTAGGTATAAACCGTTTTTCCATGAATACTCAGCTTGCTGGCAATTTTCTGGTTGCTGGCTCCATCCATCCACAGCGTTAACACTTTTTCCTCCTGACGCGTCAATAATGGCGTAGCGACAGGCCCGGATTCACTACCCTCATGTGCTGCCAGCGCCTCATTAATCACTTTTGCAAGCGCCTCCAGCGGGGTCGTTTTAGGTAACGATGCGCATAAAGGAAATGTACCCGTGAAGGCTGACATTTCAGGCGTCTCATCTGTGTGAAGCAAAATGAAAGGCACGGTTTCGCTGGCGTTCATCACTGAAGAGAGTTGATAGATATCGGAGGCGAACCCCTGAAAATCTGCGATAACTAACGCTGGTTTCCACTGCAGGATATGCTCTCTGGCAAGAAAGAGGTTATTAAGGCCTGTCACCAACACAGGTGAAGGAAACAGCCCTGAATGATTGATCCACATTTCCAGGCCCATGCGGGTGTAATGACACCGGTCAATCAAGAGAATTTTGAACATGTTATTTCGCAATCGGCAAAGTGTAGTCGCTTCCTGCTATCAGGAAGTGCCTCATCATAAAGAAGTCGGATGAGTAATAAATGACTGAATTTCGCTTCGAATTGCGCCTATTTCTGGGCTTCAATGCCCCAATTGCTACCTTAAACAAACAAGTTGAAAAAAGAGTTCATGCTCTTCACAATAAGTAATTCATATATCTTGCAGGACGACCTGTAAGCATTTCTCTCACCGGGGACGGCCCCAGACTGTTATTTAAGTTAAGGAGCCTGATATGTCCTGGATCATTCTTTTTATTGCCGGTTTACTCGAAGTGGTATGGGCCATCGGCCTGAAATATACCCACGGGTTTACGCGTCTTACGCCCAGCATCATTACCGTTTCCGCCATGATTGTAAGCATTGTGCTGCTCTCGTGGGCGATGCGTTCGCTGCCTGTAGGAACGGCTTATGCCGTTTGGACGGGGATTGGTGCGGTAGGCGCAGCCATTACCGGCATTTTACTGCTGGGCGAATCTGCAAGCCTGGCGCGTATTGCCAGTCTCGCGTTGATTGTTGCCGGTATTATCGGGCTGAAGCTCAGCACCCATTAATGGGTCTGCTCAACCCAGATGAGTTTGCTGACATCAAATCCCTGACGCGTTGCAGAATTCAGTAACGTCTGTTTCATCTCATCTGAAATCGTCGGTGTGCGGGAGAGGATCCACAGGTAATCGCGATCCGGCCCGCACACCAGCGCATGGCGGTAATCTTTATCCAGCCCAATCACGTTATAGCTGCCATAAAAGGGGCCAATGAAAGAGACTTTCAGCGCTGCAGTATCAGACGCGCCGGTAAAGTACGCTTTTCCCGTCACCTTTTGCCACATGCCACGTTCAGGATTATAACCCCGGTTGATAACCTGAATGCCGCCGTCGTTCATCTGGCTGTAATTCGCCGTCACTTTTTCCAGACCACGCTCAAAACGGTGGTCAAAGCGGGCAATTTCATACCATGTGCCCAGATATCGCTGGACGTCAAAGGGATGGACAACCGTCACGCCCCGGGGTGGGGTAGGGGAGCTGCAGGCAACAACCAGAAACGCAACGGTAACTGCGGCGATGACAGGCAGGATGCGCATAGGATTATCCTTACAGGATTTTTGTTAAGTGTAGAACCTGTCAGGAATTTTGCTCTCCCACCGGTGGGCGGGAGAGCGAGGAAGCATTACATAAAGACTACGGCAACCAGCGTAACCACGCTCAGGATAGCCGCCAGACCGTAGAACACCCATTTACCGTTAGGAACGTGGATCTTCAGGTCATGCATGGCGTGATGAATACGGTGCAAACCACACCACAGCGGCAGAACAATCATCAGGAATATGAATACCCTGCCAATAAAGCTGTGGGCAAAGGCCAGCACCCGCTCGTAGCTCAGCGCATCCCCGGGATAGAGCCCCAGCGGCAGCATAATGCCCACCAGCAGAATGATGACCGGCGCGATAATGGCGCACCACATGCCGCCAGCCCCAAAGAGACCCCAGAAGACCGGCTCATCGGAACGTTTTGGATTTGGATTAATCACAATGGTCTCCTTACCAGAACAGGGCTACGCCGAGAATTACCACGGTTACCACCGCAGTCACCACCCAGAGTCCTTTGATAATTGGCTCTGGCCCAAGTTTTTCGTTTTTCACGATAATATTTGCTGCTTTTGGCGCGAGTTCAAACCAGGTTTTGGTATGCAACAGCGCCGCTGCCAGCACGATGATGTTCAGGATCACCACAATCGGGTTCTGCAGGAACCCGACAAAACCGGCCCAGGTTTCAGGGCCGTGTTTGAGGGCAAACAGGCCGTACATCAGTTCAATACTGAACCACACCGCCGGTACTGCCGTGCCTTCACGCAGCATATAGAAGCGATAAAACGGCAGATTTTTCCACCAGGTGGACGGCATCGGCCGCACATAGGCTTTGCGTTTAGTCGTCATCATGCACTCCTTAGCGTGGTTTCAGGGTGGCGATAAGAAAGTCTTTCGAGCTTTCCACTTTACCCTGCTGGATCGCGGCGGCCGGGTCGACGTGCTTCGGACAGACTTCCGAGCAGTAGCCGACAAAGGTACAGGTCCATACGCCGTTCTGACCGTTCAGCTGCGCCATACGTTCTTTCTTACCGTGATCGCGGCTGTCTTCGTTGTAGCGATGCGCCAGGGTAATGGCTGCCGGGCCGATAAACTCCGGATTCAGACCAAACTGTGGGCAGGCGGCATAGCACAGGCCGCAGTTAATACAGCCGGAGAACTGGTGATACTTGGCCATCTGCGCCGGGGTCTGCTTGTTAGGCCCTTGATCCGGCGTGCGCGGGTTACCAATGATGTACGGCTTAATGGCTTCCAGACTTTCGATAAAGTGGGTCATGTCGACCACCAGATCGCGCTCAATTGGGAAATTGGCCAGGGCTTCGACTTTCATCCCCTTCGGGTATTCACGCAGGAAGGTTTTACAGGCCAGTTTAGGCACCTTGTTGACCATCATCCCGCAGGAGCCGCAGATCGCCATACGGCAGGACCAGCGGTAGCTCAGGTCCGGTGCCAGGTTGTCTTTGATGTAGCCCAGCGCATCCAGCAGGGAGGTCTGCTCATCGTAAGGGACTTCATAGAAAGTGCTGTGCGGCGCGCTGTCCACTTCCGGGTTATAGCGCACCACTTCAACTTTCAGAGTTTGCATCTCAGCCATTCGCCGTCTCCTTCTTATCGGCTGCTTCCGCTTCTGCACCGTAAACGCGTTTCGCCGGTGGCAGCGTAGTGATCTTCACGTCGCTGTAGTCCAGACGGGTAGAGCCGTCCGCGTCGCGATAAGCGAGGGTATGCTTGAGGAAGTTAACGTCGTCACGCTCCGTGCAGCCTTCGTCCAGACGCTGGTGCGCACCGCGTGATTCTTTACGCGCCATGGCGGAGTGCGCCATACATTCGGCAACGTTCAGACCGTGTCCCAGCTCAATGGTGTAGAGCAGATCGGTGTTGAACACGCTGGAGGTGTCGCTCACCCGCACGCGTTTGAAGCGCTCCTGCAGCTCGGCCAGTTTATCGATGGTTTTCTGCATCAGCTCCGGCGTACGGTAAATCCCGCAGCCTTCTTCCATGGAAAGACCCATCTCATCACGGATCTTCGCCCAGTTTTCACTGCCTTCCTGATTAACCAGTTTTTTCAGGCGCTGCTCGACATCTGCTGCCTGCGCATCGAGCGCGGCATCGTTCGCTACCCCGGCAGTCGCGGCGCGCGCCATGGCCTGCTCACCGGCCAGACGACCAAATACCACCAGTTCCGCGAGCGAGTTTGAACCCAGGCGGTTAGCCCCGTGCAGGCCGACGGAGGAACATTCGCCCACCGCAAACAGGCCCTGAATTCGGGTTTCACACTGCTGATCCGTTTCGATACCGCCCATGGTGTAGTGCGCGGTTGGGCGTACAGGAATTGGCTCTTTAACCGGGTCGACGCCGACATAGGCCCTGGACAGCTCGCAGATGAACGGCAGACGCTCAAGCAGCTTTTTCTCACCCAGGTGACGCAGATCGAGGTAGACCACATCGCCGCGTGGAGTTGGGATAGTGTTGCCTTTGCGCCACTCATGCCAGAAGGCCTGAGAGACTTTATCGCGCGGGCCAAGCTCCATGTATTTGTTCTTCGGCTCGCCGAGCGGGGTTTCCGGGCCCATGCCGTAATCCTGCAGATAGCGGTAGCCGTCTTTATTGACCAGAATACCGCCTTCACCGCGGCAGCCTTCGGTCATCAGAATGCCGGAACCCGGCAGACCGGTTGGGTGATACTGCACAAACTCCATATCGCGCAGCGGTACGCCGTGGCTGAGCGCCATGCCCATTCCGTCGCCCGTTACGATGCCGCCGTTGGTGTTATAACGATAAACGCGACCCGCACCGCCCGTTGCCATTACCACCGCATTGGCGCGGATCTGGACCAGCGTACCTTCCATCATGTTCATTGCCACCAGGCCGCGAGCCTGACCGTCATCAACCAGAATGTCGAGGACGAAGTGCTCGTCGAAGCGCTGGATCTGGGGGAACTGCAGTGAAGTCTGGAACAGGGTGTGGAGCATATGGAAGCCGGTCTTATCGGCGGCAAACCAGGTACGCTCAATCTTCATACCGCCGAAGCGACGCACGTTGACGCTGCCGTCATCCCGGCGGCTCCACGGGCAACCCCACTGCTCCAGCTGGGTCATTTCCGTCGGGCAATGGTGGACGAAATAATCGACGACATCCTGTTCGCACAGCCAGTCACCGCCGGCCACTGTGTCGTGAAAGTGATAATCAAAGCTGTCATGATCCTGCGCAACGGCGGCGGATCCCCCCTCAGCGGCAACCGTATGGCTGCGCATAGGGTATACTTTTGAAATCAGGGCGATTTTAGCGTTTGGATTAGCCTGGGCTGCAGCTATTGCTGCGCGTAATCCCGCTCCGCCAGCGCCAATTATGGCAAGATCGGCTTGAAAGGTATGCACGACATTCCTCCAGATTTTTGATATTTCGCATCGTAACGACCTAAGGTAGTGCACGGCCCGGGAGGGCGAATGCGAAAGCGATTCCACTGCTCCTTTATGGGTAACGCAGTATAGCCGCAGGGAAAGAAGGGAAATTTGACGTGTTCGATTTTTTTGCGGTTATTTCTCTGGATTTATCACCGCAATTGATGAATTGCGTCACGTAATTATTGTCGGTTATGAAAACCCCAAAATTCACTGTGCAAAATTTGTCTCCGCCATGGGTTACGAGTAGACTTCGTCCCCTTGTCTGAAATCGGAGAAATTCTCATGAGCGAAACGGCCACCTGGCAGCCGAGCGCATCCATCCCCAATCTGTTAAAACGCGCAGCAATTATGGCGGAGATCCGCCGCTTCTTTGCCGACCGCGGTGTGCTGGAGGTGGAAACGCCCTGCATGAGTCAGGCGACGGTGACCGACATTCATCTGGTGCCGTTTGAAACCCGTTTTGTTGGCCCTGGTCACTCCCAGGGGATGAATCTCTACCTGATGACCAGCCCGGAATACCACATGAAGCGCCTGCTGGCAGCGGGGTGTGGACCGGTTTATCAGCTGTGCCGCAGCTTCCGTAATGAAGAGATGGGACGCCATCACAATCCGGAATTCACCATGCTGGAGTGGTACCGCCCGCATTATGATATGTATCGCCTGATGAACGAGGTGGACGATCTGCTGCAGCAGGTGCTGGAGTGCCCGGAAGCCGAGACGCTCTCTTATCAGCAGGCTTTCCAGCGCTATCTGGAGATTGATCCGCTCTCTGCGGACAAAACCCAGCTGCGTGAAGCGGCAGCGAAGCTGGATCTCAGCAATATTGCCGATACCGAAGAAGATCGCGACACGCTGCTGACGATGCTCTTTACCTTTGGCGTTGAGCCGCAGATTGGCAAAGATCGCCCGACCTTCGTCTATCACTTCCCGGCAAGTCAGGCGTCACTGGCGCAGATCAGCACGGAAGACCACCGCGTGGCGGAGCGTTTCGAGGTTTACTTTAAAGGTATTGAACTGGCGAATGGTTTCCATGAGCTGACCGATGCCCGTGAACAGCAGCAGCGTTTCGATCAGGATAACCGCAAGCGTGCCGCGCGCGGCCTGCCGCAGCAGCCAATCGACCACAATTTGCTGGGCGCGTTAAAAGCCGGCCTGCCGGACTGCTCCGGCGTGGCGCTGGGTGTCGATCGTCTGGTGATGCTGGCGCTGGGCGCCGAGCAGCTGGGTGATGTGATTGCGTTTACTGTAGATCGCGCCTGACGGTTTTTTTGCCCGGCGGCGCTGCGCTTGCACGGGCCTACTATTTTCGTAGGCCGGGTAAGCGAGGCGCCACCCGGCATTTGCACTACAAACTCCCCGCCGGGCGCGCCTTCGCTGCTGACGTCAAGGTTCTTCCCGTCTTACGTCCGTCCAGACTTTCCAGACGCATCTGGAACGGTGGGAACGGCAAATCAATACCGTGTTCACGGAAGCCCGCCAGAATCAGCTGGTGGATTTCATGACGCAGCGGCATACGATGCCCCATTTCCGCAGCATAAATACGCAGTTCGAAAATCTGGATACCCTGCTGTAAATCTACCAGGAAAACTTCCGGCTCTGGGGTGCTGATCACCAGCGAGCAGCGCTCGGCTGCCGTGTAAAGGATCTGCGTCACCTCTTCGCTGTTGGCATCCGACGGGGCAGGTACGGTCAGGACCACACGCGTGACGGAGTCGGACAGCGACCAGTTAATAAACTGCTCGGTGATAAACGCCTTGTTAGGGACGATGATCTCTTTACGGTCCCAGTCACTAATGGTGGTGGCACGGGTGTTGATTTTGGAGATGCTCCCGGTCAGATCGCGGATCGTCACGGTATCGCCGATACGGATCGGCTTTTCAAACAGGATAATCAGGCCAGAGATAAAGTTGGCGAAGATCTCCTGCAGCCCAAACCCGAGCCCGACACCCAGTGCGGCAACCAGCCACTGCAGCTTCGACCACTCAATCCCGATCATCGAGAAGCCCACCAGCCCGCCAAACAGCATCAGCAGGTATTTGGTGATGGTGGTGATGGCGTATCCGGTTCCGGGGGTTAAATCCAGGTGCTGCAACAGGGCCAGCTCCAGCAGCGCCGGGAAGTTACGGATCAGCTGAGTAGTGATGATGAACACCAGAATCGCAATCAGTACGGCCCCGAGCGTAATAGGTTCCAGGCTCTCCACGCCCTGTACCGTCGAGGTCACATCCCAGAGGGTGATGTTCTCGAGGAAGCCAAACGCCGAGTGAATTTCCGACCACAGCACGATAACGGAGAGCAGGGCGACCAGCATCAGGATGGAGCGCACCAGGCGCAGTGACTGGGTACTGATGGCATCCAGATCCAGCTCGGTTTCATCGACCTCTATCGCCCCTTCGGTGCTGAGCGTATGGGCTGGCTCTTCTTCACCGCGCGCACGCTGGGCGAGAATTTCGGCCCGGCGGTTCTTGGCCCGGTCAAAGGCCAGACGACGGCGCTGAATCAGCATCCAGCGGCGAATGACGTGATAGACCACCAGCAGCAGGAACCAGATCGCCACCGATGTCTCGAGGCGCGCCAGCAGCGCCTGGGCGGTGGCCAGATAGCCGACGGCTGCCGCGAGAATCGCCGCCAGCGGGGCGCTGAGCAGCAGGTTCCACAGCATACGGTTAAGCATGTTATCGCCGCTGCCCTCTTTGTCGAGGTAGAGCGGGATCCCGGCCTTCTTCAGGCTCAGCGTCACCACCGCCAGCGCACCGCAAATCAGCATAAAGCAGAGGCGACCGAGCGAGCCGGAAAACTCCCGGTCGTTCAGGTTATCGAACATGATCAGCGCCATAATCAGCGGCACGATAAGCCCGATGCTCATCAGGTAGTAGCGCATGGCTCGCGCCACGCGATTACGCGGCCAGCCAAAGTGGGCGACGAACAGCCCGTTAGGACGGGCGAAGGTGGCACAGATCATCACCACCCACAGCAGCGGCACGGTGGCCGTCACCCCGGCGCCAATGGCCACCGCCAGCGGATAAGGCCAGGCTTCGCGCAGGCCATAACCCAGCGTCATCCACAGTACCGGCAGCGGGGAAGCGACCAGAATCGACCAGAAGACCGTGCGCAGCGTGAGCCAGAAATGATCCTGCGTCACTTTGCCGACGCGCGCGCTGGAGCGATCCAGGAAGCGGGTGAAGTGGCGGCGCGAGTAAATGCTGAATCCCACCAGAATCAGCGCCCCCAGCAGCGGGAAAATCGTCTCCTTGCTGGTGAGCATCATGACGCTGGCTTTGCCGAGCTGGCTGAAGGTATCAAGCGAAATTAAGCGCCGCAGATCCTGAACAATATCAATCGGCCAGGAGAAGGAGACCGGCCGTACGTCCGAGGTCCAGAACAGATAGCGGTGCGTCGCCTCGTTGACCTCTTTTAACGCATCTTCCAGCTGGCTGTTAGAAACTTTCAGTTTGGTCAGCTCAAGAAGCAGGGTATCGCCGCCCTGCAGCAGAGAGTTCAGCAGCTCGCGCTGCGTTCGTAACTGGGCTTCCAGGATCCGGTTTTGCTCGGCGGTCAGCGGTTTGCCGTCCGGCTGGTGGACTTGTCGCAGCTGAGGCTGCTTGTTGAGCAAATCTTCAAAATGCAGACGCTGGACGCGAAGCTGCGCCATTTCGGTGTCGAGCTGCTGGGGTTTAGGCATCTCGGGCAGACGAGCCACCTGTGCGCGCAGGGCTTCGCCGAGCAGATTCGACGAACCCAGCCACTGGGACTGTTCGCGCAGGGTGTTCAGCGCCTGACGCACCTGCAGGGTCTGATTCGTGGCCTGGCGTTGCTGCGAGGCCACCAGATCCATGCGCTGCGCCTGCTGGTTCAGCGCGGCCGAAAGCTCACGGTTAACCTTGAATTGCTCAACGATGCCGGCCGGCAGGTTCTCGCTGTTTTCCGCCAGCAACTCGGTGCTTTCCAGCGCCCGTTCTGCTTCGCGCTGGCGCTGGCTGTTCAATTGATTGCGCAGCGCCTGGAGATAAGCATCCAGCTGTTCACCCTGCTTCTTCGCCAGCTCAGAGCGCATTCGCGCCAGCTCCTGACGGTTGTTGGCCGACAGTTGCGCCAGCTCCAGCTCATCCACAAGGGCTTTTAACCTGGCGGATTCCGCCTGCATGCCGAGACTCTGCGCCTGGTTAAGAGGCGTATTGCCGGTTTGCGCCCCGGCCCGGCGTTCTACCTCATTAAGCTGACGGCGGGCATCGGTTTGCTGCTGGGGCAGCTGGCTCAGAGAGTCGGCGATATCACGGGCACGTTCCTGCTCCTGCTGCGCCTGGCGGGTTTTTTCCAGTAACTGGCTGCTGACCTGCAGGATCTCCTGATTGAGTGCGTCTGAGGTCAGGCCCGCAGGCACCTGGCGCGGCTCTTCACGAATATCGCTAAGCTGCGTGCGCAGGGTCTGTGAAAGTTTGGGGAAATTATCGATAACTTGCTGATACTGCGTGGCGCGCTCAAGGGAGCCTTTCCGCTCCTCAAGGGCGTTCAGCGCAGCCTGGAGCGCCTCGACGGCTTCCGGCTGGGCGGGTTTTGCCGCCTTCGCCTGCTCCAGTTCTTGGGTGATTTGTTTGGTATCGGGGGCCGTCGCTGCGTACGCCCCCATGCTGAGGCACCAGGCCATCAGAAAAGTGATAATCAGGCGCACGTCAGTTTACCTTTACTTAGCTTTCGTCTTTCTTGTCGTCAACCAGCGGGCTGGCGTCGAGTTCGGCGGCAATTTCTTCTTCTGACAGCGGCGCAGGCTCTGCATCCGGTGTGACGAAGGGCTCTGTCGATACCGCCAGCGGCTGGCCGAGTTTGGTCACGGAGAGGCTTTCGAGCTGCTCTGCCAGCTGCACTTTACCCGGGGCAAATAGGTTGATAACGGTGGAGCCGAGCTTGAAGCGTCCCATCTCCTGGCCTTTCAGTAGCGCCACGGATCCTTCGCTTTCGCCCGCAGGCCACGTCCAGCGTTTGATGACCCCTTCACGCGGTGGCGTAATGGTGCCAGCCCAGACCGTTTCAATGCTACCAACAATGGTCGCACCCACCAGAATCTGCGCCATCGGGCCAAACTCGGTATCGAACAGGCAGATAACGCGCTCGTTACGGGCGAACAGGTTCGGTACGTTTTGCGCCGTCAGGTGGTTAACCGAGAACAGGTCGCCCGGCACGTAGATCATCTCGCGCAGGATGCCGTTGCACGGCATATGCACGCGGTGATAGTCGCGCGGCGACAGGTAGGTGGTGGCAAACGTACCGTTGCGGAACAGATCCGCCATTATGTAGTTACCGGCCAGCAGGGCCTCGAGGCTGTAGTTGTGGCCTTTAGCCTGCAAAATCTTGTCGTTTTCGATAGCGCCCAGCTGGCTGATCACGCCGTCGGCAGGCATCACCAGCACGTTCGGGTCAGTATTCAGGGGACGCACTTCGTCGCGCAGTGGGCGGACAAAGAAATCATTGAAGGTGCGGTAGCTGGCAGTATCCGGCTTCTGCGCTTCCTTCATATCGACCTTGTAGTATTTCACGAACAGATCGATTACCAGCTTCGTCAGCCAGCCCGCTCGTTTGCTCGCGCCCCAGCCCGCCAGGCGAGTGAGCCACAGTTTCGGCAGAATGTATTGAAGCGAAAGTTTAAATGAGTTTAACAAGGTAGCCTCCAGGCCATTGTTTTGTCGTTCCTGATCCGGCCGTCAGACAGCCGGAACCTGAAAAAAGGGGACGATTTTAGCGACGCTTAGCTTAGTTGTCAGTCATCAGATTCAGAAAAGCTTTTACGCGTTTTTACCTGCGCCATGCTTTCTAGAATATGGTGATAATTCGCAAAGCGGGTTTCCGCAATTTCACCGTTTTCAACCGCGGCACGAATGGCGCAGCCGGGGTCGTTATCATGCTTACAGTCGCGGTATTTACACGCGCCTAGATAGTCGAGGAATTCGACAAAGCCGTTAAAGATTTGATCGGGTTCGAGATGCCACAGACCAAATTCACGCACCCCAGGGGAGTCGATCACATCCCCGCCGTGCGGGAAATGATACAAACGTGAGGCGGTAGTAGTGTGCTGACCCAGACCCGAGTTATCAGAAACGTCGTTAGTCAGGATCTCTTGCTGCAAGCCGAGCAGGTTGTTCAGCAGGCTGGATTTACCCACCCCGGACTGGCCGGCAAAAATGCTGATGCGGTCGGTCAACGCCTCTTCGAGCGGCGTCAGCCCATCCTGCGTACGGCTTGAAACCATCAGCACGCGGTAGCCAATCTTGCGATAGATATCCATCTGCTCGTTAACGAAGCTCATGCCGTCGTCGTCGAGTAAATCAATCTTGTTCAGCACGATCAACGGTTCTACCTGCAGAGTTTCACAGGCGACGAGATAACGGTCGATAATGTTCAGCGACAGTTCCGGCAAAATGGCAGAGACAATCACGATCTGATTGATATTGGCGGCAATCGGTTTTACGCCGTCGTAGAAGTCAGGGCGCGTTAATACCGACGTGCGCTCATGCACGGCTTCCACGATCCCTTTCACCGCTACGCCTTCTGCGGCAGCTTTGCCCGGACGCCATACCACGCGGTCACCGGTGACCAGCGAGCGGATGGTGCGGCGAATGTTACAGCGGTGAACGTCGCCATCGGCAGACTCCACGTCGGCATGCATACCGAAGCGGCTAATCACGACGCCTTCCGCGGGCTCGCCAAACAGGTTGTCGTCGTAGTCGACCTTCTCCGAAGTGGTTTTAAGGCGGCGCTGATGGTTGGCTTTTACGCGGCGCTGCTGCCCTTTGGAGAGTTTATTTTTACTCAATCGTGCTGGCTCCTGGTCGCCCATATTGGGCAAAACCTCTATGATACACACTAATTAATACTAGTTAACCTGCCACGGCCGGTTATGCGAGAAGGGTGGAAAATAACATGAGTGCAGATGAAAACAATCTGATTTGGATCGATCTGGAGATGACCGGGCTGGATCCCGAGCGCGATAGCATTATCGAGATCGCCACGCTGGTGACCGACGCGAACCTGAATATCCTGGCAGAAGGGCCAACCATTGCCGTACACCAGTCTGACGAACAGCTGGCGCTGATGGATGACTGGAACGTGCGCACCCACACCGGCAGCGGGCTGGTGGATCGCGTGAAAGCCAGTACCCAGGGCGACCGCGAAGCTGAGCTGGCGACAATCGAATTTCTGAAGCAGTGGGTGCCGCAGGGCAAGTCGCCGATTTGTGGCAACAGCATCGGCCAGGATCGCCGCTTCCTGTTTAAGTACATGCCGGAGCTGGAGGCTTATTTCCATTACCGTTATCTTGATGTCAGCACCCTGAAAGAGCTGGCGCGTCGCTGGAAACCAGAAATCCTCGACGGCTTTAAGAAGCAGGGCACCCATCAGGCCATGGACGACATCCGTGAGTCAGTGGCGGAACTGGCTTACTACCGCGAACATTTTATTAATTTATAAGCACTCTTCCCGGCAGCGCTGCGTCTGCCGGGGTATTGCGCTCTAAATCTGTACAATGTGATGAATATTGCAGCGCTTGAACTAAATTTATAAAAAAACGCTTTTGAGGGGGTTGCAGGAGGAAAGATTTCTCGTATAATGCGCCTCCCGTAACGACAGAGAATTCATCGTTACGACAGCACAGATTTTGCGGGAATAGCTCAGTTGGTAGAGCACGACCTTGCCAAGGTCGGGGTCGCGAGTTCGAGTCTCGTTTCCCGCTCCAAATCTGTTTGCTGCGCAGTAAGACCACCAATCGCAGGATTTCGAGTTGCAACAAGGCGGCTTGAAAGACGAAGATTAAGCGGGAATAGCTCAGTTGGTAGAGCACGACCTTGCCAAGGTCGGGGTCGCGAGTTCGAGTCTCGTTTCCCGCTCCAAATTTTATCTCCTCCTCCAGATATCCACAGCGGAAAGCCCCGCCAGGGATGATTTGTTTCATTTCTGACAAACTCTTCTTAACAGACTTATCCACAGCTTTGTCTTTTTCTGACGATTACTCAATTACTTCGCCTGATGAATAGTAACTTTATAATTGCTTGAAAATTATAAATAAAATTTCATTTCAAATTGTTAAGCCGATCACTTGACCTGTAGCCGCACCCAGAGTACTTCTGGCTTTTAATTTTTATTCACAGCCTGTGGAAACATCATGCATCGCGCGGCAGCCCTTTTTCGATCACGCGTACCAGCCTGATTTTCTGCGGTAATTGCACCTCCACCACACAGGCGTTTCGCTTGTCTATTTGCTGCGCAACCGCCCACTCTATGTGCTCATCGAGAAGTGGGTGCTCACCCCGGCGACTTTCCAGCGCCTGAATATTGGCCTCATCCCAGGGGGCATTTCCCAGCGCAACGGCGACATTACGCAGCCAGCGCAGGTGACCAATACGGCGAATCGCCGATCCTTCTGTCACTTTCAGGAACCAGGCTTCGCTCCAGGCGAACAGTTCGATCAGCGGAGGCGCGTGCAATGCCTTGCGGGGGCTGAAGTCGTCCTCTTCCGTTAACTGCGAGTAACGGTTCCACGGGCAGATCAGCTGGCAGTCATCGCAGCCGTAGATGCGATTGCCGATTAAGGGACGAAACTCTTCCGGGATGGCCCCTTCAAGTTCAATGGTCAGGTACGAGATGCAGCGGCGGGCATCGACGGTATACGGCTCGACAATGGCCCCGGTGGGGCAGATAGTCATACAGGCCACGCAGCGGCCGCAGCCTTCTTCGACCGGTTTATCCACCGGTAAAGGGATATCAACCAGCAACTCGCCAAGGAAGAAGAAAGAGCCGGCGTCGCGGCTGAGGATAAGTGAGTGCTTACCTGTCCAGCCGAGCCCGGCTTTTTCAGCCAGCGGGCGCTCGAGAACAGGCGCAGAATCGACAAAGGGTCTAAAATTCAGCGTGGCGCACTGCTCCTGAATCCTTTCCCCAAGCTTTTTGAGTCGGTTACGCAAAAGTTTATGATAATCACGCCCCAGGGCATAACGGCTGACATAGCCCAGCGACGGATTTTTCAGCGTACTGGCAAAAGCAGCCCCGGTGGGAAGGTAGTTCATACGCACGCTGATCACGCGCAGGGTTCCCGGCAAGAGTTCATGCGGGCGGGCGCGCATCATGCCGTGGCGCGCCATCCACTCCATCTCGCCGTGGTATTGATTATCCAGCCATGCCTGCAGCTTTGGCTCGCTGGCAGAGAGATCGGTATCGGTGATACCCACGTGTTGAAAACCAAGCTCAGCGCCCCACTGTTTAATGTTTTGCGCTAACTGATTGAGATCGAGGGGCTGTGACATGACGGACCATACTGTGAAGAAAAACCCTGCAAGTATACCACACTCTGTCTGGCCCGCGGATGACCTGCGGCGCGCCGAAAAAGAGGCGGCAGACAGTCTCGGCATAACCCTTTACGAACTGATGCAGCGCGCGGGCGAGGCGGCTTTCACCGTTGCCCGCACGGCATACCCGCAGTCCCGCCACTGGCTGATCCTGTGCGGTCATGGCAATAACGGCGGCGATGGCTATGTGGTTGCCCGCCTGGCGCTTGCCGCAGGCATTACCGTCACGCTGCTGGCGCTGGAAAGCGACAAACCCCTTCCGGAAGAGGCAACCAACGCGCGGCAAGCCTGGCTGGACGCGGCGGGAATGATCCATGCCGCGGATACGCCCTGGCCGGAAGGTATCGACCTGATCGTCGACGGCCTGCTGGGAACCGGTTTACACAGCGCACCTCGCGATGAGGTCGCCGGATTAATCACCCATGCAAACCAACATAAAGCGCCCATCGTGGCGCTGGATATTCCCTCCGGGCTGGTTGCCCAGACGGGCACCACGCCGGGGGCGGTCATTCAAGCCGACCATACGTTGACCTTTATCGCCCTTAAACCCGGCCTGCTGACCGGTAAAGCGCGCGATGTGGTCGGGATGTTGCATCATAACGCTCTGGGACTGGAGGGCTGGCTCGCCGGGCAGGAGACGGGTATTACGCGCTTTGATGCCTCGCATCTGGCGCAGTGGCTGCCGCCGCGCCGTCCCACATCCCATAAGGGCGATCACGGCAGGCTGGTAATTATCGGCGGCGACCACGGCACTGCGGGCGCTATCCGCATGACTGGCGAAGCGGCGCTGCGTACGGGGGCGGGGCTGGTGCGCGTGCTGACGCGCAGCGAAAATATCGCGCCGATCGTCACCGCCCGGCCTGAACTTATGGTGCATGAACTGACGCCAGAGGCGCTGGACGACAGCCTGGATTGGGCCGATGTGGTGGTGATTGGACCTGGTCTGGGGCAGGAGTCATGGGGGAAAGAGGCATTACGCAAGGTCGGGAATTTCCGGCATGCGATGCTGTGGGACGCTGACGCGCTGAACCTTCTGGCAATCAACCCGGATAAACGTCACAATCGCATCCTGACGCCGCACCCCGGCGAAGCCGCGCGGCTGCTTAACTGCAGCGTTGCAGAAATTGAAAGCGATCGCTTACATTCTGCCCAGCGTCTGGTAAAACATTACGGTGGTGTTGTGGTTCTGAAAGGCGCCGGTACCGTCGTCGCCAGCGAGAGCGGAGTGGCAGGCATCGTGGATGTCGGCAATGCCGGAATGGCGAGCGGCGGAATGGGCGACGTGCTCTCGGGTATTATCGGAGCGTTGCTCGGACAGAAACTGGCGCTTTATGATGCCGCCTGCGCAGGCTGCGTCGCGCATGGTGCAGCTGCCGACAGGCTGGCTGACCAGTACGGCACGCGCGGCATGCTGGCAACCGATCTTTTTGACGCGCTGCGGCGTGTCGTTAACCCAAGAATAATTGACGTAGAAAATGATTAATCGAGTGATCCCTTTACCCGACGAACAGGCAACTTTAGATCTCGGCCAGCGCGTGGCGCAGGCCTGCGAGGGCGCAACCGTCATCTATCTGTATGGCGATCTTGGTGCGGGTAAGACCACCTTTAGCCGGGGCTTCTTGCAGGCGCTGGGGCATCAGGGAAATGTGAAAAGCCCAACCTACACGCTGGTTGAGCCCTACACCCTGGAAAACCTGATGGTGTACCACTTCGATCTCTATCGCCTTGCCGATCCTGAAGAGCTGGAATTTATGGGGATCCGTGACTACTTCGCCAACGATGCCATTTGCCTCGTGGAGTGGCCGCAGCAGGGTACCGGCGTCTTGCCTGAACCCGACGTTGAAATTCACCTGGAGTATCAGGCGCAAGGGCGTGAGGCCCGCGTGACTGCTGTCTCTGCATCAGGAAAATCGATACTGGCGCGTTTAGCCGGTTAAGTTAAGAGATAACGGGATGATTAATCGCGTTAAAAGTTGGTTGATAGCAGCAACGGTGCTGTTTTGTGCACAGGCCGGGGCGGCAACATTGTCCGATATTCAGGTTTCCAACGGAGACAATCAGGCCCGGATCACCTTCAGCTTTATGGGCGATCCTGAGTATGCGTTTTCGCAGGTCGATAAGCGCAGCGTTGCGCTGGATATCAAACAGACCGGCGTCATCAAAGGGCTGCCGCTCCAGTTCAGCGGCAATAACCTGGTGCAAAGCATCCGTTCAGGTACGCCAAAAGACGCGCAGTCCCTGCGTCTGGTGGTCGATTTAACCCAAAACGGCAAGACCCGGGCGGTGAAGCAGCAGAACGGTGCGAACTACATGGTGGTCTTTACCATCAATGCCGATGCGCCACCGCCGCCTCCTCCGCCACCGGTGGTGGTGAAGCGTATGGAGGAGCCTGTCGTTGCGCCGCGCCCTTCAGAGCCAGCGCGAAATCCGTTTAAATCCGGCAGCGATCGTATTACCAGCGTCACCAGCAGCAACACGGTGACCCGTCCGGCAGCGCAGGCGCGCCGTCAGGTAAACGGCGATAAAGTCATTATTGCGATTGATGCCGGACACGGTGGCGATGATCCTGGCGCCATCGGGCCGGGTGGTACGCGTGAGAAGAACGTGACCATTGCCATTGCCCGTAAGCTGCGGACCTTGCTGAACGACGACCCGATGTTTAAAGGCGTGTTAACCCGTGACGGCGATTATTTTATCTCGGTCATGGGCCGCTCAGACGTGGCGCGCCAGCAGAACGCTAATTTCCTCGTCTCTGTGCACGCCGATGCCGCTCCCAACCGCAACGCGACGGGGGCATCCGTATGGGTGCTTTCCAACCGTCGTGCTAACAGCGAAATGGCAAACTGGCTTGAGGAACATGAAAAGCAATCCGAGCTGTTAGGCGGGGCTGGTGACGTACTGGCGAACAGCCAGTCGGATCCCTACCTGAGCCAGGCGGTGCTGGATTTACAGTTCGGCCATTCCCAGCGCGTCGGGTATGATGTGGCGACTAACGTCCTGAGCCAGCTGCAAAGCGTGGGTTCCCTGCATAAGCGCCGTCCGGAACATGCCAGCCTGGGCGTGCTGCGCTCGCCGGATATTCCGTCCATCCTCGTGGAGACGGGCTTTATCAGTAATAACGGTGAAGAGCGCCTGCTGGCCAGCGACAGCTATCAGCAGCAGATTGCCGAAGCGATTTACAAGGGCCTGCGTAAGTACTTTGATGCGCATCCGCTCCAGTCTGCACCACAGGGTGGCGCGGAGCAGACCGCCATGTTACCGGGCGAGTCGTCCTCGACCCATTAAGGAGATTTCATGCCGATTCAGGTTCTGCCGCCGCAGCTTGCGAACCAAATCGCCGCCGGTGAGGTGGTGGAACGTCCTGCGTCGGTCGTGAAAGAGCTGGTGGAAAACAGTCTCGATGCGGGCGCGACCCGCATCGATATTGATATCGAACGCGGCGGTGCGAAACTCATTCGAATTCGCGATAACGGCTGCGGTATTAAAAAAGAGGAGCTGGCACTGGCGCTGGCTCGCCACGCCACCAGTAAAATTGCCTCCCTCGACGACCTTGAAGCCATCATCAGCCTCGGTTTTCGCGGCGAAGCGCTGGCCAGTATTAGCTCTGTCTCCCGCCTGACGCTCACCTCCCGCACCGCTGAACAGCAGGAAGCCTGGCAGGCTTACGCCGAAGGGCGGGATATGGACGTGACGGTGAAACCTGCCGCGCACCCGGTGGGTACAACGCTGGAAGTGCTGGATCTCTTCTATAACACTCCCGCCCGGCGCAAGTTTATGCGCACCGAGAAAACCGAATTCGGCCATATCGACGAGATCATTCGCCGTATCGCCCTGGCGCGCTTCGATGTCACCATCAATTTGAGCCACAACGGCAAGGTGATGCGTCAGTACCGCGCCGTGGCGCAGGGCGGGCAGAAAGAGCGTCGGCTTGGCGCCATCTGCGGAACCCCGTTCCTGGAACAGGCGCTGGCCATTGAGTGGCAGCATGGCGATCTGACCCTGCGCGGCTGGGTAGCGGATCCGAAAGCGAACAGTTCCGCATTTGCCGAGATCCAGTATTGCTACGTGAACGGCCGCATGATGCGTGACCGTCTCATCAACCATGCGATCCGCCAGGCGTGCGAGGATAAACTGGGCGCCGGCGAGCAGCCCGCTTTTGTGCTGTATCTGGAGATCGACCCGCATCAGGTGGACGTCAACGTCCATCCGGCGAAACATGAAGTGCGTTTTCATCAGTCGCGGCTGGTACATGACTTTATCTATCAGGGCGTGCTGAGCGTATTGCAGCAGCAGGCCGAGCCGGGCCTGCCGTTGAGCGAAGAGGTGCCTGCTCCACGTCCGATCCCGGAGAACCGTGTTGCGGCGGGCAGAAATCAGTTTGCTGAACCCGCGGTGGCGCGGGAACCTGCCGCCCCGCGTTTTTCGTCTGGCGGCTCAGCCCCCCGGGCGTCTGGCGCGAATTATCCTCATGCCCAGCCGGGCTACCAGAAGCAGGCGGGAGCGGTATATCGCACCTTGCTCGACACTCCGGCTCCGGCGCAAAAAGCGGATGAGGTCGTCCCCACGACGCCAGCGCTGGCGAGCCATAGCCAGAGTTTTGGCCGGGTGCTGACCATCGTCGCGCCCGATGCGGCGCTGCTGGAGCGTGACGGTCAGCTGGCGCTGCTCTCCCTGCCGGTCGCGGAACGCTGGCTGAAACAGGCGCAGCTGGCGCCTGGTCCGCATCAGGCCTGTGCACAGCCGTTGCTGATCCCGGTGCGGATAAAAATCTCACCGCAGGAGACGCAGGTTGTGCAGCGTCATCAGGCTGCCCTTGCTGAAATGGGTATTGAAATGGTGCAGGAGTCGCATCATGTCACGCTTCGTGCCGTGCCTTTACCCTTACGCCAACAAAATTTACAAAACTTGATTCCTGAACTGATAGGCTACCTGGCGCAGCAGACAACGTTTGATGCCGCCAATACCGCGCAGTGGATCGCCCGCCAGCTGGCAAGCGACCACCCGACGTGGAGCATGGCGCAGGCTATCACCGTGCTGGCAGAGGTCGAACGTCTCTGTCCGCATCTGGTGAAAGCGCCGCCGGGTGGTTTGTTGCAACTTATAGATTTACAACCGGCAAAGACCGCCCTGAAAAATGAGTGACTTGAGTAATACCAGCCTGCCAAAGGCGATATTTTTGATGGGGCCAACGGCCTCGGGCAAAACTGCGTTAGCCATTGAGTTACGTAAAGTTTTGCCAGTAGAGTTGATTAGCGTTGATTCCGCCCTTATTTATCAGGGGATGGATATTGGTACGGCTAAGCCTAACGCAGACGAGTTACGCGCGGCACCGCACCGATTACTGGACATTCTCGACCCGGCGCAGGCTTATTCGGCGGCTGATTTTCGTCGCGATGCGCTGGCGCATATGGCTGAGATCACAGCAGCAGGACGTATCCCGCTGCTGGTGGGCGGAACAATGCTGTATTTCAAAGCCTTACTGGAAGGGCTGTCACCGTTACCTTCGGCCGATCCCGCAGTAAGAGCAAAGATTGAGCATCAGGCAGCAGAGCAGGGGTGGGGTGCGCTGCATGAGCAACTGGCAGAGATCGATCCGGTTGCTGCAGCACGTATTCATCCAAATGATCCGCAAAGGCTTTCCCGGGCACTGGAAGTTTTTTTCATTTCGGGTAAAACTTTAACGGAACTGACGCAAACGTCAGGAGAGGCTCTGCCGTATCAGGTGCATCAGTTCGCCATCGCCCCGGCGAGCCGTGAACTGCTCCATCAGCGAATTGAGCAGCGTTTTCATCAGATGTTGGCTTCAGATTTTGAAGCAGAAGTGCGGGCGCTATTTGCCCGTGGAGATTTGCATACGGACATGCCTTCCATTCGTTGTGTGGGTTATCGCCAGATGTGGTCATACATTGAAGGTGAAATATCACATGATGAAATGGTTTATCGAGGTATTTGCGCCACGAGACAGTTGGCGAAGCGCCAGATAACCTGGTTGCGCGGTTGGGACGGGGTTCACTGGTTAGACAGTGAAAAGCCGCAACAGGCGTTACACGATGTATTACAGGTTGTTGGTGATATCGCAGACTGAATGTGTACAATTAAGCCGTATCGTGCGCAATTTTTCAGAATCGCAAGGTTCTAAGTACAAAACAAGCATATAAGGAAAAGATAGAATGGCTAAGGGGCAATCTTTACAAGATCCGTTCTTGAACGCACTGCGTCGGGAACGTGTTCCAGTTTCTATTTATTTGGTGAATGGTATTAAGCTGCAAGGTCAGATTGAATCTTTCGATCAGTTCGTGATCCTGTTGAAAAACACGGTCAGCCAGATGGTCTACAAGCACGCGATTTCTACTGTTGTTCCGTCTCGCCCGGTATCTCATCACAGCAATAACGCTGGCGGCGGCTCCAGTAACTACCATCACGGCAGCAACGCACAGGGCTCTTCAGCGCCTGCGCAGGACAGCGAAGAAACCGAATAAGGTTACTGGCTGTTATTTCCATATCGGGGAGCCAGGTTTTCTGCGTTCCCCGCTGATCTTTTTTGAGGGGTTTACGCTTGTTTGACCGTTACGATGCCGGTGAGCAGGCGGTGCTGGTACACATCTATTTTTCGCAAGACAAAGATATGGAAGATCTCCAGGAGTTTGAATCTCTGGTCTCTTCCGCCGGTGTCGAAGCAATGCAGGTGATTACCGGTAGCCGTAAAGCGCCGCACCCAAAGTATTTTGTTGGTGAAGGTAAAGCAGTAGAGATTGCGGATGCCGTTAAAGCGACTGGCGCATCAGTCGTGCTGTTCGATCACGCTCTGACACCGGCCCAGGAACGCAACCTGGAACGTCTGTGCGAATGCCGGGTTATCGATCGGACGGGTTTGATTTTAGACATTTTTGCCCAACGTGCACGTACCCATGAAGGGAAACTGCAGGTTGAGCTGGCGCAGCTGCGCCATCTGGCGACGCGCCTGGTGCGTGGCTGGACACACCTTGAACGACAAAAGGGCGGGATTGGTTTGCGCGGCCCGGGTGAAACCCAGCTCGAAACCGACCGTCGCTTGCTGCGTGGCCGTATTACCCAGATCCTCTCACGACTGGAAAAAGTTGAGAAGCAACGCGAGCAGGGGCGCCGCTCCCGACAGAAAGCTGACATCCCGACGGTGTCGCTGGTCGGTTATACCAACGCCGGTAAATCCACCCTGTTTAACCAGATAACCGAAGCCCAGGTATATGCCGCAGACCAGCTGTTTGCGACCCTGGATCCGACGCTGCGCCGCATAGACGTGACGGACGTCGGTGAAACCGTGCTGGCGGATACCGTTGGGTTTATCCGTCATCTGCCGCACGATCTGGTGGCCGCGTTTAAAGCGACTTTGCAGGAGACCCGTCAGGCGACGTTGCTGTTACACGTCATTGACGCTGCGGATGTCCGCCTGCAGGAAAATATTGATGCAGTGAATATCGTGCTGGAAGAGATTGATGCCCACGAGATCCCGACGCTGCTGGTAATGAACAAGATCGATATGCTGGACGGTTTTGAGCCACGTATCGACAGGAATGAAGAGAACATACCGATTCGGGTCTGGCTATCTGCTCAGACCGGTGTTGGTGTACCACTGCTTTTCCAGGCCTTAACAGAACGCCTTTCCGGTGAAGTGGCTCAGCACACGCTGCGTCTCCCGCCAGAAGAAGGCCGACTGCGCAGCCGTTTTTATCAGCTTCAGGCGATAGAAAAAGAGTGGATGGAGGATGACGGCAGCGTGGGGTTGCAGGTACGTATGCCAATCGTTGACTGGCGTCGCCTCTGTAAACAAGAACCTGCGCTGGTCGACTACGTCGTCTGACCGGAAAGGAGATGCCTGAAGGATTTTGCCCTTTGGGATACCCGCATCGCTGCACAGGCGTTTGAGGGTATATCACCGCATAACAAATATGGAGCACATACATGGCGTGGAATCAGCCCGGTAATAACGGACAAGACCGCGACCCGTGGGGGAGCAGCAATAATCAAGGCGGCAACTCCGGGGGAAATGGCAACAAAGGTGGTCGCGAGCAGGGGCCACCCGATCTGGATGATATCTTCCGCAAGCTGAGTAAAAAGCTGGGCGGACTTGGCGGTGGTAAAGGCACTGGCGGTGGTACTGGCCAGGGGCCGCGTCCTCATATGGGCGGTCGCGTGGTGGGCATTGTTGCAGCAGCAGCGGTGATCATCTGGGCAGCCAGCGGATTCTACACAATCAAAGAAGCCGAGCGCGGTGTTGTCACCCGTTTTGGTAAATTCAGCCATCTGGTTGAGCCTGGCCTGAACTGGAAGCCAACCTTTATCGATGACGTCACGGCGGTGAACGTTGAATCGGTACGTGAACTGGCGGCTTCTGGCGTGATGCTGACGTCCGATGAGAACGTCGTGCGCGTTGAGATGAACGTGCAGTATCGCGTAACCGATCCGCAACACTATCTGTTCAGCGTGACCAGCGCAGATGACAGCCTGCGTCAGGCTACCGACAGCGCCCTGCGTGGCGTAATCGGCAAATACACCATGGATCGCATTCTGACCGAAGGTCGTACCGTTATTCGTAGCGATACCCAGCGCGAGCTGGAAGAGACCATTCGTCCGTACAACATGGGTATCACCCTGCTGGACGTCAACTTCCAGGCCGCTCGTCCGCCGGAAGAGGTGAAGGCCGCGTTTGATGATGCGATTGCTGCACGTGAAAACGAACAGCAGTACATCCGTGAAGCGGAAGCGTACATCAACGAAGTACAGCCGCGTGCTAACGGTCAGGCACAGCGTATCCTCGAAGAGGCGCGCGCCTATAAGACTCAGACCATCCTCGAAGCACAGGGTGAAGTGGCGCGTTTTGCGAAGCTGCTGCCTGAATATAAAGCCGCACCGGAAATTACCCGTGAGCGTCTGTATATCGAGACCATGGAGAAAGTGCTGAGCCACACCCGTAAGGTGCTGGTCAATGACAGCAAAAATGGCAACCTGATGGTTCTGCCGCTGGATCAGATGCTGAAAGGCGGTAACGCCGCGGGCGCGAAGAACGACAACAGCGGGGCGAATAACCTGCTGCGTCTGCCACCTGCGTCAACGGGTAACTCCAGCGCGAACACCAGCTCTTCTTCAAGCGATGGTGACATCATGGACCAACGCCGCGCCAACGCGCAGCGTAACGACTACCAGCGTCAGGGGGAATAACGATGCGTAAGTCAGTTATTGCGATCATCATCATCGTGCTGGTCGTGCTTTATACCTCTATTTTTGTCGTAAAAGAGGGTGAGCGCGGTATTACCCTGCGTTTTGGCAAAGTTCTGCGTGACAGCGAAAACAAACCGCTGGTTTACGAGCCGGGTCTGCACTTTAAGATCCCAATGATCGAATCGGTAAAAACGCTGGATGCCCGTATCCAGACCATGGATAACCAGGCCGATCGCTTTGTGACCAAAGAGAAGAAAGACCTGATCGTCGACTCCTATATCAAATGGCGTATCAGCGACTTCAGCCGTTACTACTTGGCGACAGGCGGTGGCGATGTTTCACAGGCAGAAGTGCTGCTGAAACGTAAGTTCTCTGACCGTCTGCGTTCGGAAATCGGTCGTCTGGATGTGAAAGACATCGTTACCGACTCCCGCGGTCGTCTGACCCTGGAAGTGCGCGATGCGCTGAACTCCGGCTCTGCGGGCACGGAAGATGAAGTGACAACCCCAGCGGCTGACGATGCAATCGCCAAAGCGGCGGAGCGCGTTCAGGCTGAAACCAACGGTAAAGTCGCGGTCATTAACCCGAACAGTATGGCGGCGTTAGGTATTGAAGTAGTTGACGTGCGTATCAAGCAGATCAACCTGCCGACTGAAGTGTCTGAAGCGATCTACAACCGTATGCGTGCAGAACGTGAAGCGGTAGCGCGTCGCCATCGTTCACAAGGTCAGGAAGAGGCAGAGAAACTGCGTGCGACCGCGGACTATGAAGTGACCAAAACGCTGGCAGAAGCGGAGCGTCAGGGTCGTATCCAGCGTGGTGAAGGCGATGCCGAAGCCGCGAAACTGTTCGCCGATGCGTTCAGCCAGGATCCGGACTTCTACGCCTTTATCCGTAGCCTGCGTGCTTATGAGAGCAGCTTTAAGAGCAATCAGGACGTGATGGTTCTAAGCCCGGACAGCGATTTCTTCCGCTATATGAAGTCACCGACAACCACTCGCTGATTTCCCGGCTTCAAAAAATGATAATGGCGCCTCTCTGAGGCGCCATTTTTTTGCATGCTACTGTGTCACTCAGTTGCCAAGCCATTTATTCAGCAGGTTACCGACAACCGGAAGATTTGCCAGGGTAGATTCAATGGTTCCGCCCACGGTTTTGCCAACAGAAGTACCCAGGTTTTTGCCCAGATCCGGGGCAACAGTGGCAAGATTGATGGTACCAAACAGCGGCAGCTCAACTGTCAGCTGATCAGAGCTCATTGACCACGCTTTTTCACCAATTTTACCGCCCAGAGATGCCAGTCCATCCTGCAGCCAGCCCGCACCACCAACGTATTCCATTTCTACGATTGTTAATTCTTTCATTTTAATCATCCTAATTAATGAGTTTATTTCGCCCCCTCATGGAGCGCGACAGGATCCTGACAACCTTTTAAATATTCAGCAATACCAGTGGGTTATGAATTTTACTTCATCATAAAGAATCATATAAAGTGGTAACCGGAAGGGGTAATATCCAGCGATGAAATAAAGTTGATATCACTTTAACATGCTCCGCTGCCGTTTTTACCGCACCGCTTGTGATGAAAATCGGCACGTCACACAAGATATTGAGGTAATCGTTTAACTGGCGAGGAACCCGCCAATTTCGCCGAAATTTGTATACAAAAAAAGCTGAACATCATCAAAACCGATGGTAGAATCCATTTTTAAGCAATCGGTGATTTTGAAAATGGGTAACAACGTCGTCGTACTGGGCACCCAATGGGGTGACGAAGGTAAAGGGAAGATCGTCGATCTTCTGACTGAACGTGCTAAATTTGTTGTACGCTATCAGGGTGGTCATAACGCTGGCCATACTCTCGTAATCAACGGTGAAAAAACCGTCCTCCATCTTATTCCATCAGGTATTCTTCGTGACAATGTGACCAGCATCATCGGTAACGGTGTTGTGCTGTCTCCTGCCGCGCTGATGAAAGAGATGAAAGGCCTGGAAGACCGTGGCATCCCGGTTCGCGAGCGTCTGCTGCTCTCCGAAGCCTGTCCGCTGATCCTCGACTACCACGTTGCGCTGGATCTGGCGCGTGAAAAAGCGCGCGGCGCGAAAGCGATCGGTACAACCGGTCGTGGTATTGGCCCGGCTTACGAAGATAAAGTTGCCCGTCGCGGCCTGCGCGTTGGCGACCTGTTCGACAAAGCCACCTTTGCTGAAAAACTGAAAGAAGTGATGGAATATCACAACTTCCAGCTGGTGAATTTCTACAAAGTTGACGCTGTTGACTACCAGAAAGTGCTGGATGATGTCATGGCAATCGCTGACATCCTGACCGGTATGGTTGTTGATGTGTCCGATCTGCTGGACCAGGCGCGCAAACGTGGCGATTTCGTCATGTTCGAAGGTGCGCAGGGTACGCTGCTGGATATCGACCACGGTACCTATCCCTACGTAACCTCCTCCAACACCACTGCGGGTGGCGTGGCAACCGGCTCTGGCCTGGGTCCGCGTTATGTGGATTACGTTCTGGGGATCATCAAAGCTTACTCCACTCGCGTGGGTGCCGGTCCATTCCCGACCGAGCTGTTTGATGAAACCGGCGAGTTCCTGTGCAAGCAAGGTAACGAGTTTGGCGCGACCACCGGTCGTCGTCGTCGTACCGGCTGGCTGGATGCAGTTGCTGTGCGCCGTGCGGTGCAGATCAACTCCCTGTCTGGCTTCTGCCTGACCAAGCTGGACGTGCTGGACGGCCTGAAAGAAGTGAAAATCTGTGTTGCCTACCGTATGCCGGATGGCCGCGAAGTGACGACCACTCCGCTGGCTGCAGACGACTGGCAGGGTATTGAGCCAATCTACGAAACCATGCCTGGCTGGTCTGAGACCACCTTTGGCGTGAAAGAGCGTAGCGGCCTGCCGCAGGCGGCGCTGGACTACATCCAGCGTATTGAAGAACTGACCAGTGTGCCGATTGATATTATCTCTACCGGCCCGGATCGTTCTGAAACGATGATCCTGCGCGACCCGTTCGACGCATAATCTTCGTGAATACTGGCCTGCGGGGTGACCCGTAGGCCGGATAAGCGTAGCGCCATCCGGCGACCGCTTCTGGATCCCCGCTTTTTCGCCCCGTCTGTCAAATAAATTCGCCGTTGACTATCTGGCTGGTTTATCATCATTAATGAATATCTCTGCGGAACTCCCGCGTTTTACCCTTTCCTGAGGTTGATGTGCAGTTAACAAGTTTCACCGATTACGGATTACGCGCGCTGATCTACATGGCGTCGTTACCCGATGGGAAAATGACCAGTATCTCTGAGGTGACAGAGGTGTACGGTGTGTCCCGTAATCATATGGTCAAAATAATCAATCAACTTAGCCGTGCCGGATACGTTGCTGCCGTCCGCGGGAAAAATGGCGGCATCCGCCTGGGTAAACCGGCACAGAGTATTCGTGTTGGTGATGTGGTGCGCGAACTGGAGCCATTGTCTCTGGTGAACTGCAGCAGCGCGTTCTGCCACATTACCCCCGCCTGTCGACTGAAACAGGCGCTTTCTAAGGCCGTGCAAAGTTTTCTCATGGAGCTGGATAACTACACGCTGGCCGATTTGGTTGAAGAGAATCAACCGCTGTATAAATTATTGCTGGTGGAATGAAGAAAACGTCCACCGGAGATGACAACGGAGGAACCGATATGTCACAAGATCCTTTCCAGGAACGCGAAGCTGAAAAATACGCGAACCCTATCCCCAGCCGCGAGTTCATCATTGAACACCTCACAAAACGCGAAAAGCCTGCCAACCGTGAAGAACTTGCCGTTGAATTAAACATTGAAGGCGAAGAGCAAATCGAAGCCCTTCGCCGTCGTCTGCGCGCCATGGAGCGCGATGGACAACTCGTCTTTACCCGCCGCCAGTGCTATGCCCTGCCAGAACGTCTCGATCTGCTGAAAGGCATGGTGATTGGCCACCGTGATGGTTTCGGTTTCCTGCGCGTCGAAGGCCGCAAGGACGACCTGTACCTCTCCTCTGAACAGATGAAGATGTGCATTCACGGCGACCAGATCCTGGCCCAGCCGCTGGGTGCAGACCGCAAAGGCCGTCGTGAAGCGCGCGTCGTGCGCGTGCTGGTGCCAAAAACCAGCCAGATTGTGGGCCGCTACTTCACCGATGCCGGTGTAGGTTTTGTGGTACCGGACGACAGCCGCCTGAGCTTTGACATCCTTATTCCACCTGAAGAGGTGATGGGCGCGCGAATGGGCTTTGTGGTGGTCGTTGAGCTGACCCAGCGTCCAACCCGCCGTACCAAAGCGATCGGTAAGATTGTCGAGGTGCTGGGCGATAACATGGGTACCGGCATGGCCGTGGATATGGCGCTTCGCACCCATGAAATCCCACACGTCTGGCCAAAAGCGGTTGAAGAGCAGGTTGAAGGCCTGAAAGAGCAGGTGCCGGAGTCGGCAAAAGCGGGCCGCGTGGATCTGCGCAGCCTGCCGCTGGTTACCATTGATGGCGAAGACGCCCGCGACTTTGATGACGCCGTGTACTGCGAGAAAAAACGCGGTGGCGGCTGGCGTCTGTGGGTAGCCATTGCCGATGTGAGCTACTACGTCCGTACCGGTACGCCGCTGGACGGTGAAGCGCGTAACCGCGGCACCTCGGTTTACTTCCCGTCGCAGGTAGTGCCGATGCTGCCGGAAGTGCTCTCTAACGGTCTGTGCTCGCTCAACCCGCAGGTTGACCGTCTGTGCATGGTTTGTGAAATGACCATCTCCAACAAAGGGCGTTTAACCGGTTACAAATTCTATGAAGCGGTGATGAGTTCACATGCGCGTCTGACCTACACCAAAGTGTGGCATATGCTGCAGGGTGACCAGGATCTGCGTGAGCAGTATGCTCCGCTGGTGAAGCACATCGAGGAGTTGCACAACCTCTATAAGGTGCTGGATCAGGCACGTGAAGAGCGCGGCGGTATCTCATTTGAGAGTGAAGAGGCGAAGTTCATCTTTAACGCCGAGCGTCGTATTGAGCGTATCGAACAGACCCAGCGTAACGATGCTCACAAGCTGATTGAAGAGTGCATGATCCTGGCGAACATCTCTGCGGCACGCTTTGTTGAGAAAGCCAAAGAGCCTGCGCTGTTCCGTATTCACGATAAACCGACCACCGAGGCAATCACCTCCTTCCGCACCGTACTGGCGGAGCTGGGCCTTGAGCTGCCCGGCGGCAATAAGCCGGAGCCGCGCGATTACGCCGAGCTGCTGGAATCTATCGCCGATCGTCCTGACGCAGAAATGCTGCAAACCATGCTGCTGCGCTCTATGAAGCAGGCGATTTACGATCCTGAAAACCGCGGTCACTTTGGTCTGGCGCTGCAGTCGTATGCGCACTTCACCTCGCCTATCCGTCGCTATCCGGATCTCTCCCTGCACCGTGCCATTAAGTATCTGCTGGCGCATGAGCAGGGGCATAAGGGCAACACCACGGAGACCGGTGGTTACCACTACTCCATGGAAGAGATGCTGCAACTGGGCCAGCACTGTTCAATGACCGAACGCCGTGCTGATGAAGCGACGCGCGACGTTGCTGACTGGCTGAAGTGTGACTTCATGTTGGATCAGGTTGGAAACGTGTTTAAAGGCGTGATTGCCAGCGTCACCGGCTTTGGCTTCTTTGTCCGCCTTGATGAACTGTTTATTGATGGCCTGGTTCATGTTTCATCCCTGGACAACGACTACTACCGGTTTGACCAGGTCGGTCAGCGCCTCATTGGCGAATCTGGCGGTCAAACGTATCGCCTGGGCGATCGCGTTGAAGTGAAGGTTGAAGCCGTCAACATGGACGAGCGTAAAATCGACTTTAGCCTGATCTCCAGCGAACGTGCGCCGCGCAACGTGGGTAAAACCGAGCGCGAGAAAGCGAAGAAAGGGGCCGCCGGCAAAACCAGCGGTAAACGCCGTCAGGCCGGTAAGCGAGTAAACTTCGAGCCGGATAGTGCGTTCCGCGGCGAGAAAAAACAGAAGCCGAAGGCCGCGAAGAAAGAGGCCAGAGCGGCGAAAAAACCGTCGGCAAAGACCCAGAAAATAGCTGCCGCGACCAAAGCGAAGCGGGCAGCGAAGAAAAAAGTGGCGGAGTAATTCTCCCCTGACCATGATCCTCTCCCGGCAGGGAGAGGTGAACAGTAATTAATGAGAACCATCAATGAGTGAAATGATTTACGGCATCCACGCGGTGCAGGCCCTGCTGGAGCGCGCACCGGAGCGTTTTCAGGAAGTGTTTATTCTGAAAGGGCGTGAAGACAAACGCCTGATGCCGCTGATCCACGCGCTGGAAGCGCAGGGCGTGGTGATCCAGCTGGCGAACCGTCAGTATCTGGATGAGAAAAGCGAAGGCGCGGTACACCAGGGGATCATCGCCCGCGTGAAGCCGGGCCGCCAGTATCAGGAGAACGATCTGCCGGATCTCATTGCCGCGCTGGATAACCCGTTCTTCCTGATCCTCGACGGCGTGACCGATCCGCACAACCTCGGTGCCTGCCTGCGTAGCGCCGATGCGGCGGGCGTCCATGCGGTGATCGTGCCGAAAGACCGCTCCGCGCAGCTCAACGCGACGGCCAAGAAAGTGGCCTGCGGCGCGGCGGAGAACGTGCCGCTGATCCGCGTGACCAACCTGGCGCGCACCATGCGTCAGCTGCAGGAAGAGAACATCTGGATTGTCGGCACCGCGGGTGAAGCGGACCATACCCTGTTCCAGAGCAAAATGACCGGCCGTCTGGCGCTGGTGATGGGTGCTGAAGGGGAAGGCATGCGCCGCCTGACGCGCGAGCACTGCGACGAGCTGATCAGCATTCCGATGGCGGGCAGCGTCTCGTCCCTGAACGTCTCCGTAGCAACCGGCATCTGCCTGTTTGAAGCGGTGCGCCAGCGCGGGTAAGGCTTTGTGGTTTTGCCGGGTGGCGGCTACGCCTTACCCGGCCTACAAAACATAGACCTGGCACAACAATATGCACGGTCCCATAGGCCGGGTAAGCGCAGCGCCACCCGGCACTGTCACTCCTCCAGCGACCGCAAATGGTCATCCTTCTTCAGCGTCATCAGCGCAAAAATACTTACCACCGCCGTCGCCATTACGTAATACGCCGGAATATCCAGGTTCCCCGTCTCTTTAATCAGCCCGGTAATGATTAACCCCGCACAGCCCGAGAAAATAGCGTTCGACAGGGAATAGGCCAGCCCCAGCCCGGTATAGCGCACCCGCGTCGGGAACATCTCTGACAGCATGGCCGGTCCTGGTCCTGCCAGCATCCCCACCAGACCACCGGCAATGAGCACCACTATCGCTTTCACCGCCAGCGTGCTGGACTCCGCCTGCAGAATTTTCAGCAGCGGCAGGGCGAGGATCAGCAGCAGCGCGGCGGCAATCACCATCACCGTCCGGCGTCCGATGCGGTCGCTGAGCATGCCCGACGGGATAATGGTCAGCGCAAAGCCGATATTCGAGATCACCGCAATCAGCAGCGCCTGGTTAAAACCGGTATGCAGGGCTGATTGCAGATAGGCGGGCATGATCACCAGATAGGTATAGCCCGCGGCGGACCACACCATCACCCGGCCGATGCCCATGACAATGGCCTTCAGCGTGTCGCGGGTGCGCGCCTTTACGGCCACCGGTTTGGTTTGCTGCTTCACGAAGCTCGGCGTCTCTTCCATGCTCACCCGCAGCCACAGGGCCACCGCCCCCAGCGGCAGGGCGATAAAGAACGGAATGCGCCAGCCCCAGTCGTGCAGAGCTTCTGGCGTCAGCAGCGCAGAGAGCAGCGCCACGATGCCCGCTCCGGCGAGCAGGCCCAGCGCAACGGTAAAGGACTGCCAGGCACCATACAGCCCGCGTTTACCGCGCGGGGCGAACTCGGTCATCAGCGACACCGCCCCGCCGTATTCGCCGCCAGCGAAAAGCCCCTGCAGGATCCGCAGGCCGGTGATTATCAGCGGTGCGGCAATGCCGATGCTGGCATACACCGGCACGAGGCCGATTGCCGCCGTTGCCAGCGTCATCATCACCAGCACGATAATCAGCGTGGGCTTGCGTCCTATACGATCGCCAATCCGGCCAAATACGATGGCACCCAGCGGGCGGAAGAAAAAGGCGATGGCGAACGAAGCGTAGGTGAGGATCAGGCTGGTCAGCCCCGCTTCACCGCTGAGCTGAAAGAAGTTTTTCGCAATCACGGTGGCCAGAAAACCGTACACCGCAAATTCGTACCATTCTATGAAGTTGCCGATGGAGCCAGCAATCAAAGCGCGTTTGTGGGCATCCGGCGCCCGTTGTGTGTTGTGCATTGTTATTCTCTCCATGAGTCGAGAATAAATTATTCACCATAATATCCCATAAGAAATTTATTATTCGCTCATTGTGTGACCATGTTCACGCTTGAGAGTGGCGGTAATGTGGCCCGGTCTGTCCATACTTACTCCGTTGCCACAGATGGAGGGATACACTATGCACTGGCAGACACACACTGTTTTTAATCAGCCTGCGCCACTCACCAACAGCAACCTTTTTCTTTCCGATCGTGCCCTGTGTGAAGCGGTCAATCGTGAAGGTGCCGACTGGGACGCTGACCTGCTCGCCAGCATCGGCCAACAGCTGGGGACGGCAGAATCTCTGGAGCTTGGCCGCCTGGCTAACGTCAATCCGCCCGAACTGCTGCGCTATGATGCCAGCGGAACCCGGCTGGACGATGTGCGCTTTCACCCCGCCTGGCACCTGCTGATGCAGGGGCTCTGCGCCAACCGGGTACATAACCTGGCGTGGGAAGAGGAGGCGCGAAAAGGGGCCTTCGTGGCCCGGGCGGCACGTTTTATTCTGCATGCCCAGGTGGAAGCCGGCACGCTCTGCCCGATCACCATGACCCATGCCGCCACGCCGCTGTTGCAGCAGGCCCTACCGCGGGCGTTTCACGACTGGCTGACGCCGTTGCTGAGCGACCGCTACGACTCGCATCTCGCGCCGGGCAACCAGAAGCGCGGCCTGTTAATCGGGATGGGGATGACGGAGAAGCAGGGCGGGTCGGATGTCCTGAGCAACACCACCCGGGCAGAGCGCTGCAGCGACGGTAGCTACCGGCTGGTGGGGCATAAGTGGTTTTTCTCGGTGCCGCAAAGCGATGCGCACCTGGTGCTGGCCCAGGCCAAAGGCGGCCTGTCGTGCTTCTTCGTTCCCCGTTTTCTGCCCGACGGCCTGCGCAATGCCGTGCATCTGGAGCGTCTGAAAGACAAGCTGGGGAACCGCTCGAACGCCAGCAGCGAAGCCGAGTTTCTCGACGCCACCGGCTGGCTGCTGGGGGAAGAGGGGGAAGGGGTGCGCCAGATCCTGAAGATGGGCGGCCTCACCCGTTTCGACTGCGCCCTCGGCAGCCACGGCCTGATGCGCCGGGCCTTCTCGGTGGCGCTGTACCACGCCCACCAGCGACAGACCTTTGGTAAAAACCTGATCGATCAGCCGCTGATGCGCGACGTGTTAAGCCGCATGGCGCTACAACTGGAAGGCCAGACGGCGTTTCTGTTCCGCCTGGCGCGGGCCTGGGATCGCCGGGATAACGAGCACGAGGCGCTGTGGGCGCGGCTGTTTACCCCGGCCGCGAAGCTGGCGATCTGTAAAGCGGGCATCCCGTTCGTTGCGGAAGCGATGGAGGTGCTGGGGGGGATCGGCTATTGCGAAGAGAGCGAGCTGCCGCGCCTGTACCGCGAGATGCCGGTCAACAGCATCTGGGAAGGCTCGGGCAATATTATGGGACTGGACGTGCTGCGGGTGCTGGCGAAGCAGCCAGGCGTGCTCGATCTGCTCGCGGCGGATTTTGCCGAGGTCAAAGGCCAGGATCGCCATTTCGATCGCAGCTGGCGGCAGCTCCAGCAGAAACTGCGCAAACCGCAGGAGGCGCAGGGCAGGGAGATCGCCCGGCAGATTTACCTGCTGGGCGCGGGTGCGCAGATGCTGCGCCATGCTTCCCCACCGCTGGCACAGGCCTGGTGCCGAGAAATGCTCGACGCCCGGGGCAGATCCCTGCTCAGCGAGCAGGTACAGGACGACCTGCTGCTGCGCGCCACGGGCGGCGTGGCCTGAGTGTTACAGGCGGAACAGACTGACCAGGTTGGTGAGGTGCGAACCCTTCTCCCGCAGGGTTTGCGCCGTCTGTTCGCTGCGCGAGACGCGATCGGCGTTGATGTGCGACGCTTCGCCGATGTGCGTCATCGCCAGATTCACCTGGCCGATACCTGCCGACTGCTCGCGGGAGGCGTGGTTAATCTCCGTGACCAGCTGGTTGATGTTGTCGATGTGCTCGATGATGCTCTCCATCGCCTGGCGGGTCTGCTCCGACAGGGCGTGGCCCTCGCTTACCTTACTGAGCGTATCGCCAATCAGCTGTTCAATCTCCTTCACCGCGTTGGCGCTGCGTGCCGCCAGGGCGCGAACTTCCTGGGCGACCACGGCGAAGCCTTTACCGTGCTCACCTGCCCGGGCCGCTTCTACGGCGGCGTTCAGCGCCAGAATATTGGTCTGGAAGGCAATGCTCTCAATCACCCGCGTGATGGCTTCGATACGTTTCGATGCCTCGCGAATATCATCCATGGTGGAGACAGCATTGCTGACGGTCTCCCCGCCCTGATGCACCGCCCGTGAGGTTTCGCCTACTAACTGCTGGGTCTGCTCCATATTGGCCGCGTTCTGCTGCACGGTGGCCGCCAGCTGCTCCATACTGGCAGAAGTCTCCTCCACGCTGCTGGCCTGCTTGTTGATCTGCTCGGAGATCTCGCCGGTATCCACCGCCAGGGCGTTGGTTCCCAGATGAATATCCCCCGCGGCTTCCCGCACCTGCAGCACGATTTTTTGCAGGCCGCCGCCAATGCCGTTGATGGCGTTGATCAGCTGGCCCACCTCATCCTGACGGGTGGCAGGCAGGGTGGCGCGCAGATCGCCTGCGGCATACTGTTCCGCCAGACCAATGACATCGCGCAGCGGGCGTGACAGCCAGCGGCGGATAATAAACACGAACAGCATGGCAAAGAGCACCGACAGCGCCACACCTGCCAGCAGGAAGCGATCGCGCAGGCGGGTCACGTCGGCCAGCAGTACGCTTTTATCCACTTCTCCCACTATCGTCCAGTTCCAGCCCGGCAGCGGCGTCCAGGCCATAATCAGGGTGCGGCCATCAGCGCTCTTGCGCTCCAGGGTACCGGAGCGATCCCCCAGCAGCTGTTGCTGAACGGCGTTATCCCACTTCGGCAGTTGCCCCTCTTCGGCGCTATGAAACAGATACTGGCCGTGATTTTTGCCATTGCTGCGGTCCAGCACAAAAAAGTGACCGCTTTCGCCCAGACGGCGGCTGAGGATCTTCTCGCGCATGACGTTCCATGAGTGGGTGATGTCGACCCCGACGAATATAATGGCGATCACTTGCCCGCCCGCGTCTTTTACCGGCTGATACTGGGTGATATAGCGTTTGCCGAACAGCAGGGCGAGGCCGCGATAGACCTCGCCTGTGTTGACCACCGCCCAGGCCGGGCTGGCACGATCGAGAACGGTGCCGATAGCCCGGTCGCCGTTCTCTTTACGCAGCGAGGTCGCCACGCGGACAAAATCGTCGCCGCTGCGAACAAACAGCGTCGAGATGGCCCCGGTGCGACTCAGAAAATCATCCGGCGTGGCGTTGTTCTCGTGGAGTTCCGTATCGCCGCCCTTCAGCAGAGGAACGTTCTGACCGTTAATCGCGCGGGTCTGGCTGGCATCAAGGTTCAGCGGCTGCGGCAAGAAGGTGGTGAACAGGCGGGTATAGCTCTCCACCTCTTCGGTGAGGCTGGTATTGAACATCTGCACCATATCCACCACGCCGGTGGATTGATTATGCAGGTCTTCAATGGCCAGCGATTCGAGTTTTTGACTGGTGTTGTAGCTCAGGAGAAAAGTGAAAAGCAGAAAGAGCGTGGCAACGCTCAAGCCGGTAAGCAGCGACAGCTTAGTGCCCAGACCTGCACGGCGAAAAAAATTGATCATAAATTGCTCATTGTTAAAAAGGTATCGCTTTTCAACGGCAGAGCGGGGATAACATTTATTTGGTTTATGTAACAAAATGTTACAAAGATGTCTCTGGGCAGTAACGGCAAGGATAATAAAATTGTAAATATTAAAAAGCCACTCTTTTTTAGTGGCTTTTTATTGGCGCTTTTCAGGCATAGATAATGGCCTGTGCCCGCCAGCGATCGACATGGCTCTCTTCCTGCATTTTAATGATGCGATACCAGGAGGCACCCTGCTCATCAGCTTTTAGCGCAATCATGCGCTCTACGTCCTGCGGGCTCCCTGAGATATCACTCACGGAGATCAATCCAATTTCATTTAAACCTGTCACACAATCCGCGCTGGCAAATTCAGCTGACTGTGCAGCCGTACTCAGCAGACCCGCTGAGAGCAGCAGTGAGGTCAAAGCAAGAGATCGTTTCATCGTTAGCTCCATTTTACGTATCCCCGGAATCCGCCGGGCAATCCTTCGCTAATAAACTCACTTCCATTGTCACAGGCATGGAGTTTATTGTGGACAGGAAAACGTCTATGGACGCAAAGCAGTGTAAATGTCGTTTAAATACCGCGCGTTATTTACGGTATAAAATGGCCTGCGAATACCATTGCCCTGTTACGATAGTTTCATCGATAAGGGTAATGACGTAATAATCTGCATTCGCGGCGACAGCTTTTGCTTTAATGGCATCTTCCACATCGTCGGGAGAGCCGCGCTCAAGTGCGGTCACGGTACCCATTCGCTGTAATCCTTCCGTCTGATTACGACGAATTTCCTGGGGGTGATCGGCGACCGGTGGTGCGGGCTGTGGCGTACCTTCCAGCACGCTACATCCGGCTAACAGCAGCATCAGCGTTAAAGCAGCAACCCTTCGCATAACCATATCTCGTTTCCTGATAGCCATAGTGTAGATCTCTGTTGATTTGACATTGGGGGAATGTTCCCAAATTGTTATCTGAGACGTAAATTTCGAATGAAAATTGTGTGAAAACGTAAGCCAGTTCTCAACATTATGATTCACCCTAAAGTATGAGGCCCACTGATGATTGAAATTGAAGTCCGGCAGCTTGGCGACCATGAGATTGTACATGCCGTTCCGGCGGGAAAACGGTCTGAACCGTTGCCGGTTGTTATTTTTTATCATGGTTTTACCTCCTCAAAGCTGGTCTACAGCTATTTTGCGGTGGCGCTGGCACAGGCAGGTTTCAGAGTGGTGATGCCGGATGCGCCCGACCACGGCGCGCGCTTTACGGGTGATGAGCAGGCCCGTCTGGGGCAGTTCTGGCCGATCCTGCATGGCAGCCTCACCGAGTTTGCCGCGCTGCGGGATGCCCTGTATCAGGCCGGGCTGGTGGCCGATGAACGCCTTGCGGTGGCCGGGGCCTCGATGGGCGGCATGACCGCGCTGGGGATTATGACGCGCCACCCTGAGGTGAAGTGTGTGGCAAGCCTGATGGGCTCTGGCTACTTTACGTCGCTGGCCCGGACGCTGTTTCCGCCGCTGCAGCCTGAGGCATTCGCGGCGATGGTCTCTCCGCTTGCCGACTGGGAAGTGACAACCGCGCTACCGCGTCTGGCTGACCGCCCGCTGCTGCTGTGGCATGGTGAGGAAGATGATGTAGTGCCTGCCGGAGAAACATTCCGTCTGCAGCAGGCATTACGGCAGGAAGGGCTGGATAAAAATCTGACCTGTCTGTGGGAGGCGGGGGTGAAACACCGCATTACCCCGACCGCGCTCGATGCCACGGTGGCGTTTTTCCGCCAGCACCTTTAAACGCGCAGGATCGTCACGCCCTGATCTTCCAGTTTCTGGAGGATCTGCGGGTTGGCATTTTTGCCGGTGATCACCATGTCTATCTGCTCGGCACGGCTGAACAGCATGCCCGCACGCTCGCCGACCTTGCTGCTGTCCACCAGCACCACCAGCTTGCCGACCACGTTCAGCATGTTCTGCTCCGCCATCGCCGTCAGCATATCGGTTTTATACAGCCCTTCGGCGGTGAGCCCTTTGCCGCTGGTAAACATCCAGTGCCCGGCATAGAGCGTGTTCTCGCTGTCCTGCGGACTTAAGGTGATGGACTGGCTCTTATTGTACTGGCCGCCCATGATCACCACGCTTTCATGCTCCTGATCGATCAGGTAGTTGGCCAGCGGCAGGTAGTTAGTGATGATCTGCACCGGTTTGCCGCACATTTCACGGCCCAGCAGGAAAGCGGTGGAACCGCAGTTAATCACCACGCTTTCGCCGGGATTGACCAGCTGGGAGGCGGCTCTGGCGATACGCACTTTCTCGTCGTGGTTCTGCGCCTGATGAATATTCATCGGCGACCAGCGTGGGCGCTGCTGGCTGATCCCTTCGGCGCCGTTGCGCACCTTTTTCAGCTTGCCGCTTTCATCAAGTTTGTTGATATCCCGGCGTGCGGTGGCGGGAGAAACGCCCAGCCGGGCAATCACCTGCTCAACGGTGACAAACCCGGTTTGCGCCAGGAGATCCAGTAAAATTTGATGCCGCTGTGCTTCCGTCATGAGCTATTCCGAAATAAATTGATGTTAAAAGATGATATTTGAAATAGCCTGAAAATACTAAGCAAAATGTTCTATCGCCAGGCAAGGCGCCTGGCGATCGCCTGAAAGATTACAGGAATGATTTGAACGGCAGGTCGGGCTCAATGGTGAAGCAATCATCAAAGCCGCGCGGGTAGTGATACTCAAAATTGTCTTTATCCAGCGGCCAGGTAAATTTGCCGCCCACCTGCCAGATAAACGGCTTAAAGCCATACTTCAGCCGGTCTTTTTTCATCTCCCACAGCACGCGGATCTCCTGCGGATCGGCCTGGAAGTTTGACCAGATATCGTGATGGAACGGGATCACCACCTGGGTGTTCAGCGCTTCCGCCATGCGCAGAATGTCGGCGCTGGTCATCTTGTCGGTGATGCCGCGTGGGTTCTCGCCGTAAGAGCCCAGCGCCACGTCGATATGGTGCTCATTACCGTGTTTGGCGTAGTAGTTGGAGTAGTGTGAGTCACCGCTGTGGTACAGCGTGCCGCCCGGGGTTTTGAAAAGATAGTTCACCGCGCGCTCGTCCATCCCGTCCGGTAAC
This sequence comes from Leclercia barmai, assembly GCF_049312895.1. NCBI lineage: Bacteria > Pseudomonadati > Pseudomonadota > Gammaproteobacteria > Enterobacterales > Enterobacteriaceae > Leclercia > Leclercia barmai. Next base: position 466,075 of record NZ_JBMNWZ010000003.1, on the reverse strand, counting down.
ACGCCGGCTGCCTTCCGTTCGGCCGGCAGGGTAATCAGTGCGGTGCGGTCAAACGCGTCAAGGGCATGAATTTCGATGTCTTTGATTTTTACCACGTCGCCCGGTTTCATGACGATGCAGCGCTCTTTTGGCACGCCCCAGCCGATCCATAAATCGACACAGGTTTGTGGCCCGATAAAGGGCACGTCTTGCGGACAGTTCTGCATTACCGCTGCCGCAACGTTGACGTCGATATGATCGTTATGATCGTGGGTCGAAAGAACGGCGTCGATCTGACGAATCGCAAAAGGATCGAGGACAAACGGCGTGGTGCGAAGGTTCGGCTGCAGTTTCTCGACACCTGCCATACGCTGCATCTGATGGCCTTTTTTCATCAGCGGGTTGCCATGGCTCTGTTTGCCGGTGCCGCACCAGAAATCAACGCAGACATTGGCGCCGCCCTGAGACTTCAGCCAGATGCCGGTACAGCCCAGCCACCACATCGCGAATGTGCCCGGCGCGACCTGCTCCTGTTCGATCTCTTCATTCAGCCAGCTACCCCATTCCGGGAAAGTGCTCAGGATCCATGATTCGCGGGTAATGGTATTCACTTTACTCATTGTCAGACTCCCTATCTATCAAAAGTAATCATTTGGTGATGTAGTTTGATTTATATTGTCACCGATGAATCAGCAATGCAATGCCGTTTTGCGAGGTTTGCGGCAAACTCAGGCGACTACCCTGAAAATTCCTGAATGTGATTTTGTTACTTATATTTATATAATTTATTGATTTAGAATGAATTTATAGAGTGGATGTGAATGCATATAAAGGCATTAATCTTTAAGGGGAAATAATTTGCGTGATGCGTCACAAATAATCAAAATCAATCTTGTGGTGATTATTTGTGATTAATAGAGTGGGGGCTGTTGTACGAGCATTACGCATCGTACTGCCTTTACCGGAGAGTGTTATGGAGATCCTCTACAGCGTCTTTACCGTCTTTTTTAATCAGGTAATGACCAATGCCCCGCTGCTGCTGGGTATCGTGACCTGCCTGGGTTATATCCTGCTGCGTAAAAGCGTGAGCGTGATAATCAAAGGCACCATCAAAACCATCATCGGTTTTATGCTGCTTCAGGCAGGTTCAGGCATTTTAACAAGCACCTTTAAGCCCGTTGTCGCCAAAATGTCGGAAGTTTATGGCATCAACGGCGCGATTTCAGACACCTACGCCTCAATGATGGCCACCATCGAACGCATGGGCGATGCCTATAGCTGGGTGGGATACGCCGTCCTGCTCGCCCTGGCGCTGAACATCATTTACGTTCTGCTGCGTCGGATCACCGGCATCCGCACCATCATGCTGACCGGCCACATCATGTTCCAGCAGGCCGGGTTGATTGCGGTTTCCCTCTATATTTTCGGCTATTCGATGTGGACCACCATTATCTGTACGGCAGTGCTGGTCTCACTCTATTGGGGGATCACCTCCAATATGATGTACAAACCCACACAGGAAGTGACCGACGGCTGCGGTTTCTCCATCGGCCACCAGCAGCAGTTTGCCTCATGGATTGCCTATAAGGTTGCCCCGTATCTGGGTAAAAAAGAGGAGAGCGTTGAGGATCTGAAGCTGCCCGGATGGCTGAATATCTTCCACGACAACATCGTCTCTACGGCGATTGTGATGACCATCTTCTTTGGCGCCATCCTGCTCTCCTTCGGCATTGACGTTGTGCAGGCCATGGCGGGTAAAACCCACTGGACCATCTACATCCTGCAAACCGGCTTCTCCTTCGCCGTAGCGATTTTCATCATCACCCAGGGCGTCCGCATGTTCGTCGCCGAGCTGTCTGAGGCCTTCAACGGTATCTCTCAGCGTCTGATTCCCGGCGCGGTGTTAGCGATTGACTGTGCGGCGATTTATAGCTTCGCGCCGAACGCGGTGGTGTGGGGCTTTATGTGGGGCACCATCGGCCAACTGATTGCGGTTGGCATCCTGGTGGGCTGCGGCTCGTCCATCCTGATTATTCCTGGCTTTATCCCGATGTTCTTCTCTAACGCCACCATCGGCGTGTTTGCTAACCACTTCGGCGGCTGGCGCGCGGCGCTCAAGATCTGCCTGGTGATGGGCATGATTGAAATCTTCGGCTGCGTGTGGGCGGTCAAGCTCACCGGTATGAGCGCCTGGATGGGGATGGCGGACTGGTCGATTCTGGCGCCGCCGATGATGCAGGGCTTCGCCTCTGTCGGCCTGATCTTTATGGGCGTCATCATTCTGATTGCACTGGCTTATATGTTCTTCGCTGGCCGTTCGCTGCGCGCTGAAGAAGATGCGGAACAACAAACAGCAGAAGTTTCTGCTCACTAAGGAGTTTTGATTATGACCGTACGTATCCTGGCCGTGTGTGGCAATGGGCAAGGGAGCTCCATGATCATGAAGATGAAAGTGGACCAGTTTTTAACCCAGTCAAAAATTGACCACACGGTGAACAGCTGCGCGGTGGGTGAATACAAAAGTGAACTGAACGGCGCGGACATCATCATCGCCTCAACCCACATCGCCGGTGAGATTAACGTGACTGGCAATAAATACGTGGTGGGCGTGCGCAACATGCTGTCGCCTGCGGACTTTGGCCCAAAACTGCTGGAAGTGATCAAAGCGCATTTCCCGCAAGACGTGAAGTAAAGAGGCTTTATGAAACTACGTGATTCGCTGGCAGAGAATAACTCCATCCTTTTACAGGCCGAGGCCAGTACCTGGCAGGAGGCGGTAAAGCTGAGCGTCGATCTGCTGGTTAAGGCTGACGTTGTAGAGCCGCGTTATTACCAGGCCATTCTTGATGGCGTCGAGCAGTTCGGGCCGTACTTTGTGATTGCCCCGGGGCTGGCCATGCCGCATGGCCGTCCGGAAGAGGGCGTCAAAAAAACCGGTTTCGCCTTGGTCACCCTGAAAACGCCGCTGGTGTTTAACCATGAAGATAACGACCCGGTGGACATCCTGATCACCATGGCCGCCGTGGATGCCAACACCCATCAGGAAGTGGGCATTATGCAGATCGTCAATCTGTTTGAAGATGAAGCCAATTTTGACCGTTTACGCGCCTGCCGCACCGCGCAGGAAGTGCTGGATTTAATCGACAACGCCACAGCGGCGGCAGTTTAAGAGGGATTTGAAAATGTCATTACCTATGTTACAGGTTGCCCTGGATAACCAGACCCTGAACCACGCTTACGAAACCACGCGTCTTATCGCCGAAGAAGTAGACATCATCGAAGTAGGCACCATCCTGTGTGTCGGCGAGGGGGTTCGCGCCGTCCGCGACCTGAAAGCCCTCTACCCGCATAAAATTGTGCTGGCCGACGCCAAAATTGCCGATGCGGGCAAAATCCTGTCGCGGATGTGCTTCGAAGCCAACGCCGACTGGGTCACGGTGATCTGTTGCGCGGATATCAACACCGCCAAAGGCGCGCTGGAAGTGGCAAAAGAGTTTAACGGTGACGTGCAGATCGAACTTACCGGCTTCTGGACCTGGGAGCAGGCCGAAGAGTGGCGCGCCGCAGGCATTCAGCAGGTGGTCTATCACCGCAGCCGCGATGCGCAGGCCGCGGGCGTTGCCTGGGGCGAAGCGGATATTAGCGCCGTTAAGCGTCTGGCGGAGATGGGCTTTAAGGTGACGGTTACCGGCGGGCTGGCGCTGGAAGATCTGCCGCTGTTCGCGGGGATCCCGATTCACGTCTTTATCGCCGGTCGCAGCATCCGCGATGCCGCCTCGCCGGTGGAAGCGGCACGCCAGTTCAAACGTTCCATCGCCCAACTGTGGGGATAAGGAGCGGCTATGTTAAGCAAACAGGTGCCGCTTGGCATCTATGAAAAGGCGCTCCCCTCGGGGGAGTGCTGGCTCGAACGACTGAAACTGGCGCAGTCGCTGGGGTTCGATTTCGTCGAGATGTCGGTGGATGAGACGGACGAGCGCCTCTCCCGTCTCGACTGGAGCCGCGAACAGCGTCTGGCGCTGGTGAACGCCGTCGCCGAAACCGGCGTGCGCGTGCCATCAATGTGCCTGAGCGCCCACCGTCGCTTCCCGCTCGGCAGTGAAGATGACGCCGTGCGGACACAGGGCCTTGAGATCATGCGTAAAGCGATTCGCTTCGCCCAGGACGTGGGGATCCGCGTTATCCAGCTGGCCGGTTATGACGTCTACTATCAGGAAGCCAATGACGAAACGCGCCGTCGTTTCCGGGATGGGCTGAAAGAGAGCGTGGAAATGGCCAGCCGTGCGCAGGTGACGCTGGCGATGGAGATCATGGATTACCCGCTGATGAACTCCATCAGCAAGGCGCTGGGCTATGCCCACTACCTGAATAATCCGTGGTTCCAGCTCTATCCCGATATCGGCAATCTCTCGGCGTGGGATAACGACGTGCAGATGGAACTGCAGGCAGGCATCGGCCATATCGTGGCGGTCCATGTGAAAGACACCCGCCCCGGCGTCTTCAAAAACGTGCCTTTCGGCAGCGGGATAGTCGATTTTGAACGCTGCTTCCAGACGCTAAAACAGAGCGGCTACTGCGGGCCTTATCTGATCGAAATGTGGAGCGAAACCTCAGCCGATCCGGTTCGCGAAGTGGCGCTGGCGCGCGACTGGGTGCGTGAGCGGATGGCGCGAGCCGGGCTCGGAGAGGATCAGCATGAAGCAGCTTAAACAGCAGGTATTTGAGGCAAACATGGATTTGCCGCACTACGGTCTGGTCACTTTCACCTGGGGAAACGTCAGCGCCATCGATCGGGAGCGTGGGCTGGTGGCGATCAAACCCAGCGGGGTCGCCTACGAGACCATGCGCGTCGATGACATGGTGGTGGTGGACCTCAGCGGCAACGTGGTGGAAGGGCAATGGCGCCCTTCGTCTGATACCGCGACCCATCTGGCGCTGTACCGGCGTTACCCCTCTCTTGGCGGGGTGGTGCATACCCACTCGACCCATGCGACCGCCTGGGCGCAGGCAGGGCTGGCGATCCCGGCGCTCGGCACTACCCATGCCGACTACTTCTTTGGCGATATCCCCTGTACCCGGGCCCTAACCGAAGCAGAAGTGCAGGGCGAGTACGAGCTCAACACCGGCAAGGTGATCATTGAAACGCTGGGAGAGGGTGAACCGCTGCACAGACCGGGCATTGTGGTGTATCAGCATGGCCCCTTTGCCTGGGGAAGCGATGCTCACGATGCCGTGCATAATGCCGTAGTCATGGAAGAGGTTGCGAAAATGGCGTGGATAGCTCGCGGCATTAATCCGCACCTGAAGCCCGTCGACAGCTATCTGATGAACAAACATTTTATGCGCAAGCATGGTGCCAATGCCTATTACGGCCAGAAGTAAGAGAAGTAAAAGAAGAAAAAAAGCCCCCGGGCAGGGGGCTAATCAGACTATGACAATTTTTTCGTTGTTGGCTTTCCTGGTGCTAGCGTCAAAGCGTTACCGATAGATATCTGCGCTGACGTGCATATTGCCGTTGCTGCCCGGTTCACGGGTGAGCATGACGTGATAGTAGCGGGCATCCCGCGCATCGGCTTCTGCATTAATTGCTTCAGTCGCTTCACTTTCCGTGGCGAAGTTATGGTTGATATAAATGACGCCCAGGCTTTGCACATCATCCATATTTCTGGCCTGTCGGCCGTCAACCTGAATGGCTGCAGTCGCGTTTGCACTCAGCAAAAGCGCAGCCAGAAGGGCAATGGTGATCTTTTTCATGATATGCGCTCCACGACAAACTACGGTGCGACGATATTCACGGCTGTCTTTTGTCCTGAGACAGGGTCTGATTAAAGTGTAAGCATGAATCTCACAGGCTATGGCGACCATTTCTGATGCTGTTGTTCAAAAAAACGCCGCGATCGTCCGTGAGCAATGGTAAATCACCCACTTAGACCCGCTTTGCGCTTTGTGCGAATTATTTGCGCAATCAGCTTGAGTTTCCTGGGGGGCGCAAGTATTATGACGCGTCAATTTTTCAGCCGACCTTTAACACGTTCCTTGCCTCCCCGGGCCTCGGCTGACCCAGACAGGAGGCTGAATAATCCGTAAGGAGCAATTCGATGCGTCATTACGAAATCGTTTTTATGGTCCATCCTGACCAGAGCGAACAGGTTCCGGGTATGATCGAGCGCTACACTGGTGCAATCACTGCAGCAGAAGGCACGATCCACCGTCTGGAAGACTGGGGCCGCCGTCAGCTGGCTTATCCGATCAACAAACTGCACAAAGCTCACTACGTTCTGCTGAACGTTGAAGCGCCGCAGGAAGCGATCGATGAGCTGGAAACTAACTTCCGCTTCAACGATGCCGTTATCCGCAGCATGGTTATGCGTACCAAAAACGCAGTGACCGAAGCATCTCCGATGGTTAAAGCGAAAGACGAGCGCCGTGAGCGTCGCGATGATTTCGCAAACGAAACCGCAGATGATTCTGATGCTGGGGATTCTGAAGAGTAATTTCTGATGACCAACCGTCTGGTGTTGTCCGGTACCGTGTGCAGGACCCCACTTCGCAAGGTCAGCCCATCAGGAATTCCTCACTGCCAGTTCGTGCTTGAGCATCGTTCAGTGCAGGAGGAAGCCGGGTTTCACCGGCAGGCGTGGTGCCAAATGCCCGTTATTATTAGCGGACACGAAAACCAGGCCATTACTCACAGTATAACGGTCGGTAGTGCAGTAACGGTTCAGGGGTTCATCTCTTGCCACAAGGCAAAGAACGGCCTGAGCAAACTAGTTCTGCATGCCGAGCAGATTGATTTGATAGATTCTGGAGACTAGCCAAATGGCACGTTATTTCCGTCGTCGCAAGTTCTGCCGTTTCACCGCGGAAGGCGTTCAAGAGATCGACTATAAAGATATCGCAACGCTGAAAAACTACATCACCGAAAGCGGTAAGATTGTCCCAAGCCGTATCACCGGTACTCGTGCAAAATACCAGCGTCAGCTGGCTCGCGCTATCAAACGCGCTCGCTACCTGTCCCTGCTGCCGTACACTGATCGTCATCAGTAATCGGGCACGGTCCATTAATACGACTTTAAGAGGATAAGGTAATGCAAGTTATTCTGCTTGATAAAGTAGCAAACCTGGGCAGCCTGGGTGATCAGGTAAACGTTAAAGCGGGCTACGCTCGTAACTTCCTGGTTCCACAGGGTAAAGCTGTTCCTGCTACCAAGAAAAACGTAGAGTTTTTCGAAGCACGTCGTGCTGAACTGGAAGCCAAACTGGCTGACGTTCTGGCGGCTGCTAACGCTCGCGCTGAAGAAATCAACGCACTGGGCACCGTTACTATCGCGTCTAAATCAGGCGACGAAGGTAAACTGTTCGGTTCCATCGGTACCCGCGATATCGCTGATGCAGTAACTGCAGCTGGCGTTAAAGTGGCTAAGAGCGAAGTTCGTATGCCGAACGGCGTTCTGCGTACCACCGGTGAGCACGAAGTGGACTTCCAGGTTCACAGCGAAGTATTCGCGAAACTGGTTGTTAACGTTGTTGCTGAGTAAGTAATTACTCTTCACCACGTCGAAGCGCCGGCCTTGTGCCGGCGTTTTGCTTTTTAACGCGACCAGCCCCTTTCTTTGTGACTTGTATGGTGGCTATTCCTTGCGCATTCCCTGATAATAAAATGAAACGACATTTTATCTTTGGGATTTGTCATGGACACCGCTCTGCCTGCACCGCTTTTCTCTCGTAAAAACATTGTCTTCGCCAGCGCGACCCTGTGCTGTCTGTTATGGGGTAGCTCCTATCCCGCGATTAAGAGTGGCTACGAACTCTTTCAGATCGCCGCCAACGACATTCCGTCAAAAGTGGTCTTTGCCGGTTATCGCTTTGTTTTTGCAGGCCTGCTGTTGCTGCTGCTTGCTCTGGCTCAGCGCAAGCCGATTGGCCGGCTTAGCCCGCGACAGTTCGGACAGCTGACGGTCCTTGGCCTGACGCAGACCGCTATTCAGTACACCTTCTTTTATATCGGCCTCGCCTATACCACAGGTGCTAAAGGCTCGATCATGAACGCGACCGCCACCTTCTTCAGCGTTATGCTGGCGCACTTCATCTATCAGAACGACAGGATCAGCTACAACAAGGCACTTGGGTGTATCCTCGGTTTTGCCGGGGTGATGATCGTGAACTTTAACAGCGGCTTGCAGGACTTCCACTTTGTCTGGAACGGGGACGGTTTTGTGGTGCTGGCGGCGTTTATCCTCTCTGCCGCCACGCTCTACGGTAAACGCATCTCTCAGACGGTCGACCCGATGGTGATGACCGGCTGGCAGCTGGCGATTGGCGGGGTGATGCTGGTGGTGGGCGGTTACATCACCGGCGGAACGCTGGCCGTCCCCAGCTTCAAGGCGGCGGCTATCCTCGGCTATCTGACCCTGCTCTCCTCGGTTGCGTTTGCCCTGTGGAGTTTGCTGCTGAAACACAACCGCGTAAGCATGATCGCCCCGTTCAACTTTTTAGTGCCGGTCGCCGGAACCGTACTCTCGGCCATTTTCCTCGGTGAGAATATCCTCGAGATCAAATATGCCGTGGCGCTGGTGCTGGTCTGCTCAGGGATCTGGTGGGTCAATAAAGAGAGTGGAAAGCAGGCCCGGTAAGCCTTACGCCACCGGGCGAACTGCTATTTAGCGCGGATAAAGCTGCCGTCAGACTGACGGGTAAACAGCACCTGCTGGCCGTTTCCGCTGTCAATGGTCAGCCCGGTTACCACACCGCTCGCATTTTGGCGGATCTGCACCATCTGGCCGTTTTGCAGATTGCTCAGCGGCTTGCCAGCACCTTCAACCTGCGCCATGGCATAGACATCGGTCGGCGGCAGGTTATGATCGCGGAACAGCTGCGCCAGGGTTTTACCCGGCTCTACCCGATAGGTCCGCCACTGCTGCTCAATACCGGGAGGGGATTGCCGGGACTGAACAGGCGCGGCGGCCTGCTCCTGGGGTTGATCCTCCTGAATCGGCTCCGGCTCAACAGGGGCGATCTGGCCGGGATCGTTAGACGGGGCCACCAGCTGCGTCTGCATCGGCTGTGCGTCGGGCTGCGGCTGCGTCTGCGAACGAATATCCAGTTCGGCATCGCGACGAACCGGCGTCGTCGCGCTGTCGTCCGCGCCGCCTGGCAGCAGAAATCCGACAATCACCATCAACGCACCAATAATAATGCCTCTGCGGTGCAGGGGCGGCAGCGGGTCCATGATGCGAAAGTTATCCGGCGCATGCCAGATTTTCGTCAGGGTAGGTTTTAGTTCAAATGGCCCGGGCATGGCTCTCCTCCTGCTCCGCGTCTTTTTTCCTGTCCCGAGAAGTATAGTTTGCTAACTGCCTGATGAGCGTAACAAAGCCGGCTTCCGTGACACGCATTCGGGAAAAATCCAGATAGTCTCTATTGTTTCCGTTTCGTCGCAATTTGTCATCTTTCCATAAGACAAAGTTTTACCGGATGGAAGGTGGCTGTTATGCTGCCCGCTACTTTAAATGTGATGGAAGGAAATCCCATGACCACCCCGACTTTTGACACAATCGAAGCGCAAGCAAGCTACGGCATTGGTTTGCAGGTAGGACAGCAGCTGAGCGAATCAGGTCTGCAGGGTCTGTTACCTGAAGCGCTGGTGGCGGGTATCGCCGATGCGCTGGAAGGTAAACAACCGGCGGTTCCGGTAGATGTGGTTCACCGCGCGCTGCGTGAGATCCACGAACGTGCTGACTCCGTGCGTCGCGCTCGTTTCGAAGAGATGGCTGCGGCAGGCGAGAAATTCCTCGAAGAGAACCGTGAGCGTGAAGGCGTGAACAGCACCGAAACCGGCCTGCAGTTCCGCGTACTGACTCAGGGTGAAGGCCCAATCCCGGCGCGTACCGACCACGTTCGCGTGCATTACACCGGTAAACTGATCGACGGTACCGTGTTCGACAGCTCCGTTGCCCGCGGCGAACCGGCAGAATTCCCGGTAAATGGCGTGATCCCAGGCTGGATCGAAGCCCTGACCCTGATGCCGGTTGGCTCTAAATGGGAACTGACTATCCCGCAGAACCTGGCCTACGGCGAGCGCGGCGCTGGCGCGTCCATCCCGCCATTCAGCACCTTGGTCTTCGAAGTTGAGCTGCTGGAAATCCTGTAAGCGACCTTCCTCTTCCTCTCCCCGACAGGGGAGGGGAAATCAGTTAAAAAACCTATAGTTACGCGCCAATCAACAGATTATCTTGCAAAAGGTCACAGTAAGTGTATTTTTGTGAGCTGTTTTGCGTTGCTTAAGTGATATGACACTCAGTTTCAACATGTTGTTAACATAATATTTAAATCATAGTATTCATCCCGCCGATTCTTACCTAATATCGATGAGTCCTTAATCGGGGCCGTCGCTTTTCGATGTAATAAAGGGCCAGAAGAGCCTGAACAACACAGGTAGTCACAACAGGAAAACATCACATGGTAGATCAGGTAAAAGTCGTTGCCGACGAAGAGGCACCGTCTGAACAGTCGCTACGGCGCAATCTCACAAACCGTCATATTCAGCTTATCGCCATCGGCGGTGCTATCGGCACCGGGCTGTTTATGGGGTCAGGTAAAACCATTAGCCTTGCCGGTCCGTCGATCATTTTTGTCTATATGATCATCGGCTTCATGCTCTTTTTCGTGATGCGTGCAATGGGAGAGCTGCTGCTCTCGAATCTCGAATACAAATCCTTCAGCGACTTTGCCTCCGACCTGCTCGGGCCGTGGGCGGGTTACTTTACCGGCTGGACCTACTGGTTCTGCTGGGTTGTTACCGGCATGGCCGACGTGGTCGCCATTACGGCCTATGCGCAGTTCTGGTTCCCGGGGCTGTCTGACTGGGTAGCCTCGCTGGCAGTCATCGTCCTGCTGCTGAGCCTTAACCTCGCCACCGTGAAAATGTTCGGTGAAATGGAGTTCTGGTTCGCGATGATCAAAATTGTCGCCATCGTTGGCCTGATCGTGGTCGGCCTGGTGATGGTGATGACGCACTTCACCTCTCCGAGCGGCGTGCAGGCTTCGTTTACCCATCTGTGGAATGACGGCGGCTGGTTCCCGAAAGGGCTGAGCGGCTTCTTCGCCGGCTTCCAGATTGCGGTCTTTGCCTTCGTGGGGATTGAGCTGGTCGGCACCACTGCCGCAGAAACCAAAGATCCTGAGAAGTCGCTGCCACGGGCAATTAACTCCATTCCCGTGCGTATCATCATGTTCTACGTCTTCGCGCTGATCGTCATTATGTCGGTTACGCCGTGGAGCTCCGTCGTCCCTACCAAGAGCCCGTTCGTTGAGCTGTTTGTGCTGGTAGGCCTGCCGGCTGCGGCGAGTCTGATTAACTTCGTGGTGCTGACGTCAGCGGCCTCTTCGGCCAACAGCGGCGTGTTCTCCACCAGCCGTATGCTGTTTGGCCTGGCGCAGGAAGGCGTAGCGCCGAGCGCGTTCGCGAAGCTCTCTAAGCGTGCGGTACCGGCGAAAGGGCTGACCTTCTCCTGTATCTGCCTGCTGGGCGGCGTGGTGATGCTCTACGTGAACCCAAGCGTGATTGGCGCGTTCACCATGATCACCACCGTCTCTGCGATCCTGTTCATGTTCGTCTGGACCATCATCCTGTGCTCGTACCTGGTGTACCGCAAACAGCGTCCGCACCTGCATGAAAAATCGATCTACAAGATGCCGCTTGGCAAGCTGATGTGCTGGGTCTGCATGGCATTCTTCGTGTTCGTACTGGTTCTGCTGACGCTGGAAGAGGATACCCGTCAGGCGCTGATCGTTACGCCGCTGTGGTTTATCGCGCTGGGGCTGGGCTGGCTGTTTATCGGTAAGAAACGTATGGCAGGTGTAAGGTAAAAGCAAAACGGCAACTTCGGTTGCCGTTTATAGGCCCGGTAAGCGTTAGCGCTACCGGGCTTTTTTATTCCCCGGCAAGCGCCCGCGGGAACAGCACGTTATTCTCAAGACTAATGTGTTCCATCAGGTCGTCAATCATCTCGTTAATCCCGTTATACATCGCGCGCCAGGTGGTGCAGGCATCCGCAGGCGGGGTCACGTTATGGGTGATGTGCTTAATCACTTCGACCAGTTCACCGGCGTCGTCGTGTTCGCTTTCCATCACGCTGATAGGCCCCATCGCCTGGCTACCCATCCCCTGTTTGATCATCGGGAACAGGATCTGCTCCTCTTTCATCATGTGGCTGGAGAGCTCTTCATGCAGCAGGGTCAGGTTTTTCGCCAGGCCGCGCGGAACGGAGGCTTTTTCGGCATGGACGCGCTCAACCTTGGTGGCCTGCAGGATCAGCTCCGGCAGCTGTTCGCGGTGGCGGTCATGGAAACGCACGATGATGTGGTCGATGATCTCTGCCAGCGCCACGCTGCGCCAGTCTTTTTCCAGCGGCTGCTCGGCCAGTTTTTCCAGTTCAGCTTCGATGAGGTCCAGATCCAGTTCCTTACGCGATGCGGCACGCGCCAGGGTCTGCTTACCGCCGCAGCAGTAATCCATATCGTATTTACGAAACAGCGCGGAAGCGCGTGGGATGGAGAGCGCCAGCTCGCCTAAAGGTTGGTCGCGGAAGGCCATGGTCGTTACCTCATCGTTATTTGATAAGATGTATTTTAAATGCATCTTTAAGGTGAAGATATAACCCTTTAGGAGCAGAGGATTAAAAAGGGTGCAATTCACAAAAGTTTCTTATGATTTAACTTGCTGAATGGATTTGATAATTTCCAAATAATAGGGGTGGTTAGACCACGAATTGTTAAATAACACGCCCTCCCTGCCGATATACCCCTCAGACAATATCCTGCAAAAGAAGACTGAGAATGTTTAAACGTATTAAAGTAATCACCCTGTTAGTCTCGGTGCTGCTGGTGCTGGGGGTGATGCAAATCATCGCGGCGTCGGTATTTATCAATGCCCTGAATAACGATAAGGACAATTTCACCGTCTCCCAGCTCTCAAGCCAGAACGTGGCGGAGTTTACCGACGCGTGGATCAGCCTGAACCAGGCGCGCGTCACCCTTAACCGCGGTATGCTCCGTCTGCAGAGCAGCACGGCGAGCGAAATCAACGGCGGCCAGTTGGGCGAGCTGGTGACGGCGGGCAAAAACCTGCTGGCAGAAGCCCAGGGACACTACGACAAATATTACGCCCTGCCGGAAACGCCGGGCCTGGATGAGAAGCTGGCCGATCGGCTGGAAGAGCAGTACCGCGCTTACCACACCACGCTGACGAAAATGAACGAGCTGTTGGCGCAGGGCAACCTGGACGACATGTTCAGACAGAATGCCGAGCAGAAGCAGGTGGCAATGCAGGCTGTTTATCGTGAATGGCGTGAAGCCCAGGCGAAGCTGGCCAGCGCAGGCATTACTGACAACGAGAACGACTACCAGCGGATTCTGTGGATCCTGACGGCAATTATGGTGATTGTGGTGGCGGTGATTGTCGCCAGCTGGATCGCCATGCGCAACGTCCTGCTGAAGCCGCTGCACGAGGTGATTGCCCATATTCGCGCCATTGCCGCAGGGGATCTGACCCAGCCCGTTAACGCCGAAGGTCACAATGAAATGGCGATGCTGTCGCATAACGTACACGAGATGCAGAAGGCGCTGGCTAACACCGTGGGCGTGGTTCGCGATGGGGCAGATACCATCTATACCGGTGCCGGTGAGATCTCCGCAGGCAGCAACGACCTCTCTTCCCGTACCGAGCAGCAGGCGGCCTCGCTGGAAGAGACCGCCGCCAGCATGGAACAGCTGACCGCCACCGTGAAGCAGAACGCCGATAACGCCCGTCAGGCGTCACGCCTGGCGCTGGATGCCTCGAGTACCGCGAAGAAAGGCGGGAACGTGGTTGAAGGCGTAGTGCGCACCATGGACGAGATTGCCAACAGCTCCAGTAAAATCGCCCAGATCACCAACGTGATTGACGGTATCGCCTTCCAGACCAACATCCTGGCGCTGAACGCGGCGGTAGAAGCGGCGCGTGCCGGAGAGCAGGGACGCGGGTTTGCGGTGGTGGCTGGGGAAGTGCGTACGCTGGCCCAGCGCAGCGCCCAGGCGGCGAAAGAGATTAAAGGGCTGATCGACGACTCTGGCGCGCGCGTCAGCGCCGGTTCCGCGCTGGTGAACGAAGCCGGGGAGACGATGGCGGAGATCGTCAGCGCCGTCACCCGCGTTACCGACATCATGGGCGAAATTGCTTCTGCCTCTGATGAGCAGAGCCGCGGGATTGACCAGGTTGGCCAGGCGGTGGCCGAGATGGATCGCGTGACCCAGCAGAACGCCTCGCTGGTTGAGGAGTCTGCGGCGGCGGCAGCAGCGCTGGAAGAGCAGGCAGCGCGCCTGAACGAGGCGGTGGCGGTGTTTAAGATCACAAAGAGCCAGACGGCGAAGGCCGCGCCGATGAAAACTTATACCGCAAAAGCGAAGCCGGTGCTGGCGACGACGGACGCGAACTGGGAAACCTTCTAAAACCTGCCGGGTGGCGGCTTCGCTTACCCGGCCTGGGAAGTGTGCGGCCTGTTGCCCTCACCCCAACCCTCTCCCACCGGGAGAGGGAGCACACATTAAAAACGGCAACCCCAGGGTTGCCGTTTTGCTTTTACCTCGCCGCCGGGCGATACCTACAGCTCCGAAGCCGGAACAACCAGGGGTTTTTCCGGTTTCGCGCTCACCGCAATCACCACGCCTACCACCAGCAACACAATCCCCGTGCCGGTTAACAGCGGCGGCAGACTCTGGCGCATCAGGAAGGTATACAGCAGCCCGGCCAGGGTTTCGAAGACAATCAGCGGCCCTAATATCACCGTCGGTAATTTCTGGCTGGCGACGTTCCAGCACAGCGCACCCACCCACGAGCAGCACACCGCAATTGCCACCATCAGCCCAAGGAAGACCCACGGGCGCGGCCCCAGCGGAAGCGCAAAGTCCGGCTGCTGCACGTTCAGCCATGCGCAGGCGGCGAGATACCCCACCACCGAGACCGGCAGCGTCACCAGCGCCTGGGCGGTGGCCCACATCATCGGATGCTTGTCGGGGTTTTCCCGCAGCCAGCGGGCGTTACGCAGGGCATACCATGCCCAGCAGACCACCGACACCGACGCCAGCAGGATCCCGGACACGTAGCGCCAGCCGCTGCCCCCGGCCACACCATGACGCAGCTCGGCGATATTCACGCACACCAGCCCCAGCGCAATGGCAAGCAGTCCGGGGACCATCTTCGACCACGGCAGTTTACCGTCGCGCTGGCTGTAGAGCAGATTGGCGAACACCGGGATCACCACCGGCAGGGTGCCAATGATCATCGTCGAGACGGGCGCTCCGGTACGCTGGATTGCGCTGGCCAGGCAGATGTAATAGATCACATTGCCCATCATGGTCAGCGACAGCGCGGTGAGCCAGTCCCGGCCTTTAAGCTGGCGCAACCGCGCCCGGCCCAGCCAGGCGATCGGCAGGGCGATAAGCCCCAGCGCCAGATAGCGCCCCATCGACTGCAACGCCGCCGGGTATTCCGGGACGATCAGCGGACCAACAAAAATCAGCCCCCACATCAACCCTGCAAGCAGGGCATACAACATGCCGCTAATCATTTTTCCATCCATCTTATTTGAACCTGCTGGCAGTGTAGAAAGACAAAAGGGGGGACGTATTGTATGAGATTGCGCATTAGCGCTGCGTTACCTGTTTCTGGTAGCGCACGGGAGTGATGCCGTACCGACGCGTAAACGCCCGGGTCAGGTGCGACTGATCGGTCAGGCCCGTCGCAGCGGCAACTTCTGCCGCAGGCAGTCCCTGGGTGAGAAAGGCTTTGGCGCGCCACAGGCGGATGGCCATCAGCATCTGATGGGGTGTGACGTGAAAATGGGCCTTGAACTGGCGCTGGAAATGGTACGGGCTGAGCGACACCACCTGCGCCAGCTCATCAAGGGTCAGGGAGTGCATATAGTTGTCATGCAGGTAGTCGCGCACCCGCTCGAAGCGATGTGCCCCTTCGTGCAGGACAGGCGCATGGCGCGCCAGCGGTTTAAAGGTATCAATCAGGTCCAGCAGCAAGCCTTTTTGCGCCAGCGGATCGTTGGTATGCCACAGGCCGTAGATCAGCTGACAGATCTGCTGCGAACGGCGGGGATCGTGGCGGGTAACGTCGCTGAACCACCAGTGGCGGATGCCGGTCACCTCTTCAAGCAGATCCGGTTCGAGATAGATCATCCGGTAGCGCCAGCCGTCGGCAGTCTCGGCCTCGCCAGTGTGAAGTTCATCAGGATTCATGGTGACGACGGAGTGGACCGGGGCGACGTACTGCGTCCCGCGATAGCGAAAGCGTTCGGCACCGGCTTCTATGGCGCCGATCCCGAAGGCCTCGTGGGTATGGGGCTCAAACGCGTAGCGGGAGATATGGGCGTGATACAGTTCGACGCCAGGCACCTGCGCCAGATGGCGAAAGCGCGCGCTGTCTCTCTCATCGAAGAACTGTTCGGGTACGCCTTGCACGGTGAGCCTCCTCGCGGGTCAGACTGTCATTATCAGAGATGACCCGCGGGGATGCCACACTAATTAACTACATTTTAACAATTACAGGATGCCCTTCACGCTCTCAGCAAGCGTTGTGGTCGGGCGACCCAGCAGCGCGCTCAGGGTGCGGCTGTCATCAAACAGGCCGCCTTTCGAGGCGCCCACGTCGGAGTCGGCCAGCATATCCGCCAGGCCCGCCGGTAAGCCAACGCCCTTCAGCGCGGCGGCAAAATCGGCTTCGCTCAGGTTCTGATACGCCACGTTTTTACCGCTCTGGCGGCTGAGTTCGGCTGCAAGTTCTCCTAATGTCCACGCGTGGTCGCCCGCCAGCTCATATACTTTACCGGCATGGCCCTCTTCGCTGATGACGCGTGCGGCGGCAGCGGCATAGTCGGCGCGGGTGGCAGAGGCGATTTTGCCTTCGCCGGCGGCACCGATGAACACGCCGTGCTCCAGCGCAGGCGGAGCGCTGGCGAGATAGTTTTCGGTATACCAGCCGTTACGCAGCAGGGCATAAGGAATGCCCGACTCTGCCAGGGCGCGTTCGGTGGCGACATGCTCCACGTGCAGGCCCAGCGGCGAGGTATCGGCATGCAGCAGGCTGGTATAGGCGATGAACTTCACGCCCGCCGCCTTCGCCGCGTTAATCACGTTCTGATGCTGCGGGGCGCGCTGGCCCACTTCGCTGGAGGAGATGAGCAGCAGCTTATCCACCCCTGCGAGCGCACGGGTGAAGGCGGCCTGGTCGGTGTAATCGGCCTGACGCACGGTCACGCCCTGCTGGCTGAGCGCCTCAGCCTTTGCCGGGTTGCGTACAATGGCGACCAGCTGGCTGGCCGGAACGGTTTTCAGGAGCTGTTCAATAACGAGTTGGCCAAGCTGGCCGGTAGCGCCGGTGATTGCGATCATGATGATTATCCTTCGTATTGGGTGACTGTTGTGGCACACTATCACTCAAACTAACTTTTAGTAAGTACGCACAAAAAGGTAAGTATCAAATGACGAATCAGACCCTCAGCGAGCAGCTGCGCGACGGCAACCTGTTTGCCGAGCAGTGTCCTTCCCGGGATGTGCTCAAGCATGTGACCAGCCGCTGGGGCGTGCTGATTCTGGTGGCGCTGCGTGATGGAACGCATCGCTTCAGCGATCTGCGCCGCAAGATGGGCGGGGTGAGCGAAAAGATGCTGGCCCAGTCGCTCCAGGCGCTGGAGCAGGATGGCTTTATCAACCGGGTGTCTTTTCCGGTGGTGCCTCCCCACGTGGAGTACAGCCTGACGCCGCTGGGGGAAGAGGTGAGTGAGAAGGTTGCGGCGCTGGCCGACTGGATAGAGCTGAACTTACCGCAGGTGATGAGTAACAGGGGGGAGCGGGCGGCGTGATTATATAAAATTGTGCGGCCTGATGCCCTCACCCCAACCCTCTCCTTTGGTCCGAGGGCGCAAACACTAAAAACGGCAACTTGCGTTGCCGTTTTGCTTTTACCTCGCCTTACCCGGCCTACATAAACGACTATTTGCTCAAATCTAATTGATAAATCGCAAATCCGATCTCATCGGTGGCGACCTGCTGCATCGGGTACTGCGCTTTCTCTTTGATAAACGCCGCCGCTTTTTCCGTTGGCGCGGTCTCAAAGCGAACATCCAGCTTCACGTCGCTGTGGACAGGGGCCAGACGCCAGTTGTTGTCCGCTGCTGGATGGATTTCGCCACGCTTCTTCGACTCCTCGCCAATCCACGCCGCCAGCACCGAGCGGTTCTCATCCGGTGAGGCGAAGGCGATATGGCTGTCGCCGGTTCCGGCAAACTTCCCGCCGTAGGCGCGGTAGTTGTTGGTCGCCACCAGGAAGGTCGCTTTCGGGTCGATCGGCTTGCCGTTAAAGGTCAGGTTCTTGATGCGCTCGGCCTGGGCATTCACCACCTGGCATTCGCCGTCATATTTCGCCGGCTGCGACACGTCAATCTGGTACTCCACGCCGTCGATCACGTCGAAGTTATAGGTACGGAAACCGTCCCAGTTAATCAGCGACTGTGGTTTGCTGCTGTGGGTATCGATCTGGTTGAACTGTCCGGCGGAACACTCCAGCCACTCCTTCACCTCCTGGCCTGTGGCTTTGACCACCACCAGGGTGTTCGGATAGAGATAGAGATCGGCGGCGTTACGGAAGGTCAACTGGCCTTTCTCCACTTCGACGTAGCTGGCCGGATCGTTTTTACGTCCACCCACCTTAAACGGCGCGGCGGCGGAGAGCACCGGCAGTTTCGCCAGATCCGGGTCGCCCTGGATATATTTCTCCACGTAGGCTTTCTGCGCCATGTTCACAACCTGTACGGTAGGATCGTCCTGCACCAGTGACAGGTAGCTGTACATGTTGTCGGCGGATTTACCGATCGGTTTGCTGACAAACTCGCGGGTGGCGTCGTGATCGTGCTTCAGCACCTCAACAATGTGCTTATCCTCGGCCACCAGCGCTTTTTTGGCGGCCAGATCGTAAATCGGTCGGGCTTCGGCTTTCGACTGCGTGACCTGCCATTTCCCGGCGTCGTTATTCAGCACCAGATCGACCACCCCAAGGTGATCCCCCCACATGCCCGGCATCACCGCTGGCACACCGTTCAGGGTTCCTTTCGCAATGTCGGCTCCTTTGATGCTGGCGAAATCTTTGCCCGGGAACACCGCGTGGGCGTGGCCGAAGAGAATGGCGTCCACCCCTTTGACTTCGCTGAGGTAGTAGACCGAGTTTTCCGCCATCGCCTGGTATGGGTCGGCAGAGAGACCCGAGTGCGCCACCACTACCACCAGATCGGCGCCTTTCTCGCGCATCTCCGGCACATACTTGCGGGCGGTTTCGGTGATGTCGTTGACCGTCACTTTGCCGCTCAGGTTAGCCTTATCCCAGGTCATGATCTGCGGCGGGACAAAACCGATATAGCCGATCTTCAGGGTCTGCTGTTTGCCATCCTGATCGACGACTGTCGTTTCTTTAATTAAGTAAGGCGTAAACAGCGGTTTGTTGGTCTTAACGTCGATGATATTGGCGTTAACGTACGGGAATTTGGCCCCGGAGAGCGCCATGTGCAGGTAGTCCAGCCCGTAGTTAAACTCGTGGTTGCCGAGGTTGCCCACCGCGTAATCCAGGGTGTTCAGCGCCTTATATACCGGATGCACATCGCCCTTTTTTAGCCCCTTCGCCGCCATGTAATCCCCAAGCGGACTACCCTGAATTAAGTCGCCATTATCGACCAGCACGCTGTTTTTCACTTCGCTACGGGCGGCGTTAATCAGGCTGGCGGTGCGCACCAGGCCAAATTTTTCCGTCGGGGCGTCTTTGTAGTAGTCGAAGTCCATCATATTGCTGTGCAGGTCGGTGGTTTCCATTATGCGGAGATCGACCGTCGCCGCCTGTACGCTCGCTGCAATCAGCGTCGCCAGAAGCGTTGCGCTAAACTTAATCATCAGAGGAGTCCTTTTTTAGATCCAGGCCACAAAAGAATATGTATCTATATTTTTTTGCTTACAGAATTGTGAATCCTGCCAGAAAAAAGGGCACTGAAACCGGAATTGCTTCACAGATAGCGGATTTATTCACAATGCGATATAAATAAAACAAAGAGTTAAACCCACTGTGTTAACAAAGAGGTGGAGAATGTTAGATAAAATTTGTCAGCTCGCACGGGATGCGGGCGATGCCATTATGCAGGTCTACGATGGCAAGATCCCAATGGACACGATCCGTAAAATCGACGACTCCCCGGTCACTGCAGCCGATCTCGCGGCGCACGGGGTGATCCTGCAGGGTCTGCAGGCGTTGACGCCCGATATTCCGGTGCTGTCCGAAGAAGATCCTCAGCCCTGGGACCAGCGCCAGCACTGGCAGCGTTACTGGCTGGTGGATCCGCTGGACGGCACCAAGGAGTTCATCAAACGTAACGGTGAATTCACGGTAAATATTGCTCTGATTGATAAAGGCAAAGCGGTGCTGGGCGTGGTCTATGCCCCGGTGCTGAAGGTGATGTACAGCGCCGCAGAAGGCAAAGCGTGGAAAGAAGAGTGCGGGGTGCGCAAGCAGATCCAGGTGCGTGACGCCCGGCCACCGCTGGTGGTGATCAGCCGCTCGCATTCGGATAATGAGCTGGAGGAGTATCTGCATCAGCTGGGTGAGCACCAGACGACGTCCATCGGCTCATCGCTGAAGTTCTGCCTGGTGGCAGAAGGGCAGGCGCAGCTTTACCCGCGCTTCGGCCCGACCAACGTCTGGGATACGGCGGCAGGCCATGCCGTTGCCGCCGCTGCGGGTGCACACGTTCACGACTGGCAGGGCAAGCCGCTCGACTATACCCCGCGTGAATCTTTCCTCAATCCGGGCTTCCGGGTCTCGCTTTACTGACCGAGCAGCTTGTGCAGCAGGGCAACCACCTGCTGCACCTCTTCCTGGGTCAGGGCGCCATCTTTCGCCCACTGCACGTTACCGTTTTTATCCAGCACCACGACTGCCGAACTCTCTTCTTCCAGCTGCCAGGCGCTACGCGCGGCACCGTTGCTGTCGACAATGAACTGTGACCATGGATAGAGCTTTTTATTGCTCTCGAGGCTGCTGCGCACGAACATGCCGGAGCCCGGGATCGCATCATCGGTGTTCACGACGGTAGTGGTCTGATAAGTATCTTTTGGTAAATGTGCCGCCTTGATCGCTTCAATCAGGGTTGCGTTTTTCTCTTTTGCCGATGTGCGGCCGGCAATATGTAGCACCACTCGCACTTTGCCCACGAGCTGCGCGCTATTCCAGGTTTTGTAGCTAAACTCATTATTGTCGAGGATCAATTCTCCCCGGTCGGCAATGCCCACCGGCGGCACACGTTGTCCCTTCTCAAAATTATGTGCGGAAGCCATCAGTGGCAGCATCAGGCAGGCAGTTGCCAGGATGTTACGTAAGGTCATGGTGTTTTCCTTTTTGTTTTTAGCAGGTGATCCGACCACTTGGTCTGACGTTTTAATCATAAGTGCGATCGCGGTGCTTTACCCGCAATCCCGGTGCCAGAGTGAGGTGGAACGCACATATCTGCACAAAAACGATGGCTTATACTGCCTGAAAGTTACGTTTGCAAAGAATATTCTGATTATTTGTCATCAAAAGGTAAATAAACTTATGCAGACTGGGTATCACCTTTTTTCTCGTCTATAGTCATTGGGCAACAAAATTTGCGCTCCAGAGGGTCGGCCCGATTGTGGTGCCGCAAGAGCGTATGATTCGCAGGAGATAATAGAATGAAAATTTTCCAACGCTACAATCCGCTTCAGGTAGCTAAATACGTAAAAATCCTGTTCCGTGGACGGTTGTATATCAAGGATGTTGGCGCTTTTGAGTTTGATAAGGGCAAAATCCTTGTCCCGAAAGTGAAGGATAAACAGCACTTTTCTGTGATGTCCGAAGTCAACCGTCAGGTTATGCGTCTGCAAACTGAGATGGCTTAACCAACGTGCTATGCAGTAAAAGAAACGGCTCCCGATGGGAGCCGTTGATGTTTCTGGCTTAGGCCGATACGTTCTCTTCGGCGTCCGGCAGTTTCGGTACCAGCACCGTCGGCTTGTTGTCGATGCGGGTCACCAGCAGCTGGTCGATGCGGTAGTTGTCGATATCCACCACCTCGAACTTGTAGCCCGAGAACTTCACCGAGTCGGTGCGTTTCGGGATCTTACGCAGCATGAACATCATAAAGCCGCCAATGGTCTCGTAGTTGCCCGACTGCGGGAACTCGTCGATATCCAGCACGCGCATGACGTCGTCGATAGGCGTGCCGCCGTCCACCAGCCATGAATTCTCATCGCGCGCCACAATCTGCTCTTCCAGACCCTGGCCCACCAGATCGCCCATCAGGGTGGTCATCACGTCATTCAGGGTGATGATACCCACCACCAGCGCGTATTCGTTCATGATCACCGCGAAGTCTTCCCCGGCGGTTTTGAAACTTTCCAGCGCTTCGGAGAGCGTCAGGGTGTCCGGGACAATCAGCGTATTGCGGATCTGCACGCCGCTGTTCAGCGCCAGGCTCTGGTTTGCCAGCACGCGGTTGAGCAGGTCTTTGGAGTCGACATAGCCGATGATGTGGTCGATATCTTCATTACACACCAGGAACTTGGAGTGCGGATGTTCCGCCACCTTGGTCTTCAGGCTCTGCTCGTCTTCGTGCAGATCGAACCAGATCACGTTCTCACGTCCGGTCATGGATGACGGCACGGTACGGGATTCCAGCTCAAACACGTTCTCGATCAGCTCATGCTCCTGCTTACGCAGCACCCCCGCCAGCGCACCGGCTTCGAATACCGCGTAAACGTCATCAGAGGTGATGTCATCTTTACGCACC
The DNA here is from genome assembly GCF_049312895.1 of Leclercia barmai. Taxonomy (NCBI): domain Bacteria; kingdom Pseudomonadati; phylum Pseudomonadota; class Gammaproteobacteria; order Enterobacterales; family Enterobacteriaceae; genus Leclercia; species Leclercia barmai. The sequence goes on along the minus strand of NZ_JBMNWZ010000003.1, from coordinate 443,210 downwards.
ATCGGCAGCTTAAACAGGCGGAAAATGGTATTGGCCAGGCCGTTAAAGAACCACACCAGCGGGCGGAACACGAACAGACAGAAGCGCATCGGGTTGATGATGCGCAAAGCCACGGCTTCGGGCGCAATCATACCGATGCGTTTCGGGGTCAGGTCGGCAAACAGAATGAACAGGCCCGTCACCAGCGAGAAGGAGAGAATGAAGCTCAACTGCTCGGAAAGCTCCGGAGAGAAGTACTTTGAGAAAAGGGCGTGGAATACCGGCGAGAAAGCAGCATCACCGACAATACCGCCAAGAATGGCGACCGCGTTGAGGCCGATCTGCACCACGGTAAAGAACATCCCCGGGTTTTCCTGCATTTTCAGGACGCGTTGGGCATTCAGGTCGCCATCGTCGGCGAGCAGTTTAAGTTTGATTTTACGGGATGCGGCCAGCGAGATTTCTGAAATTGAGAAAAATGCACTGACGGCAATGAGACAAAGTATTACTAAAATACTGTTTAACATATCTTATCCAGCTTATCGCCGGATCCTCGGAGGGAAGTTGGTCATACAGGTGTGTAGAGATTTTGAACACCGGTCCGAAGCAGTAGGCCGGTTATTTCAGCGGCTAGTATAGCGTAAATGTCTGTAAACCCGCCAGAGATCACTTTTTGAGCCGGTTTTGCTCGTAAACGGGCAAAACCGGCTTACTGTTATGCCAGTTGAGGCGGCAGGCAAACGCCGATGCCGCCGATACCGCAGTAGCCGTACGGATTTTTATGCAGATACTGCTGGTGGTCGTCTTCCGCGTAGTAGAACGGCAGCGCGCTGGCGATCTCAGTGGTCACAGGGCGATCGTCACCGGAAGCATGCATCGCCTGCTGGAAACGCGCCAGGCTGTCGCGGGCGGCGGCATCCTGCTCTGGCGTGAGCGGATAGATCGCCGAGCGGTACTGGGTACCGTGGTCGTTGCCCTGACGCATACCCTGCGCCGGGTCGTGGTTTTCCCAGAACACCTGCAGCAGCTGTTCGTAGCTGACGACGTTCGGGTCATACACCACGCGTACCGCCTCGGCGTGACCGGTCTGGCCGGAGCAGACTTCACGGTAGGTCGGGTTCGGGGTATAACCGCCGGTGTAGCCGGCCGCGGTGCTGTAGACGCCCGGCAGCTGCCAGAACAGGCGCTCGACGCCCCAGAAGCAGCCCATCGCGAACAGGGCGACCGCCATACCGTCCGGAACGTTGGTCATGGAGTGTCCGTTAACCGCGTGCAGGGTGGCGACTGGCATAGGGGTGTTACGTCCCGGTAATGCATCCGCCTGAGCAACAAGGTGTTTTTTATCAAATAAACTCACGGTGTGGCCTCCGGGTAGGTGATGTTTGGGTTAAGGTTGTCACGACGCGTTTAATTGAACACAATAAATGCGGTGAATGAGTCTAGATTTAAACATAAGAAATATTAGGTTGTTTAACCATTTTTCAACCCGTCTATTGGGTTTTGGGCTTAATGCCGTGATTTGCTGCGGAGCGGCACTTCATATGCTTCCAGGGGTGGAAACAAGGATATTCAGGAGAAAACGTGCCAAAAATCCGCCAGTTATGTTTAGTCAGTGTCTTGCTGACAAGCGGAGTCGCCAGCGCGGCGAATGTTCGTTTGCAGGTTGAGGGGCTATCCGGGGCGCTGGAAAAAAACGTACGCGCACAGCTCTCCACGATCCAGAGCGACGAAGTGACGCCAGACCGTCGCTTTCGCGCGCGCGTGGACGACGCCATCCGCGGCGGTTTAAAAGCGCTCGGCTACTACGAACCGACCATCGACTTCGAACTGCGTCCACCTCCGGCCAAAGGGCGGCAGGTGCTGATTGCCCGCGTCAAGCCGGGCGTACCGGTACTGATTGGCGGCACGGACGTGGTGCTGCGCGGCGGCGCGCGCACGGACCATGACTATCTGGATCTGCTGAACACGCGGCCAAAAAACGGCACCGTGCTCAACCACAGCGACTATGACGGCTTCAAAAAAGATCTGACTAAGGTCGCGCTGCGCAAAGGCTACTTCGACAGCCAGTTCAATAAAAGCCAGCTCGGCATCGCCCTCGACAGGCATCAGGCGTTCTGGGATATCGACTACGACAGCGGGGAACGCTACCGCTTTGGCGACGTCACCTTCGAAGGCTCGCAGATCCGCGACGAGTACCTGCAAAGCCTGATCCCCTTTAAAGAGGGGGATTACTATGAATCAAAAGATCTGGCGGAGCTGAACCGCCGTCTGTCAGCCACCGGCTGGTTTAATTCGGTGGTCGTGGCGCCGGAGTTTGATAAATCGCGGCAGACAAAAGTGCTGCCGCTGCACGGCGTGGTTTCGCCGCGCACCGAGAACACCATCGAGACCGGGGTGGGCTACTCCACCGACGTCGGCCCGCGCGTAAAAGCGTCGTGGAAAAAACCGTGGATGAACTCCTACGGCCACAGCCTGACCAGCAACCTCAGCCTTTCCGCGCCGGAACAGCAGCTCGATTTCAGCTATAAAATGCCGCTGCTGAAAAACCCGCTTGAGCAATATTACCTGGTGCAGGGCGGCTTTAAGCGTACCGATCTTAACGATACCGAAGCGGACTCCACGACCCTCGCCGTGTCGCGCTACTGGGATCTCTCCAGCGGCTGGCAGCGCGCCATCAACCTGCGCTGGAGTCTCGACCACTTTACCCAGGCCAACGTCACCAACACCACCATGCTGCTCTATCCCGGGGTGATGATCAGCCGGACCCGCTCCCGCGGCGGGCTGATGCCGGACTGGGGCGACTCCCAGCGCTATTCGATAGACTACTCCAATACCGCCTGGGGCTCGGATGTGGACTTCTCCGTAGTACAGGCGCAGAACGTCTGGATCCGCACCTTCTATGACCGCCATCGCTTTGTGGTGCGCGGCAACCTCGGCTGGATCGAAACCGGCGATTTTGAAAAAGTGCCGCCGGATCTGCGCTTCTTCGCCGGGGGCGATCGCAGCATTCGTGGTTATAAATACAAATCCATCGCGCCAAAAGATGACGACGGCAAGCTGATCGGGGCCTCGAAGCTGGCCACCGGCTCGCTGGAGTATCAGTACAACGTCACCGGAAAATGGTGGGGCGCGACCTTTATCGACAGCGGAGAGGCGGTGAGCGATATCCGCCGCAGCGACTTTAAAACCGGCGCCGGCGTCGGGGTGCGCTGGGAATCACCGGTCGGGCCGATCAAGCTCGATTTCGCCGTGCCGGTGGGCGACAAAGAGGAACACGGTTTGCAGTTCTACATCGGTCTGGGGCCTGAATTATGAGTTTATGGAAGAAAATCAGCCTCGGCGTACTTGTGTTTATCCTGCTGCTGCTGGCTGCGGTGGCTTATCTGGTGGGGACCACCAGCGGCCTGCATCTGCTGTTTAAGGCGGCAGATCGCTGGGTGCCGGGGCTGGAGATCGGCCAGGTCACCGGCGGCTGGCGCGACCTGCATCTGAAAAACGTCCGCTACGACCAGCCGGGCGTGGCGGTGAATGCCGGGGATCTGCATCTGGCGGTGAAGCTCGGCTGCCTGCGCGACAGCAGCCTGTGCATTAACGATCTGTCGTTAAAAGATGTCTTCGTGACGATAGATTCGAAAAAAATGCCGCAGTCCGAACCGGTCGCCGAAGAGGAGAGCGGCCCGCTGGATCTCTCCACGCCGTACCCGATTGCGCTCTACCGGGTGGCGCTGAATAACGTCAACGTCAAAATCGACGACACCACCGTATCGGTGATGGATTTCACCTCCGGCCTGCGCTGGCAGGAGAAAAACCTGACCTTAACCCCGACCAACCTGCAGGGGCTGCTGATTGCCCTGCCGAAAGTGGCGGAAGTGGCGCAGGAGGAGATCGTCGAGCCAAAAATTCAGAACCCGCAGCCGGAAGAGAAACCGCTCGGCGAAACCCTGAAAGATCTCTTCTCTAAACCGGTCCTGCCGGAGATGACCGACGTCCATCTGCCGCTGAACCTCAATATCGAAGAGTTTAAAGGCGAGCAGCTGCGCCTGACCGGTGACACCGATCTGACGGTTTTCAACATGCTGCTGAAAGTGAGCAGCATCGACGGCAACATGAAGCTCGACGCGCTGGATATCGACACCAACCAGGGCAGCGTCAACGCCACCGGCAATGCACTTCTGAAGGATAACTGGCCGGTCGATATCACTCTCAACAGCACCCTGAACATCGACCCGATTAAAGGCGAGAAGGTGAAGCTGAAGGTTGGCGGCGCCCTGCGCGACCAGCTGGAGTTTGGCGTTAACCTCTCCGGCCCGGTAGACGTTGTGCTGCGCGGCCAGACCCGGCTGGCGGAGGCGGGCCTGCCGCTCAACCTGGAGGTGGTCAGCGAGCAGCTGTACTGGCCGTTTACCGGCGAGAAGCAGTACCAGGCCGATGACGTGAAGCTGAAGCTCACCGGCAAGATGACCGACTACACCCTGTCGTTCCGCACGTCGGTGAAAGGGGAGGGGCTGCCGCCTGCGGGCATTACCCTGGATGCGAAAGGCAACGAGCAGCAGATTAACCTCGATAAGCTGACGGTCGCGGCGCTGGAGGGTAAAACCGAGCTGACGGCGCTGCTCGACTGGCAGAAAGCGATCAGCTGGCGCGGCGAGCTGAAGCTCACCGGGATCAACACCGCCAAAGAGGTGCCGGACTGGCCTTCGAAGCTCGACGGCCTGATTAAGACGCGCGGCAGTCTGTACGGCGGCAGCTGGCAGATGGAGGTGCCGGAGCTGAAAATCACCGGCAACGTCAAGCAGAACAAGGTGGATGTGAACGGCTCGCTGAGGGGCAACAGCTACCTGCAGTGGGTGATCCCGGGCCTACACGTCGCGCTTGGTCGCAACACCGCCGACATCAAGGGCGAGCTGGGGGTGAAAGATCTCGATCTCGATGCCACCATCGACGCGCCGAATCTTGATAACGCCCTGCCTGGGCTGGGCGGCACCGCGAAAGGACTGGTTAAGGTGCGCGGTACGGTCGAAGCGCCACAGCTGTTGGCGGATATCACCGCCAACAGCCTGCGCTGGCAGGAGCTCACCATCGCCCGCGTGCGGGTGGACGGCGACGTGAAATCCACCGACCAGATCGCCGGGCATTTGAACCTGCGGGTGGATCGGATTTCCCAGCCGGGCGTTAACCTTGACCAGGTGACGCTGGAGGCCAAAGGCAGCGAGAAACAGCACGACCTGCAGCTGCGCATTCAGGGTGAACCGGTCTCCGGCCAGCTGCATCTGGCGGGCAGTTTTGATCGCAAAGAGACGCGCTGGAAAGGGACTCTGGATAACACCCGCTTCGCCACTCCGGTGGGGCCGTGGTCGTTAACCCGGTCGATTGCCCTGGATTACCGCAACGCGGAGCAGAAAATCAGCATCGGGCCACACTGCTGGACCAACCCGAATGCCGAGCTGTGCGTGCCTCAGACCATTGACGCGGGCGCAGAAGGACGGGCGGTGGTTAACCTTAACCGCTTCGATCTGGCGATGCTCAAGCCGTTTATGCCGGACACCACCCAGGCGAGCGGCGTCTTCAGCGGCAAGGCGGATGTGTCCTGGGATGCCACCAAACCGGGGCTGCCGGAGGGTAACGTCACGCTCGCCGGGCGTAACGTGAAGGTGACCCAGGTGGTGAACGATGCGCCGCTGCCGCTGGCGTTCGACACCCTGAATCTCACCGCCGATCTGCATAACAACCGCGCCGAGCTGAGCTGGCTGATCCGTCTTGCCAATAACGGCCAGCTGGACGGCCAGATCCAGGTGACCGATCCGCAGGGACGGCGCAATCTGGGCGGCAACGTTAATATCCGCAATCTCAACCTGGCGATGGCCAACGCCATCTTCTCCCGCGGTGAGAAGGCGGCAGGCATGCTGAATGCCAACTTACGTCTGGCGGGCAGCGCGCAAAGCCCGCAGCTGTTTGGTCAGATGCAGCTGAACGGGGTGGATATCGACGGCAACTTTATGCCGTTCGATATGCTGCCGAGCCAGCTGGCGATGAACTTCAACGGCATGAGCTCGACCCTGGCGGGCACCGTACGTACCCAGCAGGGGCAGATCAACCTCAGCGGCGATGCGGACTGGAGCCAGCTTGATAACTGGCGCGCGCGCGTCGCGGCCAAAGGCAGTAAGGTGCGTATCACCGTGCCGCCGATGGTGCGTTTAGACGTCTCGCCGGACGTGGTCTTTGAGGCCACGCCGCAGCTGTTCACCCTCGATGGCCGCGTTGATGTGCCCTGGGCGCGTATCGTGGTGCATGAGCTGCCGGAAAGTGCGGTGGGCGTCTCCAGCGATGAGGTGATGCTCAACAACAACCTGCAGCCGGAGGAGCCGCAGAGCGCCTCTATCCCGATCAACAGCAACCTGATTGTGCACGTGGGCAACAATGTCCGTCTGGATGCGTTTGGGCTGAAGGCAAGGCTGACCGGCGATCTGAAAGTCGCGCAGGATAAGCAGGGTCTGGGCCTGAACGGGCAGATCAACATCCCGGAAGGGCGCTTCCACGCCTACGGCCAGGATTTGATTGTGCGTAAAGGCGAGCTGCTGTTCTCCGGTCCGCCGGACCAGCCGCTGCTGAATATCGAAGCGATCCGTAATCCGGAGGCCACCGAAAATGACGTGATCGCCGGGGTGCGCGTGACCGGCACCGCGGACGAACCGAAAGCGGAAATTTTCTCCGACCCGGCAATGTCCCAGCAGGAAGCGCTCTCATACCTGCTGCGCGGGCAGGGGCTGGACAGCAATCAGAGCGACAGCGCGGCGATGACCTCAATGTTAGTCGGCCTGGGGGTTGCACAAAGTGGTCAGGTTGTGGGTAAAATCGGCGAGACCTTTGGCGTAAGCAACCTGGCGCTGGACACCCAGGGGGTCGGTGACTCCTCTCAGGTGGTGGTCAGCGGTTATGTACTGCCAGGTCTGCAGGTGAAATATGGTGTGGGGATCTTTGACTCGCTGGCGACGCTCACGTTACGCTATCGCCTGATGCCTAAGCTATATCTGGAAGCGGTGTCTGGCGTAGACCAGGCACTCGATTTGCTCTATCAGTTTGAGTTTTAGCAATGCGAATATTTGTCTACGGCAGTTTAAGAACGAAGCAGGGCAATAGCCACTGGATGACCAACGCCCAGTTGCTGGGTGATTACAGTATCGAAAACTACCAGCTGTACAGCCTGGGCCACTATCCAGGCGCCGTTCCGGGGGAAGGAGCAGTACAGGGTGAGGTTTATCGTATTGATAATGCCACGCTGGCCGAACTTGATGCCTTGCGCACCAAAGGCGGGGAATACGCTCGCCGTTTGATCCAGACGCCCTACGGCAGTGCATGGATGTACGTGTACCAACGTTCGGTGGAAGGTTTAACGCTGATTGAAAGCGGTAACTGGTTAGACAGAGACCAGTACTGATACGAATAACGCCACCTCCGGGTGGCGTTGTTTTTTGCGCGTTACCTCGTATTTTGCCCTGCAAGTTTTGGCTTTCTCTCATTTTTCTTTGCCGCGCTTTCCTGAATCACTCTGCAGATAAATTTTGTGCTGGCCTGCAAATCTGCACTGGCGTAAAACAGTCATCGCACCTTTGTGAGTTATACTTTGTATAATTCAGGAGGAGCTGTGATGCGTATTACAATCAAAAAATGGGGCAACAGTGCGGGTGTGGTCATTCCCGGCGTTGTCATGCAGGAACTCAATATGCAGGTGGGCCAAAGTATGGATGCTCAGGTGGTAGACAATCAACTGGTGCTGACGCCGGTAAGTAAAGGTTATTCTCTGGAGGCGTTGCTTGCGCAATGCGATATGACTGCGCCAGAGATCGGGGAAGAAGCGCTGTGGGGCAAGTCAGACCCGACAGGCAATGAAGTATGGTAAAGGCCCGTGGTTTTGAGCGGGGCGATATCGTCCGGTTCAGGTTTTCACCTTCATCGGGCCATGAGCAGCAAGGCGAAGGCCGTCCGGCGCTGGTGCTTTCCGTCAGCGCATTCAATCAGTTCGGCATGGTGCTCATCGCGCCCATTACCCAGGGCGGGAATTTTGCCCGCTACGCTGGGTTTTGCGTGCCCGTCAGCTGTGAAGAGGGAGACGTGCAGGGCGTCATTCTGGTCAATCGGATCCGCATGATGGACCTGAAGGCCCGGCAGGCCATAAAGATTGCGGTTGCGACGGATGACGTCGTGCAGGATGCGCTTATGCGCCTGCAGGCAATCGTTGATTAATGGTTGGTAGGCCGGGTAAGGCGCAGCCGCACCCGGCAACCGACGGGCACAAAAAAGCCCCGGCTCGCGGGGCTTTATTAGCAGCAGTAAGAATTACTTCTTAGCGCGCTCGAAGGAGGCAATGATTTCGGCTTTCGCCGCTTCTGCATTGTCCCAGCCTTCCACTTTCACCCATTTGCCTTTCTCGAGATCTTTATAGTGCTCGAAGAAGTGGGCGATCTGCGCTTTCAGCAGCTCTGGCAGGTCGTTCACATCTTTGATGTGATCGTACTCTTTGCTCAGCTTGGTGTGCGGTACCGCAACCAGTTTCGCATCTTCACCGGCTTCGTCGGTCATTTTCAGCACGCCAACTGGACGGCAGCGAATGACGGAGCCCGGCTGCAGTGGGTACGGCGTTGGGACCAGAACGTCTACCGGGTCACCGTCCAGAGACAGGGTGTGGTTGATGTAACCGTAGTTGCACGGATAGAACATCGCGGTAGACATGAAACGGTCAACGAACAGTGCGCCGGTGTCTTTGTCGATTTCGTATTTGATAGGATCAGCGTTCGCCGGGATTTCGATAACTACGTAGATGTCTTCCGGCAGTTCTTTACCCGCTGGGACGTTGAGTAAGCTCATGTCTGTGTCCTTTAAAATGATTGGTAATCAAGTGGCGAGTATTATAGCCAACTGGCGCGGAATGTCTCCGCCTGTTTTCGCCATTCCCTTCACCTGAAGGCCACTATCAGCCCATTCTCATGACAAGATAATCCATAAACTCAGCCGCTTTTTTCATGGGTGAGTGAAAGCGATTACAAACTTGTGATTAACGTTTTATTCACTTTTCCGAAGTGTGATGTAACACACTCCGTTACATCTCGCATTGTCTATAGTTTGGTCGCAGAACATCTTTTACCCAACAATAAACTACCCTACGAGGACGCACTTATGTGGAAGCGCTTACTTCTTGTCACAGCAGTTTCGGCAGCCATGTCGTCTATGGCGATGGCCGCCCCTTTAACCGTAGGATTTGCGCAGGTCGGCTCCGAGTCCGGCTGGCGCGCCGCTGAGACCAACGTCGCGAAGAGCGAGGCCGAAAAGCGCGGTATCACGCTGAAAATCGCCGATGGTCAGCAAAAACAGGAAAACCAGATCAAAGCGGTACGCTCTTTTATCGCCCAGGGCGTTGACGCCATCTTCATTGCCCCGGTTGTGGCGACAGGCTGGGAACCCGTTCTGAAAGAAGCGAAAGATGCGGAAATTCCGGTCTTCCTGCTCGATCGTTCCATCGATGTAAAAGACAAATCTCTCTATATGACCACCGTCACCGCCGACAACGTGCTGGAAGGCAAATTGATCGGTGAGTGGCTGGTGAAACAGGTGGATGGCAAGCCGTGTAACGTGGTTGAGCTGCAGGGCACCGTCGGCGCCAGCGTGGCTATCGACCGTAAGAAAGGCTTTGCCGACGCCATCTCCAAAGCGTCAAACATCAAAATCATCCGCTCCCAGTCCGGCGACTTTACCCGCAGTAAAGGTAAAGAGGTTATGGAAAGCTTTATCAAAGCTGAGAACAACGGCAAGAACATCTGCATGGTTTACGCCCATAACGACGACATGGTGATCGGTGCCATCCAGGCCATTAAAGAAGCGGGCCTGAAGCCGGGTACCGACATCCTGACCGGCTCCATCGACGGCGTTCCGGATATCTATAAAGCGATGATCGACAAAGAGGCCAACGCCAGCGTTGAGCTGACGCCAAACATGGCAGGCCCGGCCTTCGACGCGCTGGAGAAATTCAAGAAAGACGGCACCATGCCGGAGAAAGTCACCATCACCAAATCCACGCTCTATCTGCCTGATACCGCTAAAGAAGAGTTAGAGAAAAAGAAAAATATGGGCTACTGATCCCTTGCCCCTCACCCCGCCCTCTCCCCAGAGGGGAGAGGAAGAAAGGCAGGGCGGAGCTGGAAATTAACAATTGGCACGATCAATCCCCTCTCCCCTCCGGGGAGAGGGTTAGGGTGAGGGGGAAATCATGACCACCAACCAACACCAGGAAATCCTCCGCACAGAAGGATTGAGCAAGTACTTTCCCGGCGTAAAAGCGCTGGATAGCGTCGATTTCAGTCTGCGCCGTGGCGAGATCATGGCCCTGTTGGGAGAGAACGGCGCCGGGAAATCGACCCTGATTAAAGCCCTGACCGGCGTATATCACGCCGATCGCGGCACTATCTGGCTGGAAGGGAACGCTATATCGCCAAGAAATACCGCCCATGCCCAGCAGCTGGGGATCGGGACGGTCTACCAGGAAGTGAACCTGCTGCCGAACATGTCGGTGGCGGACAACCTGTTTATCGGCCGCGAGCCGCGACGTTTTGGCTTTTTGCGCCGCAAAGAGATGGAAGCCCGCGCCACCAGGCTGATGGAGTCTTACGGCTTCTCCCTCGACGTGCGCGAGCCGCTGAACCGTTTTTCGGTGGCGATGCAGCAGATCGTCGCCATCTGCCGCGCCATCGATCTCTCCGCCAAAGTGCTGATCCTCGATGAACCCACCGCCAGCCTGGATACCCAGGAGGTGGAGATGCTCTTCACCCTGATGCGCCAGCTGCGCGACCAGGGGGTGAGCCTGATTTTCGTTACTCACTTCCTCGATCAGGTGTATGAGGTGAGCGACCGCATTACCGTCCTGCGTAACGGCAGTTTTGTCGGCTGCCGCGAAACCCGCGAGCTGCCGCAGATAGAGCTGGTCAAAATGATGCTCGGCCGCGAGCTGGAGACCAACGCCCTGCAACGGGCGGGCCGCACGCTGCTCAGCGAGAAACCTATTGCGGCGTTCAAGGATTACGGCAGGAAGGGCACCATCGCGCCCTTTGACCTTGAGGTGCGTCCGGGCGAGATTGTCGGTCTGGCGGGTCTGTTAGGCTCAGGCCGGACCGAAACGGCGGAGGTGATCTTCGGGATCAAACCTGCCGACAGCGGCACGGCGATGATCAAAGGCAAACCCCAGGCGCTGCGCTCTCCGCATCAGGCCTCCAGCCTTGGGATCGGCTTCTGCCCGGAAGACCGTAAAACCGACGGTATTATTGCCGCTGCCTCGGTGCGCGAGAACATCATTCTGGCCCTGCAGGCCCAGCGCGGCTGGCTGCGGCCCATTCCGCGTAAAGAGCAAAACGCCATTGCCGAGCGCTTTATTCGCCAGCTCGGTATTCGTACCCCGAGCGCGGAGCAGCCCATTGAGTTCCTCTCCGGCGGTAACCAGCAGAAGGTGCTGCTGTCGCGCTGGCTGCTGACCAAACCGCAGTTCCTGATCCTTGACGAGCCGACCCGTGGTATCGACGTGGGGGCGCACGCGGAAATTATCCGCCTGATCGAAACCCTCTGCGCCGACGGTCTGGCGCTGCTGGTCATCTCCTCGGAGCTGGAGGAGCTGGTGGGGTATGCCGATCGGGTGATCATCATGCGCGACCGTCAACAGGTGGCCGAGATCCCGCTGGACGCGCTCTCCGTTCCGGCCATCATGAACGCCATTGCGGCATAAGGAGTAGATCGTGATGCCACGTTCACTTTCTCAAACCGGCGAGCCGAAGCGCCGCTTCAGCTGGCCCACCGGCACGCCGCAAATCATTGCCCTGGTGCTGGTATTGCTGGTGGATAGCCTCGTTTCGCCGCATTTTTATCAGATTATCCTCCAGGATGGCCGCCTGTTCGGCAGTCCGATTGATATCTTAAACCGCGCCGCACCGGTGGCTCTGCTGGCAATCGGCATGACGCTGGTGATTGCCACCGGCGGTATCGACCTGTCGGTGGGGGCGGTGATGGCCATTGCGGGCGCGACGGCGGCGTCGATGACCGTGGCCGGACACAGCCTGCCGGTGGTGCTGCTGGTAACCCTCGGTACCGGGGTGCTGGCGGGACTATGGAACGGCATCCTGGTGGCGATCCTCAAGATACAGCCCTTCGTTGCGACCCTGATTTTGATGGTCGCCGGACGCGGGGTGGCGCAGCTGATCACCTCCGGGCAGATCGTCACCTTTAACGCCCCTAATCTGGCGTGGATCGGCAGCGGCTCGCTGCTGTTCTTCCCGACGCCGGTGATTATCGTGGTGGTCACCCTGATCGCCTTCTGGCTCTTTACCCGCAAAACCGCCCTCGGGATGTTTATCGAAGCGGTGGGGATCAACATTCGCGCCGCGAAAAACGCCGGGGTCAGCACCCGCCTGATGGTGATGCTGACCTACGTCTTAAGCGGGGTGTGCGCCGCCATTGCCGGGGTGATTGTCGCGGCCGATATTCGCGGGGCGGATGCCAACAACGCTGGTCTGTGGCTGGAGCTGGACGCGATCCTCGCGGTGGTGATTGGCGGCGGCTCGCTGATGGGCGGACGCTTCAACCTGCTGCTGTCGGTGGTGGGGGCGCTGATTATCCAGGGGATGAACACCGGCATTCTGCTGTCTGGCTTCCCGCCGGAACTCAACCAGGTGGTGAAAGCGGTGGTGGTGCTCTGCGTGCTCATCGTGCAGTCGCCGCGCTTTATCAGTCTCATTAAGGGGATGCGTGGTCATGATAAAACGTAATTTACCGCTCATGATAACCCTGGGCGTGTTTGTGCTGGGGTATCTCTACTGTCTGACGCAGTTCCCCGGCTTTGCCTCGACGCGGGTGATCTGCAACATCCTGACCGACAACGCCTTTCTGGGGATCATCGCCGTCGGCATGACCTTCGTGATCCTCTCCGGCGGGATCGACCTCTCCGTCGGGTCGGTCATCGCCTTTACCGGCGTCTTTCTGGCAAAAGCGATTGGTTACTGGGGGATCTCCCCGCTGCTGGCCTTCCCGCTGGTGCTGGCGATGGGCTGCGCCTTTGGCGCCTTTATGGGGCTGCTGATCGACGCCCTGAAAATTCCGGCATTCATTATCACCCTCGCCGGGATGTTCTTCCTGCGCGGCGTCAGCTATCTGGTGTCGGAGGAGTCGATCCCGATTAACCATCCGGTGTACGACACCCTCTCCAGCCTGGCGTGGAAAATCCCCGGCGGCGGCCGTCTGAGTATTCTCGGTCTGGTGATGCTGGGCGTGGTGGTGATCGGTATTTTCCTCGCTCACCGCACCCGTTTCGGCAACGAAGTATATGCCATTGGCGGCAGCGCCACCTCGGCTAATCTGATGGGGATCTCCACCCGCAGCACCACTATTCGGATCTACATGCTCTCTACCGGGCTGGCGACGCTGGCGGGGATTGTCTTCTCTATCTATACCCAGGCGGGCTACGCCCTGGCAGGGGTTGGCGTGGAGCTGGACGCAATTGCCTCGGTGGTGATTGGCGGCACGCTGCTCAGCGGCGGGGTCGGCACGGTGCTGGGCACGCTGTTCGGGGTGGCGATCCAGGGGCTGATCCAGACCTATATCAACTTCGACGGCACGCTCAGCTCGTGGTGGACCAAGATTGCGATTGGCATTCTGCTGTTCATCTTTATCGCCCTGCAGCGCGGCCTGACCGTACTCTGGGAGAATCGCCAAAGCTCGCCTGTCACCCGGGTGAGCATCACCACCAGTAAGGGGTAACTCCCTGAATTTGCGTAAAGTCTAAATCTTTTCCGGTAGCGGCCGATAACCCTTAATTCTGTCCAGATTTATCTCGCTACCGGAAATTACATCATGCTTAAAACGCTATCGATTCGTACCGGCTTGCTTTCGTTACTGGCCGTCATGACCCTCCTGCTGCTGCTCGTCAGCGGTATTGGCATTTATGCCCTCACGCAGAGTTCTTCCTCCCTGCAGCGCATTAATCACCTTCAGGGTGAACAGCTGGTGCAGCTCAATTCGGGCTACACCCTGATTTTGCGCGCACGCAACGAGGCGGGGCAGGCCGTCCGCATGATGGAGGTGGGCCTGCTGGATGACGCCGCCAAATCGGTGAAGAACATCAATGACGAAATCAAACAGGCGCAAGCCACGCTGAAAAGCGTGATCGATGGCGGCGTGAACGATCCCGAAGGGGAGCAGCTGCTGAAGAAGGTGGCGGAGAGCCTGGCGGCATACAACGCCCAGGGGATTGTGCCGATGCAGAACGCCCTGAATGCGCAGAATGCGGATGACTATTACGATCTGCTGGAGAACCGTCTGGTGCCGGTGGCGCGTCAGTTTGACAACGACATGCAGGCCTTCCAGATCTGGAGCGACGCCCGGGGCAAAGCCGAAGTCGCTGCGGTGCAGGCGAGTAAAAATCGGGTGATGATGCTGATTATCGTCGCCGCGCTGCTGACCGCTGGCATTATCGTGCTGGCCTGGCTGGCGCTGCGCCATATGCTGCTCAAGCCACTCTCCACCTCTATCGCCCAGCTTGAACACGTGGCCGCCGGGGATCTGACCCACGCCCTGACCCGCCCCGCCAGCCAGGAGTTTAACCGCCTCAATGCAGCCATCGAGGAGATGCGCCAGTCGCTGATGGGCTCGGTCCTGCGGGTGCGCGACGCCAGCTCGCAAATCGATACCGGCAGCCGGGAGCTGACCGCAGGCAACATGCACCTCGCCCAGCGGACCGAATCCACCGCCACTTCCCTTGAGCAGACCGCCGCCAGCATGGAAGAGCTCACCGCCACGGTGAAACAGAACGCCCACAACGCCGAGCAGGCGCATCAGGTGGCGAAGACGATGTCCGATACCGCCGACCGCGGCAGTGAAATGGTGTGCTACGTGATTGAGAAGATGCGCGACATCTCCGGCAGCGCCGACCGCATCGCCGACATTCTCAGCGTCATTGACGGCATTGCTTTCCAGACCAATATCCTGGCGCTGAACGCCTCGGTCGAGGCCGCCCGCGCGGGTGAGCAGGGGCGCGGTTTTGCGGTCGTCGCCGGGGAAGTACGTATCCTCGCCAGCCGCAGCGCCGATGCGGCAAAAGAGATCCGCACCCTGATCAGCGATTCACAGGCACACGTCAGCGAAGGCAGCGAGCTGGCCCAGCAGGCGGGTGAAACGATGGACGAGATCGCGACCGAGGTGATGCGTATGACTCGCCTGATGCGTGAGATCGCCAACGCGTCGCACGAGCAGAGTCGCGGTATTGAGCAGGTGAATATCGCTGTCAATCAGATGGATGAAACCGCGCAGCAAAACGCGGCGCTGGTCCAGCAATCCTCCGCCGCGACGCGCTCGCTGGAAGAGCAATCCCGCGAGCTCATCGAGGCGATGTCATCGTTTAAGCTGTCGTTACAGCAGGCGTAGCCTTATCACGTTCCGGCGCCGCTGGCGTCGGGACGCTCTCCGCGTTCTCCGGGGTGCTGGCGATATGATCGTGAATTGAAGCCAGCAGCTTTTCCATCTCGGCGGTCAGCTTCAGCGCGTGTGGCGTTGGCTCCAGGAACAGCCCCTTGCGGGTAAACAGCGGCTCATTAAACAGCATACCAAAGCGTTTCAGCGCCAGGCTCACGGCGGGCCTGGACATATCAAGACGTAAAGAGGCTTTGGCCATGCTCCCGCATCTGACGACTTCAATAAATACCGGAATAAGATTGAGATCGATTCCAGTGGATGAGCGAGAGTAGTTTTTCATTTCTGCTGATTCCCGTTGAACACTATTTGAACGCCGTAATGATGACGGATAGCGCCGGAGGGTTACAGCAGCATTTTTATATAGTGTTATACCGACACAGGTATAAATCTTTGGAAAAACAAAAGGGCCTGGCGGCCCTTTTGGTCAAACTCAGGCGTCCGGGTATTCGCGGATCAAACGTTCGACGTCTTCAACCATATGATCGTTGCCGACGAAGAACGAGCGGCGCTGGTGCAGGCTTTCAGGAATGATATCCATAATCCGCTCTTTGCCGTCGCTGGCTTTACCGCCCGCCTGCTCGGCGAGGAAGGCCATCGGGTTGCACTCGTACAGCAGGCGCAGCTTGCCTTCCGGGTGGCTGGCGGTGCTTGGGTAGAGGTAGATACCGCCCTTCAGCAGGTTGCGGTGGAAATCCGCCACCAGGGAGCCAATATAGCGCGAGGTATAAGGGCGCTGGGTGGCTTTATCCTCTTCCTGGCAGAATTTAATGTACTTCTTCACGCCCGACGGGAATTTAATGTAGTTCCCTTCGTTGATGGAGTAAGTGCTGCCTTTCTGCGGATAGCGCATGCGCTCCTGACACAGGCAGAACACGCCCAGCGACGGATCGTAGGTAAAGGCGTGCACACCGCAGCCGGTGGTGTAGACCAGCATGGTGGAGGAGCCGTAAACCACATAGCCCGCAGCAACCTGCTTGTTGCCCGGCTGCAGGAAATCTTCTTCGGTTACCGGCGTGCCGACAGGGGTAACGCGACGGTAAATGGAGAAGATCGTGCCGACAGAGACGTTAACGTCGATGTTGGAGGAGCCATCCAGCGGATCCATCAGTACGACATACTTCGCGTGTTCACACCCTTCAAAGACGACGATTTCATCTTCTTCTTCCGAGGCGATCCCCGCAACGATGTCGCGTGCGCGCAGTGCAGCTTTCAGTTTTTCGTTCGCGAACAGATCGAGTTTCTGTTGAACTTCGCCCTGCACGTTCTCAGCACCGCTGGCACCCAGGATATCGACCAGACCGGCCTTGTTGATATCGCGATGGATGATCTTGGCGCCCAGCTTTATTGCCGACAACAAAGCAGTGAGTTCACCGGTAGCATGCGAGAACTCGTGCTGCTTTTCGACAATAAATTCACCTAACGTTTTCATAACACTTTCCCTGCATTGGATGTTGAGTAAAGTTGTTGATGCCCAACAATCTTAACAAACTTTCAAATAGTGTCGCAGAGGTGAATCGCGCCAGCTTGCTACAGATTTTCCTGAAATGCGTTTCTCTGCTGCTGACATATGCGTAAAATGTGCGCCACATTGAAGAAGGATAGTGACGTATGCGCATTCATATATTGGGGATTTGTGGCACTTTCATGGGCGGCCTGGCTATGCTGGCGCGCGCTCTTGGCCATGAGGTGACAGGTTCGGACGCCAATGTGTATCCGCCGATGAGCACGCTGCTGGAAAACCAGGGCATCGATTTGATTCAGGGTTACGACGCCAGCCAGCTGGAGCCGCAGCCGGATCTGGTGATCATCGGTAACGCCATGACCCGTGGTAATCCCTGCGTAGAAGCCGTGCTGGAAAGGAATATTCCCTACATGTCAGGCCCGCAGTGGCTGCATGATTTTGTCCTGCGCGATCGCTGGGTTGTTGCTGTTGCGGGGACGCACGGTAAAACCACCACCGCCGGAATGGCGACCTGGATCCTCGAAGCCTGTGGCTACAAGCCGGGCTTTGTGATCGGCGGCGTACCGGGTAATTTCGACGTCTCTGCCCGCCTGGGCGAGAGCCCGTTCTTTGTCATTGAAGCAGACGAATACGACTGCGCGTTCTTTGATAAACGCTCCAAATTTGTCCACTACTGCCCGCGCACGCTGATCCTCAACAACCTTGAGTTCGATCACGCGGACATTTTCGACGACCTGAAAGCGATCCAGAAACAGTTCCATCACCTGGTGCGCATCGTGCCGGGACAGGGGCGGATTATCCTGCCGGAAAACGACATCAACCTGAAGCAGACCATGGCGATGGGTTGCTGGAGCGAGCAGGAGCTGGTGGGCGAGCAGGGCCACTGGCAGGCGAAAAAGCTGACCAACGATGCCTCCCAGTGGGAAGTGCTGCTGGATGGCGAAAAGGTCGGGGAAGTGAACTGGGCGCTGGTGGGCGAACACAACATGCATAACGGCCTGATGGCGATTGCCGCTGCCCGTCATGTGGGCGTGCTGCCTGCCGATGCGGCCAATGCGCTGGGCTCCTTTATCAACGCCCGTCGTCGTCTTGAGCTGCGCGGCGAAGCTAATGGCGTGACGGTGTATGACGATTTTGCCCATCACCCGACCGCGATCCTGGCGACCCTGGCTGCCCTGCGCGGCAAAGTGGGCGGCACGGCACGCATCCTGGCCGTACTGGAACCGCGCTCAAACACCATGAAAATGGGCGTCTGCAAGGACGATCTGGCCCCTTCTCTGGGCCGTGCGGATGAGGTCTTCCTCCTGCAGCCGCAGCACATTCCGTGGCAGGTGGCGGAAGTGGCGGAAGCCTGCGTCCAGCCAGCGCACTGGAGCGCCGATGTGGATACCTTAGCGGAGATGGTGGTGAAGACCGCGCAGCCGGGCGATCACATTCTGGTGATGAGCAACGGCGGGTTTGGTGGGATCCATCAGAAGCTGCTGGACGGTCTGGCGAAGAAAGCACAGGCCGCAGAGTAATAAAAAAGCCCGGTGGCGCTAGCGCTTACCGGGCCTACATTTCGCACGACCTTGTAGGCCGGATAAGGCGTTTACGCCGCCATCCGGCAAACAACGGGTTGGGGATTAACCTTCCGCTTCCGCCAGTTCGCGCAGATACTGGAAAATCAGACGCGCAGATTTCGGCGGCTTGTTTCCCTCTTTCTCTTTCTTCGCGTTGCGGATAAGCGTTCGCAGCTGCTGGCGGTCGGCGTCCGGCCACAGATTCAGCACTTCTGCCAGGGCATCATCACCATTATCAATAAGGCGATCGCGGATCTGCTCCAGCTTATGGAACAGCGCAACCTGCTGGTTGTGGCGGTTTTTCAGCTTATCCAGCGCCTGGCGGATCGGATCCACATCGCGCTGACGCAGCAATTTACCAATCAACTGAAGCTGGCGACGGCGGCCCTCTTTCTTGATGCGTTGTGCCAGTTCGATGGCGGCACGCAGATCGGGATCGAGCGGGATTTTGTCCAGCGCGTTTTTACCCAGCTCTACCATTTCCGCACCAAGCTGTTTTAACTCTTCGGCGTCGCGTTTAATTTCACTTTTACTGACCCAGATGATCTCATCATCTTCGTCTTCGATGTCATCACCGGGAACGTCGTCGAGCCAGTCTTCGGGCTGCTTAGTCATGTCAGGCTCCTTAAAAAAAGAGGCTAATGTTACCAGTTTAGACGCGTACTGAGAAACGGTTCTCTGTTAGACTTCAGCTAACTACACCTTACATTATGGCATTTACGATGAAAGTGATCTCACAAGTTGCAGCGCAGCGTAAAGCACTGGAAGAGGCCGTCTCCATGGCCCTGGAGCTGGCGTCAGCGAAATCCGACGGGGCAGAAGTCGCCGTCAGCAAGACCACCGGCCTGAGCGTCAGCACCCGCTATGGTGAAGTGGAAACCGTTGAATTTAATAGCGATGGCGCGTTAGGGATTACTGTTTATCACCAGAACCGTAAAGGCAGCGCCTCCTCGACCGACTTAAGTCCGGACGCTATTGCCCGCACCGTGCAGGCGGCGCTGGATATCGCCAGCTACACCTCCCCGGACCCTTACGCCGGCGTCGCAGAACGGGAATTGTTGGCTTTCGAGGCCCCGGATCTGGATCTGTTCCACCCGGCGGAAGTGACCCCGGACGAAGCCATTGAGTTTGCGGCCCGCGCGGAACAGGCCTCCCTTAACGCCGATAAGCGCATCACCAACACCGAAGGCGGCAGCTTTAACAGCCACTACGGCATCAAAGTCTTCGGCAACAGCCACGGCATGCTGCAGGGCTACAGCTCAACCCGTCACTCGCTCTCCAGCTGCGTGATTGCCGAAGAGAACGGCGACATGGAGCGCGACTACGCCTACACCATTGGCCGCGCGATGGGCGATTTGCAGTCGCCTGAGTGGGTTGGGATGGAGTGCGCAAAACGCACATTATCCCGCCTCGCTCCGCGAAAACTGTCTACCATGAAAGCACCGGTGATCTTCGCCAATGAAGTCGCGACCGGGCTGTTCGGACATCTGGTGGGCGCCATTGCGGGTGGAGCGGTGTACCGTAAATCTACCTTCCTCCTCGATGCGCTGGGCACGCAGATCCTGCCGGAGTGGCTGACCATTGAAGAGCATCCGCACCTGCTGAAAGGGCTGGCCTCCACGCCGTTCGACAGCGAAGGCGTGCGCACGGAGCGTCGCGATATCATCAAAGACGGCATCCTGACCCAGTGGCTGCTGACCAGCTACTCCGCGCGCAAACTGGGGCTTAAGAGCACCGGCCATGCGGGCGGGATCCACAACTGGCGCAT
Source organism: Leclercia barmai (assembly GCF_049312895.1). Classification (NCBI taxonomy): domain Bacteria; kingdom Pseudomonadati; phylum Pseudomonadota; class Gammaproteobacteria; order Enterobacterales; family Enterobacteriaceae; genus Leclercia; species Leclercia barmai. Next base: position 422,944 of record NZ_JBMNWZ010000003.1, on the reverse strand, counting down.
TCCGGGCCGTGGCCTGGGCTTTGAGCAGATGCTTAAAGAGATGGGCACCGGGCTGGTGGTGACCGAGTTGATGGGCCAGGGCGTCAGCGGCGTGACCGGCGACTACTCGCGCGGGGCGTCTGGCTTCTGGGTGGAAAACGGTGAGATTCAGTATCCGGTGAGCGAAATTACCATCGCCGGTAACTTAAAGGATATGTGGCGCAATATCGTGACCGTGGGCAACGATATCGAGACGCGCAGTAATATTCAGTGCGGATCCGTACTGTTACCGGAGATGAAGATCGCCGGTCAGTAACATTCAAGCGCACTCCGGTGCGCTTTTTTTTGATAATAAAAAAGGAAGTGAGCAATGCGTAAAACCCTGTTAGCTATCCTCGCAGCGTCATCGCTGGTAATGAGTACGTCGGTCTTTGCCGACCTGGAAGACAATATGGACACCCTCAGCGAAAACCTGAAGGTGGTGCAAAAAACCGATAATGCCGGAGAGATGAAAGAGGCGTTAACCAAAATGCGTACCGCGGCGGTGGATGCGCAGAAAGAGACCCCGCCGAAGCTGGAAGGCAAAGCGGAAGACAGCCCGGAGATGAAAGATTTCCGCCACGGTCTTGAGACGCTGGTCGGCCAGATCGACGGCGCGCTGAAGCTGGCGAACGAAGGCAAAGTGAAAGAGGCCCAGGCGGCAGCCGACGGGTTTGTCACCACGCGTAACACCTATCACAAAAAATACCGTTAATGGGTGCCTGAGCCTTACGCCCTGTCCCCGTGTGCGGAGGCGCACTAAGCGCCTCCGCCTGTTTGCCCCTACGATCCGGAGCGACACTCCATTTGCGCAATCACTTCAAGCGAACCGTTTCGAAAACGGATCTCGCACAGCGTTTTCCGCGTCACCAGAGTTAAGATGATTATCGTCAAAGAAATAATCATCAAAACCCCGATACTGGGATCTCTGCGTTTCATGGATGCCTCCTTGCTTTAAAAGCGGGCGAGGTAGCGAACTCCACGTGGTTGGACGTGTCGTTTCGAGCCCCCGCCCTGATTTTTAGTCAGGCGGGGCTTTCCACTTTCCGTCCCATGCAAGAGACGGTCAGTCTCAAGCACCCACGGCCACTCTACCCAATCCGCATAAGAAAACCTTATCCAGCTCACATTTCTACGAGTCTGCTCGTAAACTTTTTCACTTCCAGAACGCCGTATTCGCCGTTCAGATGCGTGATATTCGTCACGTAAATCCAGTTCAAAATCATTATTCAGGGCAATTATGTGGCACAGATCACTGGTGCCGCTCTCCTTTCCACTTCGAAGTGGAAAACAACTCGCTACAAACCCATAACAGCCGGCGTTAGTTTTATCCCAGAGCCAATAACGGGGTAAGACGAGTGATTAACGGAACGGTAATAAACGACACTGGAGACCAGGCGGCACAAACTGAACAGCTCGCCGAAAGCATGCTCAGGCAGACTTTCGCGCTGCTTAGTCATCACAACATTATCCCCAATGCCGTTCAGGAGCAGATGCTGACCTCCCACGTTCGCGCCATGGCGCACCGGTCAGTTACCGGCGAACCCTTGCCGGAGGTCGAAGCTGACCTGTTTGACGAAATTTCACCAGAATCCATGCGGCTTGCCCGTGAAGTGGTCGCGCAGTTTGGCAATCTTCCTGATGAAGAGGCCTGGCTGCTCTCCGTTCACTTCGAAGTCGCAAAAGACAACCTTTAAGGAGCACATCATGGAACAAATTACAGTTGTCATCGGCGATCGCCTGGGCAAAGGCCAGAAGGTTGCAGCAGGGGTTGAAAAAGCAGGTGGCCGCGCGGTCGTGGTCCCTGGCATGGCGGCGGATATGAAGCTCGGCGACGTGATGAAAGCGGAAAACGCCACCTTCGGCATCTCCTTCTGCGGCAGCGGCGGCGCGGGTGCTATCACCGCCCAGACCAAATATGGCTACAAAGCGAAGTACGGCATGCGTTCGGTGGAAGAGGGCGTGACCGCCATCAACGAAGGCTGCAACGTGCTGGGCTTTGGCTTTATGGATAAAGAAGAGCTGGGCGAGCGTCTGGTTCAGGCGTGGCAGAAGAAGCACGGCGCATAAGCATGAAAGAACAGTTCACCACCACGGTGAGAGTGAAAGGCAAAGGTGACGTCAAAGCGCGCGCCTTTGCCGACGCGCTGAACCACGTTCAGGCCGCGGTGATGAAAGCATCGCCGCATATCTTACTGCGTATTGAGCCACAGGATGTGCAGGTTGTTCAGGCGCAAGAAGCGGTGCGTAAAGAGGCGTTTCTGTTCTTCTTTTTGCGCCGGGAAAGACGCACCTACAGCGTGGAGCTGGACGTGACCGTCAACGTGACTGCCATCAATCTCGACCAGGTGGACTTTGTCACGCAACGCTGATTCTTACTAATAGGGCAGACTAATGTTCCTGATAATTTTAATAAAATCGCTCATCATCGGCGGCCTGGTTGGCGTCGGCGTTGGTGCCGGGGCTGCACGCATGTTTCATGCGCCTACCACACAAGGTATGGGCGCGTTTCGTACGTTGGGGGAGCTGAACTCCTGTGAAGGGGATCCGGCGTCCCACTTCTCCTTTGGGTTAGGCTTCTTCTTTAACGCCTGGGCGTCGTCAGTGGCGGCGGGTTCCTTCACCCAGGACGTAGACCATCGCATCATCCCTAACTGGGGTGCTGCGGCGCTGATGATCAAAAACCGCAACGTCGGCGAGACGCTGCACGATCCCCGCAAAATGGCGATTGCCTGCGGCGTGATCGGCATGATTGTCGTCACCTTCCTGAACCTCACCGCCTCGTCCGTTCCGGCCGCGCTGCAGGTGACCGCCGTTAAGGTGCTGGTGCCGGCGGCTAACCTGCTGGTCAACACCGTGATGCCGGTGATCTTCTGGCTGGCGGCCATCGACGCGGGCAAAAAATCGGGCTTCTGGGCTACCGTCTTTGGCGGCGCGGCGCAGCTGATTATGGGTAACGCCGTACCGGGTCTGGTGCTGGGCATCCTGATCGGCAAAGGCGTGGAAGAGAGCGGCTGGAACCACGTCACCAAAGTGATGATGGCGGCCATCGTTCTGCTGTTCGTGCTGAGCGGCTTCTTCCGCGGCTTCGACATGAAGATGATTGAATCCTTCCATCTGACCGTGCCGAACTGGCTCGACATGATCCACAACTCGCTCAGCGGCAAGTAACAGGAGCCTCTAAATGGAACAAAATAAAGGTTTTTGGTATGCCGACTGGTCGTTCCCGATCTTCGTTGGCCTGCTCTCCTCCGGCGTGTTCGCCGGGACGCACATGTACTACCTCTACGGCATCGGTGCTTTTAACGAAGTGGCCTTCGTGGCGATGCTGAAAGCGGGGATCGATACCGGGGCTTACGGCGCGGTAGCGGCGTTTGGCGCCAGCTTCCTGTTCGCCCGTATTATCGAAGGTTCGCTGGTGGGGATCCTCGATATCGGCGGCGCGATCCAGACCGGCGTAGGCTTAGGCGTTCCGGCGCTGCTGCTGGGCGCGGGCATCATGTTCCCGGTGACCAACTTTGCCGCCTCGCTGGCAACCGGCCTGGTGATTGGCCTGGCGATTGGTTACGTCATCATCCTGGCGCGTAAGTTCACCATCAACCAGAGCAACTCCACCTACGGGGCAGACGTGATGATGGGGGCCGGTAACGCCTCCGGCCGCTTCCTCGGGCCGTTGATTATCCTCAGCGCGATGACCGCGTCGATTCCTATCGGCATTGGTTCGCTGGCGGGCGCACTGCTGTTCTATATCTGGCAGAAGCCGATCACCGGCGGCGCCATCCTCGGTGCAATGCTGTTGGGCTGGCTGTTCCCGGTCGCCCTTTAATACCCGCGGGCGCTCAGGCGCCCGATTCATCAGGAGAACCCCATGTTTGATTTACTCCTGCGCCGTGCGCGCCTCACCGACGATACCCTGACCGATATCGCCATTCAGGACGGGAAGATCGCGGCGACGGGCGACATCACCGATCCCGCCCACCGCACCGTTGAGCTCAACGGCGACACTTACGTCAGCGCAGGCTGGATCGACTCCCACGTCCACTGCTACCCAAACTCGCCGATTTACCACGACGAGCCTGACAGCGTCGGCATCGCCACCGGCGTCACCTCCGTGGTCGACGCGGGCAGCACCGGGGCGGACGACGTGGACGATTTCTACGCTATCACCCGCAAAGCCTCCACCGAGGTCTTTGCCCTGCTGAACATCTCCCGCGTGGGGCTGATTGCCCAGAACGAGCTGGCGAACATGGCCAACATCGACGCCGACGCGGTGAAGCAGGCGGTACAACGCCATCCGAATTTTATCGTCGGCCTGAAGGCGCGCATGAGCAGCAGCGTGGTGGGCGAGAACGGCATTACGCCGCTGGAGCGCGCCAAAACCATCCAGAAAGAGAACGGCGACCTGCCGCTGATGGTCCACATTGGCAATAACCCGCCGAACCTCGATGAGATTGCCGACCTGCTGAGTTCCGGGGACATCATTACCCACTGCTACAACGGCAAACCGAACCGCATTCTGACGCCATCCGGCGAACTGCGCGCCTCCATCACCTCCGCTCTGAAGCGCGGCGTGCGTCTGGACGTGGGCCACGGCACGGCGAGCTTCAGCTTTGACGTGGCGAAACGCGCCATCGCGATGGGCATTCTGCCGCACACCATCAGCTCGGATATCTACTGCCGCAACCGCATCAACGGTCCGGTGGGCTCGCTGGCAAGCGTGATGTCGAAATTCCTCGCCATCGGCATGTCGCTGCCGCAGGTGATTGAGTGCGTGACCGCCAACGCCGCCGACGGCCTGCGTCTGACGCAGAAAGGGCGCATTCAGCCGGGGCTCGATGCCGACCTGACGCTGTTCACCGTTAAGCGCCAGCCGACGGTGCTGGTGGATGCCGAAAACGACAGCCTGCAGGCTGAACACATTCTGGTGCCGCTTGCCGCGATCCGCGCGGGCAAGGGCTACATGACCGAACAAGGGAGCACGGAACATGCCTTCGATTTTTGAGAAATACAATTTAAAACAGGTGATTAACACCTCCGGACGCATGACCGCGCTCGGCGTCTCCACCCCGCGCCCGGAAGTGGTGCAGGCGGCAATGGACGGCATGAACCAGTACTTCGAGATGAAGGATCTGGTGAACAAAACCGGCGAATACATCGCGAAACTGCTGGATGTGGAAGGGGCGACCGTCGTCTCCTGCGCCTCGGCGGGCATCGCCCAGTCGGTGGCGGCCGTACTGGTAAAAGGCAGCGACTGGCTGCTGGAAAACCTGCACGTCACCCCGATTGAGAACAACGAGATCGTCCTGCCCAAGGGCCACAACGTGAACTTTGGCGCCCCGGTCGGCACCATGGTGGCGCTGGGCGGCGGCAAACTGGTGGAAGCGGGCTATGCCAACGAATGCTCCGCCGATCAGCTGGCGGCGGCGATCACTCCGCGCACGGCGGCGATCCTCTACATCAAATCTCACCACTGCGTGCAGAAGAGCATGCTCAGCGTGGAGCAGGCGGCCGTGGTGGCACGTAAGCACGACCTGCCGCTGATCGTCGATGCGGCGGCGGAAGAGGATCTGCATACCTACTACCGCTCCGGCGCGGACCTGGTAATTTACAGCGGCGCGAAGGCCATTGAAGGCCCAACCAGCGGCCTGGTGATCGGCAGGACCCAGTACGTGGAGTGGGTGAAGCGCCAGACGGCGGGCATTGGCCGCGCCATGAAGGTGGGCAAAGAGGGGATTCTCGGCCTGACCTGCGCCATCGAACACTACCTGACGGCCACCAAAGAGAGCGGTGCTGAGATGGTGGCGAAGATGACCCCGTTTATTGACGCGCTCAACACCCTGAACGGCGTCACCGCCCGCGTGGTCTGGGACAGCGCCGGTCGCGATATCGCCCGTACCGAAATCAAGTTCGACGAAGCCGCCACCGGCGTCGGCACCGGCGACCTGGTGCACGCCCTGAAGCAGGGCGAATACGCCATCTATTTCCGTGGCTACAAGGCCAACGAAGGGATCATCGAAGCGGACGTGCGCAGCGTCAGCGCCGACCAACTGAATATTGTCTATCGCCGCATCAGCGAAGTATTAGGCCAGGAGAAAAAGGCATGAAACTGACCCCCAATTTTTACCGTGACCGCGTCTGCCTGAACGTGCTGGCCGGATCGAAAGCCAACGCCAGCGCCATCTATGAAGCGGCAGAAGGCCATGTGCTGGTGGGCGTGCTCTCCAAAAACTACCCGGACGTCGACAGCGCCGTGGCCGATATGCGCGAGTATGCCGCGCTAATCGATAACGCGCTCTCCGTGGGCCTGGGCGCGGGCGACCCGAACCAGTCGGCGATGGTGAGCGAAATCTCCCGCCAGGTACAGCCGCAGCACGTCAACCAGGTCTTTACCGGCGTGGCGACCAGCCGCGCGCTGCTGGGGCAGAGCGAGTCCGTGGTCAACGGTCTGGTCTCGCCGACCGGCACCGTCGGCATGGTGAAAATCTCCACCGGCCCGCTGAGCAGCGCGGCGCCTGACGGCATTGTCCCGGTGGAAACGGCGATTGCCCTGCTGAAGGATTTCGGCGGCAGCTCGATCAAATACTTCCCGATGGGCGGCCTGAAGTGCCGTGACGAATACAAAGCGGTGGCGGAAGCCTGCGCCCGTCACGATTTCTGGCTGGAGCCGACCGGCGGCATCGATCTGGAAAACTACGAAGAGATCCTGCAGATCGCCCTGGATGCGGGCGTGAGCAAGATCATCCCGCATATCTACAGTTCGATCATCGACAAAGCCAGCGGCGACACGCGTCCGGAAGACGTGCGCACGCTGCTGGAAATGACGAAGAAACTGGTTAAGTAATAAAAACCAACCCCTCACCCCAGCGGTGTAATCATCCCCTCTCCCCTATGGGGAGAGGGTTAGGGTGAGGGGAACAAACCGCACAATCTCAGGATCCCCATGCACACCCAACATCAGCAGTACGCCTGGGTCGGCACTTACCATCCCCACGGCGAAGGCTTATACCGCTTTACCCTCGACCCCATCACCGGCGCGCTCAGCAACAAAACCCTGGCGCATACCCTGACAAACGCCGCGCAGCTGGCTATTGCGCCGGATGGCAATACGCTCTATCTGGCAAGCGAAGTGGAGCAGGGCGTTGTCCAGGCGTTGCGTATTGATGACGCCGGGGAGTTGCATCTGCTGAACGAGGTGGCGTCCGGCGGCGCAGGCCCGGTATCCCTGTCGTTGACCCCTACCGGACGTTACCTGCTGGTGGCCAACTACGGGGGCGGGTCGGTGGCCGTTCTGCCGGTGAAGGCAGATGGCAGCCTGAGTGAGGCCAGCGACGTTCATCTGCATCGGGGCGAGCCGGGTGCGGCAAAACCGGAAGCCGCCGTGGAGGGCAGTTTTGCCATCAGCGGGCATAGCGCCCCGCATGCCCACATGATCGCCGCGGATCCGAGCGGGAGATTCGTTTTTTCTACCGATCTGGGACTGGATCGCATCTATCAGTACCGTTTTGACGATCAAAGCGGAAAGCTCATCCCGAACGATCCGCCGTTTATCAGCGCCTCTTCGAAGGGAGCCGGGCCGCGCCATTTCGTCTTTACGCCAAAAGGCGATGCCCTGTGGCTGATTAACGAAGAGGCGTCTACGCTGACCCATTATGTGCTGGATAACAGCGGCAGGCTGAAAGAGGGTAAAACGGTCTCCGCGCTGCCGGAAGGTTACAAAGGCACCAGTTTTGCCGCCGGGCTGGCATTAAGCACTGATGGAAAACAGCTCTATGTCGCTAACCGTTTGCATAACAGCATCGGGCACTTTACCGTAACGGCGGACGGCATCCTGACCCATCAGGACGATGTCTGGACGCGGGGCGATTACCCGCGCACCCTGACGCTGGATAAACAGGGACGCTGGCTGTACGTCATGAACCAGCGCAGCGACAACATCACCCGTTTTCGCGTGGCGCAGGACGGCAGGCTGAGCTTTGAGCCAGACTACACCCCGGTAGGCAGTCCATCCCAGATGGTCATTTCACCCTGAGCAGTAAGAGGACAACCCCGTGCGATTTCCCAACCAACGTTTAGCGCAACTGTTCGAGATGTTGCAAAACGAAACGCTGCCGCAGGATGAACTGGCGCAGCGGTTGTCGGTATCCACGCGTACCGTCCGGGCGGACATTTCCGCGCTCAACGCGCTGCTGGCGGGGAACGGGGCGCAGTTTATCCTCAGCCGCGGGAACGGCTACCAGCTGAAGATCGACGATCCGGCGCGCTATCAGCTGCTGCAGGATTCCCACCCACGGATGCTGCGTATTCCGCGCACCGGCCCGGAACGGGTGCACTACCTGGTGGTGCGTTTTCTCACCTCGGCGTTCTCCCTCAAGCTGGAAGATCTGGCCGACGAGTGGTTCGTCAGCCGCGCTACGCTGCAGAGCGATATGGCGGAGGTGCGGGAGTGGTTTCACCGCTACCGCCTGACCCTGGAGACCCGTCCGCGTCACGGCATGAAGCTGTTTGGCAGCGAGATGGCGATCCGCGCCTGCCTGACCGATCTGCTGTGGCAGCTGGCGCAGCAGGACAATCTCAACCCGCTGGTGACGGAAGTGGCGCTGAATGCGGGCGTGCCGGAGCAGCTCGCCGCCGTCCTGCATGAGACCTTTACCCGGCACCATATTCGCCTCACCGATGAGGGCGAGCTGTTTTTACGCCTCTACGGCGCGGTGACGGTGCGGCGCATCAGCGAAGGCTATCCGCTGCCGGAATTTAACGCCGAAGAGGTGGCCGAGAACGTGCGCGACGCCGCGCGGGATATCGCCAGCGCCATCGCCCGGCTGGCAGATAAAACGCTGGCACCGTCGGAAGTGACCTGGCTGGGGGTGCATATCGCCGCGCGCCAGGTGCAGGAGATCTCCCCCAGCGCCATCAACGCCGATGATGAAGAGGCGCTGGTGAACTACATCCTGCGCTATATCAACACCCACTATAACTACAACCTGCTCGACGACGCCCAGCTGCACGCGGATCTGCTGACCCACATTAAGACCATGATTACCCGGGTGCGCTACCAGATCATGATCCCCAATCCGCTGCTGGATAACATCAAGCAGCACTACCCGATGGCCTGGGACATGACCCTCGCGGCGGTCTCCAGCTGGGGCAAATACACTCCGTATGCGATCAGCGAAAACGAGATTGGCTTCCTGGTGCTGCATATCGGCGTCGGGCTGGAGCGCCACTACAACATCGGCTATCAGCGCCAGCCGCGGGTGATGCTGGTGTGCGACGCGGGCAACGCGATGGTGCGGATGATCGAGGCGGTGCTACAGCGCAAGTATCCGCAAATCGAGGTCACCCGCGTTCTGACGCTGCGGGAATATGAGCAGTGCGAAAGCATCAGCGAAGATTTTGTCATTTCCACCGCGCGCGTCGGCGAAAAAGCCAAGCCGGTGGTGATGATCGCCCCGTTCCCAACCGACTATCAGTTAGAGCAGATTGGCAAGCTGGTGCTGGTGGACAGAACCCGTCCGTGGATGCTGGAAAAATACTTCGACGCCAGCCACTTCCGCGTGATTGAAAAACCCATCGACCAGCAGACGCTGTTCCAGGAGCTGTGCGGCCAGCTGCAGGAGGAGGGGTTTGTGAACGCGGAGTTTCTCGACTCGGTGGTCGAGCGTGAGGCCATCGTCAGCACCCTGCTCGGCGACGGCATCGCCCTGCCGCACTCCCTCGGTTTGCTGGCGCAAAAGACCGTAGTTTACACCGTGCTGGCCCCACAGGGCATCCAGTGGGGGGATGAAACCGCGCACGTCATCTTCCTGCTTGCCATCAGCAAAAGCGAGTATGAAGAGGCAATGGCCATCTACGATATCTTCGTCACCTTCCTGCGCGAACGGGCAATGACCCGGCTGTGCGGCTGCCACGACTTTGCGGAATTTAAATCCGTGGCAATGGAGTGTTTGAGCCGGTTTTGAGAGGCGCTATCCAGAATTCGATGTAATGCGAATGTAATGCTAAACTGCATTACAATTTCGTTCTTACCGGAGGCATAATGGCCACACTTAACGTCCGTCTGGATGACACGCTCAAAAACGAGGCTTATGCCGTGCTGGAAAAACTGAATATTACCCCGACGGAAGCCGTCCGGCTGCTGTTCCAGTATGTCGCGGAAAATGGCCGTATGCCGGTTAAAACCGTAACGGTGAGCGACAGCGAAGATCAACTGCTCAGGACGGTCAGGGAGCGGCTGGCGGATCCGCAAAAAGGGATCAAGGTTAGTCTGGATGATCTATGAGCTGAGAAATCAGCTGCCTATCGTGACATAAATCACCGGCTTTAGGGCTCAACGCAAATGATGCACCACCTGGTTACTGCTGCCGCGCCAGATAAGCATCGGATCTTTCAGATCCTGCACGAACTTGCCGTCGATCAGCACGTTGATGAGATCCACCACCTGCAGCTGGGCGTCGTTCAGTTCGTCCAGCTTGTAGCCGGTCCACATCCAGATATCTTTTCCCGGGCATTCGGCGCGGATGCGCTGTACCAGTTTTAAGATATCCGGCACGTTTTGCGGATGCAGCGGATCGCCGCCGGATAACGAAATGCCCTGACGTTTAATGCGCGTGTCGTTGAGATCGTCGATGATCAGCTGCTCCATCTCTGCGGTAAACGGCATCCCGGAGTTCAGCCGCCAGGTGCTTTTGTTGTAACAGCCCGGGCATTCGTGGATGCAGCCCGAAACAAACAGAGTGCAGCGGGTGCCGGGGCCGTTGACGATGTCGACGGGGTAGTATTGGTGGAAGTTCATTTTCGCTTCTCAATTAACGCCATTACTGCGTTGGCTGCACTCGCTTGCCGCCTTGTCCTGGCGCGAGCTGCTTTGCGAAAACGCCGGGTGGCGCTACGCTTACCCGGCCTACAAAAGAGCGCGGTCCGTAGGCCCGGTAAGCGCAGCGCCACCGGGCATGAAGGCGGCAGCGAATTACCCGATCTGCCCATTCCCTAAATGCTTAACCCGGCGCTTCACCTCTTCCTGCTTACCGGCGTTGAACGGACGGGCGTCCGGGCTACCCAGATAACCGCACACGCGGCGGGTCACGGAGACGCGGGCGGCGTCGTGGTTACCGCATTTCGGGCAGGTGAAGCCTTTGCTGGTGCATTCGAACTCACCGGTAAAGCCGCACTCGTAGCACTCGTCGATTGGCGTGTTGGTGCCGTAATAAGGCACGTGCTGATAGCTGTAATCCCACACGTCTTCCAGCGCCTTCAGGTTGTGCTGGATGTTCGGGTATTCGCCGTAACAGATAAACCCGCCGCTCGCCACCGGTGGGTAGGCCGCTTCGAAATCGATCTTGTCGTACGGGTTCACCTTCTTCTCCACGTCGAGGTGGAAGCTGTTGGTGTAGTAGCCTTTATCGGTCACACCCTCCACCACGCCAAACTCGGCGGTATCCAGGCGGCAGAAGCGGTCGCACAGGTTTTCGCTCGGGGTGCTGTAGAGGCTGAAGCCGTAGCCGGTTTCGTCTTTCCAGCGATCCACCGCGTCGCGAAGGCGCTGCACGATAGCGATGCCTTTCTCACGCAGGGCTTCGCTGTCATAGATGTGCTTGTCACCACAGAGCGCATTAATGGTTTCATGGATGCCGATATAGCCCAGCGAAATGGACGCCCGGCCATTCTTGAAGATCTCAGACACATCGTCGTCGGCCTTCAGACGCACACCGCAGGCCCCTTCCATATACAGGATTGGCGCGACGCGGGCCTTGACCCCTTCCAGACGGGCGATACGGGTCATCAGCGCTTTACGCGCCAGCACCAGACGCTCGTCCAGCAGTTTCCAGAAGGCCGCTTCGTCGCCTTTGGCTTCCAGCGCGATGCGCGGCAGGTTGAGGCTGATGACGCCCAGGTTGTTACGCCCGTCGTGGATCTGCTCGCCGTTTTCATCTTCGTAGACGCCGAGGAAGCTGCGGCAGCCCATCGGGGTTTTGAACGAGCCGGTAACTTTCACCACCTGGTCATAGTTCAGAATGTCCGGGTACATGCGCTTGCTCGCGCACTCCAGCGCCAGCTGCTTGATGTCGTAGTTGGCATCGCCGAACTTGTGGTTCAGGCCGTCGCGGATGGCGAACACCAGCTTCGGGAACACCGCGGTTTTGCGGTTTTTGCCGAGGCCGGAGATACGGTTGCGCAGAATGGACTGCTGGATCAGGCGCGACTCCCAGCTGGTGCCCAGGCCAAAGCCAAAGGTGACAAACGGCGTCTGGCCGTTGGCGGTGTGCAGGGTGTTCACTTCGTATTCCAGCGACTGGAAGGCGTCGTAGCACTCTTTCTCGGTGCGGGAGCGGGCATAGCCGTCCGCATCCGGGATCTGCCACTCTTCTGCCACCTGACGGTGCTTGTCAAAGCTGGCGGTCACAAACGGGGCCAGCACTTCGTCGATACGGTTGATGGTGGTGCCGCCATAAATATGGCTGGCAACCTGGGCGATGATCTGCGCGGTTACAGCAGTGGCGGTGGAGATCGATTTTGGCGGCTCAATCTCGGCGTTGCCCATCTTAAAGCCGTGGGTCAGCATGCCTTTCAGGTCGATCAGCATGCAGTTGAACATCGGGAAGAACGGCGAATAGTCGAGATCGTGATAGTGAATATCCCCGCGCTCGTGGGCCTGCACCACGTCGCGCGGCAGCAGGTGCTGACGGGCATAGTGTTTGGCGACGATACCCGCCAGCAGGTCGCGCTGGGTCGGGATCACCTTGCTGTCTTTGTTGGCGTTTTCGTTGAGCAGCGCGGAGTTGGTCTGCTCGACCAGGCCACGGATCTCCTGGTTCAGACGACCGCGTTTTTCACGTTCGATATCCCGGTCGTGACGGTATTCAATGTAGGCGCGCGCCAGCTGCTTGTACGGGCCAGACATCAGCTGGTTTTCCACCGCGGTCTGGATCTCGTTGATGTCGACCTTGCTGCGGTCATGCATCTGATTGCTGACGACTTCTGCGACGGTGGCGCAATAGTCTGCGTCATCGACTCCCGCTGCTTTAGCTGCACGCAGAATCGCTTCCTTGATGCGCTCTGATTTGAAAGGCACGTTACAGCCATCTCGTTTCATCACATGCGGTGTCATGATCACTCCATTTTAAGAACAGGTTATCCACAGAAGCAGGGAAAAGGGTCGGGGCCGTAACTGCCGACGCGCGCGCGATTTCTCCTGATATCGACCCTTTTTATCCACAAACTGATGCCGCGTGGGTTGCAAAGTCTTGTGGCAATAATAGATGATGAATACAACATCTTGGGTCGGCGAGCATTCTAAGTTCTATATGTAGTGATTTGCATCAAACTTGTTTGCGATTTATTTGATTCAGGACAAGGTAAAAAACGAAGTGTACAGATGACGGGCGATCCGGGATTTGTAAATTCTTCAAGCGCTAATCTGGTTGATTTTCCACCAAAAAAAGCGTGCGCCGGGCAAGGGTGCGCTGCCCGGCGGATAACATCAGTTTTGCAGCCACCACACCGCTTCAAACGGACGCAGGGTCATGGCGCCAGGCTGCCGGGACACCTCGGCATAGTTGCTCATCGCCACCTGCCATTTGCCGTCCACCGAATGCGGCCGCCACGGCTGGCACTCGCGGCTCAGGTTCGCGACCACCATTAGCGTCTGGCCCTGCCAGTGACGGCGATAGCACCACAGGGACGGGTGATCCGGGAGCAGATCCTGGTAATCCCCCCAGGTCAGCACCGGCAGGGTTTTACGCAGCTGGATAAGCGCCTGGTAGGTGTAAAACACCGAGTCGGGATCGGCCAGCGCCGCGTCAACGTTGATCGCCTCTGCGTTATCGCCCAGCCCAATCCACGGCTCGCCGGTGGTGAATCCGGCGTTGGGGGAGGCATCCCACTGCATCGGCGTGCGGCTGTTATCCCGGGACTTACTTGCGAGGATCGCCAGCAGGTCGTCGGCATCATGTCCCTGGTTGCGCAGTTCGGCGAACATGTTGTGGCTCTCCACGTCGCGATAATCGGTGATGCGGCTGAAGTGCGGGTTGGTCATTCCAATCTCTTCACCCTGGTAGATGTAGGGCGTGCCCTGCATCCCGTGCAGCACCATCGCCAGCATCTTCGCCGCCGGGACGCGGTACTCTCCCTCATCGCCAAAGCGCGAGACGATGCGCGGCTGATCGTGGTTACACCAGAACAGCGCGTTCCACGCCCGGTTGTGCATCCCCTGCTGCCAGTGGCTGAACAGGCTTTTCAGCGCCACATAGTCCGGCTTTGCCAGGGTCCACTTCTCGCCGTTGGGATAATCCACCTTCAGATGGTGGAAGTTAAAGGTCATCGACAGCTCGCGCCCGTCCAGCGCCGCGTACTGCTGGCAATGTTCCAGGCTGGTAGAGGACATCTCGCCCACCGTCATCAGGTTGCGCGGGATGAAGACGTCCCGGCTCATCTCCTGCAGGTAATTGTGAATACGCGGCCCGTCGGTATAGAAGCGGCGACCGTCGCCGATGTTGTCTTCCGGGAAATCCTGATCTTTTGAAATCAGGTTGATCACGTCGAGGCGCAGGCCGTCCACGCCGCGATCGGCCCAGAACTCGCACACCTTTTTCAGCTCGGCGCGCACCTCGGGGTTCTCCCAGTTCAGGTCCGCCTGTTCCGGGGCAAAAAGGTGCAGATAGTACTGCTCGCTCTCGGCATGCCAGCGCCAGGCGTTGCCGCCAAACTTGGAGCGCCAGTTATTAGGCGCCTGCTCCGGGGTGCCGTCGCGCCAGATATAGAACTCGCGGTACGGGCTTTGCGGGTTCAGCGACTCGCGGAACCACGCGTGCTGGGTGGAGGTGTGGTTAAACACCATATCCAGCACGATGCGCATTCCGCGGCGATGGGCTTCGGCCACCAGCTCGTCGAAGTCGTCCAGGGTGCCGTAGGCCGGATCGATGCTGACGTAGTTCGCCACGTCGTAGCCGTTATCCACCTGCGGAGAGATGTAGAACGGCGTCAGCCAGAGGGCGTCAACGCCGAGGGTTTTGAGGTAGTCGAGACGCGACGTCACGCCGCGCAGATCCCCGGTGCCGCGCCCGGTGGTGTCCTGGAAGCTCTTCGGGTAGATCTGATAGATGACGCCGTTTTGCCACCAGTGAGGAAGGGTATTCATTATGCGTTCCTGCAAATGCGAAGGGGGCGCAACTGCGCCCCGAAGAAGATTAAACCGCCTGTAACGCGCCCTGACGGTACTTGCGCTGATAGACAACGGTGGTCAGCGCCATCGGAACGATGATCGCCACGGCCATTGCCAGGGAGAACACCTGCCAGTAGGTCGGCTGGATGGAGAGAATGCCTGGCAGGCCACCGACGCCAATGCCGTTGGCCATCACGCCGTTCAGTCCGCACAGCAGGCCCGCCAGCCCGGAGCCGATCATCGCGCACAGCATCGGGAAGCGGTACTTCAGGTTGATACCGTACATCGCCGGTTCGGTGACGCCGAGGTAGGCGGAGATCGCCGCCGGAACCGAGATTTCACGCTCGTTATGCTTGCGGCTGACGATGATGATGCCGGTGACCGCCGAGGCCTGGGCAATGTTCGACAGGGCAATCAGCGGCCACACCGGGGTACCGCCGAGGCTCTGGATCATCTGCATATCAATGGCCAGGGTGGTCTGATGCACGCCGGTGATCACCAGCGGGGCATACAGGAAACCAAACAGCGCGGCGCCAATCGGGGCGAAGCTGCCGGTCATCAGGTGACGCACCGCGTAAGCAACGCCGTCGCCAATCATGCGGCCAAACGGACCGATAAAGGCGTGGGCGAGGAACACCGCGAGGATCAGGGAGCAGACCGGCACCACCACCAGATAGAGGTAGTCCGGCACCATGCGCTTGAGGCGGGTTTCAATCATCCCCAGCGCCAGGCCAGCCAGCAGGGCCGGGATCACCTGCGCCTGATAGCCCACTTTGGCGATGGTAAACAGGCCGAAGTTCCACACTTCAGGCACCTGCTGTCCAAGTAAGTAAGCGTTCATTAACTGCGGAGAGACCAGCGTCACGCCCAGCACGATACCCAGGATCGGGGTACCGCCCATTTTGCGCACCGCCGACCAGCAGATGCCCACCGGCAGATAGAAGAAGATGGCCTCGCCAATCAGCCACAGGAAGTCATAGATGCTCTGTAGAGCCGGATACATCTGGGCCAGGGTTTTGCCGTCGCTCATCGGCACATCGCCAATCACGTTACGGAAGCCGAGGATCAGGCCTCCGCTGATCAGCGCCGGCAGCAGCGGGAAGAAAATCTCTGCGAAATGTGAAATGAGCTGTTCATGCCACTTCATGCTCTGGCGCGCCGCTTTCTTGGCCTGCTCTTTATCAGCCGAGGAGTGGCCGGTGGTCGCCAGCAGCGCCTTGTAGTAGTCGCCCACTTCGGTGCCGATCACGACCTGGAACTGTCCGGCGTTGGTGAAGCAGCCTTTCACCATCGACAGATCTTCGATGGCTTTCGGGTCGGCTTTGGCCGGGTCGTTTAACACAAAACGCAGGCGGGTAATGCAGTGGCTGACTGTGGCGATATTGTCACGTCCGCCAACCAGCACGATCAGCTGGTCGATATCCGTTTGTTTTACTTTGCTCATCATGAAACCTCATGACACTCGTTCAGGGGGAGGAAGATAACTGGTGGCAAGCCTACTCTTAACCTCAATTAACGAAAATGGGAACGTTCCCGAAATCGGGCGAGGATCACAATAAAGCGTCTTTTGACCCTCAGGAAAGGGTGGCGGGAATGACGATCTGGCGTGGTTTGCTGCGGCCGTTAATCTGCTCAATCAGCTGCAGAGCGGCCTGACGGCCGGAGTCGGCGTAGCCGGGATCGACGGTGATGATCTCCGGGTGCAGGAACTTCATCAGCGGCGTGTTGCCCACGCTCGCCAGCTGCAGGCTGTCGATGCGTTGTTCTTGTAAGTACTTACTTGCGCCCAGAGCCAGAGTATCCGTGGCGCAGACCAGCGCGGTGGTCTGCGGGGTCAGCACATCGGCCACCTTCTCATAGCCCTGTTTCATCCCCAGACCGGGTAAGGCGGCGACCGCTGGCAGCGCATGCTGTTTGCAGAATTCCAGATACGCAGCATGGCGGCGCTGGCCGGTGGTGACGTCGCTGTGGGGCACGCCAAGATAGCTGATATGGCGATGGCCGCTCTCATACAGGCGCTGCATCAGGATGTGGATCGCCCCTTCATCGTCATAGCATACCGAGGCAAACCCGCGGGCATCGCGCGCCAGCAGCACCAGCGAGGACTGCCACGGGGTGAGCATCTCTTCACTGATGCCGGTAAAGCCAAACAGCACCACGCCGTCGATATTGCGGCGCTTGAGCATCCCGAGATGCTCTTCCACCATCTGCGGCGAGAACTTACTCTCCATCATGATCGGATCGTAGCCCTGTTCGTAGAAGGCGGGCAGCATGGTCTGGACGGCCAGGTTTTCCGACAGCGAATCCAGACGGGTGACGATAATTGCCACCACCTTGTCGCTCTGGCCACGCATGGCGCGCGCCGAGCGGGAAGGGGAAAAGCCGTGCTGATCCATTACCGCCTCGACGCGCTCGCGCGTGCGCTGGCTGACACCACTTTCGTTATTCAGCACCCGCGAGACGGTGGATTTACCCACGCCGCTCAGACGGGCAATGTCTTTAATGGTGAGGCGGTTCTGCATGCTTTATATCCTGTTATGCATCAATGAAATAATCAGTAAGCCTAAATCGGGTATGGCGATGTGCAATGGGCAATGTCTGGTTTACGTTTGGTTTAATGCCAGGGCGGTATCATACCGCCCGAATTGTCACTCACGGTATGGTTAAAACACTATACTGCGCGCCGACTTACTTTTTTTACTTACCGGAGGCCGTATGGATCCCGATCCCACCCCTCTCCCGACAGGGAGAACCCTTTTACTCCGGTAAGTCTCTTCCTGCCTTACCGGATGCGTAAGGCAGTGACGTTTTATCCGTCCCTGCATAGTTGATATCGCCGCTCAGGCGTGGCTTTGTCACGTCTGATGGCAAGACTGCGCCCGTTTTTTACGGGTGCGGGGGACTTCGTATGTTCAAAAATTTCACCCAACAGCTGTTCACCCGGCTGAGCCGCCATCTGCCGCGTCGTCTGGTGCAGCGTGCGCCAATGGCAACCGGTAAAACCGATGCCGCTGTTCCCGGCGCGCTTGCCGCCCACTGCCTGCGGGTCGCCGCAATGAAAGAGAATGCGCTCTGGCATGCATTCGCCAGCCACCCGGAAGGGTTGAATGCCACAGAGGTGGGGATCGCCCGCGCCCGCCATGGCAAGAATGAAATCCCGGCGCAAAAACCGGCCCGCTGGTGGGTTCATCTGTGGACCTGCTACCGCAATCCCTTCAACCTGCTGCTGACGGTGCTGGGGGTTATCTCCTATGCCACCGAAGACCTGTTTGCCGCCGGGGTGATCGCCCTGATGGTGGGCATCTCCACGCTGCTGAACTTCATTCAGGAAGCCCGTTCAACCCGCGCGGCGGATGCCCTCAAGGCGATGGTCAGCAACACCGCCACCGTCCTGCGCACCCTCAACGACAAAGGCGAAAGCGGCTGGCAGGAGATACCCATCGATCAGCTGGTGCCAGGGGATCTGGTCAAGCTGGCGGCCGGGGACATGATCCCGGCGGACCTGCGTATCCTCCAGGCACGCGACCTGTTCGTGGCGCAGGCCTCGCTGACCGGCGAATCCCTGCCGGTGGAGAAAGTGGCCCACAGCCGCGATCCGCAGCAGAGCAACCCGCTGGAGTGCGACACCCTGTGCTTTATGGGCACCACGGTGGTGAGCGGTACGGCGCAGGCGATGGTGATCGCGACAGGGGGCAACACCTGGTTTGGACAGCTGGCCGGGCGGGTCAGCGAGCAGGAGAGCGAGCCGAACGCCTTCCAGCAGGGGATTGGCCGCGTCAGCATGCTGCTGATCCGCTTTATGCTGGCGATGACCCCCATCGTGCTGCTGATTAACGGCTACACCAAAGGCGACTGGTGGGAAGCGGCGCTGTTTGCCCTCTCGGTGGCGGTGGGGCTCACCCCGGAGATGCTGCCGATGATTGTCACCTCGACCCTGGCGCGCGGGGCGGTAAAACTCTCGAAGCAAAAGGTGATCGTCAAACACCTCGACGCCATTCAGAACTTTGGCGCGATGGACATCCTCTGCACCGACAAAACCGGGACCCTGACCCAGGACAAGATCGTGCTGGAGCACCACACCGACGTTTCGGGCAAGATTTGCGAGCGGGTGCTGGAAACCGCGTGGCTGAACAGCCACTACCAGACCGGGCTGAAAAACCTGCTCGACGTTGCGGTGCTGGAAGGGGTGGACGAAGCCGCCGCCCGCACCCTCTCGACCCGCTGGCAGAAAGTGGATGAGATCCCCTTTGATTTCGAGCGTCGACGCATGTCGGTGGTGGTGAGTGAAGAGCAGGGCGTGCATCTGCTGATCTGCAAAGGGGCGCTGCAGGAGATCCTGAACGTCTCGACCCAGGTACGGCATCACGGGGAGATTGTCCCGCTGGACGAGAGCATGCTGCGGCGCATCCGGCGCGTGACCGACAACCTCAACCGCCAGGGGCTGCGCGTGGTGGCGGTGGCCAGCAAGTTTCTGCCGGCCCGCGAGGGCGATTACCAGCGCATCGATGAATCGGATCTGATCCTCGAGGGCTACATCGCCTTCCTCGATCCGCCGAAAGAGACCACGGCGCCAGCGTTAAAGGCGCTGAAAGAGAGCGGCATCACGGTGAAAATCCTCACCGGCGACAGCGAGCTGGTGGCGGCGAAAGTGTGCCGCGAAGTGGGTCTGGATGCGGGCGAAGTGGTGACGGGCAGCGAAATTGAAGCGCTGACTGACGACGCGCTGGCACTGCTGGCGAAGCGCACCACGCTCTTCGCGCGCCTGACCCCGATGCACAAAGAGCGCATCGTCACCCTGCTGAAGCGCGAAGGTCACGTGGTGGGCTTTATGGGGGATGGCATCAACGATGCCCCCGCGCTGCGTGCGGCGGATATCGGTATTTCGGTGGACGGGGCGGTGGATATCGCCCGCGAAGCGGCGGATATCATTCTGCTGGAGAAGAGCCTGATGGTGCTGGAAGAGGGGGTGATCGAAGGCCGCCGCACCTTCGCCAACATGCTCAAGTACATCAAAATGACCGCCAGCTCCAACTTCGGCAACGTCTTCAGCGTGCTGGTGGCGAGCGCGTTCCTGCCGTTCCTGCCGATGCTGCCGCTGCATCTGCTGATCCAGAACCTGATGTACGACATCTCCCAGGTAGCGATCCCGTTTGATAACGTCGACGAGGATCAGATCCAGAAGCCGCAGCGCTGGGACCCGGCAGAACTGGGCCGTTTCATGCTCTTTTTCGGGCCGATCAGCTCCATCTTTGACATTCTGACCTTCTGCCTGATGTGGTTTGTGTTCCACGCTAATACCCCGGAACAGCAGACCCTGTTCCAGTCCGGCTGGTTCGTGGTCGGGCTGCTGTCGCAAACGCTGATTGTGCATATGATCCGCACCCGCCGCATTCCGTTCCTCCAGAGCCGTGCCGCCTGGCCGCTGATCCTGATGACCGGCCTGGTGATGGTGCTCGGCATCGCGCTGCCGTTCTCGCCGCTGGCGGGCTATCTGCAACTGCAGGCGCTGCCGCTCAGCTACTTCCCGTGGCTGGTGGCGATCCTCGCCGGGTATATGGTGCTGACGCAGCTGGTGAAAGGATTCTATAGCCGCCGGTACGGGTGGCAGTAGGTTTTTGCCCGGCGGCGCTGCGCTTGCCGGGCCTGGGATCCACACGTAGGCCGGGTAAGGCGAAGCCGCCACCCGGCAAATGGCTTTTCTCCCAAATTCAACAACCTGTGATCTCCGTCATCCGCCGCGCTTGACGCTAATTTGCGCACATGTTAACAGAATGTTTTGCTTTTTTCGGCCCGTCAAATAAGGAACATTCATGTTACGGTACAGCCTCTTAACCGCCGGGCTTATGCTCGGCTTTTCTGCGTTTGCCGCCCCGGCAGGCGATCTCCCCCTGATGCCCTGGCCTGCCAAGGTTGAACGTCCTGCCACCCAGGGGGCGCTGGCCATCAACAATAATTTCCAGGTCAGCGTTTCCGGGGACGATCTCGGCGATGCGGTTGCCCGTCTGCGCCAGCGCGTGGCGCTGCAAACCGGCTGGACGCTCCAGCCTCAGGCGGACAAGCCGGAAAAACCGACCGTCACCATCGCCATCGCCCGTAAGGTGGACCCGCTGCCGAAACCGGACAGCGATGAAAGCTATAAGCTCACCGTCGACGCCAGCGGGGTTTCCATTACCGCCAACACACGTTTCGGCGCGCTGCGGGGGATGGAAACCCTGCTCCAGCTGATCCAGAACGGGCCTGAAAATACCTTTCTGCCGTGGGTCGCCATTGAGGATGCCCCGCGCTTCCCGTGGCGCGGCCTGCTGCTCGACTCCGCCCGCCACTTTATTCCGCTGGAGGACATCAAACGCCAGATCGACGGCATGGCGGCGGCGAAGCTCAACGTGCTGCACTGGCACTTAACCGACGATCAGGGCTGGCGATTTGCCTCGAAGCGCTACCCGAAACTGACCGAACTTGCCAGCGACGGGCTGTTCTACACCCAGGATCAGATGCGCGACGTGGTGCGCTACGCCGCCGCGCGTGGCGTTCGCGTGGTGCCGGAAATTGACATGCCCGGCCACGCCTCGGCCATCGCCGTGGCCTATCCGGAGCTGATGAGCGCCCCGGGGCCGTACCAGATGGAGCGCCACTGGGGCGTGCTTAAGCCGGTAATGGATCCTACCAAAGAGGCCACCTACGCCTTTGCCGGGGCGATGATCGCCGAACTGGCGGCGATCTTCCCGGATCCCTATCTGCACATCGGCGGCGATGAGGTGGACGACACCCAGTGGAAAAATAACCCGGCCATCCAGCAGTTTATGCGCGACAACAAGCTGGCCGACAGCCACGCGCTGCAGGCGTACTTCAACCGCAAGCTGGAGACGATCCTCGAGAAAAACCAGCGCCAGATGGTGGGCTGGGATGAGATCTACCACCCGGATCTGCCGAAAAGCATTCTGATCCAGTCCTGGCAGGGGCAGGACGCGCTGGGCGAGGTGGCAAAAAAAGGCTACAAGGGGATCCTCTCGACGGGCTTTTACCTTGATCAGCCCCAGTACACGGCCTATCACTACCGCAATGAGATCGTGCCGCAGGGGCTGAACAATGTGGACGTCATTACCGACAGCGACAGCGCCCAGAGCTGGTCATTCACCCTGCCGCGCCTGAAGGGCAAGCCGGTGGAGGGCAGCTTTACGCTGGTGAAAGGCGAGGCGGGCTGGCGCGGCTTTATCGATTTCAGCGGCAAATCCCGGCGGGCGGTGCAGGATATCGAATGGCGCAGCGACAACCAGGTGAGCTTCACCGTGGACACCTGGATGGGGGAGACCCGTCCGGTGGTGACGGTGAAAGACGACAAGATTGAGGGCTATTTCCTGCTGGGCAACAGCCGTTATCCGGTGACGGGCCAGCGGCTGGACGCGGTGCCGGAAGGGATCGCCCCGGCGGTGCCGGATGCCAGCCAGCAGGCCAATCTGCTGGGCGGCGAGGCGGCGCTGTGGGCGGAAAACGTCTCTGCACCGGTGCTGGATATTAAGCTCTGGCCGCGGGCGTTTGCGGTGGCGGAGCGGCTGTGGTCGGCCCAGGAGGTGAACGATATCGACAATATGTACACCCGCCTGCAGGCGATGGACAGCTGGTCGACAGTGTCGGTGGGGCTGCAGCAGCATGCCCGCCAGCAGGTGCAGTTCACGCGGCTCGGCAACACCACCGACACGCTGGCGCTGACGATCCTCGCCCAGGCGCTGGAGCCTGCGCAGTATTACACCCGTAACCATCTCAAGTTCCAGGCCGGGAATTACGATCTGTTTGAGCCGCTGAACCGCCTGGCCGACGCGCTATCGCCCGAGAGCAATACGGTGCGGCAGATGAACCACTGGGTGGAACGGCTGGTGAGCGATGCCGAAGACAGCGAAAGCGCGGAGTCGCTGCGCCATCTCTTTACCCGCTGGCAGACCAACACTCCGGACGCGCTGGCGCTGGCAGAAAACAGCTATCAGCTGAAAGCGATCAAACCGGTGATTCAGACGGTGGATAAGCTGGCGACGATTGGGCTGCGCTTAACGGATCTGGTGGCGCGTCAGGGAACGCTGGATGATACGGAGATTGCGTCGATTCAGGGCGAGCTGGATAACGCGGCGCAGATTCAGGATGAAGTGGTGATTGCGGCGGTTTATCCGCTGGAGAAACTGCTGCGCGCAACGCGCAATCAGTAAAAAAACGCCCGGTGGCGGCTTCGCCTTACCGGGCCTGGAAAAGCGCAGTCACGTAGGCCGGGCAAGCGAAGCGCCGCCCGGCACACAGACCGCACAATCCTCAACGTATTACTTCAGAGTCCACGCCATCTGCCAGTGAGAACCGACACCCGGTTCGAACTGGTTAGAGCCAGCGGAATACTGCACGCAGTAGCCGCTGTATGGCGCTTTCTTACACTGGTACGTTTTGCCATTTTTAGGCTGCAGTACCACGGTGCCTGCCTTGTAGGAAGAGAGGTTCTGCGGGAAGGTATAGTCGTATTTACCCGCGGTATCGGATGATGCTTCGTTTTCCAGCATCATATCGATCACATCCTGCGCGAACAGCACGCCATCTTTGTTGGTGGCGAAGTATTTCAGCATGTGGTGTCCGGCAGTCACGTCAGTCAGGTTCATGGTCACGTCCTGGTTGGCGTTGTTCATGTCCTGCTTCAGGTAGCCTTTTTCCGCACCCGCGTGGTTCAACGCACTGGCTTCCAGGCTGACATCGCCCTGGGTGTTCACGTGGAAGGTCACGGTTGCTGCGCCGTTCTTGATTTTGGAGAACTGCACGTTGGTGACGGCGATGTTTTCGCTCACCTGCGCCTGCTGCTCTTCATAAGAGATCGCCACGGATTTCAGCGTGCTGCCATCTTTCACATAGACGTTGTTCGCGCCGTGAACCGGGTTCACCACGCCGCTTTCGTCCTTCACACCGACACGGACATCGCTGTGCGCGGCGTTAATCGCCTGCGCCAGATCGAAGGACCACTGGCTTGCCTGACCCTGGGATGCAGAAGCCACGGTCAGTTCGGTACGCATGGAGGCGACTTCGCCGTTAGCATCGAAGAAGCGGGCAATGATTTTATCGCCTGCATTCACGTTATTCCCGGCGATCTGGCCGTCCAGGGTTTTCGTCCACTCGGATACCTGAGCCGGAGTCTCATCGTCAGGGATCACGTTGCCGCCGTTACCGAAATCAACGTCGATAGCCTGATAGAAGCTGTTAGTGGTATCTGCAATTTCCCATACCGCGTAAATAACCTGGTAGCCGGTACGCTGTGGCACGTTACAGGTCATATCCTGACGAACAGCTGGCGTCTGGCCATTACCGTTAACGGTACAGAATGGTGTGGATTCAAATTGATCGCGGGTCAGCGGTTTATTAGGATTCCAGTCTTGTTTGGTAATATACCAGCGCCAGTTGGTGGTTTTATGCGGAGCGGTGTGATACCAGGTAAATTTATTCGCACCCGCAGTAATAGGCGTTTTAGTCCAGGCGTTCATGCTCTGGCGATCGAGCTGGGAATACTGGGAGATACCGGCGCTGGCCAGCTGACCATCTGGCGGCAGTGCGCCCGTCGGGAAGCCAGATGTGCGTTCAACACTCTGTGGTTCATATTGTACAGAACCGCAATCGATATTTTTACCGAGCTTACACATATAGGCACGGCTGGCCGGAGTATCAACATAACCATGCGCTAAAGCCGATGAAGCAACCGTGAGTGTGGCAAGTGCCAACGCAATTTTAGACAGTTTCATTTTTATTCCATTAAAGAGGGGATTAATTATTTAGGCAGGGCTAGTCTCCTCTGGAATAAAAAATTAATCATTTCAGGCGGCGGCGAAAAATAACGGTGAAAATGCTTGAAGAATATTATTTGCTGTGTATTCAGAAAATAAAAAAGGCAGCCGAAGCTGCCTTTAACTTTTCATAATCAATAATTAGCGGCGCACGGCGATCGCTTCGATTTCGATTTTCACGTCTTTTGGCAGACGCGCCACTTCCACGCAGGAGCGCGCCGGGAAGCTGGCGTTATGCTCGGTGAAGAAGGCTTCGTAGGTGGCGTTAACGGTGGCGAAGTCGTTAAGATCTTTTACGAATACCGTTGTTTTAACGATATCGCCCACTTTCAGGCCAGCGGATTCGACGATCGCTTTGACGTTTTCCAGCGACTGACGCGCCTGAGCGGAGACGTCTTCCGGCACTTCACCGGTTTTTGGGTTTACCGGGATCTGGCCGGAGGTGATGATCATGCTGCCAAGATCAACGCCCTGAACGTATGGGCCGATTGCTGCAGGTGCATTTTCCGTCGCGAGTACTTTGGTCATGATTTCTCCTGAATAACAGCGTTATGAATGTCCCGGCCATTATAAAGAGCCGGGAAGGCATTACCACCGGGATTAGTTGGCCAGCACCACATTGTGGGAAAACTCTTTTTCACAGTATTTGCATTTGAGCGCGATGTCATCGGCGCGTTTTTTCACTGCAAAACTGGAATTTACCGGCTCAGCGTGGCTGATGCAGTTGCTGTTCGGACACACCAGCACGCTCTCAATGCGCTCCGGCAGGCTCGGGCGGGATTTACCCACCACTTCGTAGTCGTCGATGCGGTTGACGGTGGCTTCCGGGGCGTACAGCGACAGCTGGTTTACCTGCTCGTCGGTCAGGAAGGTGTTTTCGATTTTAATCAGGTCCTTACGGCCCATCTCGCCGGAAGGCAGGTTCAGGCCGATGGTGATGCGCTGGTCGGTTTCGGTCAGCTTGAACAGGGTCAGCAGCTTAAAGCCCACCTGCGCGGGGATGTGGTCAATTACGGTGCCGCGTTTGATGGCTTCGACCTGGAGTTTGTTATCGTGTGTCATTGTCATTTCCCCTTACAGAGCTAAATCGCGATTCAGAACCAGTGCCAGTAACGCCTGGCGGGCGAAGATGCCGTTCCCGGCCTGCTGGAAGTACCAGGCGTGCGGCGTCTTATCCACGTCGGTGGTGATCTCATCGATACGCGGCAGCGGGTGCAGCACCTTCATGTTGTTGCGTGCGCCTTCGAGGTCGCTGGCGCGCAGAACGAACTGCGCCTTGACGTTGGCGTACTCCGACGGATCCAGACGCTCTTTCTGCACGCGGGTCATATAGAGAATATCCACGTCGCCCATCACCTCTTCGATGCTGGCGTGCAGGCTCCACGGGATCCCTTTCTCATCCAGCATATCGAGGATGTACTGCGGCATCGCCAGCGCGTCCGGGGCGATAAAGTAGAAGCGGTTGCCGTTGAATTTCGCCAGCGCCTGGGTCAGGGAGTGGACGGTCCGGCCATATTTCAGGTCGCCGACCATGGCGATGTTCAGGTTCTCAAGCGTGCCCTGGGTCTCCTGAATGGTGAACAGATCCAGCAGGGTCTGGGTCGGATGCTGGTTAGCCCCGTCACCGGCGTTCAGCACCGGAATACCGCCGGAAAACTCGGTTGCCAGACGGGCCGCGCCCTCCTGCGGGTGACGCATCACGATGGCGTCGACGTAGGTGCTGATCACCGAGATGGTGTCCGCCAGGGTTTCGCCTTTTTTACCGAGCGACGTGTTGCTGCTGTCGGAGAAGCCCACGACGCTTGCGCCCAGACGGTGAATGGAGGTCTCAAACGACAGGCGGGTACGGGTGGAGGCTTCGAAGAAGCAGCTGGCGATCACCTTGTGCTTCAGCAGCTCCGGCTGCGGATTGGCTTTCAGTTTTGCCGCGGTTGCCAGAACCAGCTCCAGCTCTTCACGGCTGAGGTCGTTGATGGAAATGATGTGTTTTTGATAAAGCGGATTCATTTTTCTCTCCTGACGCCGGGCAAAAAAAAACCCCTCAAATGAGGGGCTTCTGGAATAGGGATTGCAACGGGAAGAAAAACGGCAGGCCAGCGTCTGATTTAAGACGCGCTGGGGCACTCTGTCGAACATGTTTGAGCATGCTTCCTCCTGGCAAATTGTGGGGCATTATACGCAGCCTGAATCATCGATCAAGCGAATAATGCACACTTTACGCAACGTAAAGGTTTCCGCATGCATGGTTATGCGCAAGAGCAAATCCCCACTAAAAAGTGGTGGTATGGCAGCTGAAATTCTCGTATAAAAGTTGAAAATGAAACGTTGTTTTATAATGAGGATTTAAACATGATCGTTGGCAACATCCACAACCTCCAGTCCTGGCTGCCGCAAGCGCTGCGTCAGGCGATCGAACACGTTAAAGCGCATGTGACAGACGCCACACCGACCGGCAAACACGACATCGACGGCAACAACCTGTTCTATCTGGTTTCTGAAGACATGACCCAGCCGTTCGCCGAGCGTCGCGCGGAGTATCACGCCCGCTATCTGGACATTCAGATCGTGCTGAAAGGCCAGGAAGGGATGACCTTCAGTACCCTGCCAAACGGCACGCCGGACACCGACTGGCTGGCGGACAAAGACATCGCGTTCCTGCCGGAAGGCGAGCAGGAAAAAACTGTAGTGCTGAGTGAAGGCGATTTCGTGGTCTTTTACCCGGGCGAAGTCCACAAGCCGCTGTGCGCGGTGGGCAACCCGGCGCAGGTGCGCAAGGTGGTGGTGAAGATGTTGGTAGGGTAAATACCCTTCATCATCACCCCTCACCCCTCACCCCTCACCCTAACCCTCTCCCCAGAGGGGAGAGGGGACTGCACGATGTGGTCTTTTCCCCCTCGCCCCTATGGGGAGAGGGCCGGGGTGAGGGGAAAAAAATTTGTGATCCAGCTTAAATTTCCCGCACTCCCTGTTCTCCTCTCATTTACCTGCGCTTTTTCTGCGTCATAGTATGATCGTTAAATAAGCGAACGCTGTTCTATAATGTAGAACAAAATGATTCAGCAAGGAGATCTCATGCAGCAGACCGTGCAGTTCTCGGGCATTATTCCCCCTGTCTCCACCATTTTCACCGCCGACGGAAAGCTGGATAAACCGGGCAGCGCCGCGCTCATCGACCATATGATCGACGCCGGTGTCGATGGCCTGTTCTTCCTGGGCAGCGGCGGCGAGTTTTCCCAGCTCAACACCGCCGAGCGCAAAGCGATCGCCGAATTTGCCATCGCCCACGTGAACCGTCGCGTGCCGGTGCTGATCGGCACCGGGGGCACTAACGCCCGGGAAACCATCGAGCTGAGCCAGCACGCCCAGCAGGCGGGGGCCGACGGCATCGTGGTGATCAACCCCTACTACTGGAAAGTCTCTGAAGCGAACCTGATCCGCTACTTTGAACAGGTGGCCGACAGCGTGACCTTGCCGGTGATCCTCTATAACTTCCCGGCGCTGACCGGGCAGGATCTGACCCCGCAGCTGGTTAAAACCCTGGTGGACTCCCGCGCCAATATCGTCGGGATCAAAGACACCATCGACTCCGTAGCCCATCTGCGCAGCATGGTCCTCACCGTTAAAGCGGCGCATCCGCACTTTGTGGTGCTGTGCGGCTATGACGATCACCTGTTCAACACCCTGCTGCTGGGCGGCGACGGGGCGATCTCCGCCAGCGGCAACTTTGCGCCGCAGGTGTCGGTCAAACTGCTGCAGGCGTTCCGCGACGGCGACCTGGCCCGGGCGGCGCAGTATCATCAAACGATGCTGCAAATTCCGCAGATGTATCAGCTGGATACGCCGTTTGTGAACGTGATCAAAGAGGCGATTGCGCTCTGCGTGCGTCCGGTCTCCACTCACGTGCTGCCGCCAGCCGGGCCGCTGAACGACGCGCGCAAGGCGCAGCTGAAAACGCTGCTGCAACAGCTCAAGCTCTGCTGAAGCCGGAAGGTCACGATGTCGATAGAAACCATTTTTACCCCGCAGGATGACGCCTTCTATTCGGTGATCACCCACGCGGCCGGGCCGCAGGGGGCGCTGCCCCTGACCCCGCAGATGCTGATAGAATCCCCCAGCGGCAATCTGTTTGGCATGACGCAAAACGCAGGAATGGGCTGGGATGCGAATAAGCTCACCGGCAAAGAGGTGCTGATTATCGGCACCCAGGGCGGGATCCGCGCCGGAGATGGCCGCCCGGTTGCGCTGGGTTACCACACCGGCCACTGGGAGATTGGCCTGCAGATGCAGGCGGCGGCAAAAGAGATTACCCGCAACGGCGGGATCCCCTTTGCCGCCTTCGTCAGCGATCCCTGCGATGGTCGATCCCAGGGCACCCACGGGATGTTTGACTCCCTGCCGTACCGCAACGATGCGGCAATCGTGTTTCGCCGTCTGATTCGTTCCCTGCCCACGCGCCGGGCGGTGATTGGCGTCGCCACCTGCGACAAAGGCCTGCCCGCCACCATGATCGCCCTGGCCGCGATGCACAACCTGCCGACCATTCTGGTGCCGGGTGGTGCCACGCTGCCGCCGACGTTCGGCGAAGATGCGGGTAAAGTGCAGACCATCGGCGCGCGCTACGCCAACCATGAACTCTCTTTGCAGGAGGCCGCCGAGCTGGGCTGCCGCGCCTGCGCCTCGCCGGGGGGCGGCTGTCAGTTCCTCGGCACCGCAGGCACGTCACAGGTGGTGGCCGAAGCCTTAGGCCTGGCATTGCCGCACTCGGCGCTGGCGCCGTCAGGCCAGGACGTGTGGCTGGAGATCTCCCGCCAGTCCGCCCGGGCGGTGTTTGAGCTGGATAACCGCGGGATCACCACCCGGGATATTCTCACCGATAAAGCGATTGAGAACGCGATGGTGATCCACGCCGCGTTTGGCGGTTCCACCAACCTGCTGCTGCACATTCCGGCCATCGCCCACGCGGCGGGCTGCACCATTCCTGACGTGGAGCACTGGACGCGGATCAACCGCAAGGTGCCGCGGCTGGTGAGCGTCCTGCCGAACGGACCGGATTATCACCCGACGGTGCGGGCGTTCCTCGCGGGCGGCGTGCCGGAGGTGATGCTCCATCTGCGCGATCTGGGCCTGCTGCATCTGGATGCCATGACCGTTACCGGTCAGACGGTGGGGGAAAACCTCGACTGGTGGCAGGGCTCGGAACGGCGGGAACGCTTCCGCCAGTGCCTGCGCGAGCAGGACGGCGTTGAACCGGATGACGTGATCCTGCCGCCGGAGCGCGCTAAAGCCCGCGGGCTCACCTCCACGGTGGCCTTTCCGATGGGCAACATCGCCCCGGAAGGTTCGGTGATCAAGGCCACCGCCATCGACCCGTCGGTGGTGGGGGAGGACGGGGTCTACCGTCACACCGGCCGGGCGCGGGTGTTTGTCTCGGAAGCCCGGGCGATCAAGGCGATTAAAAGCGGCGAGATTGAGCAGGGCGACATCATGGTGGTGATCGGCGGCGGGCCGTCCGGCACCGGCATGGAGGAAACCTACCAGCTGACCTCGGCGCTGAAGCATATCTCCTGGGGTAAAACGGTGTCGCTTATTACCGATGCCCGCTTCTCGGGCGTCTCCACCGGGGCCTGTTTTGGTCACGTCGCCCCCGAAGCGCTGGCCGGTGGGCCGATTGGCAAGCTGCGGGACAACGACATTATCGAAATCGCGGTGGACCGTCTGGCCCTGACCGGCAGCGTGAATTTTATCGGCACGGCACAGGTACCGCTCACCCCGCTGGAGGGGGCGATGGAGCTGGCCCGTCGTGAGCCGCACCCTGATCTGCATGCCCATGAATTTTTACCGGACGATACGCGTCTGTGGGCGGCATTACAGTCGGTCAGCGGCGGCACCTGGAAAGGCTGTATTTACGACACCGATAAAATCATTGAGGTAATTAACGCCGGCAAAAAAGCGCTCGGACTTTAATTATATTTATCACTTTTGTCGTCTGCGGAAATATTCCGCGGACGGCTTTGTTGTTCCTGTTATTAATTACCTAAAATCAAATGGTTATCTTATTTCGAGGGGCATCACAAAAGCAAAATAACGTAATTCAGAAACAAGATATGACCATTGCTGGTTAATTGAACAGCTCATTACACTCTATTAACACGATGTTGTAAATTCAGCACACTAAATAAGGGTGTATTTCTGATGATGCAATTAACCATGAAAGATAAAATTGGCTACGGGCTGGGTGACACCGCCTGCGGCTTTGTCTGGCAGGCGACCATGTTCCTGCTCGCCTATTTCTACACCGATGTGTTTGGCCTGTCGGCCGGGATTATGGGCACGCTGTTCCTGGTCTCCCGCGTGCTGGATGCGGTGACCGACCCGCTGATGGGGCTGCTGGTGGACCGCACCCGCACCCGCCACGGCCAGTTCCGCCCGTTCCTGCTGTGGGGGGCGATCCCGTTTGGCATCGTCTGCATGCTCACCTTCTACACCCCGGATTTCTCCGCCAACGGCAAAATTATCTACGCCTGCGTCACCTACATCCTGCTGACCCTGGTTTATACCTTCGTTAACGTGCCGTACTGCGCCATGCCGGGGGTGATCACCGCCGATCCGAAAGAGCGTCACGCCATGCAGTCGTGGCGATTCTTCCTTGCCGCAGCCGGATCGCTGGCGATCAGCGGCATTGCCCTGCCGCTGGTGGGGATCATCGGTAAAGGCAACGAACAGCTCGGCTACTTTGGCGCGATGTGCGTGCTGGGGCTCTGCGGCGTGGTGCTGCTCTACGTCTGCTTCTTCACCACCAAAGAGCGCTACACCTTTGAGGTGCAGCCGGGCTCGTCGGTCAAAAAAGATCTTAAGCTGCTGCTCGGCAACAGCCAGTGGCGGATCATGTGCGCCTTCAAGATGATGGCGACCTGTTCCAACGTCGTGCGCGGCGGGGCGACGCTCTACTTCGTGAAATATGTGATGGATCACCCGGAGATGGCGACCCAGTTCCTGCTCTACGGCAGCATCGCCACCATGTTTGGTTCGCTCTGTTCTTCGCGCCTGCTGGGCCGTTTCGACCGGGTGAAGGCCTTCAGGTGGATCATCGTCATTTACTCCCTGATCAGCCTGCTGATCTTCTTCACCCCGGCCGAACATATGGCCCTGATTTTTGCCCTCAACATCCTGTTCCTGTTCGTCTTTAACACCACCACGCCGCTGCAGTGGCTGATGGCCTCCGACGTGGTGGATTACGAAGAGAGCCGCAGCGGCCGTCGTCTGGACGGGCTGGTGTTCTCCACCTACCTGTTCAGCCTGAAGATCGGCCTGGCGATCGGCGGCGCGGTGGTGGGCTGGATCCTGGCCTGGGTTAACTACTCCGCCAGCAACAGCGTGCAGCCGGTTGAGGTGCTAACCACCATCAAAATTCTGTTCTGCGTGGTGCCGGTGGTGCTCTACGTGGGCATGTTCACCATGCTGTCGTTCTATAAGCTCTCGGATGCGCGGGTGGAAGCCATCAGCAAGCAGTTACTCAAAAATCGCGCGGCGCAGGGGGATGCGATCCCTGACGCGGCGACGGCGGCATCTCATTAAGCAGGAGGCACTATGTACACCATTACCAACCCGATCCTGACCGGCTTCAACCCGGACCCGTCGATGTGCCGTCAGGGCGAGGATTACTACATCGCCACCTCGACCTTTGAGTGGTTCCCGGGCGTGCGTATTTACCACTCCCGCGACCTGAAAAACTGGCGGCTGGTGAGCACCCCGCTGGATCGCGTGTCGATGCTGGATATGAAGGGCAACCCGGACTCCGGCGGCATCTGGGCGCCGTGCCTGAGCTACGCCGACGGGCAGTTCTGGCTGCTCTACACTGATGTGAAAATTGTCGATTCCCCGTGGAAAAACGGGCGCAACTTCCTGGTGACCGCTCCCTCCATTGAGGGGCCGTGGAGCGAGCCGATCCCGATGGGCAACGGCGGGTTCGATCCCTCGCTGTTCCATGACGACGATGGCCGCAAATACTACCTCTACCGCCCGTGGGGGCCGCGCCATCACAGCAATCCGCATAACACCATTGTGATGCAGGAGTTTGATCCGCAGACCCGCACGCTGTCGCCCGAGCGGAAAACCCTCTTCACCGGCACGCCGCTGTGCTACACCGAAGGGGCGCATCTCTACCGCAAGGAGGGCTGGTACTATCTGCTGGTCGCCGAGGGGGGCACCAGCTACGAGCACGCAGTGGTGGTGCTGCGGGCCAGAAACATCGACGGGCCTTATGAGCTGCACCCCGATGTGACGATGATGACCAGCTGGCACCTGCCGGAAAATCCGCTGCAAAAGAGCGGCCACGGCTCGCTTCTGGAAACCCACACCGGCGAGTGGTACATGGCGTATCTCACCAGCCGCCCCCAGCGCCTGCCGGGCATTCCGCTGCTGGCCTCCGGCGGGCGGGGCTACTGCTCCCTGGGGCGTGAGACGGGGATCGCACGCATCGAATGGCGCGACGGCTGGCCATACGTCGAAGGGGGTAAACATGCCCAGGTGACGGTGCCGGGCCCGCAGATGACCGAGAGCGCAGCCGTGACGCAGGACGCCTGGCGGGACGACTTCGACGGCGAGCGCCTCGACCCGGAGTTGCAGACGTTGCGTATTCCGTTCGACGACTCTCTTGGCTCGCTGCGGGCGCGTAAAGGCTTCCTGCGGCTGTACGGCAACGACTCCCTTAACTCGACCTTTACCCAGTCCACCGTGGCGCGCCGCTGGCAGCACGTCGCCTTTCGCGCCGAGACGCGCATGGAATTTTCGCCGCGTCACTTCCAGCAGAGCGCCGGGTTAACCTGCTACTACAACAGCAAAAACTGGAGCTACTGCTTTGTCGATTATGAGGAGGGGAAGGGCAGAACCCTGAAGGTGATCCAGCTTGACCACAACGTGCCGTCATGGCCGCTGCACGAGCAGCCGATCCTGGTACCGGATGAGGCGCAGAGCGTCTGGCTGCGGGTAGATGTCGATCGTCTGGTCTACCGCTACAGCTACTCCTTTGACGGCGAGACGTGGCAGACCGTGCCGGTCACCTATGAGGCGTGGAAGCTGTCGGATGACTATATCGGCGGGCGAGGCTTCTTTACCGGGGCCTTTGTCGGGCTGCACTGCGAAGATATCAGCGGCGACGGATGTCACGCCGACTTTGACTACTTCACCTACGAGCCGGTATAACGGCTCAGGCCGGGTAGCCCAGCGCGCGTGAGAGCTGGCGCCCGGCCTCCTGCAGCTGCTCGCGAAAGCGGGCCAGTTCCTCGTCGTCCACGCGGGAGGTTAAGGTCGACAGGCTCAGGGCGGCAATGACCCGGGACTCATGGTTACGCACCGGCACCGACACGCAGCGCACCCCCTGTTCGTTCTCTTCGCTGTCCAGGGCATAGCCCTGCTCGCGGGTTTGCGCCAGCGCGGCCAGCAGCGCCTCGCGGGAGGCCAGCGTCGCCGGAGTAAAGGTGGTGTACTGATAGCCTTCCAGCAGGGTGTTCAGCTCGGCGTCGCTCAGCCAGGCGATCAGCACTTTGCCGATGGCGGTGGCATGTACCGGCAGGCGACGACCAATGCGCGAGTAGGCGATGGCCGCCAGCTTGCCCTCAATCTTTTCGATATAGACCCCTTCGCGCCCGTCCAGAATGCCCAGATGGGTGGTCTGCCCGGTGCGCTCCGACAGCTCGGTCAGAAAATGCTTCGCCTTCTGGCGAATATCCATGGTGCTCACCACAAAGTGGCCGCGCTCGACCAGCTTCATGCCCGGGCGATATTTGCCGTTCTCCGGGTTCTGATCGATATAGCCGTGCAGCTGCAGGGTTTTGAGAAGCGAGTGAAGGGTGCTTTTACTCAGGCCCATCTGTTTACTGATGTCGGTGATTTTAAGTTCCGTCGCCTGTTCGTTAAACAGATCGAGGATCTGTAAGGCACGTTCAACAGATTGAATAATAGGCATGAGATCGGCTTATCCGCGCTGGAATTAAGGCGAAAACGTACCTTTTTTGGGCAGGAAAATCAATTGAGTGGAACGATCTGCCCCAGTACCTGTACAAGGTAAACACTAAAAACGGCAACATCGTTGCCGTTTTTAGTGTTTATTCCCTCTCCCTGTGGGAGAGGGTCAGGGTGAGGGCACCAGACCGCAGAGGACTTAACCCCCAAGCGTCGCCACCATCACTGCCTTAATGGTGTGCATGCGGTTTTCAGCCTGATCAAATACCACGCTTGCCGCAGATTCAAAGACCTCGTCCGTCACTTCCATCCCGCCGTGCAGATCGAACTCTTTCGCCATCTGCTTGCCGAGCGTCGTCTGATCGTCGTGGAACGCCGGCAGACAGTGCAGGAACTTGACGTCCGGATTGCCGGTGAGCGCCATCATCTGGGCATTCACCTGATAGCCACGCAGCAGGGCGATACGCTCGGCCCACTTCTCTTTGGGCTCGCCCATCGACACCCACACGTCGGTGTAGATAAAGTCCGCGCCCTTCACGCCTGCCGCCACGTCTTCCGTCAGGGTGATTTTGCCGCCGTTCTTTTCTGCCAGCGCGCTGCACTCTGCTACCAGGCTCGCTTCCGGCCAGCAGGCTTTGGGCGCAACCAGACGCAGATCCAGCCCGGTGAGCGCCGCCGCTTCCAGCATCGAGTTACCCATGTTGTTACGCGCATCGCCGGTATAGACCAGCACCATCTCGTTAAACGCCTTGCCCGGCAGATGCTCCTGCATGGTGAGCAGGTCCGCCAGCAGCTGGGTCGGATGGAACTCGTTGGTCAGCCCGTTCCACACCGGCACACCGGCAAATTCCGCCAGGGTTTCGACAACTTCTTGTCCGTGCCCGCGATACTGGATGCCGTCGTACATCCGGCCCAGCACGCGAGCGGTATCTTTAATTGATTCTTTATGCCCAATCTGGCTGCCGCTCGGCCCGAGATAAGTGACGCGTGCGCCCTGGTCAAATGCGGCAACTTCGAAAGAGCATCGGGTGCGGGTCGAGTCTTTTTCGAAGATGAGCGCGATGTTTTTGCCAGTAAGCTTCTGTACTTCAGTGCCTTTTTTCTTATCAGACTTCAGCTTCGCCGACAGCGCAAGCAGGGACGTGATTTGTGCAGGGGTAAAATCGAGCAATTTCAGGAAGTGTTTTTTATACAGTTCAGACATTTTATCCTCACATGGCAAAGGCCACTTATTGAATTAAAATTCACTTTATAAGTATTAATATTCACTTGCAACCCCGTTTCACAAATCTTTCTTACAAAGGTGGAGGCAAACACATCCGTGTGTGAAAATAGAAGTATCTGCCGCACTTTAAAGAGGAACGAGCCATGGCAAACCCAGAACTGCTGGAAGAACAGCGCGAAGAGACGCGACTGATTATTGAAGAACTGCTGGAAGACGGCAGCGATCCGGATGCGCTGTACACCATCGAGCATCATTTCTCTGCGGATGATTTCGAAGCGCTGGAAAAGCTGGCGGTTGAAGCGTTCCGCCTGGGTTACGAAGTGACGGAGCCGGAAGAGCTGGAAGTGGAAGAGGGCGACACCGTCATCTGCTGCGATATCCTGAGCGAAGGCGCGCTGAAGGCAGAGCTGATCGACGCCCAGGTTGAACAGCTGATGGACCTGGCCGAACGTTTTGAAGTGGAATACGACGGCTGGGGCACCTACTTCGAAGATCCGAACGGCGAAGAAGGTGACGACGAAGACGACGAAGATTTCATCGACGAAGATGACGACGGCGTGCGTCACTAAGTGTTATTTGCGGTGGCCTTTGCCACCGCTTTTCCAGGTACAAAAATGGATTACCCGCAGATACTCGCCCCTGTTTTAAACTTCCTCCAGTGTCCGACCCCGCAAGCGTGGATTGATAAAGCCCGCGACCCGGCGAACCTGCCGCTGCTGCTCACCGACCACATGGTGTGCGAGCTCAAAGCCGCCCAGACCGCGCTGCTATTAGTGCGAAAATACGTCGCCGACGAGAGCGGAGCCGACGCGCTGCTCGAGTGGCTCAGACCCTACGAAGCTTTTACTTTCCGCGAAGGTCCGGAACCGGATTTTGTCGCCCTGCACAAGCAGATTGGCAAAAGCGTAATGCCCAAGACCGACGACCCCTGGGGCCAGGCGCTCATCGACAGCATGGTGCTGTTGATTAAAGAGGAGCTGCACCATTTCTGGCAGGTGCGGGAGGCGATGCTGATGCGTAACATTCCCTACGTCAAAATCACCGCCAGCCGCTACGCTAAAGGGATGCTGAAAGCCGTGCGCACCCACGAGCCGCTGACGCTGATCGACAAGCTGATTTGCGGCGCCTATATCGAAGCGCGCTCCTGTGAACGCTTCGCCGCGCTGGCGCCGTTCCTCGACGAGGATCTGCAGAAGTTTTATCTGTCGCTGCTGCGCTCCGAGGCGCGGCACTATCAGGACTATTTGCGTCTGGCGCAGCAGGTCAGCGATGACGACATCACCCCACGCGTGAAGCTGTTTGGCGAGGTGGAGGCGGAGCTTATCTTATCGCCCGACACCGAGTTCCGCTTCCACAGCGGGGTGCCGGTTTAATAACAAAAGGCAGGGAATGATGAAAAAGGGTTTACGTATCGCCATCGCCGTCGTGGTGGGTATGGTGGCAGCAGGCTGGTTTTATCGCGACAACGCGCCCAGCACCGAACAGCAGCTGGATACCGCGCTCAGCAGCATGCCGGTGTGGCAGGTGATCAAGGAGCAGGAGCCGGCGTTCCGCAAACAGGTGCAGGACGAGATGCTGGCTCTGCAGAAAGCGGGTAAAAACGAGCAGCAGATTATCGACACCCTGCAGCCAAAGATTTTGAAGCTGCAGATGGCGCGCCTGCAAACCGCCCCGGACGCCAACGTGGTGGCGTATATGAAGCTCAACATGGAGCAGACCGCTGCCATGCAGAAGGTGAGCGATGACAGCTGCTTCCGCTTCCTCTACCCGGAGGTGAAGGGCGGCGTCAACCCGATGCGTCTGCTGGATAAGGATCTGATGCAGCGCCGCATGCAGGCCGACGTCGACATGATGCGCGCCGCCGTTGGGCCGGATAAACACACCGTGACGCCGCAGGAGATTAAACAGGCCGAGACGGATGTCGTGCCGATTGTCCAGAAGCTGACGACGAAGTACGGCGACGATATCGAGCTGCTGCAGGCACCGCAAAAAGGGCAGGGCAAAGAGAAGCAGAGCTGTGACCTGGTGCAGGATCTGTGGAACAACGTGCTGGCCCTGCCGGAGCCGAACGCCGCCGGGCT
Organism: Leclercia barmai; assembly: GCF_049312895.1. Classification (NCBI taxonomy): domain Bacteria; kingdom Pseudomonadati; phylum Pseudomonadota; class Gammaproteobacteria; order Enterobacterales; family Enterobacteriaceae; genus Leclercia; species Leclercia barmai. Next base: position 384,706 of record NZ_JBMNWZ010000003.1, on the reverse strand, counting down.
GATACGCTATGCGGTGTCGGACCTGTAAGGGCGGAGTGGGTTACGCTGGTTTTTTGGACACTTAGCGAAACAACCGTACGTCGCCGCTTGCATGGCGGCGTGCGACAGGTATAATCCACAACGTTTCCGCATCCCCTTCAGTGCCGAAGTGGCGAAATCGGTAGACGCAGTTGATTCAAAATCAACCGTAGAAATACGTGCCGGTTCGAGTCCGGCCTTCGGCACCATCGGAACATCAATAGACGTCAACGGACGTCTTTTTTTGTGCCTGAAATCCAGTATCCGCAAGGCATTCCGCCAAATTTCATTCAACTGATGTCAACTGTGTCTATCCACATCAAGTCGCTTGTGAGTATAGAACCGAGTATACATGCTGGTTCAATAATGGTTATATACTCACAGCGGTGCATGGAAGGAAACCGTTATGGCTCTTACAGATATCAAAGTACGTACAGCAAAACCCGATGCAAAGGAATACTCGCTGGCTGATGGCGATGGCATGTCTTTGTTGGTGCATCCTAATGGGTCCAAGTACTGGCGCTTTCGTTTTCGCTTTGGCGGAAAGCAGTACCTGATGGCATTTGGTGTTTATCCTGAAACTTCTTTAGCCGATGCTCGTCAGAAGAGAGAAGAGGCGAGAAGGTTAGTTGCTGCCGGTATTGATCCCCGTGAACATAAACGCGCAGTGAAAGAAGAGCAGGCAAAAGAAGTTATCACTTTTGAATCTGTTGCCAGAGATTGGCATGCCAGCAATCAAAAGTGGTCAGATTCCCACAGTGGGCGTGTTCTTAAAAGCCTGGAAGATAATTTGTTTGCTGCGATTGGTAAACGAAATATCACTGAGCTAAAGACGCGAGATCTTCTTATCTCCATCAAAGCCGTAGAGATGTCTGGACGTCTTGAGGTGGCTGCGCGTCTACAACAACGCACGACTGCGATTATGCGATTCGCCGTACAGAGCGGCTTAATCGACTACAACCCCGCGCAAGAAATCGCAGGTGCTGTCGCCACTGCTAAGCGACAGCATCGCGCAGCATTAGAGCTCAACCGCATTCCTGAACTACTTCATTGTATCGGTACATATACCGGCAGACCACTAACACGCTTAGCTGTCGAGTTGACCTTGTTAGTTATCATCCGCTCTAGTGAGTTACGTTTTGCTCGCTGGGCAGAAGTCGATTTCGAAAACGCTATGTGGACGATCCCGGGAGAACGTGAACCATTGGAAGGTGTGAAGCATTCATATCGAGGTTCAAAAATGCGGACTCCTCATCTTGTTCCTTTATCCCGTCAGGCTCTGACCATTCTAGAACAGATCAAAAGCATGAGTGGAAACCATGAGCTGATTTTCGTTGGCGATCATAATCCGCGTAAGCCGATGAGTGAGAACACCGTGAATAAGGCGCTTCGGGTAATGGGCTATGACACGAAAGTCGAAGTCTGTGGCCATGGTTTTCGCACAATGGCGTGTAGTTCGTTGATAGAGTCAGGGCTGTGGTCGAGGGATGCGGTAGAGCGGCAGATGAGCCATATGGAGCATAACTCTGTGCGGGCAGCGTATGTCCATAAGGCAGAGTTTATCGATGAACGTAAGTTGATGCTGCAATGGTGGGCGGATTATTTGGATGTGAATCGGGAGAAGGGGATTAGTCCGTTCGATTTTGCCAAGATTGCGTTAGAAAAGTAACATCATTTTTAATGATAGTTTATTAAGTTTAACAGCTTAACTATCATGGGGCTAATGGATTTTAGATGTCTATTCACTCTTCACGTTTTCAGTTTATCATGTTTGTTTTACATTTTTTCAGTGAAGAGATCATCAATAGTATGAAACATGAGAGCTACCTATTATTTTGTGCGATGATTAAATGCACAAATGAACCGGTAGCTCTCAACAAGCAGTTTCAACTTATACCTGCTAATTATGTATTGGCAATGCCATGTGGCTATATTCCCAATAACCTCAGCCAATATTTTTTGGTCGTTTTCCACTATCCTTCTGGCAACAATTTTCGAGAATGCTCTATCTCAAAACCATCCGGAACAGGTTTAAAGGGCTTGCCTGGCGAACGGTAACTACTTTGAAATTGTCGCAATGCATTTACGTCAATCTCACCAATTACACAATAATCTGTAATACCGCCTTTGACTCGCAGTACATCACGCTTCCAGCTATCTTTGAAGGGGCCTCGGATGCGGCTATCGCCATACTGGCGGTCATTGCATTGTATGATGTAAGCATGGATATCCAGCGCAGCAGATTCGACCAAGGCATTGAAAGTTTCAGTATCCTGATTCCACTCTGGCACAAACAGCGCGTCAACGTTGCCACGCAGTGCTGCGCGATAACTAATATTGGTCAGCTCACTACAAATCAACAAGGCAAAACGAAAATCACCGTGTTGAATGATGGGAGGCGTAGTCCATCTCTTTTCTGGTTTCATTTCTAGCCCTGCTAGCCGTTGTAACTCCTGCTCTTCATGCAGTGCTGGGCGTTGTTTGTCCTGACGGTAAATCATTAGTGAAGGAAAACCCAACCCGTCATGAGACAAGGAAGCCCATACCTGATTGCGCACCCTTGCTTTACTGGCATGTAAATATTCAATACCGGTGACAAGTGAAATCCCGCGACCTTGTAACTTACGGGCAATCCTAATAAACCAGTGCGCAGGGAGTGAGAGCTCCGGCAGAATTAAGTAACGACTGTTATGTGGTTGGGCTATCACACCATCAAGCAAGCGACACAATCGAGTGTAACGGTTGGCATCCTGATCGGCTGAACGCATGACCGCCGCAGTCCAGCTTGACATGGACGTTTTCCAGCTAGAGACGGCAACCCCATATTTTCCAGCAGATTGACCGTCAGGAATTTGTAATACGCCTTGTTTATCGATACAAGGTGTTTTATTACCGAGAACAAAACCGCGAACAGCGAGAACAACAGCTCGCATTTCTTGCCGAGCTGAGGCTGAATAAGCCTCATTGTTTAGAATAAAGAGTTCAGGCAGGCTGAAAGGCCGGGTGGCAAATAACAGTCCATGTGGAATGATTTTAAATTTGCACCATTCTGCTAAAACCTGATTACCTAAAACGACAATATCAGGCAGTAATTCTGATGCTTCCGCACAATGGCCTACTGTTTTCGGAGCGGGTATGCCCCGTTGAGCAATCATCTCTTTTGGTAGACCAATAAAGCGGAATGGCATGTGCGCTAAGTCTAAAGAGAATAATCTCGCCTGCTGTTCTTGGTATCCCTTTAACGAAAAATCACGACCCAAATATTCTATGTCTAGTCCACACCGGGTGTGCCAGTTTTTTAAATTGTCATTCCAGGTTTGCTTACCTACCTTGGAAATACGCGGAGGAAATGCTGCAACGATAGCTTCAAGCACACTGCTAAAAAGCTGAGCCCTCCATTTACCAATAATCTCTTCTTCAGAAGGGAGGTGATCATCAGGACATGCCTTGATCGCAAGGAGGCAATTTTCTCGTACTTCATTGCAAATATGCTCGAGCGCGAAGATAAGTTTGCGCAGTTCGACAAAGTCCTCACAGGCCGTGGCCAGTCGGATCACTCGGGGTAGGTAGACCGATAAATCAAAAAATTGTGGCAGAACCATTACATGATCAATAAATGCCCGGAAAAAAGCCTGGCGATGGCCTTTCCATGTGCCCGGTTGCAGGTCACGCTCATAGGCTTCAAAGTCGCGTAATTTGATGGCAAACCCCGCTCTACGCATAGTCAGTGCATCTGCTTTACGCAAATTATCAGCGACTTCGCCATTACTTTGAGTTGCTGCAAGCAAGTCAGTACCGACATTGCTGAAGGAGTGAGGTAACCGAGGCATAGCACGCCATTCGCTGGCTCGTTCATAAATCTGATGAGCAATAGCATCAACTAAGGTTTTGCCGGGGTCACCCGCCAAGATAAACACTTTATTCTTCGCATTTGCAAAACGAATCTGGCTGTCATGCAGATAGTTTGGTTGAAAACTGATCTGTTTGTTTTCCTCGCCCTTCACCCAGTCCAATTTGCCGGAAGAACGGGCGAACAACCATTGCCACAGCTCTGCCATGGAACGGAAATTTGCACCATTTTCCATGACCAGCATGATGTCATCTACATACCGTCCGTAATAGATAGGTGCGACTTGCTGCTCAATAACGCGATCCAGCTCGATCAGAGCTACGTTGGCAACAACAGCTGAAGCAGGAAGACCTACAGGTAATCCTTTCTTCAACGGGGTCTCAATTGCCCATGCTTTTAACGCATTAATAAATAATCGATTAAGCTTGCTTTGTTCTGCAGTGAGTTCCAACTCTAAAATATCTTTGACGAAGGTTGGATCAAGCATAAACCCGGGATTCAGCTCGTGATAGAAAGAACTAACATCAGCAGTGAGTGCCACGATTTTTTTGCTGTCACTTAGCGCGCTTCGCATGGCGTCAATGCCATTGTCACGCCAATCACGAAAAGGTCTGAGATAAGGTTGAAAAGAACCAATTGAAAGTGCATTGATGTCCTTTCCATCGATAGTACGGCGCAGGCGGTTACCGTAAGCACAAGTTGATAATTTGGCATCAAAAAGATGCCCGACTTTCAACATCCAAAGAGTCGAGAGAACATGAAAATCCAGGCTGCATTGAGCCATTACTCGAAACTCGGCTTTGATTTTTTTTTGTTCGCTTTTCTCAGCCATTGAGTTGCAAGCATACGTCCACTTTTCCGCAGGTGAAGAAAATATGAGACCGTTAGCTTGCGGGTCGCGCTGCTGTTCCCAGCAAGTCATGTCAACAGATTTGGAGGCCAGAAACCAGTTACCGGTAAACTCATTCTCTTCCACCCATGATTCGTCGTCACCTTGTATTTTTCCCTGCAGAACCGTCAGATTCGTGTGTAGGGACTCTTCGTATTCCGCAATTGCTTCTAGCGAAACATGGGACGAATAGTACAGATCGACTTTCGCTTTGCGATAGGCAAGGCCAAGGTCTTCAAGGCTAATAATCATGCCAATTCCTCTTTAAAAAATAACTACATTCTCGGCTTATGAATTGCCGTCAGCCGGACGTAAGCAACCGCTTGATTGGCGAGAATGCAGCTGTTCCAATAAAACGAATCATCCATTTTAGATGCCTTCAGAAATAATGGTTTCTAGTATATTTGGAAAGCGAAACTCCTTTGGAAATTACAATTCGGCGTTCCAGTTTCCGAAATATCGCTTAAGTTTTTCAATAGTGTGTCGCCATTTTGGAGTTGTTGGTTTGCAGACCGTATTTTGATTGCCGAAGAATCCGACTTCGTTCACCGCCTCTTGTTCACTGCGGGTTTCCAGCCATTTCACGGGGACAAAATACTCGGACTTATCGGGGTCATCTGCGTTCCGGTGATAGAGAACGCTGTACTTAAGCACATCCATCGCCCGCTTTTCACCGTCGTCAGTGTTGATGGTGAAGCTACTGGCAGGCTCAACGGCGCTCTGCACAATCCCTACGCCGACGTAACCTGTTGCCGGAATTTTCACCCAGACCCGGTCACCCGGCTGGAGCTGTTTTAATGTTTGGCTGTACCAGCTTCCGCCACCAGCACTGATAAAACCGTAGCGACGAGCCTCTTCCCAGACGCGGCTGTGTGGGTCGCCAAACGAGACGTAAAACTCACCGTTCCAGGGTTCCTTCACATTGGCACTTGTAGCGGTGGCCTGTGCAGCATTAGTTTGCGTTTCGCTCGGGTCGATAAGCCAGGCGCGGCTTAAGAACTGTTCATCACCATGCTGGAATACTTTAAAGAATAGAACGTTAATCGAGATGCCGTTCTTGCTCAGATAATCGACGATACGCTCGGTGGACGGGTCCAGCTCCGCCGCCACGATAATGATTTGATGCGACTGGTTGAGCGACTCTTCTTCCAGCTCAGTATTAAAGCGCTGCTTAAATGCCTCCCCCAGATTTCCGCCACCCGAGAATTTTTCATAAATCTGCGACAGGCGATCGGCGGTTAAATCATCCACCCAGGAGGCGTAATCCAGCGCCTGAGCGACCACTTCACGCGGCGTACGATCGCGCTTAAGCTCAATCAGAATCAACGAGGCATCCGGCGCGATAGCCAGCAGATCGATACGCCCTTTATCGAGCGTATTTTCCTGATGGCCGATGATCATCCACTGATCTGAAAGAATCGTCGGATCGTTTAAAATCATCTTCTCCAACAGTTGCTCGCTGGCGAGTTTGCTGATGGTCAGCGGTTGAGGGTTCTCCCCCACTCGCCAGATTGCATGATGAACCGGCATCGTCTGTTCCTTAGTTTAATGCTGCGTCGGTGAGCGCGTCCGCCAAGTGGAGCTGGGTTTGCTGGGCGGATTGCAGACGGGATTTGAGGGATTCGCAAAAACTCAAAAGAACATCAATCTTTTCTACAATCACCTTCTGCATTAATAAAGGCGGAAGTGCTAATTTTAAATTTGATAATTCAGAAGAATTAATATTCTTAACACCTGTAGTTGTTCTGATCGGTTTCTCTATTTGATCGCGAATAAAAACCGTCTTCATCATTAATGATATATATTCAGCACATACCGCATCACTAAACATCCTTGCACGAATTAAATAACCGGCATAAGCATGATCAACTAAAGATTGTCGTAATAAAGTACACTGACCAACAATACCAAGACTTCCATTTGATCGAATAAAAATTAAATCGTCTTTTTCTAATGATAACTCTTTCACTTCATGCTCTGATAGTTTACCAAACTTCATATCTTCTAAATAAATTTCGCCTCCAACCACGTTGGGAATTCTCAGAACAGGATATCCATTAGTTAAATAATCACATTTCTGAGAAGTTCCATACTTTAACTCTGTTAAAATTTCACCAAACCGAATCCATTCCCATCCCAACGGTAACTCAAACGGTTTTTCCTCATCACTAACTGGCGGCAACGATTTTTGTTTTTTGATTTTCCCTTCTTTCACCAATTGCGCTTTTTCCTGCTCGATACGTTTAAGCAGTTCAGATGCCGGTTCATCGTTAGGATCCTGCTGCACCAACTTACCCATTACCGCCAGTTGCAGAATGGTTTGCTTAAGCGCATCGATACTCGCTTCGGTGGTAAACAGAGTGTCGAAATGCTGGCTAATTCGCGCCCAGTTTTCGGCGAGTTCTTCGGCATTTTGGCTGTCGACCAGCGTTGCCAGCAGGGTTTCCACCAGTTGCTGATGGGCATCCAGACTAGTCAGGGATTGCTGTTCCAGCTGATCGCACAAAGATAATAAAAAAGTAGTCTCTTCCAATAATTGAGCACAGTTTCTCTTGGAGGGCATAGCTACTAATAGCATTTCCAAATTTGATTTGTTTAAATTCTTAATTCCAATACCTTTGCCAGAAGATTTTGTTTGCTCTCTGTACAATGGTGTTTTGAGGAAGAATCCGATGAACTCATCGACTATTTTAGAGTATGTTCTGACAACACCACAGAAAGCACCGAATGTGTAATTTCCATTCTCAAAAAATTGAGCAGCCTTTCCAACAAGTGACTCCGAACCACTAGACATGGCTATTAATACATCACCCATACGCAGATATTGTTCAGGGGAAACCAATTCCTCATCAACATAGACAAGCGGCTCAAGTAAAATTTCAGATTGAATATTATTCGCCCTAAGAAGAGGAAGCATTCCGTCTTTCTTTATTTCCGAAGATTGAGCTTTCCCATATGTCACACCACGGATAATTTCAGCGACATCCCCCAACCTTACCCACTCCCACCCCACCGGCAACTCAAACGGCCTCTCATCCTCGCTAATTTCCGGCAGAGGCTTCTGCTTTTTAATTTTACCCTGCTTCACCAGCTCCGCTTTTTCAGCGGCAATACGCTTTAACAACTCCGACGCGGCTTCATCATTCGGGTCATGCGGCACCAGCTTACCGCGCACCGCCAGTTCAAGAATCAGCTCACGCAGCTTCTTAATGCCATAGAGGTCAATTTTGCCATTGCTGCCGCGCCCGGCGGTGGAGCGGGTTTGCAGGGCGGAAGTCCAGGTATCGAAATGGTCGGTTATCAACTTTTCAACAGCCATCAGTTTGCCCCCTTGTTGTCTGCCAGCGCGGCACCGAGGATGTCGCGCAACTGGTTGCGTATTTCGCTGATTTCGCCCTGCTGCTTCTGGAATTTCGCCAGCAATTCGTCGGGGTCGTGGCTGATGGTTTCGCCCTGGTACGGGTTTTTGATGTCTAGGTTAAAGTTGCGGGCAATGATTTCGTCGATGCCCACTTTCCACGCCTGGTTGTTTTCTTCGCGGCTGGCAAAGCCATCGGCTTCATTACCCCACCAGTCGATCTCTGCCTGGAACTCCTCAAACTTCATCGGCTTGGTTTTGCTGTAGTTCTTCACGCCCGCCGGGTACGGATGCTCATAGAACCAGATTTCTTTCGTTGGCTCACCTTTGGTGAAGAACAGAATATTGGTTTTGATGCCGGTGTACGGGTTAAACACGCCGTTCGGTAACCGCACGATGGTGTGCAGGTTGCATTCTTCGGTGAGCAGTTTTTTGATTTTGGTTTTCACGCCCTCACCAAACAGCGTGCCATCCGGCAGGACCACCGCTGCGCGGCCTTTGTCGGCCAGCACTTCGATAATCAGTTGCAGGAACAGGTCGGCGGTTTCACGGGTCTGCATCTCTGCCGGGAAGTTTTTCTCAATACCGTCTTCTTCGGTGCCGCCAAACGGTGGGTTGGTAACAATCACATCAACCTGCTCATCCCACGAGGAAAGCGGCTTGTTGAGGGTATTGTCATGGCGAATTTGCACTGGCACTTCAATACCGTGCAGGAGCATATTGGTGGTACACAGCAGATGTGGAAGCTGCTTTTTCTCGACACCGTGAATTTGCTGTTGCAGGGTTTTATGGTCCTCTGTCGTTTTGACGTAATGCTCTTTCACATGGTCAAATGAGCAGGCAAGGAAGCCGCCGGTACCACACGCCGGGTCCATAATCGACTCGCCTAGTTTCGGATCAATTCGGTTGACCATAAAGCGCGTCACTGCACGCGGGGTATAGAACTCACCTGCATTACCGGCACTTTGCAGGTCGCGCAGGATCTGTTCGTAAATATCGCCAAACAGATGACGTTCAGAGCTGCTGCTGAAGTCGATTTCGTTGAGCTTGTTAATCACCTGGCGCAGTAACGTGCCGTTTTTCATATAGTTGTAGGCATCGCTAAACGCCTGTTTGACCACAAAACCACGCGGATTTTTGTCGATTGGCGCGGTGAGGTTTTTCAGCGTCGGGAACAGATCGTCATTCACAAATTCCAGCAACGCATCACCGGTGATGCCTTCGCTGTTCGCTGCCCAGGTGCGCCATAGATAGCGTTCAGGAATAGGAAGGTTGTAGTCATCCTGCTCCAGTTCAAGCTCTTCTTCCTGGGTATCAAAAATCTTCAAAAACAGCAGCCATGAGAGCTGCCCCAGACGCTGGGCATCGCCATCCACGCCGGCGTCTTTACGCATAATGTCCTGGAGGGATTTAATTACTGAACTAATCGACATGTATTCTTTCCATACTTAAAAAGGATGCCACCGGTCGCACTTGCGGCCGGTGGCAATATGTTTGTTCATTATCAGGCTGAGCGCGGCGGCAACTGGTAGATTTCGTTTTCTAGCTCATTTATGGCCTGCGCATAAGACTGTTTACCACCAAAGCGCTTATTGATGATTTCTAACGGGCGGCCCAGGATATCGAATGGTTTCAATTTCAGAACATTAACATCTTCAATTTCCTGAACCCCTTCATCGGCGTATTTATCCAGCAACGTGTGGAGCACTAATTGCGCCGGTTCGGCATATTTTGTGAAGTAGTTGCGCTTACGCACGTTGGCCGCACGCTCCTGACGTGTTAGCGGTGGCTGACCGTACACTACGTGGCAGAGCAAATCAAACGGGTCGAGATCTTTACCCACCTCTTCGGCCAGCACGTCCCACAGAATCCCCAGTTGCTCCAGTTCTTCGATGATGACCTGTTTGCGCGGCGCATCCTGCCATTTACGTACGAAGCTATCCAGTGACGCGTATTCGCTGTCTTTCAGCATCGTTTTACGGGTGTAATCCTGGAAGGATTCAGTCACCAGTTTGCCGTCTGAATCGTAATACTGAACACGCTTGGCCAGAACTTTCACATCCACGCCATTCACATGAAACTTGCGGACTTTGTTTTCGTCGTCATCATGGAATTCACCGCTCCCCGGTTTGTTGTCAGGATTGACCTGATATTCGGCTCCGTCTTCCCGTGCTTCACTGGCAGGGTTATGATCCTCATCAACATTATCTTCAGCATCCAGTTGTTCACCGAAGTCAGAATCTGGATTGGAAATGTCGCTGGGTTTCACTACCAGTACTTTTTCTGGCAAACCGTCAAAGCGTGGGTCGGCAAACAGCTCGGTTGCTTTTTTGAAGTCGAGAATGGTGAACCACAACTTACCGTGCTTTTCGTTGATACGGGTACCGCGCCCGATAATCTGTTTAAACTTGGTCATGGACTGGATATTTTGATCCAGTACCACCAGCTTGCAGGTCTGAGCGTCAACACCGGTGGTCATTAGTTCTGACGTTGTTGCGATAACAGGATAAGCTTTTTTAGGATTAATAAAGTTATCCAGTTGCGCCTTGCCAATGTCGTCATCACCGGTGATTTTCATCACGTATTTTTCGTTTTCTAGTACCTGTTTCGGATTGAGAACCACCAGTGCGTGGCGCATTCGCTCAGCGTGATTAATGTCGTTGCAAAAAACGATGGTTTTATCCATCGGATTGGTGCGTTTCAGGTAATCGGTGATGGTCTGAGCCACCAGCATGGTGCGTTCATCGATGACTAGCGTGCGATCGAAATCCTTCAGGTTGTAGATACGGTCTTCTATCTCTTTACCGTATTTATCAAGTTGGCCTTTTACGGGCCGCCATCCTTGCAAGTCAACATCGATATCGACACGCACAACTTTATATGGGGCGAGGAAGCCATCCTCAATCCCCTCTTTAAGCGAATAGGTGTAAACCGGCTCTCCAAAGTAGTCGATATTAGAGACGTCTTCAGTTTCTTTTGGCGTAGCTGTCAGGCCAACCTGTGTGGCGCTACCGAAATACTCAAGTATCTCCCGCCAGGCTGAATCTTCAGATGCACTACCACGATGGCATTCGTCGATCACAATCAGATCAAAGAAATCCGGGGCAACGTCCTTATAGGCTTTTTGATGTTCTTCCGGGCCGGTTATCGCCTGGTATAGTGCCAGATGCACCTCATAAGCAGGATCGATTGTTCGGCCGGTGACTTTAGTCATCGCAGAGCCAAAAGGCTGGAAATCGTTATTTTTCGTCTGATCGACCAGAATGTTGCGATCAGCAAGGAACAGGATGCGTTTTTTATTTTTAGCTTTCCACAGTCGCCAGATTATCTGGAAAGCGGTATAGGTTTTGCCCGTACCGGTTGCCATCACCAGTAAAATACGGTTTTTGCCAGCAGACACTGCATCTACCGTTCGGTTGATTGCTTGCATCTGATAGTAACGGGGAGCTTTTCCACTGCCGTCGTCATAATAGTCCTGACTGATAACTGGCAACTGCTCCTGAGTGAACCCTTTCCAGTCACAATATTTTTGCCAGAGCTGTTCAGGCCCAGGGAAGTCGCTGAGGGTAATTTCGGATTCGAGATTTTGCGGATTAGTTTTATCGTGGAAAACAAATCCGTCGCCGTTAGATGCAAATACAAAAGGCACATCAAGCAGGCTGGCGTAGTCCAGACCCTGTTGCATCCCTTTGCTGATAGCGTGCTTATTGGCTTTAGCTTCTATAACAGCTAACGGCAAGTTCGGTTTGTGGTACAGCACGATATCTGCAGATTTTACTTTGACACGTGATGCCAGTTTGCCGCGAACTACAATTTTGCCATCACGTAGTTTCACTTCCTGACGGATCTGCGTCAGAAGGTCCCAACCGGCATCTTTAACCGCTGGAAGGATAAATTTGGTGATAATGTCCGTTTCAGTCAGATGTGCTTTGTTTATGCCAGCCATAGCAGAGCTCTCAACAACTAGGATTAGCTCTGATTTTACACAGATTAGAGGGTTGAGTAATGACCTGAAACGATGTTTTGGGCTGATACCGACAAAATCATTATGCTTTAAAAAAACCATGACCATCCTTGAAATCTCATCAATGCCTAATCGCCTACGACACAAGCATTGAGCTTAAAGCAATGACCTTTACAAAGCAGAACGAGCTGGCATCGTTTGAGTGAACAAATCATTCTGCAGAATAATGATATTAGCCTCTGTCAAACAGTTAATGAGATATCAGGAGTGATGAGAAATTTTATTAAATTTTTGTGGTATCATTTATCCTGTTTTTTATGGAGGATTTCATGGATAAAATTTTCGATATTTTAAATGGATGGTTGGAGACAGCTGTGTCTGATGGCGTCATTCAGGTTACACAGGTTTTAATTTTTTTCCCTATTATCAGTGTTTTATATCTTTTGATTTGGAGGTTACATAGCATAGCTGCACTTTTTAAGGCAGTTAGAAACTCAAGGATTAATGAGTATCAACGTTTGCTGAATAAATATGAGCTGAACGATAAGGATCGTGACTGTTTAAATAACGAAATTAAAAGGATAATACGGTACCGTACTTCTGGGATCTCTGATGTTGCCAGACAAAAGATTGTATGGAGCTTACTGCATAAAAATAAAGATATAATACCAATAAATTTCTTCAAAAAGTTCAGATCATTTTTGCATTTAGAAAACAATGTGTTAGTGTTCAAGAAAGGAGTTCCATATTGGATAGAAAATGGAATTTATTTGTTTTATTCATTGCAATTCCTGTTCCTTTCAATTATATGCCTTGTGCTGGCTGTATATAGAAGTGATCAAATTCCTGTATGGGGACAGTTGATATTGTACTTAGGGGCGGGTGTGACAGTAACGTTCTTTATTGCATATGCGAAAATGATACCTCGTGCCAAAGAATGTACCTTGTTAAATGAAATTTTAAATACTCAGCATGATATAATTGAGTAAGTTTTTCAAGGGAGTCAGCGGAACACTACTTATTATGGCTCCCGCAATAAAATTTTTTTATTCAATAAAATAGATATTCAAATTTTACTAATTTTATTACTACTAAATGAAGGGCGGTTTTATAGCCCCTTCATCTCCTTCCCAAAAGTCCATTAACCCAAACTTCTTCCCTGTGAGGACGCTTATCCTTTGTCGTCCATAGCTCAAAAATCTCGATCTTCTTTCTCTCCCGTATCAGTGCTCGCAATCCCACCTCATCCATATCCGTAAACCGCCTCCCATCCACCTCCCGTTCCCCATCCCCATACTTAAACGACACATACCAAACCCCGCCAGGCTTAAGCGCATCCGCAAGCTTCCGCATCACCCCCGGCAACTCCTCCGCCGGAACATGCAACAACGACGCACAGCACCAAATCCCATCAAACTCTTCTTTCCAGTTCACATCCGCAAAGGACATTAGCTGAACCGGTAACCCGGTATGCTCCCGTGCCAGCTCAACCATCGCAGAGGACGCATCAAACGCCTCCACCTGATATCCCATCTCCTTAAACGCCTTTGCATCGCGTCCTGAGCCGCATCCCGCGTCCAGCACCCGAGCCCCAGACGCAAGATGGCGAGTAAAGGTCTCGTAGAGCGACGACATATCGACATTCACCGTCCCGTCGAAGAAAGTCTGCGCATTGTCCTGATAGTATTTGAGCGTCATTAGAATGTGGCCTCGCCTTCGGCTTTCGGTTCCCAGGTATGGAACAGCCTCACTTTGGCAGCGTACCAGTTATTTTCAAGAAAGTTTTTCCGCGTGGCGGGCTGCTTTCCGGTCTGCTGGACAATGGTTTCATGCAGTGGAAGTTTGCTTTGGATGAAATACTCGTTGCGGGCATTTAACCGTTCCAGCAGTCTGCTTCCTGGCAGGCGAGCAGACTTGCCCTCAACGCCGCGATTGCAGCATTTGCAGGCCAGCACCAGATTCCACACGCCATTGATATTGGTGACTTCATCGCGTGCCGCCCACGGAATGAAGTGGTCAACATCAGCCAGCTCAGGATCGCCCGGTATCAGGCTGATGGGTTTGAAGCAGTAAAAACAGCGTCCTTTCTGGTAGCCGTTGAGACTATCGCGACAGCTGGTGATATCAACCCGACGCGCATTCACGCGGCTAAACAGCAACTGATTGTCTTCGTCGAACTCAACGCCAACAAGGTTGCGGGAAACGCCCATCGCCCAGGCTTGTTCGACCAGGTTCCAGCGCGCAGTGGTTTCAAAAGCCAGGTTCTGATACTGCAGACGCTCGCCCAGATGAAAGAAGTTATCCGTCAGGCGGATGCCGTTATATGTCTTGCGCTCATCAATGAAAAACCGTTTTTCGATCTCGCCGCCATTCACATTGTGGAAGGCATCAATCACATTGGCAAAACCTCGACGTACCGTGGTTTCAATCAGATGGTTATGAGAAATTTCATTGTTATTAAACTGCACGCAGGTTTTCAGGAACTGGCTGCGGCTCGAGGTGATCTGCTTCGGGGCGTGTTTCAGATGTTCGCAAAGATGGCGGCTGAACGGCACGGCGAGTTCGTCGAGAGTAATGATGTCGCTGCCCGACTTATCGATCTCATACAGGGCATGGGCAAGCGCGAACTTGTACGATGCGACGTTCTTTCCAAAAAGAATCACCCCGCGCCAGTAGTTCTCCAGCGTAGGATCAGCCTGGTAAAATTCCATCAATGAAATCCTGTTACGGTGGGGGAGGTAGCTAACTACCAAAACCTGTAACGGGATCACACAATAAATGAATGGTGATGTAAACGGTGAATCTATGTATTTGGTGAATTTGTGACGTTTTGCAGTAGAAGATCGTGGCGCCGGGCATAACAAAAAAGGCGCCCATCGGCGCCTTCCTCATTCCATCCCTGTCTTAAGCCTTTCGAAGCTGCCCCGAGATCACCCCAACAAAGTCCATCACCTGCTTCTGCTTACTCGCCGACAGCTGGCTCACCTCGCGCATCAGCGTCTCAATCTCCGGTTCGGACTCCCGGGACGTCAGTATCATGCAGCCTTTCATCACCTTCACATCCACCTTCGTTCCGGTGCTGAATCCGGCTTCATTTAGCCACAGGCCTTTCATGATGAATGCGGGGATGCGGGTGTAATCCCCATAGCGCGTCGCATAACTTACGGTAAATACGCGGTCGTCAGCGGCAAACACTTCTGGTTGCAGGGATTCTGCAATACAATCGATATTAGTCATGGTTACTATTCTCTATAAATAGTGATTGTGATGAGCAATACGGGCATGTTGGCGCATGCCCGTATTGCGTTAAATAACACCTGTAAATCTAACCAGTAAATAAAAATAAGTCCAGAGTAATATAAAACGTAATAAGCGCGATTAGACTGCTTTTAGGTATTAATATAATGAATGGCTTGATGCTGTATTAATGATAATAAATTTATATACGTTTAATCCTGTTTGGTTTGTTCTCTAACAGCTTCAATTATTACACGATGCAACTCATCTACCGTTAAATCACGAATGATCGGCCTGGGTATGCCACGTAACCAGTTGATAAAAAGCCCGATACCAAAAGGATCAAGCCCTTCACTGGTAAACAGGTACTCGTTCTCTGCGAGCGAGAATCTCTCTCGGAGGCTTTTAACCTCCGTATTAAATGAAATAGTAAACGCTTGCTCACAGGCCTCTAAAAGGTCTGTACCATCGTCGCCACAGATATGCAGGTCATCTTCAATGAGTGAATTGCCGTCGATAGGTTTGCGATAAGGTCCGAATTTTTCTCGAATAATCTTAATCACCTCATCTAACGTTGGTTCCATAATGATATTCTCCTTTTAATCCACAATCCCTGCACCAGAATACTGAAATAAGAATATAACCAGGCAGTTAAGATAGAGAAAGTAATATAAACCTTTTACCATAGTGTGCATATTATTCGGGCGTGTCAGGTGGAGTATGCTTTTACAGGGAACGTGGACATTCATCAGGATCGTGCTTTTCTTTATCGTCATGCTATTCGTCGCATGGGCGGTTCCTTATGAAGAGCTGGTGGATAATTTTATCTATGCGCACATAAGTCTCACTGATGCAGAAAAGATAACGAAACAGATTTGGGGAGAGCCTGAACCCGAGCCTTACGATTCACTTAGAGCGGACATAAGCCTCTTAATCAACATGCTAATCAGCGTTCCTTTAATGAGCATAATTATTAGCGCTTATAATGCGATTACAGGCAAAACAAGGCCTGCTGAGCTTCTTAAAGAGTGGACACTATCCACGTTAAGACGGTTTGGGAAGATAGTCTTTTTTACTTTCCTGTTTTGGGCGCTGCTCCGTTTGCTGCCTTATGAGATGATTTTTCCTGCCGGGGAAAAGGTTTCTAATGCTGCTTTCGCAGCCGCTGTGGGCTTCAATTTACTGTTAGCCGTTTTTAGCTACAGGTTTTGTACCCGAATAATCAAAAGGGGTTTTTCATAGCCCCAATCCCACCCCCATCGCCCCCCTTATAATAGGAATCGGCGTCAACAAATGCTGATACATCAACTCCCCCGCCTTAACCTCATCTCTTGCCAGTACCGCATCCAGCAACCGCTGATGCTCCACATGCTTCTCTTCTAACATCGCCACCGATAGCACCGTCTTCCGCAGCCACACGTACCTATACCGCGCCGCCAGGTCGAACAATCTTTCCCGCATCTGCATCAAATACTGCGAACCACACCCCGCCACAATGGCGGTATGAAACGCCTGATGCCGCTGGTCCCATTCGTCCAGCATGGTCTCGCTGGCATCGCGGGATTCCAGCTTGTTCAGCAGATGCATGCGGGCGAGGAGGTCGGCTTCCCACTCTTCGCCGCCGCGTTCGATGGCGAGGCGGACCAGCATCGCCTCCATGTTGGCGCGCGCGTCAAAGATATCGAGCAGCTCCTGTTCGGACATCGGCGCCACCCGGTAGCCTTTCTGGTTGATAACCGTGACCAGCCCTTCGGCAACCAACTGCGACAGCGCTTCGCGCAGCGGGCCGACGCCCAGCTCATAGCGGGAGGTCAGCAGGCTCATGCGCAGCTTCTCATCCGGCTGATAAACGCCGCGGATAATGTCGTTCTTCAGCCAGCGGTATCCGTCTATGGCCGTCGCCTGGGAAATGATGGTCATGGTCCTGCTCCTTAAAAACTGCCCGGCTTACACCGGGCGTAAAATCTAGCCCTGCTTCGCCTCGTCAAAACACTCGGCGATGATCGCCAGCCCCTGCTGAAGCTGCGCCTCTTCCACGGTCAGCGGCACCAGGATGCGCAGCACGTTGTAGTATGGGCCGCAGGAGAGCAGGATCAACCCTTTATCCCGCGCCCGGGCGACAATCTGCGCCGTCAGGGCGGCGTTCGGTTTATTGTGGTCCCCGTCTTCAAACAGCTCGATGGCGATCATCGCCCCCAGGCCGCGTACGTCGCCGATCTCCCGGTGTTTTTCGGCGATAGCCAGCAGGCCCTCGCGCAGGGTGTTGCCCAGTTTATTGGCTTTGCCCAGCAGATCTTCCTGCTCGAACACCTTCATCACCGCCAGTGCGGCGGCACAGGCGATGGGGCTCCCGGCGTAGGTGCCGCCCAGCCCGCCCGGGGCGGTGGCGTCCATCACGTCGGCGCGTCCGGTGACGCCCGCCAGCGGGAAGCCGCCGGCAATGGATTTGGCGAAGGTGGTGATATCCGCCGCCACGCCCATCTGCTCCATGGCGAAGAAGGTCCCGGTACGGCCCGCGCCGCTCTGCACTTCGTCGGCGATCAGCATGATGCCGTGCTCGTCGCACAACTCGCGCAGGCGCTGCATAAAAGCAGGGGAGGCGGCGTAGAAGCCGCCTTCACCCTGCACGGGTTCGATCACGATGGCGGCGATATCTTCCGGCGCGGCATCGTTCTTAAAGATGCGGTGGATGCTGGCGATGGCATCGTCATCGCTGATGCCGTGCAGGGCGCACGGATAGAGCGCGCGATAGACGTGGCCCGGCATCAGCCCCATACCCGCAGAGTAAGGGTTCACTTTCCCGGTCAGCGAGAGGGTGTAGTGGGTGCGGCCGTGATAGGCCCCGGTAAAGGCGATGGTGCCGTTGCGCTTCGTGGCGGCGCGGGCAATTTTCACCGCGTTCTCCACCGCTTCGGAGCCGGTGGTCACCAGCAGGGTTTTTTTCGGGAAATCGCCCGGCACTTTCTGGTTCAGGGTTTCGCAAAGCTCCAGGTAGGGCTCGTAGGCCAGCACCTGGAAGCAGGTATGCGACAGCTTTTTCAGCTGCTCTTCGACGGCGCTGACTACCTCCGGGTGCAAGTGCCCGGTGTTCAGCACCGCGATGCCGCCGGCGAAATCAAGATATTCACGGCCTTCAACGTCCCACACCCGGCTGTTCTCGGCGCGGGCGGCAAAAATCGGGTGGATCTGACCCACGCCGCGGGGAATGGCATTGCTACGACGCTGCATTAACTCTTTATTGCTGCTCATTGAAATCTCCTGAATCACATAAGTTAAAGGCCGATGCACATATATTTGATTTCTAAGTAATCTTCGATGCCGTATTTGGAACCTTCCCGACCCAGACCGGAGGCTTTGATCCCGCCGAACGGGGCCACTTCGTTAGAGATAATGCCGGTGTTGATCCCGACGATGCCGTACTCCAGCGCCTCGCCGACGCGGAACACGCGGCTCAAATCGCGGGCATAGAAATAGGCAGCCAGACCGAACTCGGTATCGTTGGCCATCGCGATAACGTCCGCCTCATCCTGAAAACGGAACAGCGGGGCCAGCGGGCCGAAGGTCTCCTCTTTGGCCACTTTGGCATCACCGGGCACATCTACAAGAATAGTCGGCTGGAAGAAGTTGCCGCCCAGTTTATGCAGCGATCCGCCGGTGATAATGCGCGCGCCTTTCTCCACCGCGTCGGCAATGTGTTCTTCAACTTTTGCTACCGCCTTGCTGTCGATCAACGGCCCGGTAGTGACGCCCGGCGTCATACCGTCGCCGAGCTGGAGTTTATCCACCGCCTGCTGGAGTTTTTCGGCAAAGCGATCGTAAACGCCGTCCTGCACGTACAGGCGGTTGGCGCACACGCAGGTCTGCCCGGCGTTGCGGAACTTGGAGGCCAGCGCCCCTTCCACGGCTTTGCCCAGGTCGGCATCGTCAAAGACGATAAAGGGCGCGTTGCCGCCCAGTTCCAGCGACACTTTTTTGATGTCTTTCGCGCACTGGGCCATCAGCTGGCGGCCAATCTCGGTCGAGCCGGTAAAGGAGAGCTTGCGCACCAGCGGGTTGCTGGTCAGCTCGTTACCGATGTCCGACGCTGAGCCGGTCACCACGTTGAAGACCCCCTCGGGGATGCCCGCGCGGCTTGCCAGTTCGGCCAGCGCCAGGGCGGAGTAGGGCGTCTGGCTGGCGGGTTTGAGCACCATGGTGCAGCCTGCCGCAAGCGCCGGGCCCGCCTTGCGGGTGATCATCGCCGCCGGGAAGTTCCACGGGGTGATGGCGGCGGTGACGCCAATCGGCTGCTTTATCACAATCAAGCGCTTGTCCGCCTGATGGCCGGGAATGGTGTCTCCGTAGACGCGTTTCCCCTCTTCGGCGAACCACTCTATAAAGGAGGCGGCATAGCTGATTTCACCTTTCGCTTCCGCCAGCGGTTTGCCCTGTTCGAGGGTCATCAGCTGAGCCAGATCGTCCTGGTTGGCCATCATCAAATCGAACCAGCGGCGCAGGATGTTGGCGCGCTCTTTGGCAGTGAGCGCTCGCCAGGCGGGCAGGGCGCGGTTCGCCGCCTCAATCGCGGTGCGGGTTTCATCGGCGCCCATCTTCGGCACGCTGCCCAGGGTCTGGCCGTTTGCCGGGTTGGAGACGGTAATCGCCTCGCCGCGGTGCGCGTCGCACCACTTTCCTTCTATATAGGCCTGCTGGCGGAATAAGCTGGGATCGTTGAGTTGCATGATGGCTTCCTGTCTCAGAATGTTTAACGGGTACAGGCGGCGTGGAGTGTGTCCACGCTTCTGGCTGCCCGCAGTGCGCGGCCGGGGTTGTGTTGACTGGCGAGCAGGGTCTGAACCTTGCTGACAATATGCGCGCCAATGGGGATCGCCGAGGTCGCCGCCGGTGAGGGCGCATTACAGGTATGAATGGTTCGCGGCGTGGTGACAAATAAAAAGTCGTCGATGAGCTTCCCGTCTGGCGAAACTGCTTGCGCCCTCACACCCGCAGGCCAGGGGTGCAGATCTTTCACCGTCAGGCTCGGGCAATATTTTTGCACCAGCCGCAGGTAGCCGCTTTTGCACAGAGAGTTTTTCATCTCGCTTAAGCCCGAGCGCAGGTTGTTTTGCAGCACCCGGCGAATGCCGGAGGAACCAATAATTTCCAGCATATCGGTTAAGGAGATATCGCCCTTGCGATAGCCCTCGCGCTTAAAGGCCAGCACCGCGTTGGGGCCCACCGTGACGCTGCCGTCGATCATGCGGGTGAGATGCACGCCCAAAAACGGCATGGCCGGATCGGGGATCGGGTAGATCAGGTGGTTAACGATCTGATTATGTTCCGGCGCGAGGCGGAAATACTCCCCCCGGAACGGGCAGATAATAAAGCCCGGATCGATGCCGAGCATGTTGACCAGCCTGTCGGCCATCAGCCCGGCGCAGGCAATCATGGTCATGGCTTCAAACTCGCGCCCGTCGCGGGTGTGGATGACCACGCCGCTGGCATTCTCCTTCAGGGCGCTGACTTCGGCGTTGAAAATCACCTCGCCGCCTTTCGCCTGGAAGCGTTTTGCCATCGCTGCTGTCACCTCGCGATAGCTGACAATCCCGCTGGAGGGGACAAAAATCCCGCCCAGCCCGGTGATATTGGGCTCGCGCTCGCGCAGTTCGGCGGCGCTCAGCCACTCGCGCTCGATCCCGTTGGCGGCGGTGCGATCCCACAGGGCCTGCATCCGTTCCATCTCAAGCGCAGAGGTGGCAACCAGCATCTTGCCGCAGGTGTCATAGCGAATCTGGTTCTCATCGCAAAAGGCTTTGGTGGCCCGGTTCCCGGCCAGGCAAAACTGCGCCTTCAGGCTGCCGGGAGTGTAATAGACTCCGGCGTGGATCACGCCGCTGTTGCGCCCGGTCTGGTGGCAGGCCGGACCTGCCTCCTTCTCCAGCAGCGCGATGCGGGCGTCCGGGTAGAGCTCCATCAGCTGCATGGCGGTCGACATGCCGATGATGCCGCCGCCGGTAATCACGAAATCATACATCCGCGCAATCCCTACTGATGAGTCTGATAGTGGCTGGTGGCGTAGCTGATATACCCCCGCTGGCGCATCAGTTCCCGGCGCAGATCCGGGTGCGGGGTGAAGCGGTCCCGGCCGTGCAGCCAGAACATGTTGTTGATCAGCAGGAATTTACCCACCGGCACCGGAATGGAAATGATGTGTTTACTGCTCTCCAGTGCGTCAGAAAGTTCGCTCAGCCACACCCCCTCTTCAAAATCTTTCGGCTGCACGAACTGGTCGATATAGCGCATCACCGGGCGGCCCTGCTGGTCGACGTCGAACACCGGATGAAACACATCCTGCGCGACGTTTTTGCTTGGCGGTGCCGTCCAGCGTAACGGGCGGCGGGCCAGCGGATGGCTGAAGAATTTTTCCAGCGACTCCCAGTCATCAAGGTGCAGCAGCAGGGAGTTGCCGCCCTGCATGTTCTGCTCGTCGATCTTCATCATCAGCACGTAGTCGGTCACTTCATCGACGAAGGTACCGTCGTTGTGCAGCTCCAGCACGCGATGGGGCTGGCGCAGATAGCTGTCTGAGTTATCAACGTTTTTCACCGTAAAGCGGGCGTAATACTGGCCGCTCATGGCGTCATAGTTCGAGCGTCCAATCAGGTGCGCCACGGCGGTGGCGATCTTCACCATCTCGTCGGCCTGGGCGACGTTATCCACCCCCTCGGCGTCAATCAGCAGGGCACCCTCGCTGCGGCTGAGGATCGTGTTCAACAGCAGGGGCTGGAGCTGGTTGCCGCACAGGTCATCAAGGATCTTCGCCACCCGAAAGCGGAGGAAGGATTTGTACTCCAGCGCCTGGATGGGCCACTGCTCCACCTCCCGCAGGAACTGCTGCGTGACGTCCGCTGAGAACGTCAGCTCCAGCAGGCGCGGAGACTGCACGGAGGGCGCGATGCGAAAACCGGTAATGGTGCGGGCTAACGCCTCGTCGGGCTGTTTTACGGCGGTCAGTGCATTCATCAGAATCAATCCTCTCAGAAAGTATTCAGGGAACGGGGTATTTCGTAGCCATAAATTAAAAATATCTACATTTTGGATAAATGGGCACATACCAGGCAGATTGTTTAGATTTTGTGATGCAGGCGTAAAAATTGACCGAATTGAGCGGAAAAAACGGGAAAAGAGGGGGATATGAACCTGGCGCAGTGATGGCGCTCACGGAAAATGCGGTGTGATCTTAACAAAAACGTGACATATCCACACAAATCTTAACAAATCGCGAGGGCGGTGCTGTACGGCGTTCAGGCGCTCTTCTATACCTTGATTCGTGTTACCTGCGACACCAACTCAACACAGAGAATAAACGTATGGAACAGACTTCTGGCAAGAAAAGTGAAGAAATTCATAGCGATACTACACAGCAATTTAACCGCTCCATCGGTCTCATCTCTAACTTTTCGCTTGGGTTCACCTACCTCTCGCCGCTGACGGCGGTCTACTCCCTGTTTGCGCTGGCGGTGACGCTGGCGGGGCCTCCGGCCATCTGGTGGATCCCGATTGTCGCCTGCGGGCAGCTGCTGGTGGCCCTGGTGTTTGGCGAAGTGGCGTCGCAGTACCCTATTACCGGCGGGTTGTACCCCTGGGCGCGCCGCCTGTGGGGGAAAAAATATGCGTGGATCGCCGCCTGGATCTACCTCTGGGCGCTGGTGGTGACCATCACCTCGGTCGCGGAATACACCGCCACCTTCGTCGGTTCCCTGTTCGGCTTTGAAATCTCGCCCGGTAACATGCTGATCACCTCGGTCGTGCTGCTGCTGATGATGATGGCGATAAACATGTCGGGCACTAAAAACCTCGCCCGGGTCGCCAGGATCGGCTTCTGGTGCGAGATCGTCAGCGTGATTGCGCTCGGGATCTACCTGCTGATTTTCCATCGTGCCCAGCCGTTTTCGGTGGTGTTTGATTCGATGGGGGTGATTGCCAAAGACGGTAGCTACCAGCCGGCGTTTATGGCGGCGGCGCTGATCGGCCTGTTCATGTTCTTCGGCTTTGAGGCCTGCGGCAACGTGGCGGAAGAGGTGAAAAACCCGAGCAGGAAGATCCCGGTGGCGATGATCCTCAGCATCGTGTTTGGTGCCATTTCGGCGCTGATCTCCATCCTCGGCTACCTGTTGGCCTCCCCGAACCTGATGAACATCGTCAACGGCAAGATCGCCGATCCGATCCCGGCGATCCTCAACGAGGCCCTGGGTGAAACCGGCGCCACGGTGTTTATCATCATCGCGGTGATCGCCATGCTGTCGTGCATTCTCTCCCTGCAGGCCGCGCTGAGCCGCCTGATCTTCTCCTTCTCCCGCGACCAGATGCTGCCGGGCAGCGCCTGGATGTCGAAGCTGTCGAAAAACAGCGTCCCGGACAACGCGATGATCGTCAGCTGCCTGCTGCCGGTGCTTATCTGCGTCTGGGTTTACTTCCAGCCGGATAACCTGGCGCGCATCACCGCCTTTGCGGTTATCGGCATCTACATTTCGTTCCAGATGGTGGTGCTGGCGGCGCTGCGCCAGCGTCTGAAAGGCTGGAAACCGGCCGGGGAGTGGAGCGTCGGCGGCTGGGGAATGCTGGTGAACGTGCTGGCGCTGGCCTATGGCCTGTGCGGCATCTGGCTGCTGGCACAACCTGCCGAGAGCAGCGACTTTATCGACCGCTGGACGGTGCTGGTGGGGCTGTCGGTGGTGGTGATTTCCGGACTGGTGTACATGGCGCTGGCCCGTCCGTTCGGTCGCTCAAACGCGCCGGAAAACGACGCGATCGAGCATGCAAAACGCCTGAACGCGGGACAATCTCTCTAATCACTCAGAACATAAAAACAATGGAGTCGGCTATGCAACACAACTTACTGATTAATGGCGAACTGGTTGCGGGTTCAGGTGAGATGCAACCCGTGTACAACCCGGCCACCGGCGAGGTGCTGCTGGAGATCGCCGAAGCCAGCCCGGAGCAGGTAGACGCCGCGGTGCAGGCCGCCGATCGCGCCTTCCGCACCTGGGGCCAGACCACGCCAAAAATGCGTGCCGAATGCCTGCTTAAGCTGGCGGACGTGATTGAGCAGAACGCTGACACCTTCGCCCGCCTGGAGTCGCAGAACTGCGGCAAACCGCTGCACTGCGTGCTGAACGACGAGATCCCGGCCATTGTCGATGTGTTCCGCTTCTTCGCCGGTGCCACCCGCTGCCTGAACGGCCTGGCCGCCGGGGAGTATATGGAGGGGCACACCTCGATGATCCGCCGCGACCCGGTGGGCGTCGTCGCCTCTATCGCCCCCTGGAACTACCCGCTGATGATGGCGGCCTGGAAGCTGGGCCCGGCGCTGGCGGCGGGCAACTGCGTGGTGCTCAAACCCTCTGAAATCACCCCACTCACCGCCCTGAAGCTGGCCGAACTGGCGAAAGATATCTTCCCGGCCGGGGTGATTAACGTGCTGTTTGGCAGGGGTAAAACCGTCGGCGACCCGCTGACCGGCCACGACAAAGTGCGCATGGTCTCCCTGACCGGATCCATCGCCACCGGGGAGCACATTATTGCCCACACCGCGCCGTCGATTAAGCGCACCCATATGGAGCTCGGCGGTAAAGCGCCGGTGATCGTCTTTAACGACGCCGACATCAATGCGGTGGTGGAGGGCGTGCGCACCTTTGGCTTCTACAACGCCGGGCAGGACTGCACCGCTGCCTGCCGGATCTACGCGCAAAAAGAGGTTTATAACGCGTTGGTCGAAAAACTGGGCGTCGCCGTCGCCAGCCTGAAAATGGGCGCTCCGGATGATGAATCCACCGAACTTGGCCCGGTCAGTTCCGCCGCCCATCTGACCCGCGTCAGCGAGGCGGTCGAGCGCGCGAAAGCCCTGCCGCACATTCACGTGGTCACCGGCGGCAACAAGGCCGAAGGTAAGGGGTATTACTATCAGCCGACCCTGCTGGCCGGGGCGAAGCAGGGGGATGAGATCATCCAGCGCGAAGTCTTCGGCCCGGTGGTAAGCGTCAGCGTGTTCGACGACGAAGAGCAGGTGCTGGAGTGGGCCAATGACTCCCAGTACGGCCTGGCCTCATCGGTCTGGACCCAGGACGTTGGCCGGGCACACCGCATGAGCGCGCGCCTGCAGTACGGCTGCACCTGGGTGAACACCCACTTTATGCTGGTGAGCGAAATGCCGCACGGCGGCCAGAAGCTCTCCGGCTACGGCAAGGATATGTCGATGTACGGGCTGGAAGATTACACCGTGGTACGGCATGTGATGGTGAAGCACTAATCTGCTTAAGCGGCGGCAAGCGCGATTCACGTTTGTCGCCGCAAAGGATATATACATTCTATATGGATCATTTTTTTGCCTCTCTATATACTTTGCATATAGCGGTAAAGAAGAGAGGTTATCATGCCCACCCCAACACGCACTGCACCTAAAAAGTTCCTGTTCCAGCTCCGTTCCGTTGACAACGAATTCGGCGTAAGTGAAGAGACGTTTGTACGTCTGATGGCGGAGCTATCCCTGAACCAGACTGAGTTAGTCCACAAGGCGTTACGCAACCTCGCCAAAGAGGTGTTGCCCGCCTACGAACAGGACGATGGCCCGCTGACCGAAGCGCAACACAACGCGGTCAGAAAAATGTCAGGCCTCGACATCTCAGAGGACGATCTGGACTCTCCATTATTTAAATAAGCAGGACGCTTATGACTAATAATTACAACCCGTTACCGGCAATCGGTGACATCATCTGGTGTCGATTTCCTCAACATGAGGATCTGGGGCATCCGGGGCCGAAAGCGCGTCCCGGACTGATTTTGAACGTCTTCCCGGATCTGCATGCCGTCCTGATTGTCTATGGAACCTCCCGGACGGACCACGTCTATCAGGGCGAATTTGTCATCGACGATCAGTTGGATACGGCAGGGCTAAGCTGGCCGACAAAGTTTGATCTTAATCGCCTGCAAAAATTGCCTTTTAATACCGAGTGGTTTGCGGTGGCACCAGGCGTGGAGATTGCTTCACCGTTGCCCAAAATGGGCGTTATCCCACCGGTGTTTATTCCCGTAATGCGTGCCGCCTGGTCTAAAAGACGGTAGCAGCCATTGCCCGGCGGCGCTTCGCTTGCACGGGCCTACGGTTTTGCCCTTTCGTAGGCCGGGTAAGCGCAGCGACACCCGGCGCTTCTGTTTATACGTCGATAAACATGCTAAAGAAGTGAGGTTAACCTCTATACGGAACTGACCTCATGCTCAACGCCCTTAACCATCTGACCCTTGCCGTCAGCAACCTGCCTGTCAGCATCGCATTCTGGCGCGATCTTCTCGGCCTGCGGCTGCATGCCGAATGGCACTCCGGGGCTTACCTTACCTGCGGCGATCTCTGGCTCTGCCTGTCTTATGACGAAACGCGAACATTTATCCCGCCGCAAAATAGCGACTACACCCACTACGCCTTTTCTGTTGCAGCGGAAAATTTCGACGCCGTTGTACAAAAGCTGAAAGACGCTGGCGTAACGGTCTGGAAAGAGAACAAAAGCGAAGGGGCGTCGTTCTATTTTCTCGACCCGGACGGGCACAAGCTGGAACTGCACGTGGGGGATCTGGCCGCGCGGCTGGCGGCGTGTCGGGATAAGCCTTACGCGGGGATGGTATTTACCTCAAAGTAAGCTGATGCCCGCACCTTCAGACTGCCGCTGTTTATTATTCTGTTCTCGTTTTTTCTGCATGTTTCATAACGTCATGGGAGGCCTGACGCCTGCTAAGCGAGCGTCAGGTTCACATATTAAAGTGTAAAAGCTTCTGGGAGATGGAGTTTTGAGTTTTGAATGCTGGTTCCGATGGTAAAAGGGACGACCCACAGACGTAATGCATGACCATCCGGTTTGTGAAGTTCAAAGGGATGGGGAAGCGCATCATTAAAACCGTCATGCCCTGGATAGATAAGTATCATATCCCCCCGGCTATCGAGATATTTCACCCCGTAGGCTTGCATCTGGTAAAGGTCATTTTGCGAAATGTTAAAGCCAGGTTTATACGGCTTGATCTTTTTCCATTTCGTATCGCAAATAATCGGTGAATGCTGCGAAGTTTCATGCGGGCGAAGCCAGATATCCGGCTTGAGTCTGAACATATTCTTCGTGTGATAACGAGCCAGGCTGTGTTTTTTTGCCTGTGTATCGATCTGGTAGTGTAGATGATGGTGATGTTTCATCCAGGCGGCAACGAAGGATTCAAAAACAGCCTCCATTGGAAAGAGCAGTGAAATGGCATTAGCCTGCCCCTGCATACAGTGTGGAGACTCGCCTTGTAAAATGAGTTTTGCCCAGTCCAGTGCCTGTTCGTAATAATGCATATGCCTGTCCAGGCGAACCTGGCTGAAGGCAAATGCGACATCCATAACTGGGGAAAGGGGTTCAAAGGCTGTCAGCAAAGGCTGAAGCTGTCGTATCAGCTGAGGATTGCGGGTCAGTCGGGAGACTTTATCGATAGCCGTTTTCAGAATGCGGTTTTCGGGACGCTCAACGCTGTATTCATCATATTCCACTTGAAAACGATCGTGCCGAACGCTGTTTTTGGTTAGCTGTGCTGAAACCCGTAATTTGCCTTTCATCCACGCCAGATTATCGTGCTGACGAAGATAGTCGCGTTTAAGACCTTGTTGAAGGATAAACTGAACGCTGATGATGAACTGCTGAATAAAGATATCCATCAACGGCATGCGTGAGGTCTTGATGCTCGCCGATGTTGTTGCAATATGTCGGAAGGTTTTCAGAGTACGCAGCATCATTATTAACTGCTCACGGGCGTGTTCATGGCCCGTTTTGGGTAACACCTCAATAAACGCACCTCCCGGTAGCGCAATCACGCCCACGTAATTTTTCACCTGCAGTGCCTGAACCCGGCCAACAGCGCGAAGGGTAAGCAACCGGCTATCATATTCTACATCGTCACTTAAACAGCGTTGCACCAGCCATTGAAAAAGCGTATCGGGCAGCACAACCGCGTCCCTGACGCGGCCCTGATCTTTATCGCTAATCACATATCCGTGCTCAATGAGCGTCCAGGAATGGCCGGATGTCATTCCTCGCTCTCCTGATGTATGGCTTTTGGATCGTAAATCTGGCGATAAGCCAGCGGGTTATTCCATACGGGCTTCGACTCGTGAGAAAGATGGTAGGTCATCCCCGCCTCCTGCAAATCTTCTGCAGCATCAGCACCAAACAATCGCAGGAAATTGCCTTCACTGTTTATTGATGAGACGAACTGTAAGCTCTCGTCCTGTTTCTGGTTGTCACCGAGGACAAGGCGGATTTTTTGCCAGTCGTTATAGAAATACTCCTCCAGCAAAGGAAGGATTTTATTTTTCATGATGCGTTTAAGCAGATCGAAGGCGGCATCTTCGTCATCCTTAGCTTGTATTACGGGCATGAAAAATGCGTGTCCCAGCGTGTGTTCATAATCATACAACGCCTGAATCCTGGCATTCAGCGTTTCCAGTAGCCGTTCAAGCTGAATCCCCTTGATCCTAGTGCCTGCCAACAAGCTGGTGTCTGGAAGCATAGGTACAAACTCGAAGCGGCGGCGCAACGCGGTATCGAGCGCCGTCAGGGAGCGGTCTGCGGTGTTCATTGTGCCGACAAGGTAAAGATTATTGGGGACGCTAAATGACGTGGCGGAATAAGGGAGAGAAACACTGAGTTCTTCTGCTTCACCTGCACGTTTAGAGGTTTCAATCAGCGTGATGAGCTCGCCGAAGATTTTAGAAATATTGCCACGGTTAATCTCGTCAATAATCAGTACGAAATTCTGTCGTTTAGCGCCAGTTGTCTTCTCCGGTGTGGCCGGAATATGATTTTCGCGAATCAGAAACGCCAGGATCCCACGTATATAAGAAACGTTATGCACTTTGGCATTGTTATCCTGGTACCAGGCTCGAATGTCCTTAAGATAAGCATTGTAGCCCTGACCCAAATCTTCTTTTTTGCTCTGCTCAGGGAAGATCCCAAAGACAGCCTCGCTTTTGTAAGTCACACGGAAAGGGTTACCATTGTGGGTGCGTAGCGTAATGCTCTCTCCTTCAGCAAGCCGTTCCTGTAACAGCACAAGTGCCTTGTCCAGAGCCTGCTGTATACCCGCATTGCCAAAAGCGGCGTCATCGCAAATTTGCTTGAAAATCCCAGGTTTGACGTCATAACGCACGTTACCGTCGTCGGTCGTTTCTGCCCTTAGTCCTTCAATGAACTCTTCGTACCCGAAGCTTTGATGGAAAGTAATAAAACGGATCCGTTTTTCGTTCATCAGCTGGTTATAAATTTTCTTAAGCTCGCGTCGACGTTCGCTCTCTTCTTTTCCATCCAGCCTGGCGTATGCCTGAGGTTCACAGGCGCGCACGGCAACGTCGATTGTTTTATAGGTTTTGCCCGTGCCTGGTGGCCCATACAGGATCAAGTTTTTAGGCAATTGAAGATCGTTGGGTTCAGAACCCTGTTCATCATCTTCACCCGTGTTGTCGGGCACCACCACAGTATCGTCTTTCTCAAGGATAAAATGTTTGTACAGATGCCAGAGAGACATATTCAATGTGATGGCATCAATCTGGGAGCCTATCGCCTGGTTAAGTGCCTTTTTCAATTCAAGATTAAGGTCAAACCACTCGCCTTGACCTGACAGGCCCAGATCAAAGCGGTTATTGCAGTAGTTATAGATACGAAAGAACGCGCCAGTGTTAACAATATTGCTGATGTGCTCAGGGTACATAACTGCAAACGCACGATGGCACAGCGCCCAGTACACTTTTTTCAGGATCTTTTGTTCTTTGAGAGACTTCAGTTGTGTAATCACCTGCTGATAATTGGCGGGCGTACATTCTTTGGCAATCAGACGGGACAGGGCGCGCAGCTTTTCTTTCGCCTCGTTAAATTCATTCAGTGACATGCCGCCTTGCTTAATACTGGCGACGCCATTGGAGCGGTTGTACCAAAGTTCATAGAGCGTCTCGTCTGAGAAGTTGGGGCGCTCTTCCTCCACTTTTATTCGTAGTGCCCAAAACGCCGGGCCCCATTCAATACTGTAATTCTCGTTATTGGCCGTGTGAGAGGTG
The DNA here is from genome assembly GCF_049312895.1 of Leclercia barmai. NCBI lineage: Bacteria > Pseudomonadati > Pseudomonadota > Gammaproteobacteria > Enterobacterales > Enterobacteriaceae > Leclercia > Leclercia barmai. The sequence continues at coordinate 354,287 of NZ_JBMNWZ010000003.1, read as the reverse complement.
AAGAATGAAAGTACGTCGGTGTGTTCCTGAACCATTACCCGCTCCAGCTTGATGAAAATAAAAAGTTTTCCTCATTTTATCGGAATTATCTGAAGTGTTGCACTGCTTGTTCAGGGGGCAGTGGATGTGAACAGCTGACGCCAGGTGGCGTCAGCTTTAACACTTACAGCCCCTTCACAAACGTCAGCAGGTCTTCGTTCAACTGGTCCTGATGCGTCAGCGCAAAGCCGTGCGGCGCGTTGTCGTACACCTTCAGCTCCGCATTGCTAATCAGCTCCGCCGCCACTTTACCGGTGGTTTCAAACGGGACGATCTGGTCGTTGCTGCCGTGGATCACCAGCGTCGGCACGTCGACTTTGGCCATATCCGCACGGAAGTCGGTTTCGGCAAAGGCGGTTACGCAGTCCAGCGTCCCTTTCAGGGAGGCCAGCAGGGCGATGTTCAGGGTCTGGGTCAGGCCGCCTTCAGACACTTTCTGTCCGGCGTTGAGGCCGTAGAACGGGGTGGCGAAATCGCTGATGAACTGGGCGCGATCTTTCAGCAGCCCGTCGCGAATGCCGGCGAAGACCGACTGATCCACACCCTGCGGATAAGAGTCAGACTTACCGAAGATCGGCGTGACCGCACCCAGCAGCGCCAGCCCGGCCACGCGGTCGGTGCCGTAAGTGCCGATATAGCGGCTCACGTCGCCGCCGCCCATGGAGAAGCCCACCAGGGTCACGTCGCGCAGATCGAGCGCGGTGATCAGGTCGTTGATGTCGGAGGCAAAGGTGTCGTAGTCATAGCCGTTCCACGGCTGATCTGAACGGCCAAAGCCGCGACGGTCGAAGGCGATGGCGCGGAAGCCGCGCTCGGCCAGATAGTTAAGCTGGCTGTCCCACATGTCGGCATCCAGCGGCCAGCCGTGGCTGAACAGCACCGGCTTACCCGCGCCCCAGTCTTTGTAGTAAATCTGCGTGCCGTCTTTCGCTTTGATCGTAGCCATAGTCTCTTCCTCAAAATGTTGTTTTAGGTTTTAAACCGGCGCCACCAGATAACGGGTCGCCGGGGGTGCATCGCCCTGATGAAAAGCCAGCACGCGGCTTTGCAGCAGGTGGTCGTTCATGGTGTGGCGCTCCTGCAGACGCAGGTGTTCAACCCACGAGCCCAGCAGGAAGGTCTCGATATAGAGGCCCGGCCGGTCGATATCCTCATACACCGCCCAGCTCATGGCGCCCGCCCGCCGCCTGACCCGGCGCAGCTCGTGGACCGCCTGCAGAAAGTCGTTTACCGCGTCGGGATCAACCAGATATTCGCAGGAGACCAGCACCGGGCCACGCTCGTTGGGGATGTTCTCCCGGGCGTCGTCGGCAATCAGGCCGCTGGTGTCCAGATTCAGGTTAGGATCTTTCTCAAGCTTCCAGCGCAGCACCGTGGCGCTCGCCAGCAGCATCCCCACCGTCGCCACGCAGAGTGACGTATAGGTGTTGAAGTGCGAGGCAATCTGTCCCCACAGGGCGCTGCCCGCGGTCATCGAGCCGAAAAAGACCGTCAGATAGACCGCCAGCGCCCGGGCCTTCACCCAGCGTGCGGCGCTGCGTTGCGCCCCCAGATTGAGCGTGGATAGCACCGCAATCCACGCAAAGCCGGTGAAAAACTCAAACAGGTTCAGCAGCCAGAAGTGGCGCACGAAGGCCAGGGCCAGCATGGTGAGGGCGAAGACCAGGCTTGCCGCCACCATCAGCCGGTCGGCGTTCAGGCGCTGGCGCAGTCGTGGCAGCAGCACCGCCCCGGCAATCGCCCCCATCCCGATGCAGGCCAGCATGATGCCGTACCCCGCCGGGCCGAGGCCCAGCTCCCGGCGCGCCACCAGCGGCAGCAAGGCCCAGCCCGCGCTGGCGAACACGAAGAACGCCACGGTGCGAATTAAAACGTTACGCAGCACCGGGGCGGCGTGGACGTAGCGCACCCCGGCGCGCACCGCCGAGAAAAAGTGCTCCGGCGGCAGGCGCTGCACCGAGAGCGCAGGCTTCCAGCGCCACAGCACCCAGGCCACGCCCAGCACCGACAGGGCATTGAGCAGGAACACCATCCACGGCCCGGCCAGCGAGAGCAAAAAGCCGCCCAGCGCCGGGCCGATGGCGCGGCTGATGTTCACCCCCAGTGAGTTGAGGGCAATCGCCGGGCCTAGCTCCGCCTTGCTCACCAGATCCGGCACCACCGCCTGGAACGGCGGCGAACTCATGGCGCTGCCGACGCTCAGCAGAAACGCCGCCACCAGCAGCACCGTCGGCGTCACCTGGCCGGTAAACGACAGAATGGTCAGCCCGGCGGCGGCGATAAACACCCACAGTTGCGAAAACAGCAGGTACTTGCGCCGGTCGACGATATCCGCCATCACCCCGGAGGGCAGGGCGAAGAGGAACATCGGCAGGCTGCTCGCCGCCTGCACCATGGCGATATCCAGCGGATCGGCGCTCAGCGTTAGCATGCTCCAGTTGATCCCGACGTCGCTCATCCACGAGCCAACGTTCGACACCACCGTGGCGATCCACAGCATGCGGAACACCCGCTGGTGCAGCGGCTGCCACGTCGACATCGCCGGGGCAGGCGGGTGCTCGATGTGCGCGTCGGTCACCTGGGTCATGCGAATCTCTCCGTGGCACGCGAGCGTAACCGCCACGCGCCGGGGCCGGTGATGGCAAGGGTGGTGAAGATAATCAGCAGCAGCCAGCCAAACTGACCTTCGGCAATCGACCAGTCAGGGTGCACCGCCAGCATCGCCACCAGCAGCACGGCGATAATCGGCACGCAGGCCAGCCGGGTCGCCACGCCGAACAGGATCAGGATCGGGCAGATCACCTCGGCGAAGATCGCCGGGATCAGGCTGAAGTACGGCCCAAAGCCAAAAGGATCTTCGATCCGCGTCAGTTCTTCGCTAAAGTGCAGCACCTTCGGCAGGCCGTGAACGTAGAGCAACAGCAGGCTGCCGGTGATGCGCAGGAAGAACAGCCCCAGGTCGATCCGGGGCAGGGGTTGAGTTGAGTTCATCATGATCAGAACGCGAAGCAGCTGCAGCCCAGCGCTCCCCAGAAGGCGTTATCGTCGGCCACCGGCATCTCTGCGCTGCGGGCAAAATCGTGGGCGTGGTTATGCACGCCGCACGGCCCGCTGCAGTGGTGCACGGCGCTCATCCCCACCCGGGCGGCCTGCGGTGGCGCGGATCGGTAGTGTCCCGGCACCTTGACCACCGGCGACCACTCCGGCAGAACCGGGATAGCAGGCGGCGCCAGCGGGCCGAAAGCGCCTGCGGCATAGACGATATCGCCGTCCACCACCGTCAGCACCGACTCGATGCCCTTGATCTCCTCTTCCGGCACGCGGAAGAAGTCTTTGCTCAGCACCGCGAGATCCGCGAGCTGGCCCTTTTTGATCTGCCCTTTCTGGTTCTGCTCGTTCGAGAACCACGCGCTGCCCTGGGTCCAGAGCATCAGGGCGGTATCGCGATCCAGACGGGCGCTGTGATCGTACATCTGCATGCCGCCCACGGTGCGCCCGGAGACCAGCCAGTAGAGCGCGGTCCAGGGGTTGTAGCTCGCCACGCGGGTGGCGTCGGTGCCTAAGCCTACCGGCACGCCGGTCTCCAGCATGCGGGTCACCGGCGGGGTATGGCGGACAGCCTCCATCCCGTAGCGCTCGGCGAAGTACTCGCCCTGGAAGGCCATGCGGTGCTGCACGGCGATGCCGCCGCCCAGAGCCTTGATGCGGTCGATGTTGCGCTGGGTGACGGTCTCGGCGTGGTCGAAGAACCAGTGCAGGCCGTCGAACGGGATCTCGCGGTTCACCTTCTCGAAGACGTCCAGCATCCGGCTGATGGACTCGTCATAGGTGGCGTGCAGGCGGAACGGCCAGCGGTGTTCCACCAGATGGCGCACCACGCGCTCCAGCTCGTCCTCCATGCCGGGGGCCAGATCCGGGCGCGGCTCGAGGAAATCCTCGAAGTCGGCGGCGGAGAAGACCAGCATCTCCCCCGCGCCGTTATGGCGGAAGAAGTCGGTGCCCTGGCCCGGCTTGAGCATGTCGGTCCACTTCTCGAAGTCCTCCAGCTCGTGGCCGGGACGCTGGGTGAAGAGGTTGTAGGCGATGCGGATGGTCATCTGCTTTTTGTCGTGCAGCTCGGCGATCACCTCGTAGTCTTCCGGGTAGTTCTGGAAACCGCCGCCCGCGTCGATGGCGCTGGTCAGCCCCAGACGGTTCAGCTCACGCATGAACTGGCGGGTGGAGTTCACCTGCTGCTCCAGAGGCAGTTTCGGCCCTTTGGCGAGGGTGGCGTAGAGGATCATGGCGTTCGGACGGGCGATCAGCATCCCGGTCGGGTTGCCGTTGGCGTCGCGCTGGATCTCGCCGCCCGGCGGGTTCGGCGTCTCTTTGGTGTAACCCACCACCTTCAGCGCCGCGCGGTTGAGCAGGGCGCGATCGTAGAGGTGCAGGATAAAGACCGGGGTATCCGGCGCGGCCTCGTTGATCTCATCCAGGGTCGGCATGCGGCGCTCGGCAAACTGGAACTCGCTCCAGCCGCCCACCACGCGCACCCACTGCGGGGACGGGGTGCGCAGGGCCTGCTCTTTCAGCATCCGCAGGGCGTCGGCCAGCGACGGCACCCCTTCCCAGCGCAGCTCGAGGTTGTAGTTCAGCCCGCCGCGGATCAGGTGCAGGTGCGAATCGTTGAGACCGGGGATGGCGGTGTGACCTTTGAGATCCACCACTTTGGTGGCCTCGTCGTGGTACTGCATCACGTCGGCTACGGTGCCGACGGCAAGGAATTTGCCGTCACGTACGGCCACCGCTTCGGCGAGGGGATTTTCACGGTCGACGGTATGAAACTGGCCATTCACCAGAATCAGATCTGCTTTAGCAGAGGAAGTCATAACTGCTCCTGACTGAGAGGGGTTTGGTCAGGATTATTGGAACCGGTTACCGAAAAAAACCAGTTATACAAAGGGATAGGTATACCAAAGTATAACTATACCGACGTATAACTATACGAAAGGTTAATTATACAAAGAGATAATTACCTCCGGGGCGAGAGAGACATAGGATGCAGTCAACGCATCGTCAAAGGTGGTGCGGCGGATTTCACCTGTTAACCTCACTGGATACCATTATGTCTAACTCAAAGCTCGAAGTGTTAACCCCGGATAACTGTCAGATTATCTTCATCGACCAGCAGCCGCAGATGGCGTTTGGCGTGCAGTCTATCGACCGTCAGGTGCTGAAAAACAACGTGGTAGCGCTGGCGAAATCGGCCAAAGTGTTCAACATCCCGACCACCATCACCACCGTTGAAACCGAAAGCTTCTCCGGCAACACCTTCCCGGAACTGCTGGACGTCTTCCCGGGTAAAGACATCCTTGAGCGCTCCTCCATGAACTCCTGGGATGACCAGAAAGTGCGTGACGCCCTGAAAGCCAACGGCAAGAAGAAAGTGGTGGTCTCCGGCCTGTGGACCGAAGTGTGCAACAACACCTTCGCCCTGTGCGCGATGCTGGAAGGCGACTACGAGATCTACATGGTGGCGGATGCGTCCGGCGGCACCTCGAAAGAGGCCCACGACTTCGCGATGCAGCGCATGATCCAGGCCGGCGTGATCCCGGTAACCTGGCAGCAGGTGATGCTGGAGTGGCAGCGTGACTGGGCGCGTAAAGAGACCTACAACGCGGTAATGGATATCGTGCGTGAGCACTCCGGTGCCTACGGCATGGGCGTGGATTACGCCTACACCATGGTGCACAAAGCACCGTCTCGCCAGAAGAGCGAGCACGAAACCCTGGCCCCGGTTCCGGCCCCGGTCCGCTAAGTTCGACGCGGCAGGCTGGGCCCTCATCCGGCCTGCCGCTGACCTCCCTGGAGTTCACCATGAGTACTGGGTTAATTTCCCTCGCGGCAGGCGTGCTGATAGGCCTGCTCTACGCGCTGCTGAAAGTGCGTTCCCCCGCGCCGCCCGCGCTGGCGCTGATTGGTCTGCTGGGAATGCTGGCCAGCGAACAGGCGACCCGCCATTTTCTGCACGCTGACGACACCGCGCAAAAAGCGCCCGTCACCCTCTCAACAGGAGCCTCGTCATGAAAGCCTGGGTCATTTCACTGAGCTGTGGAATTCTGGCAGGGGTTATTTATGCCGCAATTGATGTACACTCGCCCGCGCCGCCCGTTGTTGCGCTGATGGGGCTGTTTGGCATGCTGGTGGGGGAGCAGCTGATCCCGATTGGCCGCCGTCTTTTCAGCCGCCAGCTGACGATGACCTGGTTTCGTCACGAATGCGTTCCCAAAATCAGCGGCACTCCGCCTCCACCCCGTCCCGGCGACGGCAGTGAGGGTTAATCACGATTCATTTGAGGAACACGAGCATGCCGCAGCGCATAGCCATCATTGATGATGAACGGTCTGTTCGCAGCGGGTTAAGCAACCTGCTGCAGTCGGAGGGGTACGCCACCGAAGCCTTCGACTCGGCGGAGGGGTTTCTCAGCCACCCCACCGCGCTGACCGACGCGGCGCTGGTGATTGCCGACATCCGCCTGCGGGGGATGAACGGTCTGGAGATGCTCGACAGGCTGCACCTCATCGCCACTTCGCCCCCGCCGCTCATTTTTATCTCTGGTCATGCGGATGACAACATAGAGCGCTACGCTGTTGAGAATGGTGCCGTTGTTTTTCTGCGCAAACCCATTAATGTCGATGTGCTGCTGGCGCATATTCAGCGCGCGCTCGCCACCTGACAACACCTTTACCTGTTTCCCACGATAACCATTAATGAAGAAAAATAAGGAACGTGGATGACTAACCCATCGCTGCCTGAGATCTGGCCCGCCCCCGGAAATTTATCCGAAGGGCGGGCTTTTGTGCTTAAAGAAGACGTCATTTTTACCCCGCTGGGGCAGGAGGGGAGCCTCTGCTGGCTCAACGCCCGACTGCCCCGTTCCGGCGGAGCCTTTATCATCGCCACCGCCGTGAGCGATGAAGAAGAGGCCAGCGCAACGCGCCTGCTGCGCAACGAGTTTGCCCTGCGGGAGTACCTGAGCGACGACTGGGCCGTGCGTCCGGTCGCCAGCACCCAGTACCACGGGCGCTTTGCACTGGTTTATGCCCCTTTTTCCTTTGTGCTGCTGACGCGCATCGTGGGCGCGCCGATGGCCTGCATCCAGAGCTTTCTGGAGCTGGCGATCCGCATCAGCCTGCCCCTGCGCCTGATGCATCTGCGCAACCTGGTGCACGGGGATATCAAGCCGGGAAATATCTTTATTCACGAGGACAATACCTGTCGGCTGGGGGGCTTTGGCCTGTCGTCCGGCACCTCGAAAGAGCTGCAGCAGTCGAGGCTGGCGGTGGTGGGCGGCACGCCTGCCTACATGTCGCCGGAACACACCACCCGCACCCATCGCGCGGTGGACAGCCGCAGCGATCTCTACAGCCTCGGGGTGGTGCTTTACGAGCTGCTTACCGGCAGCCTGCCGTTTGAGCTGGGCGGCCAGGATCAGGGCAAGTGGGCGCACTATCACATCGCCTCGGAACCGCGATCGCCAGGAGAGGTCAGCCCCGGCGTGCCCGCCATGCTGTCGGCCATCGTGCTGAAAATGCTGGCGAAAAAACCGGAGAACCGTTACCAGACCATCGATGGCCTGATTGCCGACCTGCGCCGCTGCCAGGCCACCCTGAGCGACGAGGGGGATATTGCCGCCTTCACGCCGGGTTTGCAGGATCGCTCGCCGGCGTTTCATCTCACCGATACCCTCTACACCGCCCATCCTCAGGCGGCGGATCTGATCCACGCCTTTGACCGGGTGAGCCGGGATGGGATTGCCGGATTTGTGGCCATCAGCGGCCCGTCGGGGATCGGTAAGTCGTCGCTGATCGCCTCGGCGCTGAAGGCCTTACAGCACCGCAGCGCGCTGCTGGCGGTGGGCAAGGTGGATCAGTTTTCCCCTACGCTGCCCTATGCCGCCCTGACCTCGGCGTTTCGCACCCTGGCGCTGCACCTGCTGGGGCTCCCGGCGGTGGAGGTGGCGCACTGGAAGATCCGCCTCTCAAGGGAGCTGGAGGGCTACGAAGAGCTGGCCGTCAGCCTGGTGCCGGAGCTGCGGCTGCTGCTGGACAACAAGCCGCGCTTCTCCAGCGATACCTTCTCCATCGACGCCCGGGCGCGCTTCAGCCACATGGTGCTGGCGCTGGTGAAAACCTTCGCCAGCGCGGGCGCTCCGCTGGTGCTGCTGCTGGACGATATCCACTGGATCGACGCCGCCAGCCTGCAAATTCTCGAATACCTGCTGACCCACGGCACTAACATGCCGCTGCTGATGGTGGTGGCGCACCGGGACGCCTGTTCGCTGCCGGACAACACCCTGCATCAGCAGCTGGCGAACCTGCACCGGGCGTCGCGCAACACCACCGAGCTGCGCCCGGAGCCGCTGTCGGTGAAGGCGGTCTCCCGCTGGCTGGCGAACATCTTCCATACCCGCTCCGCCAGCACCACCGATCTGGCCGGGCTGATCCACGAGAAAACCGGCGGCAACCCGCTATTTGTGCATGAGTTCTTCCGCCGCATCGTCGATGACGGGCTGGTGACGCACAATAAATATCAGGACAAATGGCACTACGATCTGCACGCCATCCGCACCCGGCACTACACCGAAAACGTGGTCACCCTGGTGCTGCAGCAGCTGGAGGAGATGCCCGAAGAGGCCCGCCGCCTGCTGGGCAGCATCGCCTGTCTGGGCGGTAGCGGCGAGCTGGAGATGGTCTGCCGGGTGGTGTCGATGTCGGTGGCGGAGATCCGCTATGCCCTGCACCCGGCGGTGACGGCGCAGCTGATCACCCTCAGCGCCGACGGCTATGCCTTTACCCACGACCGGGTTCAGGAGGCGGCATTTGCCCTGCTGGATAACGCCGAGCGCAGCCGCCTGCACCTGACCACCGCCAGCCTGCTGGCGGAGTCGGCCCGTCAGGCGGCGGGCAACGAGATTTTGTTCCGCGCCGTCCACCACGTCACGGCGGCGCTGGACTGCATCCAGCCTGCCCCCCAGCGCCAGATGTTCCGCGAGCTGAGCCTGCTGGCCGCCCGACGCGCCCGGCGCTCGGGGGATTATCTGTCCGCCCTGAGCTACATCCAGACCGCCCGGGCGCTGGGCAACGCCGGTGCCGCGCCCGAGAGCGCCAGCGATTTTATCCTCGACAGCGAAGAGGCCGGGTGCGAGTTCGCGCTGGGCAATCTTGAGACCACCCGCAGGCTGTGCGACCGCATTCTCGGCTCCCCCGGCGGGCTGGCGGAGAAGGCGCTGGCGGCCAACCTGCTGGCGGAAGTCTATATGCGCCAGTCCGACAACCGGCTGGCGCTGGAGGCAGCCCTGTGCTGGCTGGCGGTGTTTGGCATTCACGTCAGCCGCTTCCCGGAGACCGCCGAGTGCGACGAGGCCTGGCAGAGCCTGTGCAACCGCGTTGGTGATAATCCGCAGAGCCATTTCAACCGGCTGCCGCTAATGAAGGATGGCGATACCGAGGCGGTGATGAACCTGCTCAACAGCGCCAGCCTGTTCGCCAGCTTTACCAGCTCGCGCCTGCATTTCGTGCTGCTGTGCCGGATGATGCACCTGACCCTCGATCACGGCATTACCGGCGCCTCCACCACCGCGATGGCGTGGTTCGGGGTGCTGATTGGCCACCGCTACGCCGAATACCGGCTCGGCTTCCAGTACGGCACCCTGGCCCGGGAGCTGGTAAACCGCCACGGCTACGACGCCTTTGAGGCCAAAACCCTGCTGCCGCTGGATCAGCTCAGCGTCTGGACCCAGCCGCTGGGCTACACCATCGAGTGCGCCAAAGCCTGCTTTACCTCCGCCGTAACCCACGGGGACATGACCGTGGCCTGCTTTGCCGCCTGTCATCAGGTGATCAACTTCCTGACCCGGGGCGATCACCTCGACGCGGTGCTGATGAGCATCGAGCGCGGGCTGGCCTTCGTGCGCAAAACCCATTTCCAGGACGTGGAGGCGATCCTGCTGATGCAGCGCCACTACGTGGAGCACCTGCGCACCCCGGTGAGCGGCCCCTGGAGCGCCAGCGAGGTGCTGCCGCAATCCCTGCTGCCCGGCGCTACAGGGCAGGCCACGGAGCAGACCTCCACCATGCTGTTCTGGTTCTGGCTCTATCGCGGCATGGCCCACTTCGCCTGCGGCGAATTCCCGCAGGCGGCGGAGAACCTGGCCCAGGCCGGGCGGTTCGCCTGGTCCGCGCCGGGCCATATTCATCTGCTGGACTACCATCTCTACAGCGCGCTGACCCTCTCGCAGCAGCTGACCCCGGAGACCTTTACCGCCGATCTGCGCCGCCAGATCCACCTTCATTACGACAAAATCGCCCTCTGGGCGCGGATCAACCCCGGCACCTTCGCCGATAAAGAGGCGCTGATTTACGCCGAGATCGTGCGCCTCGACGGCATGAACAGCATCGCCCTCGAACAGTACGAGAAGGCGGTGCGCCTCTCCCGCGAAGGGGGCTTCAACCCGTTCAACGCCCTGGCCCACGAGCTGGCGGGCCGCTTCGCCCACGCCTGCGGCTACACCACCGCCGCCGATGCCCACTTCCGCGGGGCGATAACCGCCTGGGTGCGGGCGGGGGCGCAATCGAAGGTGCGCCAGCTGGAGCGGGATTTCCCCTGGCTGATGGCGCCCGGGCAGGCCAACGCCTGGGACACCGTGGCCTTTGCCCGCAACGAGGAGATCCGCGATCTGCAGAGCGTGATCAAGGCGTCGCGCGCCCTGTCGGAGGAGATCAACCTCGAACGGCTGATCGAAACCCTGATGACTATCCTGCTGGAGCGGGCCGGGGCGCAGCGCGGCTTTTTGATCCGGGTAAACGACAACAACATTCCGGAGATCGAGGCCAGCGCCAGCACCACCACCGACGGGGTGCGGGTGCAGATCCGCAAAGACGTACCGATGGCGACCGAGATGCCGCTGACGGTGCTGGCGGCGGTGATCCGCACCGGGCAGGAGATCCACACCGGCAAACCGGAGGAGTTCCACCCCTTCAGCCAGGATCCGTATCTGGTCACCTCCGGCGCGGCGGTGATGTGCGTTCCGATGTTCAAACAGGCGCGGCTGGTGGGGGTGCTGTATCTGGAAAACCGCCTGATGCCGGAGGTCTTTACCGTTGAGCACTCCCGGGTGGTGAGCCTGCTGGGGGCCCATGCCGCCATCTCGCTGGAGACTGCCCGGCTCTATGCCGAGCTGCTGGAGGAGAACCAGCAGCGCCGCCGGGTGGAGAAAGAGCTGCGGGCAAGCCAGACCTCGCTGATGCTGGGGGAGCAGATCAGCCACACCGGCAGCTGGCGCTGGGAGCTGCAGCAGGATCTGATGTTTATGTCGGAGGAGTACGCCCGCATTCTGGGCCTGCCGGAGAAGCAGAAGATGATCTCGATGGCGGAGTTTCTGACGTTTGTGCATCAGGATGACTATCCGCGCATCAGCACCCTGGTCACCGAGAGCGTGCGCGACGGGCTGACCATGCGCGCCGAGTTCCGCATCATCCGCGCCGACGGCGCCGTGCGCACTATCCTGGGGATTGGCGATCCGGTGGGGGTGGGCAGCGAAGTGAACGAGTATTACGGCATCATCACCGACATCACCACCCAGCGCACGGCGGAAGACGCCATGCGAGTGGCCCAGGCGGAGCTGGCCCGCGTCTCGCGCGCCACTACCGTCGGGCAGTTAACCTCGTCCATCGCCCACGAGATCAACCAGCCGCTGATGTCGATTGTTGCCAACGCCGGAGCGAGCCTGCGCTGGCTGAACCGCGAACCGGCCCGGCTGGATAAGGCGCGAATTGGCCTGGAGGAGATTGTCTCCGAGGGCGAGCGGGCGGGGGAGATCATCCGCAGCCTGCAGTCGCTCACCCGCAAGCAGGATCCGGCCTTCACCCGCATCGATCTGCACCACCTGGTGCGGCACATCATCACCTTGTCGCGCAGCGAGCTGGATCGCCGGAGTATCAGCGTCAGCTTTGCCCTGGCGGCAGAAAACAGTTTTATCGTGGCTGACAGCGTGCAGATCCAGCAGGTGCTGCTGAACCTGGTGATGAACGCGGTGGAGGCGATGGCGGAGATCAAGGATCGTCCCGGCACGCTGCTGCTGTCGACGTCGAATCCGGAAAAGGGCGGGATCAAATTTGAGATTGCCGACAGCGGGACCGGCATCGCGCCGGGGCAGGGCGAGCGCATTTTTGACTCGTTCTACTCCACCAAAGCCCAGGGGATGGGGGTGGGGCTGACCATCAGCTACAGCATTATCGAGCGCCATCGCGGCAAGCTGACGGCCCGCAACCGCGAGCCGCACGGCTGCGTTTTTGCCTTTACCCTGCCGCTGGCGGAGGGCGAGACGTCACTCTGAGGGCTGGCTTCTGGTCAGGCGCTCTGCGGCCCTGACCAGATCCGCCAGCGAGCGGGCCTGCATCTTCTCCATCACCCGTCGGCGGTGGACTTTAACGGTAATTTCACTCACCCCCAGCTCGGCGGCGATCTGCTTGTTCAGCATTCCGCTGATCGCCAGCTGCAACACCTCCTGCTCGCGCGGCGTCAGCGAGAGATGGCGCTGTTTCAGGGAGTACTGCTCCCGCAGCTGCAGGGCGTTCTCTTCCGCCAGCTTCAGCGCGTCGCCAATGGAGTTCAGCAGGTCATTCGACGCCACCGGTTTGGTGAGAAACTCGTACGCGCCGCCCTTCATCGCCTTCACCGTCATCGGAATGGTGCCGTGACCGGTAAGATAGATAATCGGGATTTCGCGTCCGCTGGCCTTCAGGGAGTCCGCCACCTCAAACCCGCTGATGGTCGGCATTTGCATATCGAGGATCACGCAGGAGGGCACGTCTTCAAAGGTGTGTTGTAAAAAGGATTCTGCCGAGGAAAAGTCGAGGGCGTTCAGCCCGGCAGACTCCAGCAGCCCGACAACGGACCGCCTGACAGCGTGATCATCATCAACGACGTAGACAATATGTTCCATTAATAGCCCCAATGATTCAGCCTGACAGAGATGAGAGGATTTCGCTCAGCGTGAAAACTACCTCCCTCATGTTCAAGCGGTTATGGCGGCAGTTTTATGAACGCAGTCACTTTAACACATTAATTATCATTATCATTTAACTATATGATAACTGTATGAATGCGGTAGATGAGTTTTCAAAACCGCTTTTCACATTGGGTAAGCGTAGGCTAAAAATGGTTGATTTGTAGTCAATCAGATGAGGGGCACGGTAGATCCCCTCTCCTCTTTGGGGAGAGGGCTGGGGTGAGGGGAAGCATGCGGCTATCGGTGGTAGTTCCGTTCACTTTACGTTCTGTACTTCTCTGTCAGGCGCGTCACCCGTGAACGTGCCAGGGGGGCTCGCCGCCTCCCCCCTGGCTACCCCGGCTCCCGGCAAAGAAAATCGCCGCTACGCGGTACCCTCAGCTTATTCCTTTCGGCTATCGGGTCGGGCGCGATCCTACATCCCTGTAGGTCACGCCCTCTCGGCGCATCCATGCGCCTCGCCCCGGCCGACAGGAAACGCTTCGGCGATTTTCAGCCGGACCAGGGAGTTGCTGTGTGTGTTTTATTCTGCTGAACGTTCTTTATCGCTGGTGGATAGTTGCCGCCCGGCGGCGCGTTGCTTGCCGGGCCTACGGGTTTGGTAGGCCGGGTAAGGCGTAGCCGCCACCCGGCGATGCTCCCTTATTGGCACGGTGGATCACTCCCCCACCAGCTCAATCCGGTTCCCGTCCGGGTCCGCAATTACCGCTTCATAATAACTATCACCCGTCATTCGTGGGGCGCTCAGGAGCGTGTTACTCAACCGCGCCTGCTCCGCCATCCGATCCACATCCGCCTTGCTGCCGACGTTCAGGGCGATATGCGCCCAGCCGACAAACTCCGGGTGCGACGGGCTGTCCGGCAGATCCGGCACCGTCATCAGCTCGATGGTCGGCCCGTCGGAAAGCGTTATAAAGTGCGATTCAAACCCCGGCCGGTTTTTGCTGAGGTAGCGTTCGTTACTCTGGCCGCCAAAAACGGTCTGCCAGAAGTGAACCTGGGCGTCCAGATTACGGGTCCAAAGTGCGACATGTGCAATATTCATCTTATCCCTCGCTGCGGGCAGGTTGAGAGGCGGTGACAGTCACGGAGAGCGCTGCGACGACCAGCATCAGCACCATAATGACCATAAACGCCTGGGTTAATGAGGTGGCGTGGGCCACGTAACCGATAATCGCGGGCCCGGCGAGCACGCCGAGATAGCCAAGCGTAGTGATAGCCGGGACGGCAACCGCCTGCGGCATGCGGGTCTGGCGGCCAACGGCGGAGAACATCACCGGCACGATGTTGGCGCAACCGGCGCCCACCAGCACATAGCCCAGCAATGACAGCTCCCACTGCGGGACAAACGTCACCAGCGCAAAGCCTGCGGCGGCAACGATCGCGCCACCCACCACGGCGCGCAGGGGGCCGGTGCGGGCGATCAGTTTGTCGCCGGTTAAGCGGAACAGAGTCATCGCTATCGAGAAGCAGGTGAAGCCGAGGCCGCCCAGCGATTCAGGCACGCCGCGCACCTCGGTGAGGAATACCGCGCTCCAGTCCAGCACCGTGCCTTCGGCGAGAAACACCGCAAAGCAGATCAGGCCAATCAGCAGCACCACGCCGCGCGGCACCGCGAAGGCCGGGCCAGAAGCGGGATTGGCCCAGGGCAGCAGCCCTTTCAGGCTGAAGGCCAGCAGGATCACCACGCTGAGAAGGATAACCAGGCAGGCGACAAAGGCGCTGGCCCCGAGGGTCAGCAGCAGGGTCATCGCCCCGGCACCGGCAATCCCGCCGACGCTGTACATGCCGTGGAAACCGGACATCACCGGCTTTGGCGAGTCGCGCTCGACGATAATCGCCTGAATGTTCATGGCGCAGTCCGTCACCCCGACCCCCACGCCAAACAGCAGCAGGGCGGCGGCGAGCAGGCGCGGATCGGGAATGATCGCAAGCCAAGGCGTAGTCAGTACGACGATCGCCATTGCGGTGATAATCACCCGGCGGCAGCCGTAGCGGCTGGTGAGCATCCCGGTGAGCGGCATCGCAATCAGCGCCCCCATCCCAAGACAGAGCAGCAGCGAGCCGAGGGTGGCCTCGTTAACGCCGGTATTCGCTTTGGCGTAAGGCACCAGCACCGCCCAGGTGGCAGTAACGTAACCGGCAATAAAAAAGACGATCCGGGTGGCAAGCCGCTGGACGGCTCCGGTGGTCTGAGAGGTCATTTCACATCCTTACAGGGTTGAACCTTTGTCCCGGCGCGAGCACGGGACAGAATTGACAGAGCAGGTCGTCATGCAACATTATGCACGTTGTTGCTCGATTCAAATCCAGAGAAGATAATTTATGCTCGATTATGCAGCTTTCCCGGAACAACGACAAGATCTGATCCGCCAGATCCTGCAGGAAAATGGCCGGGTGGTATGCGCCGAACTGGCCACCCGGATGCAGGTGTCGGAACACACCATTCGCCGGGATTTACATGAGCTTAGTAAAGAAGGGATCTGTAAGAAGGTCTACGGTGGGGCGGTGCTGCAGCTGGCGGATGCCGGAAATTTCATCAGCCGCGAGCAGAAAAACCACGCAAAAAAAATCACGATCGCGCAGAAAGCGGCAACGTTGATTAAAGCGGGTAGCTGCATTTTTATCGATACCGGCACCACGAACCTCGCCCTGGCAAAGGCGCTGCCGTCAGATCTGGCCGTCACCGTGGTGACCAACTCTCCGGCCATCGCCGCCGAGCTGCTGCGCCATCCGCTGTGCGAGGTGATCATCACCGGCGGGCAGATCCAGCGTTCATCTGGCGGTGCGGTGGGGGCCACGGCGGCCAGCCAGATCCAGGGGATTATCTTCGATCAGGCGTTTATCGGTGGATGCGCGATGGATCCCGGCATGGGGCTGACCGGGTTCGACTTTGCCGACTGCGAGTTCAAAAAAGCGGTGATTAGCCAGAGCAGCCAGACCATCGTGGCGCTCACCACCGACAAAATCCCCGGCGTGGCGCGCTTTGTGGTCGCGAAAAGCAGCGAAATCGACGTGCTGGTGGTGGAAGCCGATATGGATGCTGAGGTAATAGAGGCGCTTGCGGCGCAGGATGTGCGGGTGATCAGCGCCTAACGCACCTCAAATACCACCGCTTTCCAGTTAACGCGGGTTACCGGCGGAAACGCGGGGTAGGGCTCGACGCGGCTGCAGGCACCCGCCCAGATAAACGTCCCGTCATCAATCCGGTACCAGTGCGGGTTGCCCTGCACCGCATCACCCAGCACCGCCGCCTGGATGCGCACCAGGCTCCCCTCGGGCAGTTCACCGGCCACCGGGGAGTAAACGGACGGGCTCTCCTTACGGGTATAGACCGCCATCAGGGTCTTCACGCTGGCGGAAACCGGAAGTTCAATGAATGGGCTCATGGCACGCCTCATAACAATACGCTCTTAGTGATTAACGATATAAGTCGCTCTGTAACTCGCGCTCACGATAAAGCGTGAAACTGACAGGCTGTGTCATACGAATGGCTGAATGCGGCAGGTTTTCATCCCTGCTTGACCCACGACAAGGCAGCGCGCTGCCGCCTCTTCCTATAATCACACCCGTTTGTCTTTTTAACTGGTGCTAACCATGGCGTATCAACTCAACCTGAACTGGCCGGAATTTTTAGAAAAATACTGGCAAAAGAAACCCGTTGTCTTAAAGAATGCACTGCCGAATTTTATCGATCCAATCAGCCCGGATGAGCTGGCAGGGCTGGCGATGGAGCCGGAAGTGGACAGTCGCCTGGTCAGCCATAAAGAGGGCAAATGGCAGGCCAGCAACGGTCCGTTCGAGCACTTCGAGGGGCTGGGTGAAACCGGCTGGTCGCTGCTGGCGCAGGCGGTAAACCACTGGCACGCGCCTGCCGCCGAGCTGGTGCGTCCGTTCCGCGTGCTGCCGGACTGGCGTCTGGACGATCTGATGATCTCCTTCTCGGTGCCGGGCGGCGGCGTGGGCCCGCATATCGATCAGTACGATGTGTTTATCATCCAGGGGATGGGCAGCCGTCGCTGGCGCGTGGGCGACAAGCTGCCGATGCGTCAGTTCTGTCCGCATCCGGCGCTGCTGCATGTCGATCCCTTTGAGCCGATCATCGATGAAGATCTGGCCCCGGGGGATATCCTCTACATTCCGCCTGGATTCCCGCACGACGGTTTTACCCATGAGACGGCGCTCAACTACTCCGTCGGCTTCCGTGGGCCAAACGGCCGGGATCTGATCAGCAGCTTTGCCGACTACGCGCTGGAAAACGATCTGGGCGGCGAGCACTACAGCGATCCGGATCTCACCTGCCGCGAGCATCCGGGCCGGGTGGAGGCTTACGAGCTGGAGCGTCTGCGCAAGATGATGATCGACATGATCAGCAAGCCGGAAGACTTCAAGCAGTGGTTTGGCAGCTTCATCTCCACGCCGCGTCACGAGCTGGATATCGCCCCGGCGGAACCAGAGTACTCACCAGAAGAAGTGCTCGACGCGCTGATGGGCGGCGAAACCTTGACCCGCCTGAGCGGGCTGCGGGTGCTGAACGTCGGCGGCAGCGTCTTTATCAACAGCGAACTGCTGGAGACGGTGGATGCCAGCGCGGCAGATGCGCTGTGCCGCTACACCGAGCTGGGTCAGGCGGAGCTGGGCGCTGCCCTGCAAAACCCGGCATTTGTGGAAGAGCTGACCGGACTGATTAACCAGGGGTACTGGTTCTTCGACGAGTGATTTTGTACCTAAAACATACGGCTTTTGCTAACTGCAAAGGCCGTTTTTTTTTGCCCGTTAGCAACTGACACTTTCTGTCATCCTGTGCGGTTATTCTCATCCCTCGCAAAATCTAAGGAATTTCATTGTAGTTTTTGGTGCAGATGCCGTTAACCCTTATCAGGGCACCAGATTTAAAACAAATTACGCAATAAAAAATGAAAACAGCATTCGGATGGTAAAGAATAATGGGAAAATTCAGAACAGATAAAGATCTGGAACTGCTCCGCTACTCGGATAATGAGATGCTGGAAGTATTAGTGAATTATCTTACTAAGGATAAAGACGGCTCGACGCGTTACACCGAATCATTAACGGGAGATAAGGCTTTTCAGGAAGCAGGCAAAGATTATAAACAGGTCTGGCAGCTTATTGCGGCTGAGTTGCAGCATTTTGGCGGGGATACTTTTGTTAATCTCTTCCGCGGGAATGGCGTTGTTTATAAAGAAATCCTTATCGATGTGTGCAAAAAATTATCTGTTAAAACCGATTTCTCTGTAGACGTCGTGGATATTGAGCAGGCATTGCTGGCTAAATTGTTCACAGATTCCTGGGAAAAAATGAATGAGGATGAGCGCAGGAATATCCGTAATCAATTCAAAATAGATGGCAACCTTGCCAGTAGCGCTGCGCTCACTGCGATCATTACGTCTATTCGTATGGGCGGTTTTATGTCTTATCAGGTGGCGATGATTGTGGCCAATGCCGTAGCTAAAGCGATCCTCGGCAAAGGGTTAACGTTCGCCGCGAACGCTGGCCTTGCGCGAATGATTGGCATCTTTACCGGCCCGGTAGGCATGGCAATCACAGCCTTACTCACTATCCCTGCAATCAGTGGTCCTGCGTTTCGTGTGACGTTGCCCGCAGTCGTACAAATTGCTGCAATGCGTCAGCAAATGCTCAGTAAAAAGGAGGATTTCTTTTGAAAGAGACCTTACTGACCATTGACTGGGTCAACGTATATAAGGAAGTGAAAAGTGCTCTGGAAACAGGGCATGCCGTTATTCGGGATGGTGTCGCATATTGGCATTCCCTGTCCGGAAAAAGCGGTATCGCTCAGCACCTTCCTCTAAAAGAGGTGGTGCTTGATACCGCTTCTATCGGAGAAATCAAGCAGTTGATGCAAATGGCGCAAAGCATGCAGCTGGCGGCGGTGGGCTTATCAACAGGCGTCATTGTGGGCGCGATGGTTATGCAGACCATGTATCTGGCGCAAAAAATTGATAAGTTGCAGCAAAGCATGGACCTTATCTCAGAAGATGTTCATGCCCAGAACGTCATTTTCTATATGGGAAAATTGTCGCGCTATTTTGGCGTTGTTGAGTCTGCACGGGTGATGTTACTGGATAGAAGAGTGGCAGAAGAAACCCATGACGTTGCGGCAACGCTTATCGCTCAGATGGGGAATGAGAGAAATGAGGTTCTCTCTTTTATTGATAACTTACTCTCCTATGCTGATAAGCTCAGCGACAGACACTTAGATCAGGTTCTGGATTTTATTAACATCATGCTCGATCTGGTGCCAAAGGCTATTTATATCGAAAGCCAGCTTTGCGACCGGTACGGGAAATTCAGGCTGGCTGAGCATCTGATGCGTGAAAATTCGCGACGTTATGCCGCCACGCTGGAACATTACCGTCAATGGTGTAATGGCAAAGTGAAGGATAGTATCAGCGGGCGCGCCGACCCGCAGGCGCTGGCATTTACCCGTAAACAGGAGGATCTACGCCTGTTATTCAAATCGGAAGATAACGCTCTGTTGTTGCAGGAACTGGTTTCTTTCGCACCGCTCACCCTGAAAGCCTGATCCCAATAATGCCTGGAAACAGTCCGGGCATTGATCAAATTTTTATTCTGCCGGTATGTTCTGACACGATATGTCAGTCCTCTCTTCTACTTTTTACTCCATAGACCAATATTGGTAGTTCTGCTGAATACATTATAAAAATTAACTGTAGTTTTTTTAGAGGCTGCCGTTAACCCTATGACGCCCGTAACTTAATTTAAATTTGTTATAGCCCATGATGAGGTAATAAATGTCCCTGGGACGTATCCGGCCGCAATTTACGCAGGGGCTAGATAAACCACCTGCCAACGAAGAAAAAAAAGCGTTTACTTCCGCCGTTACCCCGCGATTTACGCTGGAAGGTGATGTGGCACTGACGGCACAGGTCATTGCCCAGCTTGATGAAGCCAGGGCTAAAATCGACTATTTCCATAAAATCTATGTTGAATGGGGATTTGCGGCCGTCGACCCGGTTGGCAATGGCATTGTGCTTAACTTCTTTGGTCCACCGGGTACCGGGAAGACCCTGACGGCTGAAGCGCTGGCGGGGAGTCTTCAACGTAATATCATGACTGTCAGTATCGCCGATCTCGAAAGCAAATTTATGGGGGAGACCTCCAAAAATATTGCTGCGCTTTTCCGTCAGGCTACTGATGAAAATGCAGTGCTATTCTTCGATGAAGCTGACACCTTGTTGGGAAAACGTCTCTCCTCTGTCACCCAGGGGATCGATAACGAAGTGAATGCGATGCGATCGACTTTGCTAATCGAACTGGAAAAACATACCGGTATCGTCATCTTCGCCACAAACTTTGTCAAAAACTACGACAGCGCCTTCCTGAGTCGCATCACTCATCATATTGGTTTCACGTTACCTGGTGACGACGAACGTTTTCGCATTTGGGCGAAACTGTTCGTCTCTGCTATCCCGCTTGCTGAAGCGCGGGAAACCATGCTGGAACAGGCCGCGTCGCTCTCGGAAGGCTTGTCTGGCCGTGATATCCGTAATGCTATGCGTCTGGCATTGCCTAAGGCCGTACTGGAATCAGAACAACAACTTACGCTGGAGCATATCGAAAGCGCGTTAACGCAAATTCGTGATGCCTACGGCGCGATTTCAGACGCGTCCTCATCCATTCCTCCCCACATTAACACAGCAAAAAAAATGCTCGGTTTGAGCTAAGGATTTAGTCATGAGTATCTGGAGTCGTGTTAGCTCTTTCGCTTCTTCTGTCGTGTCTTCATTTAGCAGTGCTGTTTCTTCAGTAGTCAGTAAAGCCAAAGAAGTCGCCGGTAGAGCGATCAATTTTATGGCAGAGAAAGCGGAAGGCTTCATCGGAAAAGTCAGCCAGATGTGGCAGCGCATTAAGCCTCATATCGCCACCGGGCGAAAGATCCTCCAGGTGTTAGGCGGATTTATCGGCCATCCATGGGTGAAAGCAGCGCTGGTCGGGCTGGATCGTGCCCTGGCGTGGCTGGAAAAACTCGATAAACAACCGCTGGTGAAAAAGCTGCAAAAAGCGCTTGAGTGGGTCATTAACTGGTGCAAAGACGCTCGTCAGAAGCAGATGGAGGAGGAAGAACTGGCAGAGGCGCGTCGTCACGCGCAGGCGATGGCAGAAGCCGAACGCGAACTAAACGGAGAGGAGAAAGAGGCGGTATCGGCATTCTCCATCGTGAATAACTACCTGATTGCCAAGGCGGAAGTGGACATCGCCGTGAAACGCGACACCCTGCAGGATTTCGAATATTTCCTGCGTTTGCGTGCGGTGCAAAAGCTGCTGGCCTTCTATGAAACCCGTATGCAGGCCGTTAATTCAATCAGCGATATTGATGCCGATATGCATTTTATGGTTTACGCGGCAAACGCGCTGATCCAGCAGGATGCGGAGTTCAGCGACGCAGACACGATGCGCCTGGATGAACTGACTCAGCGCCAGTTTGGCAAGCCGATTATCCCGTTTGTGTTTGAAGAGATGATCATTGCCTGGGAGAAAAGTCGCCAGCTGTTGGAAGAGGAGTGGGAGAAGAAAAATAGCGCCCTTGCAAAAGATCAACTGCTGCATAAGCGTCTGGTTCGCGCACAGAAATACGAGGAGCTGGAACCAGCAGAAGTGAGCGCCCTGAACGATCTGAAAATTACACTGCCGCGTGACACGGCAGATCTGGAGCAATTAGGTGACGATCTGCAGGCGCGTCGCAGCTATGTGAACGCGGCGGAAGGATTCCTGCAGATGCTGGAAAAAGATGAACAACAGCTGATTGCTGAAGGGAAAGAATATCTGCTCGATCAGGGCGCTACCGTCGGCGCATTACTGATCGACTGCTCCCAGAACGATCGTGCCTGGTCCTCACTTTCGCTAAGTGAACAAAGCCTGATCACCGATTTTGCCAATATCTTTGGCGCTGATTGCCAGAAACGTACCGAAACGGGTCTGCTGGTTGAGGTGATGGCATGAATCTGTTGATTGAGATTGGTCACTTTTTAATTCCTGGCTTCGATGCGCTGCAGTTGGGCTTTTTTGCCGTTATGCTGCTGGCCGTACTGTATACCTGGCTGAATGTCAGACGTTATGCCAAGGAGTCATACTGGCAGCAGGCCTGGGAGCGAAGTGGGTTACAGGCGGCGCAGCCGGGGATGAGCGCTGAAATGGGTTCGGCCGCTGAGCTGAGCCAGTCGCTGGCGACCAAAGCCGAGAAAATGGCCGCTATCATGCCAGGTATGCTGTTGATCCTCGGCCTGCTGGGGACGTTCCTCGGGCTGGGGCTGGCGCTCGATAAAGCCTCAAGCATTTTGCATAACTCCGGCAACAGTATCGGGGCGATGGACTCCTCAATGCGCGATCTGATGGAGATGATGCAAGGACTCGGGACGAAATTCAAAACCTCCACCTGGGGGATCATCGCCTTTATCGTGCTCAAAATCTGGGAGTCGAAAAATGGCTATGAAGAGCGCCGTCTGAACTGGTGTATGACCAAACTTCAACAGACGCTGACTGAAGAACATGCATTGCAGACCGCGGAAAATGTCTCCCGTCAGCAGCTGCGAGAAGCCGGACGTAACGCGGCAACTGAGCGTCTGGTTGAGGCGATGGCACTGCAAACGACCGCTCTGCGCGAAGAGTTCCGCCAGCAGGCGGCACGCAGTGAAGAGCAGGAAGCACAGCGCCATCAGTACCATCTCGCAGCATTGAACGAGATTGCGGAGATCAACAACCAGTCGCGTAATCTGCTCGAAACCTACACCCGTAACAGTGAAGAGAACCTGGCGGCACTGCAACAAGCGGCCGCAACCATGAGCGCGGCTTCGCAGCAGGTTTCCGGTTCGGCGGTGAGTCTTGAAAAGGTGGTCTCGACGCTGGGCAGCGATCTTGGTGATGTGATGACCGAGATTAAGCGTGAGCTGTCGCAGGTGGTGAATGACATGAATGCCGACTTCACCCGCAACGTGCAGCAAATGAGTGACAAGCTGGCGGATTCTACCAGCCAGCTCAGCACTACCATGAATCAGATTGAAATTTCTCTGAACAACGCCATCACCAGTATGGATGAGTCATTCAGCGGCAACATGGTCCAGATGGCCGACAAGCTGGAGTCAGCGACATCGCAGATCAGCGAATCGGTCAACAACATGTCGTCACAGATCCACTCCACCATGACTACGGTGCAAGAGACGACCGAAAAAGCGGCCGATATTCAGCGTAAGGTGATGTATGGATTCACCGAAACCAGTGATACGTTGAATGAGAAGGTCACCTCAATGACCACCTACATCGAGCGCGTCACGAAGGAGATCACCGGAGGCCTGGCGGCGGTATCAGAAGGTAACCGCAAGATGGAGTACTACATCAAACGCTTCAGCGAGGCCTTTGATCTACTGGGGACGCTGCCTGCAACCATTGAGCACATCACTACAAACGTTACTGAGCTGTGCGCACGCATCGATAAGCAGATTTCAGCACAGCAGTCGGCCGACGAACGCAGCACGATCGTCCGCTCTCTTATGGATATCAACCGCAATATGAGCACGCTGGCCACTGATGCTCAGTATTACAGAGGGCTCCTTGAGTCCGAACGCGCTGAGGCCTGATATATTTTATGAAAGAAAAACCGAATGAGTGGATATCCATTTCCGATCTGATGGCAGGCGTGATGGCTGTGGTGATGCTGATGCTGGTGTTATCGGTGCTGCAAAACAAAGTGGCTGAAGTGAAACGCGAGCAGGAAAAAAATAGCGGCCAGGCGGCTGCTCAGCAAAAGCTGAACGCCATGATGCACAGTATGCAAAAGGAGATGGAAGATAAGGGCGATGCGGCGCTGGTGGGGTTTGATATGGGCACCGGTAAAATCACCCTGCGTGATAAAATTTTTGCCCGCGGCAGCGCCTGCATTACCGATCAGGCCAGAGATGCTCTGGCAAGACTGGCACCACGGATTCAGGAGTTCGTTAGCGGTTCAACCAATACGCAGGTCTTTGTGGAAGGCCATACTGATAATCTCGGTGTGAATAACCCGGTAGTGGATTACGCCCGTTTTTGCACGGTGTATGACGACAACTACACGCTGTCAGCTGCCCGGGCACGTGAGGCACGTAAGCTATTAATAGCTAATCTCAATGACCAACAGTCGCATCGGGTAATTGTGGCCGGTTTTGGCGATTCGCAGCCTCTGAAAGGGATCTCGCCGGAAGATGAGCGCAACCGTCGGGTTGAAGTACAGTTCCTGACGCATGCGTCTGCGCGTCAGGAGCAGGATACCAGTCTGTAAACCATCGCCAGCCTTATGGATTGCGAGGGATCGTAAAGACGGCGCGGGGCACAGACCCCGCGCCGCCTGATTTACGCTGCGAGGATGTGACAGGCTTTCCAGTAATCAAGAAGACGCTCGTCATCTTTCTCTCGCTCCGCTTTCGTTTTCATGGCCCGTGCCAGATTCTCTCTCGACACCTCCTGGCCTTTTTGTACGACATCTAAAACCGCTTCACCAAGAGCCAGGGATATTTCGGTGCGATTCGCTTCTACCATATATGCCTCCGTGTTGAGTGCGTGACTTTAATTATGAGGCATAATCGCCACCCTATAATATTCTCAGCTTATTCTTATATATTTCGCCAGACCCTTAAACGCTTCGGGAAATAATGTTTCGAAATGCTAATGAAGCGGTAGAAACGTTATTTATGGACTACAGTTAGTTTCGTGCAACAACCCGTGGAAACCTAATGAGGAGAATTAATTATGGTAAACAAGAGTGAAATCAAGGACCATGCTCAGGTAATGGCTAGCTGCGGTACCCACGTCGGCACGGTTGACCATCTCGACGGTGAACGTATTAAGCTGGCAAAAAATGATTCTGAATCCGGCGGCAAACACCATTATATTCCGCTGGAGTGGGTCGATAAAATTGACGGCAATAATGTGGTGCTGACTAAAAACCATAAAGAGGTCTTTGCCGGCTGGCAAGAAGCCTGATAATCGAAGCCGCAACGTAAATATATTTAAGCTCCGACAATATGTTGGAGCTTTATATTTATTAAATTAGCCTGCATTGCCGCCGCGTTAAAGGAGTGATACTGTTTTATTTTTAATATGCTTCTCCAGGCGCAGGTATGTCCAACACAATGCTCCCTCAAACGACCCCCACAACGAAAAAGACCTTTTCCGTTGCTGACTTTAAGGTCTTCGGCGAGCGCTACGGCATCGACTACCGTTTTCCGCTGCTGACGGATACCTGTGCCAGCACCAGCCCGGTTCTGCACGGCGATGTCGAAGAGATGACCCTGCCGTCCGGCATCTCCTTAACCCACTCCGATGTGCGCGTTCTGCAACCCTATGAAACTACCTCCCGCCACAGCAGCCCGCTGTATGTGCTGGTAGTGCTCGAAGGCTGCGTGACCCTGACCCTCAGCGGCGAAGTTTATGCGGTTCGTCCGGGCATGGCCTTCAGCGCCAGGCTGAGCGAACAGCAGGCGATGTCGGCCCGTCATGATGCGGATATCGCCCTGAAAACCCTCTCTTTTGGTGTTTACCCCGACGATGCCCGCCGGGAAACGCTCCTCGCCTCGCTGCTTGAGCAGTGGGAGAGGCTGAACGCGCCGACCTTTGTCTGGCAGGTGCCGGACTTTGTGCTGGCCGGGATCCAGCATGCCCGCCAGCGGGAGCGGAGCAGCCTGTCGCGCCAGCTGCTGCTGGAAGGGGTGATGTATCAGCTGCTGGGCCACGGCCTGCACCTGCGCGAGCAAGAGGGTGCGGCGCGGGTAAGCGCGTCCGGCGGGGAGCATGCCCGGCTGGAGCAGATCCGCCACCTGCTGGAGAATGCCCCGGAGCAGGAGTACAGCCTCGCCCAGCTGGCGGCCCGGGCGGCGATGAGCCCCAGCAGCCTGCGCAGCAAGTTCCGCCAGGCCTACGGCTGTACGGTGTTCGACTACCTGCGCGACTGCCGCCTTGGGCTGGCGCGCCGCTATCTGCTGGAGGGCCACAGCGTGCAGCAGGCGGCCTGGATGTCCGGCTATCAGCATGCCACCAACTTTGCCACCGCGTTTCGCCGTCGCTACGGCATCTGCCCGGGCGCGGTCCGCAACGGCTGCTAATCCGCTTTTCTCTAATCGCCAACGCCATTCGTGCGGTTTGGCATTGCGCATACGTTCTCTGGCAGCGCGCATAGCTATCTTCTAAATGAAAAAGGTAATAATTCTCATTAATAATTAGAAATAGCTCTGGAGATTTTCATGTTCGCTAAATCGCGGCTGGCACTGCTGGTGGGATGGGTAACCGGGAGCGTCGCGCTTCCCCTGATGGCGCAGGATACGCCGAAAACGGAAACCGTTGTGGTGACCTCGCAGATGCAGAGCGGCGCGACCAAGCTGGAGACGCCGGATATCGAGACCCCGCAGGCGGTGTCGATTGTGACCCGCGAGCAGTTTGAAGAGCAGGGCGCGACCAGCGTTCGCCAGGCGGTGAGCTACACGCCGGGCGTCTACAGCAACCAGATTGGTGCCTCGAACCGCTTTGACTACATCGTGCTGCGCGGCTTCTCCGACGGCAGCCTGGACAACGTCTACCTCGACGGCCTGAAGATGATGGGCGACACCAACTCCCACAGCTCGCTGGTGGTTGATCCCTGGTTCCTGGAAAATATCGAAGTGGTGCGCGGCCCGGCCTCGGTGCTGTATGGCCGCTCGTCGCCGGGCGGGATCGTGGCGCTCACCTCGCGCAAACCCTCGTTCGATCCGGGCGGTGAGATCAAGCTGTTCGCCGGGAATAACGATCAGCGCGGGGCGATGTTTGACGTCACCGGCGCGCTGGATGACAACGACCGCGTGGCGGCCCGTCTGAGCGGCATGACCCGCTACGCCGACTCTCAGTTTGATCCGCTGAAAGAGGAGCGTTACGCTCTGATGCCAAGCCTGACCTGGCGCATCACCGATAACACCCGTCTGGATCTGATGGCCTATCTGCACCGCGATCCCGAGGGCGGCAGCCACTCCGGCCTGCCGTACGACGGCACCGTGGTGCCGCATAACGGGAAGATGATCTCCAACACCTTCTTTGAGGGCGAGGACGACTACGACAAGTACGATCGTCGCGAGGAGATGGTCGGCTACAACATAGAGCACATGTTTGACAGCGGCTGGTCAGTGCGCCAGAAGCTGCGCTATCTGCACACCAAAGTGGAGCTGAATCAGGTGTATGCCGCAGGCTGGCTGAACGACACCGAGCTCAACCGCGGTTACTCCGGCTCTGACGAGAAGATGGATGCCATCACCATCGACAACCAGGTCGACGGCAGCTTTGACACCTGGGCGGTGAACCACCGGGTGCTGATTGGCCTCGATTATCAGGATCGCAGCAACAACACTACCGGCTACTACGGAGGCTTCCCGCCGATCGACGCCTTCCACCCGGTGTACGGCGCGAAGCCGGACTACATCACCATGTACAGCCAGGAGAAGCACAAGCTGCGTCAGACCGGCTACTACCTGCAGGATCAGCTCTCGCTGGATAAGTGGCGTCTGACCCTGGGCGGTCGCTACGACCAGGTGAGCGTGTCGAATATCGACAAGCTGAACGATACCCGCAGCGATCTGGACAAGAACAACTTCAGCAGCCGTGCGGCGTTGCTCTATCTGTTTGATAACGGGATCGCGCCGTACATCAGCTACTCCACCGCCTTCACCCCGACCAGCTTTGCCGATGCCAACGGCGATCTGCTGGATCCGATGAAAGGCAAGCAGTGGGAAGCGGGAGTGAAGTTTGAGCCGGAGGGGATGAACAGCCAGTTCAGCGCCTCGGTGTTCCGCATCAACCAGAAAAACATCGCTACCAAAGAGGAGCCGACCGATCCGTACCGCTCTATCGGTGAGATCGAATCCGAAGGGGTTGAGCTGGAAGCGGTAGGGCAGCTGACCGACAGCCTGCGCCTGCAGGCGGCGTATACCTATACCGACATCCGCTACAAGAAGAGCAGCCCGGAGGAAGAGGGCAAGCGTGCGGTCTATGCCCCGCGCAATATGGCCAGCGGCTGGCTCAGCTATGACGTCAAAACCGGGCCGCTCGATGGCCTGACGGTGGGCTCCGGCGTGCGTTACGTTAATGGCGTGACCAGCGATCGCATGAACACCCATACGCTGCCGTCCTACACGCTGGTGGATCTGGCGGTGGGCTATGACCTGTCGAAGGTGGGGCTGAACGGGGTAAGCGCGCAGCTGAACGTCAACAACCTGACGGACGAAAACTACGTCGCGGCCTGTAACTCGCTCTCCTACTGCTACTTTGGTGCCGAGCGCAGCATTGTCGGCAGCGTGTCGTGGAAGTTCTGATGTAAAACTGCCCGGTGGCGCTGCGCTTACCGGGCCTACGGTTTTTTCCCTCTCCCCTTTGGGGAGAGGGTCAGGGTGAGGGGAACAGGCCGCACTAACCTGCCATCGCAATATTCACCGCTTCTCCCATCTGCTCCACCGCCGCGCGATGCTTCTCTTTGGGCGGCAAGGCACAGTTAATCCGCAAACAGTTCCGGTATTTGCCGGAAGCCGAAAAGAGCGATCCGGCGGCGATCTGAATGTTAAACCGGGTTAACTCCCGCGAAACGCAAACCATGTCCACATGTTCAGGCAGCTCCACCCACAGCATGTAACCCCCCATCGGGCGCGTCACGCAGATCCCGCAGGGGAAAAACTGCCGCACCCAGCAGGTGTAGGTATCAATATTCTGCTGGTAGATCTGGCGCATCCGCCGCACGTGGCGATGGTAATACCCTTCCCGGATAAAGGCGGCCAGCGCCAGCTGGCTGACGGGCACGTTGGTGCCGCTGGCGGCATACTTCATGTGCATGATCCGGTCGTGATAGCGGCCCGGGGCGATCCACCCCACCCGCAGTCCGGGGGCGACGGTTTTGGTAAAGGAGTTGCACAGCAGCACCCGGCCATCGATGTCCAGCGAGTGGATGCTGCAGGGACGCGGATATTCAAATGCCAGCTCGCCGTAAATATCGTCTTCAAAGATCACGATATCGTGGCGCTGGGCCAGCGCCAGCAGCTGACGCTTGCGGGCTTCGGGCATGATAAACCCGAGCGGGTTATTGCAGTTGGGCACCACAATCACCCCTTTGATCGGCCACTGCTCCAGGGCCAGCTCCAGCGCTTCCACGCTGATCCCGGTCACCGGATCGGTGGGGATCTCGATCGCCTTGATCCCCAGACCCCGCAGCATCTGCATGGTGCCGTAGAACGACGGCGATTCCAGCGCCACGATGTCGCCGGGCTTACAGATCGTCAGCAACGCCAGGGAGAGGGCGCTGTGACAGCCGCTGGTGATGATCAGATCGTCGGCGGTGACCACCGATCCGGCGTCCAGCATCAGGCGGGCGATCTGCTCGCGCAGCTCACGTCGCCCGGCGAGCTCGTCGTAGCTTAAGATCTCTTTGACGCTGTGCTGCGCCAAACGGCTCAGCTCTTTCCACAGGGGCTTCAGGCTCGGCTGGGTCAGGTCCGGCTGGCCGCCGCCAAAGGCCGTGATGTCGGTTTTGGTGCGCCCCTCCATCAGGGTCAGCACTTCATCCCACTGGGTCACCTCCACCGGACGCTGCACCGGGCGCGACATCGCCGGCACCGGCGGCTGGGCCTTACGCGGCGCAACAAAATAGCCCGAGCGCGGCTGGGGGGTGATCAGCTGTAAGTTTTCGAGGATCTGATAGGCCTGCTGTATGGTGCTGATGCTGACGCCGTGCTCCTGGCTTAGCGCACGCACCGAGGGTAAACGCTCTCCGCTGCGATATAGCCCCTGCTCAATGCGTTCCGCCAGAAGATCGGCCAGATGTTGGTAGCGCGTCATGCTGTATCCCTCATTGTCACCATACAGAAAATAAAACCAGTACAGATGGCGATAAAAATCGCCATGCAGTTCTTGTTTTAGACGATCTGTATGTTAAAAAAAAGTAATTTTTGAATCTGTATTGCAGGGTGCCTTATCCGTGATGATAACCCCTCAGACAACCTGAGGAGAACATCATGGAATTCAATGAAAATCGTGCCAGACGTCCTTTTGCGATCTTTATCCTGACGGGAAGAATTTTTGCCCGCTGGTATCGCATCAACCGCACGCGCAAGATTTTGAGCCAGTTAAGCGATGAGCATCTGAAGGATATCGGACTGTCGCGACATGATTTGTAACTTGCGGGGGTATCGCCCGGTGGCGCTACGCTTACCGGGCCTACGGATCGTGCGGCCTGGGGTTTCGTAGGCCGGGTAAGGCGTAGCCGCCACCCGGCGCGTTTCAGCGCAACAGTTCAAGCGTCTGCTGCTTCGGCCGTTCCAGCAGGGCGATTGCCTCCTGATACGACCGCACGTTGTTATACCCCATCACCAGCCCGTAGCGCTTGCCCGACCCGCTGTACCACGCCGACAGGGCATTCACCTGTAGCTGCTGCTGTTGCCAGCAGCGGGCGATCTCCAGGTCGCAGCTGCCGTTGGTTAAGAACGCCACGATGTGCATCCCACCGTCGTTCTGCTCGGTGAAGAAGCGATCCCCGTAGACCTCGTGCAGGGCGGCAATCATCCAGTCGCGACGCTGCTGGTAGAGGGCGCGCATCTTTTTCAGGTGGCGGAAGAAATGACCCTCGTTGATAAAGGCGGTGAGGATTTTTTGCGTCAGCACCGGCTGGCCGCTGGCGAGCAGATCGGCGCAGTCGTTAAAGGCCGACACCGTGCTGGCGGGCATCACCACATAACCCAGGCGCAGGGACGGCATCACGGTTTTGCTGAAGGTGCCCATGTAGATCACCCGATCCTGACGATCGAGGCTTTTCAGTGACGGCAGCACCTTGCGGGTGTAGTGAAACTCGCCGTCATAGTCATCTTCAACGATCCACGCCTCGTTGCGGGTGGCCCAGTCGAGCAGTTGCTGTCTGCGCGGCAATGAGAGGGTGACCGCCAGCGGGCTCTGGTGCGACGGCGTGACGATGGCAAACCGGGCGTCGGCGTGCTGGCGCAGCAGGTACTCCGTGTCCATCCCGGCGCGATCTACCGGCACCGTATGCAGACGCGGCACGATGCGCCGGAGCAGCTGCTGGCCCATAAAATAGCCCGGATCTTCAAATACCACCTTGTCGTTACGGCTGGCGAGAGTGTCGAGGATCAGGCGCAGGCTGCCGCTGTAGCCGCTGGTGATCAGCACCTGATCCGGCGTGCAGGCGAGCCCGCGGGAAATGTTCAGGTAACTGGCGATGGCCTGGCGCAGGGGAGCCCAGCCCATCACCGGCGGGTTGAGCATCTCCTCCTGGCGCATGGCCCGCACCGCCTGCCCCGCCAGCAGCAGCCATTTCTTGTACGGAAAGCTGTCCAGCGCCGGGATGCCGGGGCGCAAAAAGCCTGCGCGTTCCCGCTGGCTGACCAGCGATTCCGGAAGCGTGCCGGTGACGGGATCGTCTGACACGGGGGCCGCGACCGGCAGGTTTAAGTCCGGGTTCACCCGGGTGCCGCGCGCCCCCTGGCTTACCAGATAGCCCTCGCCGATCAGAATGGCATAGGCGGTTTCAACCGTTTTGCGCGCCACCTTCAGCTCTTCGGCCAGCACGCGAATGGCAGGCACCTTGTCGCCAGGCTTGAGTACGCCGCGGGTGATGTTGTCCCGATAGCGGGTGTAGATCTGGTGATAGCCCGGCTTCATGTCCTACCTCGTTTCGCGCTTTTTGTATCTTTTTACTATGTCATGAACGGCGTAAATTTACCCCATCGCATGACCCATCCCGCACAAAAAGAGGTAAGACAATGAGCACTCGCGTTAACCACCATAAAGCCACACCAGCCCTCGCTAAAGCCCTGTCCGACCTGAGCATGGCGGTGGGCCAGACCTCCATCGACCCGGCGCTGAAGCACTTGATCGACATCCGCGTCTCCCAGCTCAACGGCTGCACCTTCTGTCTGGATATGCACTCGAAAGAGGCCAAAATTGCCGGCGAGCGGGAGCTGCGCCTGTACCATCTGGCCGCATGGCGCGAGTCGCCGCTGTTCAGCGCCCGTGAAAAAGCGGCGCTGGCCTTCACCGAAGCGCTGACGCAGATCGGCCCGCACGGGGTCAGCGACGTGCTCTACCGCAGCGTGGCGGAACATTATTCGGAAGTGGAGATTTCAGAGCTGAACTTCGCCATCGTGGCGATCAACGCCTGGAACCGCTTAGGCATCACCTCCCGCATGGAACCGGGCTCGCTGGATGCCGCCTACGGCCTGAACAAGGCTAACCTCGAGTAAGACCGCGCTCGCGGATCATTGCCACCAGCGCCTGCAAACCCGGCGGGACGTGGCGATGGCCGGGGTAATAGAGCCGCAGTCCGGCAAAGGGCTGCGTCCACTCCTCCAGCACGCTCACCAGCTCTCCGCTTTTCAGCTCCTGCTGTATATAGAGTTCCGGTAAAAATCCCACCCCCAGCCCGGCCTTTACCGCCCGGATCGAGGCAAACAGATCCGAGGTGGCAAAACGCGGCGGCACCGCCAGGGCAATCTGCTCCCCGCGCCGCTCCAGCTCCCAGCGATAGATCCCCCCGTGCGCCATGCGCATGCCGATCCCCTGATGCTGCAGCAGATCGTCCGGGGTTTCTGGCGTGCCATGACGGGCAAAATAGTCCGGCGTGGCGGTGACGAGCTGGCGGATATCCGGGGTAAGCCTGATGGCGATCATGTCCTGCGGCACCGACTCCGCCAGGCGCACCCCCGCGTCGTAGCCTTCCGCCACGATATCGATCATCCGCGCCTCGCTCACCGTTTCGACGCGCATTTTCGGGTAGCGGATCATGTAGTCGATCAGCAGCTCGTCCAGAAACAGGGTTCCCACGTTATTCGGCACGTTCAGACGCAGGGTACCGGCAGGTTCGTCGGCATCGCTGTGGATCTCACTGCTTGCCTGGCGGATCTCCTGCAACGCAGGGCCTACGCGGGCCACAAAGCGCTGCCCCGCCTCGGTGAGCGCCACGCTGCGGGTGGTGCGGTGAAAGAGGCGGGTTTGCAGACGGCTTTCCAGCCCGGCAACGGCGTTACTCGCGGCGGTGGCCGACATCCCCAGCTCCTGTGCGGCGGCGCGAAAACTGCCGCGACGCACGACGGCCATCACCACTTCCAGCTCTGTCAGTCCTGAACGGTGCATAGATTATCCTGAAAATCGAAACAACCTTTGCAGCATAGCGTGGATTATCGTAACGGAGAAGGCGTGCCAGACTCTCTCCATCCAGTCTGAGGAGGTCGTTATGCATCACATCGAACAGATTTATATCAACGGTGAATTTGTCACCCCACACGGCAGCGAGCGCTTCGATCTGTTTAACCCGGCGACGGCACGGGTTATCGGGCAGGTACGTCTGGCCGACGCGGTGGATGCCGAACGCGCCATTGCCGCAGCAAACGCGGCGTTTCCGGCATGGGCAAAAACCACAAAGCAGGAGCGCATCGCCGCCCTGCAACGGATGCATGCTGCCGTGGCCGCCCGCCACGACGATCTGCTGGAGGCGGTGATTGAAGAGTATGGCGCGCCCGCGTCGCGCTCGGCGTGGATGGCGAGCTATCCGGCGGAGGTGATTGCCCAGGCCATTGAGGCGCTGGAGGCGTTTGAGTTTACCCTTACGGCCGGTGCTGCAAAGGTCGAGATGACCCCGCTCGGCGTGGCCGGGCTGATTACTCCCTGGAACAGCGATGCGGGCTTTATCTGCGGCAAACTGGCGGCGGCGCTGGCCGCAGGCTGCACTGCGGTGATCAAACCCAGCGAGATGAGCGCCCTGCAGACGCAGATTGTGACCGAGGCGCTGCACGCGGCAGATCTGCCGCCGGGGGTGTTTAACATCGTCACCGGGCGCGGCGACACGGTGGGGGAGACGATAAGCCGTCACCCGGATGTGGCAAAAATCTCGTTTACCGGCTCGACCCAGACCGGCAAAGCGATCCTGCGCAACGCGGCGGAGAACTTTACCCGCGTCACGCTGGAGTTAGGCGGTAAATCGCCGACGGTCGTGCTGGATGATGCCGATTTATCGCAGGCCATTCCGCTGGCGGTGCAGGCCGGGCTGATGAACAGCGGCCAGGCGTGCGTGGCCGGAACGCGCATTCTGGTGCCGCAGTCGCGTAAGGCTGAAATCGAGCAGGCGCTGGCCCGGGCCATCGCGGCGGTGCAGTCGGGGGATCCGCGCGATGCGGCCACCGAGGTCGGCCCGATGGTGAGCGAGAAACAGTGGCTGCGGGTGCAGGGATACATTCAGAAAGGGCTGGCGGAAGGGGCGCGTCTGCTGGCGGGCGGGGAGGGGCGGCCGGAGGGCACACGTGACGGCTGGTTTGTCCGCCCGACGCTGTTTACCGACGTGCACAACCAGATGGCCATCGCCCGGGAAGAGATTTTTGGCCCGGTGCTGTGCGTGATCGCGTATCGCGATGAGGCAGAGGCCATCGCCATTGCCAACGATACAGAATACGGCCTGAGCGCGATGGTGCTGGGCGGCGACGCGGAGCGCGCCCGTCGGGTAGCGCAGCAGATCCACGCGGGGCGCGTGCTGGTCAACACCCTCGCCCACGAGCCCAAAGCGCCGTTTGGCGGATTTAAGCACTCCGGCGTGGGGCGCGAGATGGGCGCATGGGGCATCAGCGCATTTCTGGAACCGAAGTCAGTCCTCGGCTAAAAAACGCCCGGCGGCACAAGCTTGCCGGGCCTACATGTGGCCCGTAGGCCGGGTAAGCGCAGCGCCACCCGGCATCCCCGGCGCAGAAATGCCACATTTCGCTTTTCACCGAAGCATTCTCCTGCTCACTCCTGCACTCTCTCCTTAACCTCACAATGGAGAGAACATCATGATTGCAGTCCTGTTTGAAGCCAAAGCAGCCCCCGCGCACCAGGCGCGCTACCTGCAACTGGCCGCCGAGCTAAAGCCACTCCTGGCGGATATCGACGGTTTTATCGATATCGAACGTTTTCAGAGCCTGACCACTGACGGCAAAATCCTCTCCCTCTCATGGTGGCGGGACGAGGAGGCGATCTGCCGCTGGAAGCAGAACGTATTTCATCAGGCGGCGCAGGCCGAAGGACGGGCATCGATCTTTACCCACTACCGCATCCGCGTGGCGGAGGTGGTGAGGGAATACAGCTCTGAAACCGGAGGGCACGCCGATGTATGACGTTCATGTGATATTCAACGATACTCCCGGCGAA
This sequence comes from Leclercia barmai, assembly GCF_049312895.1. Classification (NCBI taxonomy): domain Bacteria; kingdom Pseudomonadati; phylum Pseudomonadota; class Gammaproteobacteria; order Enterobacterales; family Enterobacteriaceae; genus Leclercia; species Leclercia barmai. The sequence goes on along the minus strand of NZ_JBMNWZ010000003.1, from coordinate 318,982 downwards.
CTGGCGCGTTTTGGGCAGCTTCTGGGGTGCAACGGCGTTGGGCTTGAGGGCGGCGGCGTGTTTGGCGTGGATGCGCACTTTCTGGTGGCAGAGGGCGAAAAAGCCCGGCGCGTGCTTGTTGATGCCGGTTTTAACGTGCAAATGGTGCAAAAACCGCTGATTCGTAAGCTGAAGCAGGAGCGCCCTGGCGAACTGGGCGAGATCGCCGCCGCGCTGGCAGCGCAGGGGGTGTCCATCCTGACGCAGTACAGCGATCATGCGAATCACCTTATTCTGCTGACGGATAATGATAAGCTGGCCGCAGAGATCACCGAGCCGTGGGCAGCCCATGCTAAAGACGAGTTTACCTCCTGATAACAGTGCCGCGCTGGAGCTGGCCGTTGCTGCTGTCGCGGCGGCGATGGCCGATCCGTCGCGGGTCAAAATGCTCTGTGCGCTGATGGACGGGCGGGCGTGGACCGCGACAGAGCTCAGCGCCGTGGCGGATGTGGCCCCCTCAACCGCCAGCGGACATCTCGCCCGGCTGGTGGACGGCAGACTGATAACCTGTCTTTCTCAGGGTCGGCATCGCTACTATCGCCTGGCGGGGCACGACGTGGCGGAGCTGGTGGAGCAGATGATGGGCCTGTCCTGGGCGCGCATCACGCCGCCGCAGACAACAGCGCCAGAGTCGATGCGTCTCGCGCGCACCTGCTACGACCATCTGGCGGGCACGGTCGCCGTGCAAATCTATGATTTTATGCAGGCGGATAGCTGGCTGATGGGGGACGGTTCAGCCCTCACCGTGAAAGGTCGCGAGGCGTTTCTGGCAATGGGGATTGTGCTAAAGGCTAACCCCCGGCGTAAAGCCTGCTCCGCCTGCCTGGACTGGAGCGAGCGCCGCTTTCATCTTGGCGGCGAGGCGGGCGCAGCGCTGCTGATTCATCTTGAAACCCAAGGCTGGATCCAGCGAGTAGCAGGCTTTCGCGAGGTGACAATAACCGCGTCAGGACGACGGGCCATTGATAAGCACTTTGGCCGCTGAAACATTGCCCGGCGGCGCAAGCTTGCCGGGCCTACATGTGGCCGTAGGCCGGGTAAGCGTCGCGCCACCCGGCGAATTACCGCTTACCCTGCAAACAGTTTCTCGATTGATTTTGTCGGGTAAAAAAGGGAATTAACGTTGCTGCCTGTTAAAGCAACAAAGCCGAGCTTCAGGTAAAAATCTTTCGCCCTGTCGTTGAGCGCATCCACAAACATGCCATGAATGCCAACAGCCTGTGAGGCTAGGTGCACCACTTTCATGGCATGGGTCACCAGCGTCATTCCCCAGCCCTGGCCCTGTAAATCCTGATGGATGGCGAGACGCCCTAACGTGACGCTGGGAACATTGACGTAGGGTACTTTGCGCTGTTGGGTTTTCGAGGGCAGGCTCTCTTTCTCAAAACAACTGCCGGACAACGTATAGTAGCCCAGCACTTTTGGCACGGGATCGTCGGTGATGAGCAGGTAAGCACGCAGCAGGCGCCCGCCGTGTTGGCGCGCAAGGTGATCAAACAGAAAACGGTTCAGGGTACTTTCCCCGCAGTCGAATTCGGTTAAATCATATTGCGTCTCATGTGAAAACATCCTTATCGTCAGATTAGCCACGCCTTACTCCATGTTTTGCAGACGTTTTGCTGCGCGTTTCAGCCTGTCGTTCGGCTCTGGCGGGTTGTCGAGTGCATCCATCACTCTGTTCCACGAATTTTCATTGAGGATCAGACGGCGGTGCTGCTCAATGACTTCTGCAGCACGTTCCGAGGCACTGTTAACCATAAACTGGGTGATCGTCTGGTTAGTCATCGCCGCAGCTTCTTCGATCAGATCCTTGTCTTCATCCGTTAACCTGAGGTCGATGCGCTGTTTTTTCAGTGCTGACATTTTTACTCCACGTTTTTTCTTGTACGGATTTCTTCCGTACATTTGACTATACCGCTTAAAGAGGGATTTTTCAATTACGCATTATTTTCGGCAGCATGCCTGGCCGCACGATAAATAATACAGGTCATCTATGCTTTAAACTCAATTCATTCTTATTGCTTATGTGTTTTTAATTAGAATTGTCTTATATCAACATTTAATATTATTGCGATTGCCAGGTCTCAATATTTATGAAAAGTTAACGCTCACAACAGCCGCCGTAATATTGAGCTGTTGGCATAATGGAATGTATTAACAGGGAACGCTATAAACCATGTCAAAATTAAAAAATTACGCAGAAAGCGTGTTATTCCAGTGCGTTATTTCACACTCGGGCAAGCCATGTACGCCGGATAGCCTTGCTGCACTGTCAGAAAACTATATTTCCCGCCTTGGCAGTAACGATCTGCCGGCCACTCTGCGAAAAACCCTTAAGGATATTAAATTAAATCTTATATGGCTGAGTGATAAAAATAAGAACCAGCCCTTCACCCATGAAGTCTGGGAAAATAAAACCCACACGCTTATGACCCTGCTCACCGAACTTTATACCGAGGTGGTGGCGTGGAATGCCGTTGAGCAATATCTGTCGGCTTCCGAGTTTCTCCTGTTTTCCCAGGAGCAAAAGGCGTTTCATAGCACCCTGCATAAAGTGATCAACTAGCCTGACCGTTTCGCAATTCCTGCTCTTAACATCCTCGTTTCTTGATACTTACCCTGATAACTATTATCTTCTCAGCGTGTGAAGCGAGGATCCCCCATGCGTGAAGAAGATCTGTTCTGCCGCAGGCCGATGGGCATGCGGATGGCAATGATTGTGCGTCAGTGGCGCGCGGTCATTGACGATGCCATTCTCGATACCGGGTTAACCCAGTCGAGCTGGACGGTGATGATGCAGCTTAAGCAACTGGGGGATAACGTCTCGGTGAGCGAACTGGCGGAGGTGCAGGGTATCGAACTGCCGCCGCTGATGCGCACCCTTTCACAGCTGGAAAAGCAGGGCTACCTGCTGCGCACCACATCGCCTTATGACAAGCGTATCCGGCTGCTGACCCTCACACCCGAGGGTAACGCGGTGCTGAAAACCCTGACGCAGGTTATCGAGACGTTCCAGGAGCGGGTATCGCAGAATATCGCCCCGGACCATCTCGAGATTTTCAGCGCCACACTTAATCAAATCGCCTGCAATCTGCGGACTATCCGCGAAGAAGATAACAAGACCAACTAATCATGACCCCTGAACAAAAGTTTGCCCGCTGGGTAAGGGTAAGTATTGCCTCTTTCCTGCTGATGTTTGTCTATTTCATTATCGCCGATATCTGGATCCCGCTGACGCCGGACTCCACGGTGATGCGCGTGGTCACGCCGGTGTCCGCCCGCGTCTCCGGCTATGTGGCGGCGGTACACGTGCACAATAACAGCCAGGTGAAGAAGGGCGATCTGCTGTTTGAACTCGATCCGACTCCGTTCCGTAATAAGGTGGATGCGGCGCAGATCGCGCTGGAGCAGGCCCGCCTCGCCAACCAGCAGCTAGACGCGCAAATCGTCGCGGCCCAGGCGAACCTGAAAACCGCCCAGCTCACCGCCCGCAACGACAAGGTCACCTTCGATCGCTATCAGAAACTCAGCACGTTGCAGAACGTCTCGCAGGCGGATCTGGATAAAGTCCGCACCACCTGGCAGGGCAGCGAGCAGGCCGTGGCGAATCTGGAAGCCAACATCCATCAGCTGCGCATTGAGCGCGGCGAGCGCGATGAAAAGCGTAACGTGACGCTGCAAAAATACCGCAACGCGCTGGAAGAGGCCGAGCTGAATCTGGGCTGGACCAGGATCTACGCCGAGGCGGACGGGACGGTCAGCAACGTGCAGCTGAGCCCCGGCTTCTACGCCACCTCCGGCACGGCGGCGCTGGCGCTGGTGAACAACCAGAGCGATATCGTCGCCGATTTCCGTGAAAAGAGCCTGCGCCATACCCGCCAGGGCACCGACGCTGCGGTGGTGTTTGACGCCTTCCCGGGCCACGTTTTCCGCGCCCACGTCACCAGCAGCGACGCCGGTATTCTCGCCGGGCAGGAAGCGGTGAACGGCCAGCTGTCAGAGCCGGAGACCTCCAACCGCTGGGTGCGTGACGCGCAGCGCATGCGCATTCACGTGGCGCTGGACGAGCCGCTGCCGAAGCATCTGCCGACCGGGGCGCGCGCCACCGTGCAGCTCTATAACAGCGAAGGCCCGTTTGCCCGCTTCTTCTCCGGCATGCAGATCCACCTCGTCAGCCTGCTGCATTATGTCTATTAACACTCTGGCGCGGGTTTTTACCCCGCACGGCAACATCGTCTACAGCGCCAACGACTTTCGCCAGACGCTGCGCATCGTCTTTGCCGGGATGATCGCGCTCAGCGTGTCGAGCTTCTACAACACCAGCTACGGCGTCTTTTTCGTGATCTACCCGATCATGCTCCTGTCGCTGGTGCCGGTCTTCAACCGCCACGTGGCAAAACAGTTTGTGTTTAGCTCGGCGCTGAACTGCGTCGAAATGGTGCTTATCATCGGTTATCTGGCGCAGTGGCCAGTGATTATGACCCTGGTGGTGTTTGGGCTCTACGTAATGCGCTTTCGCTTTATGAGCCAGGGGCCGCTGTTCCTCTTTGGCTCGATGGGGGTGGTGTGTCAGAGCACTATGCTCAACTTTATGAGCTATCCCACCACCAACTGGCACACGCTGCTGTTTTCCAACCTTGAAGCCAGCGTGATGGCGGTATGCTTAAGCGCGCTGATGCACTATCTGTTGCCGGACGTTGAGCCGCGCACGCCGCCACCGCGGCTGGAGAAAGACGCCGCCCGGGTGCGCCACGAATCGCTGCTCTCCGGCAGCGTGGCGACGCTGATTTTTGTGGTGTTCCAGATAAGCGATCTCAGCGATTCGCTGTCGGCGCTGATGGCGGGGATCCTGATCCTCTTCCCGATGCACTATCGCGGCGCGGTGATGAGCTCCCTGTGGCGCGTGGTCGGGGTGGTGCTGGGCTGCCTCTATATTCTGCTGGTGCAGATGGTGCTCTACGATCACAGCAGCCACATGCTGCTGATGATGCCGCTGATCGGTCTCGGGCTGGCGTTTGGCGCCCGCCTGCACGTCATGGAGAAGGTGGGGGCCGGGGTCGGTTTTGCCAGCATTACCACCATCGGGATTATGTTCGGCCAGAACATGCACCCGGACGGCGACCTGGTGTTCAGCGATCTCTACCGCATCGTTTCGGTAACGGTGGCGCTGGTGGCGACCCTGACGATGGTGTTCCTGATGCATCTTTTTCTCAACTGTTTCGCGCCGACGCGCTACGTGATTAACCCGCCTCAGGACTCAGTGGAGAAACGCCGGGATAGTTGACAGCAGGAACAAAATCAGCCCGATGGTGCCGCCCACCAGGGTGCCGTTGACGCGGATAAACTGCAGGTCCTTGCCGATGTTCAGTTCAATCTGGCGGGACATATCTTTGGCATCCCAGCCTTTAACCGTGTCGCTGATGTGGCGGGTGAGGAAGCGGGCAAAATCCGGGGCCACGCGGTGCGCGGCCTGCTCCAGATGTTCGTTCAGCGAAGCGCGCAGGTTGGTGTCCGCCACCAGGGTTTCACCGAACCACAGCCCGGCGTTGGCGAGGCGCTGCTTCACGCGGGAGTCGTCGCGCTGCATATCGGCCTTCAGCCACTGGCGCAGGTCGGCCCACATCTCGCCCAGATAGCGGTTAAAGGCCTCGTCGTTCTTCAGATAGGTTTTGATGTTCTCGGCTTTGGCCGCGGTTTCCGGGTCGTTTTTCAGGTTATCGACCAGCTTAATCACCGCGCGGTCAAAGGCCTGGCGGATCTGATGGGTGCGGTCGTGGCTGACGTCATCCAGAATGGCGTTCACCGCATTCGACACCAGCTCGGCGCTCTGATCCCCCAACCATTCGGTGGGTAAAATCATCGCCTTGCGCGGGTGCTCGGTCTTCAGCCAGTGAACGATCTGCGCAGCGATTAAATCGCGGGTGCTGTCGCGCTGCAGGAGGGTGATCATGCGGTTAATCACCGCGTCCAGCAGCACCTGGTGACGGTTGTTTTTGGTCATGCTCTCCAGCATTGCGGCGCTGGTTTCGCTGAAATCGACCTTATCCAGCGCCTTATGCACCGCCCGTTTCAGCATGCGCTGGATGCGCCCGTCGTCGGTCAGTTCCAGGAACCCGCTCATCACCTGCATGATATGCAGCCCGACGCGCTGGGCATTATCCGGTTGGCTGAACCAGTTGCCGATGAGCAGCGCCGGTTCGTGCTTGCGGATAAGCGCGACCAGCGACTGGGTATCGAGAAATTTCTCCTGCACGAACTGGCCGAGATTGTCGCCAATCCGGTCCTTATTGCGCGGGATAATTGCCGTATGTTTCGAGATAAAGGGGATCGGCACCCGGCGAAACAGGGCTACCACGGCAAACCAGTCCGCCAGCGCGCCGACCATCGCCGCTTCGGCAATGGCCTTCACCCCGCGCACCCAGAAGGTCTGGGGCAGGAACAGGGTTACGATAAAAGTCGCGGCGGCAATCAGCAGCAGCGACAGCGCCAGGAGCTTGGCGCGTTTGAGTTCAGCGAGTTTTTCCATAGGGTTAAGGATAGAGGGAAGCGGCAAGAAGGTAAAAAAATTGCCACAGGATCCAGCCGCCAAACGCGATCAGCACCCCTCCCGCCGCGCGCTCCATCTTCCAGATATGGTTGCTCAGCCGCCGCCGAATGGCAGGCAAGGCGATAACGGAAACCACCGCCAGATCCCACACCAGCACCACCGTCACCATCCAGATGCCGCTGACCGACTGCTGGAGCAGGGTAACGTTCGGGCCCAGCAGGGCGGTCATCAGCGCCAGATAAAAGAGCGCATTTTTCGGATTTAATACCGCTGATCCGAGGCCAAGCAGGAGCTGCCTGCGTAAGCCTGGACGCTCCGTTTGCGCATTATCCAGCGCCAGGGTGCGGGCGCGGCTGTGGATCAGATGCCAGCCGATCCACAGCAGATACAGGGCTCCCAGTAGCTCAATGACGTTAAAAAGCAGGGTGAACTGGCGCAGCGCGCTCCAGCCGAGTATCACCAGCAGGATGTAGAGCCCGTTGCCCAGGGCGATCCCCACGCACAGCCCGGCGCTGCCGCGCAGACGGTGGCGGGCGGCAAATCCCATCAGCAAAAAGAAGTCCGGGCCTGGGCTGAGCAGGGCGACGAAATGCGCCAGCGCAAGGGCCAGAAAAGCGGGTGGAAAGAGAGTGGTGAGCAGTTCCATAGTGACCTCATCAGCAAAACTGAGGTCAGGCTACAGAGGGGCGGGCGCTAATTATTGTCGGATATTGATCGCCCGGTGGCGTACTGGCGCGGCGTGGCGGCAGCGTAGCTGACAAAGGTTTTATGGAAATGGCTCTGATCGGCAAAGCCGCTCTGGTAGCTGACGTCGGCGATGTTATCCCCGGCGCGCAGACGCGCTTTGGCGAACTCGACTCGGGAGATGGCCAGGAAAGTGCCGGGCGTCAGGCCGGTATCCTGCTTAAAGGTTCTGATAAGTGTCTCTTTGCGCAGTGAAAAGCGCCGGGCCAGAACATCCAGTGAGGGCGGTGCCTGCAGGCTGTGGCGTAACGTCTGGAGCAGGGCAAGGCTCGAGGGACGAAGAGGGTCAGGCGGGGCGCTGTTTTCTGAAAGCCCCGAGAGCAGAGTAGCGATCGCCTCGGGGGAGAGGGTGTCAACCACCGCCAGATACTGGCGGAACAGCGCCTCGCTGCGGATCACCTGCATGGCGGGCTCAATATCGGTATCGAGATAAAGCATGTGGTAGCTGCGGGGCTGTCCCTCAACGGGGTTACAGCTGTGGGCCATATGCGCCGGAATGACAATCAGATCGCCCGGGTAGAGGGTGAACGGCTCGCCGTTGCAGGTGCAGCAGGTTTGCCCCTCAAGGATCGCGCCAATGGAAAGCTGCGCATGGCTGTGACGCTTATAGGCCTGGGTGCTCTGCCAGGTACTGCGCAACTCCAAGCCGGGCTGGCGGATAAAGGTCTGATTGACGTGGCGGGTATGGGTCATGGCGGCTACCGGTTGGAGGGGTATGGGGGTTATAGCATGCTGTGCGATCAAAACAAGAATTAACCTCGGTGGAATTTTACCCCGGTGGCGCTGCGCTTACCGGGGCTACAGGACCCGTAGGCCTGATAAGCGTAGCGCCATCAGGCGTTTTTCCCCGGTGGTGCTACGCTAACCGGCTGTATATTTAAAGGAAATTAAGAGGTGGTCATTATTTAATAAAATAGTGGTATAGTTTTGCGGGTAAATAAGAGGAAGTATCTACACAATGGAATTATAAATAAAAAATATCAAAGGAGTGAATATATGGCAGTTATCCCATTATTGCCAAAAGAGGGTAGAGAGCTTATCCATAAAAATATGCGTGAGGCACGTGTGAATGGAATGTCGAGGAATATGGCTTTGCCGCAAACGTACTACTGGTTTTATCAAAAAGTCAGAAATCACGGCCCTTGGGATTACAAACAACAAGATAGAAAATTGGCTCCTTTTGGTAATTTCAATTATGGTGCTGCTGGATTTGCTGCGGGCATACCGGAACAAACGCTCTACATGGGGGCTGGTTTCGCTCAGTCCAGGGCTAAAACATCGCGCCCGCAATGGGGCGCATGGTATGGTAAATTCCCTTATGGAGACGATCCACGCGATCAGTTTTGGATAAAACAAGGAATTGATTATGCGCGTCAACACGGCTATTAAATGGCTCCATCGCTTCACCACAATTCTGCTGATTATTATCGTGGGAGTATATTTATCCTATGAATATTTCATGAACAACCGAAGCGATGATCGTTTAATGATGACAAAGGATATTTCAGAAAACGTAACGCTTTACGTTACGCAATACGATGGCGGTGGGGCGACAGTTTCTGATGTATGTCGTTATTATCTGGATAATAAAAATCAAACGATAGAGAAAATCAGGGATAGTGAGCCTTTCCTGGTAGCAGATAATTGCCATGCGGAAATTAGCGGTTACGGTAATACCGTTAACGTTAAGCTCTCAGGCCGTATTTATTCTTTCAGCAATCTGACGATGTTTTATGTACAGGAGCAATTAATTATCCCTGTCATTCACCTTAATGCAGCAGGGGTTCGTTGACCAGGATGAAGGCAGTGGCGGAGAAATCTGATAATGGAATTGTTTCAGCGATATGCGTGCTTTTATACCCAACTTTACCTTCATACCCAGCTATTTTGACTACCCTTAATACCCCAAGCGGTAAAAAAGGAGGCAACAATGGCCTATCAGACAGTGAATCCTGCCAACAACAAACTCATCAAAGAATATCCTTCTCATACTGATGCTGACGTCGAAGCGGCGCTGAAAACGGCTGATGCGCTCTACCATTCCGACTGGTCAAAAGGCAGTATCGACAAGCGCCTGGCGGTGCTGCACAAGCTGGCGGATCTGATTGATTCCCGCAGCGAAGAGCTGGCAAAAATCGCCAGCGTGGAGATGGGGAAACTCATTGCCCAGAGCCGCGGCGAGGTAAAACTCTGCGCGCAGATCGCTCGTTATTATGCGGATAACGCGAAGCAGCATCTCGCCCCGGTGAAATACCCGTCGGAGCTCGGCGAGGCGTGGGTTGAGCATCACCCCATCGGCGTGGTGATGGCCGTGGAGCCGTGGAACTTCCCCTATTACCAGCTGATGCGCGTGCTGGCCCCGAACCTGGCAGCGGGTAACCCGGTGATCGCCAAACATGCCAGCATCGTGCCGCACTGTGCCGAAGCCTTCGCCCACCTTGTGCGTGAAGCCGGTGCCCCGGACGGAGCCTGGACCAACCTGTTTATCTCTTCAGATCAGGTAGCGAAGATCATCGCGGACGACCGCGTGCAGGGCGCGGCGCTAACCGGGTCTGAAAAGGCCGGTAGCGTGGTGGCGGCTCAGGCGGCGAAGCACATCAAAAAATCGACACTCGAACTGGGCGGTAACGACGTCTTTGTAGTGCTCGACGATGCCGACCTGGAGAAGGCGGTGAAGATTGGCGTCAACGCGCGCCTTGCCAACGCCGGGCAGGTCTGTACCGCGGCTAAACGCTTTATTCTGCACGAGAAAATCGCGGAGCAGTTCCTGACTAAATACACCGAGGCCTTTAAGCAGGTGAAGATCGGCGATCCGCTGGATGAGAGCACCACGCTTGGCCCGCTCTCCTCAAAAGACGCGCTGGAAACCCTGACCAGACAGGTACAAGAGGCGGTGAAAAATGGCGCGACGCTGCACTACGGCGGCAAGCCGGTGCAGGGTGAGGGCAGCTTCTTTGAGCCGACTATCCTGACCAACATCACTCGCGATAACCCGGCATATTTCGAAGAGTTCTTCGGGCCGGTGGCGCAGATCTACGTGGTGAAAGACGACGAGGAGGCGGTCAAACTCGCCAACGACTCGCACTACGGTCTGGGCGGCGCGATCTTCAGTAAAGACACCGATCGCGCTAAAAAGATGGCCTCGAAAATCGAGACCGGGATGGTGTGGATCAACTGGCTCACCGATACCGCCGCAGAGCTGCCGTTTGGCGGCGTGAAGCGTTCCGGTTACGGGCGTGAGCTGTCGGATCTGGGGATCAAAGAGTTTGTGAACCAGAAGCTGGTGGTGATTCGCCGATAGGCATTTATCCGACCCTCTCCCCACAGGGGAGAGGGAATAAACCCGCGCCTTAAAGTGATTCGCATAAATGTGACATAAGATTATATCTGTGTCATTAATTAGCTAGCGCCCTCACAATTCACAGAGAAACAATCCCCTGTTTCTGGATAAGCATTGACCTGTTGCTAGTATGAAACCGCTAATCATACACCTGCAAGAGGATACAATGATAAACAGAAGCCGTATGATCGTGAACTGTATTGTGGCATCCCTGGCCTGCACATGGACCCTGACAGCGCGAGCTGAAACCCCCTCAACCGAAGTCAAAATCGTGCGCGATGAGTACGGCATGCCGCATATCTACGCAGATGATACCTACCGTCTGTTCTATGGTTACGGCTATGTCGTCGCCCAGGATCGCCTGTTCCAGATGGAGATGGCGCGACGCAGCACCCAGGGACAGGTAGCGGAAGTGCTGGGCAAGACCTTTGTTAAATTCGACAAGGACATTCGCCAGAACTTCTGGCCGGAGACGATCCGCGCGCAGATTGATGCCCTGGACGCCGATGACAAAGCCATTCTGCAGGGCTATGCCGACGGGATGAACGCCTGGATAGACCAGGTCAACCGCGATCCCGGCAAGCTGCTGCCAAAGCAGTTCACCACCTTCGGCTTTGCGCCAAAACGCTGGGAAGCCTTCGACGTGGCGATGGTGTTTGTTGGCACCATGGCGAACCGTTTTTCGGACGCTAATAGCGAAATCGACAATCTGGCTCTGCTCACCGCGCTAAAAGATAAATACGGCGTGAAAGGGATGGCGGTCTTTAACCAGCTGAAATGGCTGGTGAACCCGGCGGCGCCCACCACCATCGCCCCGCAGGAGAGTCAGTATCCGGTTAAATTCGATCTGACCACCACCCAGACCGCCGCGCTGCTGCCGCGCTACGACATAACGCCGCCGATGCTGGACCGGCCAGCGAAAGGGGATGATGGCGGGCTGCTGGCGCTGACCTCGGCGCAAAACCGCGAGACTATCATGGCGCAGTTCGTTCACGGCGGCGCTAACGGTCTGGCGGGGTATCCCACCACCAGCAACATGTGGGTGCTGGGCAAAAGCAAATCACAGGACGCCAAAGCGATCATGGTCAATGGCCCGCAGTTTGGCTGGTATGCGCCAGCCTATACCTACGGCATCGGCTTACACGGCGCGGGCTATGACGTGACGGGTAATACACCGTTCGCCTATCCGGGGCTGGTGTTTGGCCATAATGGCACCATCTCCTGGGGATCGACCGCCGGTTTCGGCGATGATGTCGACATCTTTGCGGAAAAACTCTCTGCCGATAAACCCGGCTATTACCTGCATAACGGCGAGTGGGTGAAGATGCTCAGCCGGGAAGAGACGATCAAGGTCAAAGACGGGCAGCCGGAGACCTTTACCGTCTACCGCACCCTTCACGGCAACGTGATCAAGACCGACACCGCCACCCAGACGGCCTATGCCAAAGCCCGCGCCTGGGAGGGTAAAGAGGTGGCGTCTCTGCTGGCCTGGACCCATCAGATGAAGGCCAAAAACTGGCAGGAGTGGACGCAGCAGGCGGCGAAGCAGGCGCTGACCATCAACTGGTATTACGCGGATATCGACGGCAATATCGGCTATGTCCATGGCGGGGCCTATCCGAAGCGCCAGCCGGGGCACGATCCGCGCCTGCCGGTGCCGGGTACCGGCAAGTGGGACTGGCAGGGGCTGCTGTCGTTCGATCTCAATCCAAAGGTCTATAACCCGAAATCGGGCTATATCGCCAACTGGAACAACTCTCCCCAGCAGGGGTATCCGGCCTCGGATCTGTTTGCCTTCCTGTGGGGCAGTGCCGATCGCGTCACCGAGATCAGCCAGCGTATCGATAAGCAACCCACCTTCACTTACGAACAGGCCTGGGATCTGATTAAGCAAACCAGCCGTCAGGATCTGACCCGTCGGCTGTTTTTACCTTCCCTGCAAAATGCCACTGCGCAACTGCCGGGAGAGGATCCGCGTCAGCAGATGGTGAAATTGCTCAGCGACTGGGACGGGGAGAACCTGCTCAATGACGACGGCAAAACCCTGCAACAGCCGGGCTCGGCGATCCTCAATGCCTGGCTGACCAGCATGCTGAAGCAGACCGTCGCGGCGGCGGTACCGCAGCCGTTCGACAAGTGGTACAGCGCCAGCGGGTATGAAACCACCCAGGACGGGCCGACCGGTTCGCTGAACATCAGCGTGGGGGCGAAGCTGCTGTACGAGGCATTGCAGGGGGACAAGTCCGCGATCCCGCAGACGGTGGATCTGTTTAACGGCAAGCCGCAGCAGGAGGTGATTTTAGCCGCCCTGCAGGAGGCCTGGCAGACGCTGTCGAAGCAGTACGGCAACGACATCGCTCAGTGGAAAACCCCGGCGATGGCGCTGACCTTCCGCGCGAACAACTTCTTTGGCGTGCCCCAGGCGGCCCCGGAAGAGGCCGTGCATCAGGCGGAGTATCAGAACCGCGGTACGGAGAACGACATGATTGTCTTCTCGCCGACCTCGCAAAAAGCGCCGGTGCTGGCATGGGATGTGATGGCCCCCGGGCAGAGCGGTTTTATCGCTCCGGACGGTACGCCGGATAAGCACTATCGCGATCAGCTTAAGATGTATGAAACCTTCGGGCGTAAACCGCTGTGGTTAACCCCGCAGGAGGTGGCGGCGCATCAGGAGTCGCAGGAAGTGTTGCAGGTGCAACGGTAAGAGTGAGTGCAGTTTTGCCCGGCGGCGCTGCGCTTGCACGGGCCTACGTGATCCGTAGGCCTGATAAGCGCAGCGCCATCAGGCGTTTTTTTTATAGAGCCAGAAGAGTATGCAACCAGATTATTTTGTGGCTACAATGTAGCTACAAAATAGTAAGGAGGCACCATGGATTCCGTTATTCGATCGCGTATCGACAGTGAATTGAAAGCTCGCGCGGGCTCTGTACTTGAAAGCTGCGGCCTTAACTGGAGCACGGCAATTCGCCTGTTCGCAGAACAGATTGTAAAAAATGAGGGGATCCCATTTGAGGTGACCCGCAAACCCACCGCACGGTTACGCAATGCGATGCGCGAAGCCGACGAAATTTCCACACACCAGCATGGACGCTTTGATGGTGTTGAGCAGCTCATGGAGAGCTTAGACGATGGGAAAGAGTAAACGCGCCCCGCTACCGTACCGCTCTGATTACACAAAAACCTTTGTTAAAGCCTGGGAACGCTACAACAAAGCTGGCCGGAGAGATATGCACGACACGGCAGCGATCATGTCGTTAGTGCTTTCCGGCAATCCCCTTCCTGCCGAGTACAGCGATCACGCCCTGACCGGCGATATGCAAGGATTCCGGGAACTGCATATCGGGGGGGATTATCTTCTGGTTTATCGCATCGATAATAAAAAGCATCTGGTGGTGTTTACCGACCTGGGGACACATGCGGAGTTGTTTGAGTAATGGTGCTTTCCCCGGTGGCGCTGCGCTTACCGGAGCTACATGACCGTAGGCCTGATAAGCGCAGCGCCATCAGGCGTTTTCCCCTCACCCTAGCCCTCTTCCCATAGGGAAGAGGGGACAGTCTGTGCGGCTATTTACGCAACGCCGCGAACCCCGCCCGGATCTCATCTTCCGGCAATTCTAAACCGATAAACACCATCACGCTGTGCGGCTGCTCGTCGCCCCACGGGCGGTCCCAGTCGGCGCTGTACAGGCGCTGCACGCCCTGGAACAGCAGGCGGTTGGGTTCGCCGTCGATCCACAGCATCCCTTTGTAGCGCAGCAGTTTGTCGGCAAACGACAGCAGCAGGTTCTCCATTACCCGTGAGACCTCGCTGATATCCACCGGGTAATCCAGCTCGACGACAATCGAGGAGACGTCGTTCTGCTTGTCAGCCATAAAGTGGAAACGCGGTCTGGTGGTGACGTTCTCTTCCAGCATAAAGCCGTTGGTGTTGAAGAGCTGTGCCAGGTCGATATCGCCAAAGGTGGCGGTATAGATTGGCGCGCGCGAGTTGATGCGGGTCAGACGTTCGCGGAGTTTATCGCTCTCGCCCGCCACGTCGGTTTTGGTCAGCAGGATGCGGTCGGCGTAGCCCACCTGCGACTGGGCGATGGTGAACTGGTTCATCTGGTCGTCGGCGTGCACCGCATCGACCAGGGCGATCACGCCGTCCAGCAGGTAGCGCTGACAGAGGATCTCGTGGGAGAAAAAGGTCTGGATAATCGGGCCAGGGTCGGCCATGCCGGTGCACTCAATCACCAGGCGGTCGAAATCGATCTCACCGCGATCGCGGCTGTCGAGCAGGTCGAGCAGGGCATCTTCAAGTTCGTTTGAGCGGGTGCAGCAGATGCAGCCGTTGGTCAGGGTTTTGATCTGGGTGGCGCGATCGCCAATCAACTGGTCGTCCACCGAGACTTCACCGAACTCGTTCTCGATAACCGCGATTTTGAAGCCGTGCTGTTCGTTAAGGATGTGGCGCAGCAGGGTGGTTTTGCCCGCGCCGAGAAAGCCGGTGAGTAGGGTAACTGCAATCGGTGTCATGGTTTCTCCTTCAGCAGCAGCGTACGCCGCCTTCTCCACCTCCGCCGTAGCGCGCTTCCTGACGCTCGCGGAAGAATTCGTTGTAGGTCATGTACGGCTTATCCGGATGATTGGTCTTCATATGCTCAACGTAGTTGTCATAGTCCGGAATGCCAATCAGCATTTTCGCCGCCTGACCGAGGTATTTTTTTGCTTCGCCTAAGTTACCAAACATAACCCATCCTGATAAGAAAAAGCCCGGCGAGGGGGAATCGCCGGGCGTTGTTCCCCTCACCCCGGCCCTCTCCCCAAAGGGGAGAGGGGGAAAAGACCGCACCGTGCAGTCCCCTCTCCCCTTTGGGGAGAGGGTTAGGGTGAGGGGAAAGGATTAATGGTGTGAAGAGGTCTTCACGCCGCCTTCAGGAACCGGGACGTACGGGGTCTCTTTATCGGTACGGCCGTCGGCGTTACGCACTTTCATCCAGGTTTTGATGCCGTAGAAGATGATGCTGTAGACCACCACCAGGAACAGAATGCTCAGACCCGCGTTGGTGTAGTTGTTCACCACGATATGGTTCATGTTGGCAACCTGCTGGGCCGTCAGCTCACCGCCGCCTGCGGCAATCTTCTCTTTGTACTGGTTAGCCATGAAGAAGAAGCCTTCCAGCTGCGGGTTGGTGCTGAACAGTTTCAGACCCAGCGCCCAGGTGGTGCAGAGCAGCAGCCAGAGGGCTGGAACCACGGTCACCCAGATGTATTTGGTGCGCTTCATCTTCACCAGCACCACGGTGCCGAGCACCAGGGCTACCGCCGCCAGCATCTGGTTAGAGATACCGAACAGTGGCCACAGGCTCTTCACGCCGCCCAGCGGGTCGACAACGCCCTGATACAGCAGATAACCCCACAGGCCAACGCAGCCCGCGGTGCCCAGGATACCCGCCACCAGCGAGTCGGTTTTCTTCAGGAACGGCACGAAGTTACCCAGCAGATCCTGCAGCATAAAGCGGCCTGCACGGGTACCGGCGTCCAGCGCGGTAAGGATGAACAGCGCTTCGAACAGAATACCGAAGTGGTACCAGAAGCCCATGTCCGCCCATGGCAGCACTTTGTGGAACACGTGAGCGATACCGACCGCCAGGGTTGGCGCGCCACCGGCACGGTTCAGAACCGACGGTTCACCGATGTCCTTCGCGGTCTGCATGATCTGCTCAGGGGAGATCACAAAGCCCCAGGAACTGACGGTCGCCGCCGCGTGGGCGCTCGCATCTTTCAGCTGCGCCATGATCAGCGCCGCGTTGTCACCGCCCATCTCATGCAGGTTCGGCATGGTGATGCCCAGGCCTGCTGGTGGGGTGTTCATCGCGAAGTAGAGACCCGGCTCGATGATGGACGCTGCCACCAGCGCCATGATGGCCACGAAGGACTCCATCAGCATTGCGCCGTAGCCGATCAGACGGGCGTCGTTTTCGTTCGCCAGCAGTTTTGGCGTGGTGCCGGAGGCGATCAGGGCGTGGAAGCCAGAGACCGCACCGCAGGCGATGGTGATAAACAGGAACGGGAACAGCGCGCCTTTCCACAGTGGACCGGTACCGTCAACGTACTGGGTCACCGCAGGCATTTTCAACTCAGGGTTGATGATCACGATGCCGATCGCCAGACCGACGATCACGCCGATTTTCAGGAAGGTCGCCAGGTAGTCGCGCGGCGCCAGGATCAGCCATACCGGCAGCAGGGCAGAGACAAAGGCATACCCGACCAGCACGAAGGTGATGGTGGTGTCTTTAAAGGTCAGCGCCGGGCCCCAGTACGGGTCGTGGGCAATCACGCCGCCGAAGTAAATCGACGCCACCAGCAGCACAATCCCGATCACCGAGACTTCACCCACGCGGCCTGGACGCAGGAATCGCATGTAGATCCCCATGAACAGCGCAATCGGCACGGTTGAGCAGACGGTGAACACGCCCCACGGGCTTTCCGCCAGCGCTTTCACCACGATCAGCGCCAGCACCGCAAGGATGATGATCATGATCAGGAAGCAGCCGAACAGGGCGATGGTGCCCGGCACGCGGCCCATCTCTTCTTTGATCATCTCACCCAGAGATGCGCCGTTACGGCGGGAAGAGATAAACAGCACCATAAAGTCCTGCACCGCACCCGCCAGCACAACGCCTGCCAGCAGCCACAGGGTACCCGGCAGGTAGCCCATCTGCGCCGCCAGAACCGGGCCGACCAGCGGACCCGCGCCTGCGATGGCCGCAAAGTGGTGACCAAACAGCACGTAGCGGTTGGTTGGCACGTAGTTCAGGCCGTCATTGTTGATGACCGCCGGGGTGGCGCGGGTCGGGTCGAGCTTCATGACCTTCTGCGCGATGTAGAGACTGTAGTAGCGGTACGCCACCAGATAGACCGACACGGAGGCCACGACGATCCACAGGGCGCTGATGTGCTCGCCGCGGCGCAGGGCGACGACGGCCAGACAACAGGCACCGAGGATCCCGAGCAGCAGCCAGGGAACGTGCTTAAGTAGTTTTTTGATATCCATAATAAGACCTGGTTTTTTAGATGAAAAAAGCGTCAGGGTTCGCTGTGAGAGATATTGGTTAATGCTGCGGCGATCTTGCCAGAGCCTCGCGCGTGTAAAGGAAGGTAAATCTGTGAGTGGTTATATGGCGGGATGAACGGTCAACAGCGAGGGCGAGTGGTTCAGGCTCGCCGTCGGTAGGGGAAATAGTGTGAAGCGGATCACGATGTCAGGGGGAGCACTCCACCTCAGCCAGATAGGTTTCGAGGGTGGCAACGAACTTCTGCCTCAGCCAGGCGGGTTCCAGCACCTGAATGTTAGGCAGCCAGTAGAAGAGCAGGGGCAGGATCTGGTTTTCATGGGCCGCGTGGCAGCGCAGGGTAATGCCGTGTTTGTCTTCCGCCAGAACCTCCTGGCCGGGCAGCAGATCGCGGCGTTTAAAATAGTGCGCGATGGCGGCGGGAATAAGCACATCCACTTCGAATGTCTCTTCGCTGACCCACGGGTCGGGATTCTTTTCCAGCAATTCGAGGGTGTCGTTATCCGGAGTGAAGGTTTCGCTGCGAATATCCAGCCACTGGATCAGGCTTAAAGAAAACGATTTCAATCTGCCGTTTTCGGTGGCTTGTAAATACCATATATTCTTTTTGTTAATTACTTTATAAGGATTAACCTGTCGGGTCTTTCCTTTATACAGGATCTGGCAAACCTGCTGGCTCTTAATCGCCTTTTCGAAGGCCGCCAGCTGGGCGTGAATATCCCATTTCTCTTTTCGCTCGGCATCGCCACCGAGGATCATAATATGGTTTTCTTCCGCTCTTGCCTCCAGTTTCTCCCAGAAATCGCCCCCCTTTTCAGGGAAATAGTCATCCACATTCAGGAAGTTAGCAATGACGTGATGCAGCCCCTGACCGGCATGACCCTGCGGGGCATGAATAAGCCGGTACTGCCCGTCTCCGGTGTACTCCACAATCGGCGAAAGTGCATTCAGATCGCGATAGACGGTGCGCTCAGTAATATTAAATTTATGCATCAATGCCTGGCGGTTAACCACGCCGTGTAAATGAAGCTCCAGCAGAATATCTACCAACCTTTCAGCCGAGCGACTCCTGGTCGGAATTGTCATATAAGCTTTCCCGTGAACTAAAACATTGCTGTGAATTATGCCGGTGCAGGCTGACAAAATATGTCAGTGCAGGGTTCGGCAAATAAATTTGTCTTAGGTTATAACGGCCAGGTTTAGGATAAACATTAGGGATTTTTACAACGAGGGGATAAAAGCGAGGGGCAGATCGGATCCGCCGGGGCAATTTCCCCGGCGCGCAGCGAATTAGTGTTCGGGTTCGGAATCGGTAAGGGCTTCCGGCAGGGGGAGGGCTGTCGGGACGTTGAGCCAGTCGGACTTGCCGTAAAACACGGCGTTTATCTGCGTGTGATAGAGCAGATGGGTACGAAAACGCTGGAACAGCTGTTTGTCGGGGGCGAAGTTCGCCTGCCAGAACTGGTTCAGCGGTCCCTGCCAAGTTAAGCCGTCGATGTCGTAGAGCGCTTTGCCCATTACCTTCAGCGGTTTGTTGTGGATCAGCGCCGACAGCCCGGCGGTGCTGTTGACGGTGATCACCCCCCGGGTGTGGGTCAGCAGGGCGGGCAGGGAGAGATCGTGGATATAGATCACCCGGCCAGCGATGCCGTACTTTTCGCAGAGGGTGTTAATCAGCACGCCATAAAAACGGTGACCACGATCCATCGGGTGATGCTTGAACACCAGATGGCGCTCCTTCGGCGCGTGGCGGGCAAAGGAGCGGATCACGGTTTCGATATAGTCACGCACGTCTTTATACGGGCTGTGGTGAATAATCTGGCTGTCGTTGTACACCTGCAAAATCGCCAGGTAGTACTCGTTATCCAGCGTCTGGGTGATATGGCTCAGCATGTGGCGCTGCTTCCAGCGGTACCACAGCTTGCGGCGACCGGCTCGGAACCAGCAGCGCATCTCATACCACGGGGAGAACGACTTGTGGTGGCGGTAGCCGCGATAGCGGTGGCGGCCAAACCAGCCCGCCGCGTAGTAGAGCATGGCGTGGGCGGCGCGGTTGAAGGCGCTCGGCTTCCACGGCGTCGGGGTCGGCAGCTCCGGCAGGGGCTGTTCGCGGTAGTATTTCGCGTCGATGGGCATCGAAGAGAAGGCGTTCACGCCGCCTTTTTCGAGGGTGATATAGAACGGACGGAAATAGCCCTCCTCAAACGCGAGGAAGTCGATGGATTTACTCCGCGCCCACTTCTTCGCTTCGATATGCATCGGACGGCAATCGCCGAAGCAGACGATGGTATCGAAGGCGTAGTCTTTGTGCAGATCGCGCAGCCAGAAGGCAAAGTTTTTCACCGGGCCGGTGTAGTGCAGCGACGTCTCTTTCGCGGCATACCAGGCGTCTCCGGCATTAAAGCAGACCTGCTTCACTTCGCGGTGGCTGTGCTGCAGCCAGGTCGCCAGACGCGCAAAGCAGGGGCCCATCGGTCCTTGTAACAAAAGATATCGGCGGCCACTTAATAAATGGCGGATAGCTTGCTCTTCCATTTCGTTTCCCAGATCCGTTTGATGAGACAGGTGAGTTAACGGCTTGATGACCGCTTTTCTTTAATTTTCAGGGATAAATAGTTTGCTAACGAAGCGTCTGCGCCAGATAGCTCAGCTTGAGCTGCCAGCGCTGCCAGCGGCTGGCTTTTTGCGATGAGGAGTTACCCTGCACGGCCAGCTGGCGTATTAACTGTTCCGGGCTCATCCACAGCCCGCTCTGCCAGTCGATGTAGCGCGGATAGGCCACCAGCGTCAGATAGACCAGCGCTGCCAGGGGCAAGGTGCGCTGGCGACGCGGGGCAGGGTGCATATCTTCGGTCAGCCCCCAGCCGCTGTAGAACGGCTGGCCCCAGGTGGTGACCTTCACCCCCTGCACCAGCGCTTCGAACCCGCTCAGCGAGGTCATGGTGTGCAGCTCGTCCACGTGGGGATAGAGGCTGGTGAGGCCCAGATCCAGCACCTGGCTGTCGACGCAGCTGGCCAGACAGGCGTCCGAGATGGCGCCTGCCCGGTTGCCCGCCACCACGTCCGGGTGCGGTTTAAACAGGATATGCGCCTCCGGTCTTGCGGCACGTACCGCCCACAGCAGCGCTTCGTTGCTGCGCACGACCGGGCTGCCGGTGAGGATCGAGGCATCGCCATCCACCTGGCCCACCACCAGCACCAGCGTTCGACCGTCCCCCGGTGGGGTAAACGGCTGGACGGTGCCGACGTTGTATTTGCTCACCCCGTGCCGGCGAAGCAGATCCACCAGCGCGGCACCGCGGGTTAACTCCTGGTCGGTGAGCTGATGCTGATTAAGCAGCTGCTCCAGGCCGCTCGGACGGCGGCTGTCGAAGTAGATCCCCACCGGGTCGATGGAGAGCGACGACGGGCGGCACAGGTTCGAGCCCAACCCCCGGGAGCGGATAAAGCCATCTTCCACCCGGATGGCGCTCTGGAGTTCAGGGTGGCGGCTGCCCCACACCAGCACCTGCTCGTCGGCGGCCAGCTGTTGCGGTAACGCGCGCACAAAGCGCAGCTCCTCGGCCAGCGGCTGGCAGAAGGCGCGCATAAAGGCGCGCTTCCACAGCGAGAAGCCCACCATATAGAGGCGGCGATACTGTGGCGCAGGGCTCTGCTGAGCGGCAACGATCTCCAGTACCTGTTCCACTTCGCAGCGCTGGCCCAGCACTGGGTCCAGATAGCGTGGATAGAGGATCAGCGCCGCCGCTACCAGCTGGGGCAGGCTGATCTGCGTCTGGCGACGCGGGCAGGATTTGCTGTCGTGGGTTAATCCCCACCCGGCGTAAAACGGCATGCCGAAGCAGTGCACCGTTTTGCCGAGCAGCAGCGCTTCAAAGCCCATCTGGGAGGAGACGGTATAGACCGCCTCTACCTCGTTCAGCAGGGCGTGGGGATGGCAGTGATCGGCCACCACTTCCACATCATCCAGTTCCAGACGCGCCAGCACGCCGCTCTTTTTGCCGAGCCGGGTATCCGGATGGGTACGCAGCAGCAGGCGGGCGCCCGGGTGGTTACGTCTCGCCGCCGCCACCATCTCAACAAAATCGTCTTCGCTCGCCAGCGCACCGGGGATAGAGAGATCCCCCGCCACCTGGTCGATCAGCAAGATTTTCGGGCGCGCGTCGCCGCGCAGACGTGCCGCCAGGGCGTCGGGTAAACCGCTGCCCGCGGCATAGCAGTTGTACTTGGTGATGCCAAGACGCAGCAGCGCAGACACCAGTGCCTCAGCGCGCGCCAGCATCTTGTCATCGCATGGCGTGGCGATCAGCTGCTCAAGGCGGCTCGGCTGGCGGGCGTCGTAGTAAATCCCTACAGGATCGGCGATCAGGGAGACGGCTTTGCCCCCGCTGGCGGGATGGCCAATATACCCGATAAAGCCATCTTCCAGCTGCCAGTACGGCAACCCGAGTTCATAGGCTTTTTGTTTGATCTGGCGGGTATTGGCTTTCTGGCCCCAGCCGACCAGGACATCGTCTTGCGCCAGCGGCATGCTGGATTTGAAGGCGTGTAACGGGCGGCCCAGCATCGGCTCGAGCTGCGCTTTTCGGGCCAGGATCCCGGCTGAACCTGTATAGAATTTCATTTGTGCTCTGTCAGAAAACGCCCCGCGTCACTGCGGGGCGTGGGACTCAGAAGTACTCTGCGTCAGGGAAGGATTTGGCAACGCTGTCTTTGGCGGAGGTGAGGATCTCGGTGTCGATTTCAGGCCAGGTAATACCAATGGTCTCATCGTTCCAGCGGATGCCGCGGTCGCTCTCCGGCGCATAGTAGTTGGTGGTTTTGTACAGGAACTCGGCGGTGTCGCTCAGGGTCATGAAGCCGTGGGCGAAGCCTTCCGGGATCCACAGCTGACGCTTGTTCTCGCCAGACAGGTGCACGCCCACCCACTGACCAAAGGTCGGGGAGCTTTTACGGATATCCACCGCCACGTCGAACACTTCACCGGCCACGCAACGGACCAGTTTGCCCTGGGCATGCGGTGCCAGCTGGTAGTGCAGACCACGTAACACGCCTTTTGACGATTTGGAGTGGTTGTCCTGCACGAAGTTTACGCTGCGGCCAATGGCGGCTTCGAACTGCTGGTGGTTAAAGCTTTCGAAGAAGAAGCCACGGTCATCACCAAACACTTTTGGCTCAAAGATGAAGACGTCGGGAATTGCGGTCTGAATTACGTTCATGATTACGGCCTGATTCTTAAATGGGGCATGACGCCCCAGGAGTTAATGATGACTACTTGAGCATTTTCAGCAGATATTGCCCGTAAGCATTCTTGGCCAGCGGCGCGGCTAATTTGCGCACCTGATCGGCATCGATAAACTTCAGACGGTAGGCAATCTCTTCAGGACAGGCCACTTTCAGCCCCTGACGGGTTTCGATGGTCTGGATGAAGTTGCTGGCCTCAATCAGGCTCTCATGGGTGCCGGTATCAAGCCAGGCGTAACCACGACCCATCATGGCGACCGACAAGTTCCCCTGCTCCAGGTAGATACGGTTCACGTCGGTGATTTCCAGCTCGCCGCGCGGGGACGGTTTCAGGCTTTTGGCAATCTCAACCACGCGGTTGTCGTAGAAGTAGAGCCCGGTTACAGCATAGTTGCTCTTCGGCTCCAGTGGTTTCTCTTCCAGAGAGATGGCGGTGCCTTCGCGGTCG
The DNA here is from genome assembly GCF_049312895.1 of Leclercia barmai. Lineage (NCBI taxonomy): Bacteria > Pseudomonadati > Pseudomonadota > Gammaproteobacteria > Enterobacterales > Enterobacteriaceae > Leclercia > Leclercia barmai. The sequence continues at coordinate 295,562 of NZ_JBMNWZ010000003.1, read as the reverse complement.
AACTCCACCACGCCGTAACGCTCAGGATCGTGTACGTGATAGGCAAAGACGGTAGCACCTGCGGGTTTCGCCGCAGCGGCTTCCAGCTGTTTCTGCAGGTCGTGACCGTAGAAGATGTTATCGCCCAGCACCAGCGCGCAGTCGTCGTCGCCGATGAACTCTTCGCCGAGGATAAAGGCCTGAGCCAGACCGTCCGGGCTTGGCTGCACTTTGTACTGCAGGTTCAGGCCCCACTGGCTGCCATCGCCGAGCAGCTGCTCAAAGCGCGGGGTGTCCTGCGGGGTGCTGATGATCAGAATGTCGCGGATACCGGCCAGCATCAGGGTGCTCAGCGGGTAGTAGATCATGGGTTTGTCATAGATTGGCAGCAGCTGCTTGCTCACCGCCATCGTCACCGGATACAGACGAGTGCCTGACCCACCGGCCAGAATAATACCTTTACGCTTGCTCATAATCCTTCAATTCTTCTCTGTTGCTCTGGAGGGCGGCGAAACGCCACCCCCGGCATATGTTTGATTGCTGCAGAGGGAGCTAAAAACGCCGCTCCCCGACAAATGTCCGTGTCGATAAAACAAGGCATGCATAGCATACCCTGATGCGTTTACTTGCCAAGGATTTCAGCAAGCATGCGATCGACGCCGATAGTCCAGTCTGGCAGCGTCATCCCGAAGGTGCGCTGGAACTTGCTGGTATCGAGACGGGAGTTATGCGGACGTTTAGCCGGCGTCGGGAACGCGCTGGTCGGCACCGCATTGACCTGAGTCACCGCCAGCTCAACGCCTGCCGCACGCGCGGTAGCGAACACCCGCTGGGCATAGTCGAACCAGGTGGTGGTGCCGGAGGCGATCAGGTGATAAAGACCGGCAACCTCCGGTTTATCCTGCGCGATACGGATCGCATGCGCCGTGCAGTCGGCCAGCAGCTCTGCCCCGGTCGGCGCACCAAACTGATCGTTGATCACCGACATCTCGCTACGCTCTTTACCGAAGCGCAGCATGGTTTTGGCGAAGTTCGCGCCACGGGCAGCATAGACCCAGCTGGTGCGGAACACCAGGTGACGGGAACAGAGGGCCGCAGCCTGCTCCCCCGCCAGCTTGGTTTCGCCGTAGACGTTCAGCGGCGCGGTCTGGTCTGTTTCCACCCAGGGTTTTTCACCGCTGCCGTTGAAGACGTAGTCGGTGGAGTAATGCACCAGCCAGGCGCCCAGCGCTTCGGCTTCTTTGGCGATGGCGGCTACGCTTGTGGCGTTGAGCAGCTCGGCAAAGTCGCGCTCGCTCTCGGCTTTATCCACCGCGGTATGGGCGGCGGCGTTGACGATAACGTCCGGCTTCAGCAGACGCACGGTCTCGGCCACGCCTTCCGGGTTGCTGAAGTCGCCGCAGTAATCGGTAGAGTCAAAATCCACCGCAGTAATACGACCCAGGGGTAACAGGGCGCGCTGCAGCTCCCAGCCCACCTGGCCATTTTTGCCGAATAGCAGAATATGCATCAGTTACGCTCCTGGTAGTTCTTCGCGATCCAGTCCTGATAACTGCCGCTTTTCACGTTGTTGACCCACTGCTGGTTATCCAGATACCACTGCACGGTTTTACGGATGCCGGACTCGAAGGTCTCCTGCGGCTGCCAGTTCAGCTCGTGGCTCATTTTGCTGGCATCGATAGCGTAGCGGCGGTCGTGGCCCGGACGGTCAGTCACGTAGGTGATCTGATCGCGATAAGAGCCGGTTTTCGGCACTATCTCGTCGAGCAGGTCGCAGATGGTGTGGACCACGTCCAGGTTCTGCTTCTCGTTATGGCCGCCGATGTTGTAGGTCTCGCCCACCACGCCGGTAGTGACCACGGTGTACAGGGCACGGGCATGATCTTCCACGTACAGCCAGTCGCGGATCTGATCGCCTTTGCCGTAGATTGGCAGCGCTTTGCCGTCCAGCGCGTTGAGGATCACCAGCGGGATCAGCTTCTCAGGGAAGTGATACGGGCCGTAGTTGTTGGAGCAGTTGGTGACGATGGTCGGCAGACCATAGGTACGACGCCACGCGCGCACCAGGTGATCGCTGGAGGCTTTAGACGCGGAGTACGGGCTGCTTGGGGCGTACGGCGTGGTTTCGGTAAAGAGCGGCAGCTCGGTGCCCGCGCTCACTTCATCCGGGTGCGGCAGATCGCCATACACTTCGTCGGTAGAGATGTGGTGGAAACGGAACGCCAGCTTGCGGGCTTCGTCCAGCTCGCTCCAGTAAGCGCGAGCCGCTTCCAGCAGCGTGTAGGTGCCGACGATATTGGTTTCGATAAAATCGGCCGGGCCGGTGATGGAGCGATCCACGTGGCTCTCGGCGGCCAGATGCATGACGGCATCCGGTTGATGGGCAGCAAAGACCCGATCCAGCTCTGCACGATTGCAGATATCCACCTGTTCAAAGGCGTAACGGTCGCTTGCTGCGACCTCGGCCAGCGACTCCAGGTTGCCCGCGTAGGTAAGCTTATCAAGGTTGATCACCGCATCCTGAGTGTCACGGATGATATGGCGAACAACAGCAGAACCGATAAAACCGGCTCCACCGGTTACAAGGATTTTCATAAGCGATTTTTACTTTTCTATTGGATGAAATGGTCACCAGAACACAATCACTGCTATCCGTTCAGACCGTGTTTTAGCGTCAGGCAGTTTTAACTGATTAACGAGTATGAATATTCCTTCGCATTATTCGCCAGGGTCTGACGTTTCTGCCCGGAATTTACCAGCAGCGCCAGCGCGTCGATCCACTTCTGCGGATCGTTATTCAGCAGCACGCCATTGATATTTTGTTCAATAAAATCACTGTACGGCGCGCAATTGCTGTAAACACCCACCGCGCCCATGCGGACGAAATCATAAAATTTTACCGGCCCGCGCGCCATATTAAATTCTGATTCGAGTAGCGGCGCCAGCCCGATATCGATCTGGTGATGCTGGGTGTAATCCAGATAGTTCTGCCAGCTCATGGGATGCAGAACCGTCACGCGGGGCAGGTCGCGATAGAGCTTATAGATTTCGTGCTCGCCAAAGATCTCAAAACTGGCCTGCGGACACTGGGCCAGCACGCCTTCCATCACCTCGCGCAGCCAGTACTTTTCGGCCTGGTGCGAGCTTGAGCCGTGGTAGGCAATCTTCACCGGCTTTTTAACCGCCAGCAGCTTTGGTGTGGGCTGCGCGGGCACCACATCGGGGTTGAGGTGGGCATATTTATTGGCCAGGTACGGCGTCGACACCCAGATGGTGTCGCAGTGCGAGGTGATCCAGCGATGCTGGGCCGCAGAGCGACGGATGATTTTGGTCCGGTAGGCTTTCGGCAGCGCCCCTAACGCGGACGGGTCGAACAGGTCGTCATCCATGAAATAGACCACCTGCGACAGATCGTCGATATTGCGCGCAATCTCGCGCTGCCACAGGGTGGAGATAAAGCGAATAACCACAATGGCCGCCCCTTTATCCACATCGATTGCGGGCGTGGTTAAGGTATCCACCAGCTGACAGACCGCACCGGGGAAACGGCTGCGGATAGCCGCTTCGAAATAGGCCAGCGTTGGTGAATTCCCTTCATGCAGAATCAACAGCGAGCGGCACTCAGGCCAGATGTCCGGATGCGCCTCGCTGCTTTGCTTATTCAACCTCAGATAGGGTTTAAAGAGTGCCTTTCTGATCAGTTCGTCCATGGCAGCACCACATTAGGAGTATGACTTAACGAGAAATCGGGTCGGTCATAGCTCAGGTTGGGATTGTATGCAGGATCGTGTGTGAGCCGCTGCGCCCAGCGCTTTTTCATGTAACGCAGTTCACCCTGGGAGCGCGCCAGCTGTTCTGGCGTGACATCTTTGCCGCGCGATACCGACTCGTGGTGGTACAGCTCGGCAAACGGCGTCCAGACGATCCGCCAGCCTGCCTCGCCGACCCGCAGACAGTAATCCACGTCGTTAAAGGCCACCGGCAGGTTCACTTCATCTAAGCCGTTAAGGGACAAATAGAGCTGGCGATGGGTGAGCAGGCAGGCCGCCGTCACGGCGGACAGCTCCTGGGCACTCACCGCCCTGCGCTGGTAGCCGGGTTCATCGGCAGCCAGGCCACTGTGAAAATGATCGGCGCAGCCACCCGGCCCGACAGCATCGCCCGCATGCTGAACGCGGCCATCCCCGTAGAAGAGCCGCGCCCCAACAATGCCGACGCCCGGACGCAGCAGGTGAGAGACCATCTCATCCAGCCACAGGGGGTTAATCACTTCGGTGTCGTTGTTGAGCAGGCAGATAAGCTCGCCCGTGGCCTCACGCACCCCGGCATTGTTGATCGCCGAGTAGTTAAACGGATGATCCCAGGAGATAACCCGCACCCCGTACTCCCGGGTAATGCACTCAAAATAGGCCAGCGTATCGGGATCGTCGCTCTGGTTATCCATCACCATGATTTCAATGTTCGGGTAACAGGTGTGCTGCACCAGGCTTTCAATGCATGGGCGAAGGTGCGCCAGACCGTTGCGGGTGGGAATGATCACCGATACCCGCGGAAGCTGTTCCGGCAGCGGCCAGCGCCAGCGGCAGATGCCATGCGGAGCCGACTCCAGCGTGACCCCGACGGGCAGGTTTTGCAGCTGGCTCGCCAGGGTTTCATAGCCATCCTGTTGAGGAAGCGCGTCCGGGACGTGCATCAGCAGGGCAGGGATGTGCGCGATCTCTTTAGGGGCAAGCTGGTGGGCCAGCTGTAGCCACCCGCGATAGCTTTCGGCTCCGTCCTGCGGGATGGCTGACGTGCCCTGTTCCCGCCAGAGGCTACTCCAGCCGATATAGTTCTGGCTGTGCAGCAGGGTTTCGTTCCAGTCTGGCTTGAAGTCCGGCGAGTGGCGCTTGCCTTTTTCATCCAGCAGATCGTGATCGCCGTAGATCCATTTTGCCTCTGGCGTCTGGCGCAGCTGGTGCGCCAGCCATACCAGAGCGGCCGGAGCGAGTTCCGCCCCCACCGGAATGGCCCACTGCCATTCATCCACTGGCCTGACTTCAGCAGAGGGCTGTTCCAGCACGGTGATATGCGTTGCCGGATAACAGAGCGCTTCGATGCTGGCGAGCGTGCGCTGGCGTGCCGCCTCATCGCCGCCGTTCACCAGATGCAGGCAGACGCGCGGCAGGTTGCCCCAGCGGGCAAGCAGACGGTCGATCAGACGGCGTTCACCGGGCTGCACGATATCGAAATTCGCCAGCCAGTGTTCATAGGCGTGCAGCGGCCTGTCGTCGCGGATCTTGCCCACCAGGTCGTAGGCCTGCTGTAAATCGGTAAACCACAGGTGCCAGGACAGCCCCAGACGCCGGCGCTTTTGCGCATTCAGACGCTGATAAAAAGGCCACACCCGGCGCAACCGACGCCAGACGCTGTTGGCCGCTGACACCTGAGCAAAACGGGTAATGTTAAGCTGGCATTCTGCCCCTTCGCTGCTGGCGAGCAGCCCCACCTGACAGGCACCCACCGGCAGCCAGACCAGCTCCTGCAGGGTGCCACGACGGGTGATGGGGAGGATCTGCTCATGCCAGATACCCTGACACTGCCAGCGCAGGCGGGTTTCACCCCGCGGCTGACGGGCACGCAGGGTGCCCTGGATCAGGAACCAGCCCGCGCGCAATAAAGAAGAGTCTGGCAGCGCCAGAGGGTGCCAGTGGTAATCGCTTTGCATTAGTGGATTCACTACCCGGAAGCGGGGGAGACCCGCTTCTGACTCCTGTCGAAATATGAAAAAACGTAGATTAGCCGATTAATTTTTTGACGCGCGTTGCCAGCCAGGAGTCGCTCTTCTGTGGGCTCTCTTCTGCTGGCAAGGCATCCAGCTGTGCCTGTATCGCGGCCATTTCTGCTTTGACTTTAGGGGCCAGAGCCGCCGCCAGCAGACAGGTCTCGTCGTTGCGATCGTGGGCTTTGAAATAGGCTTTGTGTTTTACGCGGTTGGCTGAGGCTGCACTGCCGCGCAGGTGTTTACCGAGTAAAAACTCTTCCAGCGATTTGACCGCGTAATGGTTGACCCGCACGCCGTTCCAGACCACTTCGGCACTGACGCCAAGACCATGTTTTGGGTGTAAAACCATGTCATTGCCCAGCGCATCGATATAGCGACCGTAGCGCAGATCGGCATAATGTGGGTTATGAAAATGGTTTACGCGCTCGGGTTTCACCACGCTTTTCATGTTGTGGTGGACGTTAAATTTCACAGTGGCGCGATGTGTAAAACGCTCCGTCACCAGGCCTTCTTCTGCAAAGAGTTCGCCGCTGGAACCAAAAATGGCCCAGTTAAGCGCAATAGCGCTGACGCTTTCGTCATTAAAATGTTTAGCGAAGAAATCGACCAGGTTTACATCAGGCGACAAGGGCAATAAAAATTCATCAGCATCGATAAAGGCCAGCAGGTCAATATCGCGGGCGCAGCTACGTAAAATGCGCTCGTATGCCGGGAGCTGCGGTTTTTGATTAATCACATCCGGTTGGTCCAGAACGGTCACTATCCCAAGACGCGCCAGGGAAGAGAGCAACTCGCGGCTTCCGTCACGACTGCCATTGTCGGCAATCATAAATCCGGTTACGCCCAGAACCCGGTGATACGCTATCCATTCAAGCAGGCCTGCAAATTCATCTTTAACGATGGCGGCAATATAGAGGTTCACTTTGTTATCCAACCGATTATCGGAATACCGTGCCAGCATCAGCAGACCCCTGAAAGCTGGCACAAGGTAAAACAGTTATCAGGCTGGGGAGAAATTTAACTCCGTCAGCCAGGTAATCAGGCCATCGGACTCCAGTCCGAGGGTGATTTTAGAAGAGAAGGGCACGTTGATCCTAAACCCACAGCTTAAACGAGGGTGATTATCCTCAGGCTGCTGCAGAATAGCAGCTATTACATCAGGGCGTTTGACATTGAATGGATAGCTATAGGTAGCGTAATCATTCTTGATGGCGATACGTGGAGAACGTTCGCCTTCTGCCAGTAGCCAGCCACGGAGTTCAACGCGGCCGTTGAGTAAGTTCAGAGGCTCCTGTTTGGAAGTGGTATCAATATTCCAGCGTAACTGCGCATTTGAGGCAGTCAATGACGTTGTAGAAAGCGTATAACGGTTTGTCATTCTGTTTCGACACTCAAGCTGTTATTAGTATTGTTATGGATGGATGGGCCATTTACATAGTATGTAGCTAAATTATATAGCTATAACGAAATTTAAAAGGCCCGATTAACGCTCCAATACATGCTTAATCATGCGGAACAGTAATGTTCGCAGAACCGAGGGCAGTTAAAACATGCAATCCGGAGTCTGTGAATTCAGCTTTCCTTGCTGGTAATTTCCTTTTTAATCAATCAGATCCAAAAAGATCTCTTGTGTAGACTTTGTCCTTAACATCACTTAACTCGCTTGCCATTCTGTTGCACAGAATCACGTCGCTCATGTCTTTAAATTCGTTCAGATCGCGAATGACACGGGAGTTAAAGAAGCTGTCGGTTTTAATGGTGGGTTCAAACACCACCACTTCGATACCCTTCGCCTTGATACGCTTCATGATCCCCTGAATCGCGGAGGAGCGGAAGTTGTCAGAACCGGCTTTCATGACCAGACGGTGAATACCCACAACCTTAGGCTGGCGGGCGATGACGCTGTCGGCAATAAAGTCCTTACGAGTGGTATTCGCATCGACGATTGCGCGGATCAGGTTGTTAGGCACTTCCTGATAGTTGGCTAACAACTGCTTGGTGTCTTTAGGCAGACAGTAGCCGCCATAGCCAAACGAAGGGTTGTTGTAATGCGTGCCAATACGCGGGTCCAGACCGATACCTTCGATAATCTGACGGCTATCCAACCCATGAGACTGAGCATAAGTATCCAGCTCGTTGAAATACGCCACTCGCATGGCGAGGTAGGTATTCGCAAAGAGCTTGATTGCTTCGGCTTCAGTACTGCCGGTTAGCAGCACCTGCACATCCTGCTTGATAGCACCTTCTTTGAGCAGATCGGCAAAACGCTGTGCACGCTCGCTGCATTCACCTACCACGATACGAGACGGATGCAGGTTGTCATACAGAGCGCGACCTTCACGCAGGAACTCAGGAGAGAAAATCAGATTCTCTGTATTAAACTCCTGGCGCATGCGTTCAGTAAAGCCCACCGGGATGGTGGATTTGATGACCATAACCGCATGTGAGTTAATGCTCATGACATCACGAATAACGGCTTCGACGGTGCTGGTATTAAAGTAGTTGGTCTCAGGATCGTAGTCGGTCGGCGTGGCGATAATGACAAAATCGGCGCTTTCGTAGGCTTCAAATTTATCCAGCGTGGCCCGAAGATTCAGAGGTTTATTCGCTAAATACTCTTCAAGCTCTTTGTCTGCAATCGGGGACTGTCGTTGGTTAATTTGCTCGACCTTCTCAGGTACTACGTCCAGAGCAATGACTTGATGGTGCTGTGCCAAAAGAACGGCGTTGGAAAGACCGACATAGCCGGTTCCGGCGATAGTTATTTTCATTATAGATCGCTTAAATAAAGTAATTACATTCCATTGAAAGACAATATTGACAAAGCCATCTCAGCCAATACATAAAGATATCGTTATAATTTATGATATTCCCTGAACCAGGCGACGAAGCGATTGATTCCTGATTGAAGGTTAGTATCAGGTGAGAATCCGACAGCCTGGTTTAATTTACTAGTATCAGCGTAGGTTACAGGAACATCGCCATCCTGCATTGGGTAATTAACTTTTTGAGCCTCAATGCCACAAGCTTTTTCTATCGCTGCAATAAAATCTGCTAGTTTTTCAGGTCGATTATTACCGATGTTATAAATTTCATATGGCAAGTCTTTACCTGGTGGAGTGTCAATCAATCTGACTATGCCTTCTACAATATCATCGATATAAGTAAAATCTCGCAGCATATCCCCATTGTTGAAAACTTTAATAGGACGGTTATACAAAATGGCATCTGTGAATAGCCATGGTGCCATATCAGGACGTCCCCATGGGCCATATACTGTAAAGAAGCGAAGTCCAGAAACAGGTAGATTGTATAAATGCGAATAACTTGCAGCCATTACTTCATTCGCTTTTTTAGTCGCTGCGTAGTAACTCACCGGCAGATCAACGCGATCTTCTTCAGAGAAAGGTACTTTTTCATTTCGACCATACACGCTTGATGAACTGGCAAATATCAAATGCTTTATTTTGTGATGGCGGCAGGCTTCCAGAATATTTGAAAAACCGACCAGATTGCTTTCTGTATAAGCCCTAGGGTTTTCAATTGAGTATCTAACACCGGCCTGAGCTGCGAGATTGACCACGTAGTCGAATTGGTATTTTTCATAAAGTTCATCCAATGACTGGTAGTCTGCAATGTCCATTTGATAAAAAGCAAAATCAGGATGACCTTGCAGGGTAGCTAATCTTAATTTTTTAAGCTCAACGGAATAATAAGTATTCATATTATCAATACCTACTACTTCGTAATTTCCAATTCTTAAAAGATAGTTGCTTAGAGCATGACCAATAAACCCTGCTGCACCAGTTATCAGTATTTTATTTTTCTTCATGTATCATATCTTCCATAACAATATCAGCAATGTGAATTAATTCACTAGGAGTTTTAGCATATAATGAATAAAAATCACTTACTTCTAATAAATGCTCAAATCCACAGTCTATATAGACTTGCTTATCTTCTTCCATTTTAAAAAAAGTTCTAACAACATCTGGTCTTTTTTTATTAATTGATAATGTGTTAGAGGAGTATTGTGTTTTAACCAAAATATCATTTAGCTCAGGGTGGAGTAACCATCCTCGTAAGAAAAATCCATCGTGACATGAGATATATGAGTTGAACTTCATATCAAGATGATATCTAAGTTCTGAATTTTTATCCTCTAGACTAAATTTTGCTAAGGGAAGTTCCCTTCTATCTTTTAGTCGCTTGGCTGGGTTTCCTGCAATGATCGAATATTCAGGGAAAGACTTAGTTACAACTGCCCCGGCAGCAACAATACTATGACTGCCTATTTTTGAACCATCAAGGATAATTGCATTTGCTCCAACCCATACATCATCACCCAAAATTACACCCTTACTTGTAGAAGGTTGATCCTTTATATAGATATCAGTACGGCTGTGACCATGATTGAAACCATATATGGATACCAGACTAGCTATTCTACATCCTGTGCCGATTTCAACTTTACCTGCAATGTGTGCATTTGGATTTACAGAGCAATGTGGTCCGATAGATACTTCACCACGGATTATGGACCCAGAGGCTATCCAAGAGTTTTCACCCAAATAGAATTTTGAAGTGAAAATATTTGCATCAGAAGCTATATAACAATTATCAGCTATTTTTGCATTGGCTTTTTTACGTAATAATTCTTTTATTTTTTCCTGTTCATCACTTTCATTGATGCTATTTATTGTCAACCATGGTTGTATTTGTTTTTTTCTTTTGTCATAAAGTTCTTCATTTAAATTATGCATGCTTATATACCATGGACCTTAAACTGGATAAATGTTATGGTCGATAAAGCCATTAGTTATTTTTATATTTTTTGTTTTTTTCTTGTCTATTTTGTACGAAAAACCACAAAGCATTCGATCAGTTTTTTCCGAACCTAGTATTGCTTTTACAACATCAGGCCTTTTGATGTTTGGTTGCAGTCGTTTCTCGCCATCTTCACTATAAATTACTAATTCATAGTTGGTTCCGATTTTGTTAATGGCCCAGCAAGATACTGTGCTTTCATTAAGTAAATCTATATGAAAATAAGAGTTAGCATTCAAATATTCTTCAAAGTGCTGAAGATAAAAAGGAATGTGGCCTAACTTTATTTTAGAAAATGCAACTAGTTCGGCTATTTTGAGGTACGTATTATGAATAATAGTATCATTAACTTTTTCAGTAACTTCATTTCTATCATAACTTAAGAAATAGCTCTTTCTATCAACTGGTCTTTGTGTGGAGGCATTTCCTCTTAAAGATTTCCCCACAAAATACTCTTGAAGCGATTTTATAACATAATGGTTTATTCTAATTGTTTCCCAATTAACATCTTTAGATAAGCCTATGCCTAAAGTAGGATGGTTAATTAGTTTACTCCCGTCAGAAACAACATATTTTTGAGACGTTTTTATATGATGTGGATTTACAAAGCCACTTGAGTCTTTGGCCCTAAAGATTGTTTTGTAGTGATGATTTGCTGAAAAAGCATTTAATGAGTGCTGTGTGAAACGCTCAATGGCTAGGCCTGGCTCTTTAAATATTGCATTGCTAGAACCATAATTGCACCAGTTAACTGCTAAAGCACCGACATCTTTATTTGAAAAAATGTTGTTTATCAGCGTGTTTATTTTTACGTCGCCATTCGTTGGATATAAAAATTCATCAGCATCAATAAAAGCCATTAAGTCACATTGATGCTTGTATTTTTCAAGCATGTAATTAAAAGCTGGTAGTTGAGGTCTGGATGATTTAGGTGTTTCAAAATCAAAATATTCAAGGTTACAAAAGTCGCTTAGTAATTCTAATATTTCTACCGTCGCGTCTGAACTTTCGTTGTTCGCAACAATGAACGAGTCGACTCCAATAGCCAGATGATAACATATCCATTCAATTAATGAATCGGCTTCATTTTTCATCATCGTTGCAATGCAAAGTTTCATATCTAGGCCTTTTAAATTGAAAAATCTTCTCTGTCTTTTGTGAGATTCTGGCTATAGAAAGGATCAATATCTAAATGAGCGCCCCATTTAGTTTTCATGAAATTAACTTCCTGAGCAAATCGGGCAATTTTCTCTGGTGAGTCTTCTGCGCCACGACTTATCGACTCATAATGATAAAGTTCTGCGTAAGGCGTCCAGAGGTTGCGATACCCGGCTTCACGTACCTTGAGGCAAAAATCAACATCGTTAAACGCAACCTTGAGATTTTCTTCATCGAGGCCAGAAACTAAATCAAAGATCTCTTTACGAATCAGCAAACAAGCTGCTGTAACTGCGGAGAGTGATTGTGGCAGCACTAGCCGACTGAAATAGCCAGGATGCTGGCGAGGGAAGTGTTTATGTGAATGCCCACCGACACCACCAATTCCAAGGATAACGCCACCGTGCTGTACTGTATCGTTGCTGTAGTAGAGCTTGGCACCGACACAACCAATTTCAGGTCGCAGACATTGGCTTACCATTTCGGTTAACCATTCTGTGTTGATCACTTCGACATCATTATTTACTAAGCCAATAACGGAACCTTTAGCATGGCGCGCACCGAAGTTGTTAATTGCTGAGTAGTTAAATGGGAAGTCATACGCCAGCACTTTAACGCGACGATCTTCTAACTGGATATCACGGAAAAATTCCAGGGTATCGGCTTCGACGCTGCCGTTATCCAAAATAAGAATCTCGAAATTGGTATAGGTACTTTTCTCAAGAATACTGCGCACTGCCGTCTCAGTCAGTGAACGACGGTCACGAGTAGGAATTAACAAGCTAACCAGTGGTGCGGGCTCGGGTATTGGGTAACGTACCCGATAGGTGTTTGGTACCAGACCGGCATCAACTTCTACGCCTGGTTGCTGGGTTGCAAAATAATCGCGTAACGCTTTAATGCCCGCATCGGTGGTATAGCTTTTCTCGCCTGAAGCCAGTGCTGTCGAGCCTTCAATGGTACGCCAGTGATATAGCACACGAGGGATATGCACGATCTGGTCTGCTTGCACATGCGGCAGGCAACGCAGCAGCAGATCCTGATCCTGACTGCCTTCTACACCCAGACGGAATCCACCGATTTGCTGAAGCAGTTTGCGGCGATAAACCCCAAGGTGAGAGACGTAGTTTTGTGAGAAGAACAGATCCGGGTTCCAGTCGCTTTTGAAATGAGGATCAAAACGTTCTCCGCGGCCGTTGAGTTTGTCTTCATCGCTGTAAAGAATCTGCGTTTCTGGCTGGGCATTAATGGCCTGAGCCATAAACAGTAGGGCATGCTCTGGGAGAGCATCATCGTGATCAAGTAACGCCACAAAATCGCCTTTGGCAATTTCCAGGGCGCTGTTAGACGCTGCTGAAATGTGCCCATTCTGTTGGCGGTAGACCACTTTAATACGCTTATCTTTGGCTTCGTATTCACGCAGCACCCGCTGGACATGTTCTTTTGGGGATTTGTCGTCAGCGATGCACAGCTCCCAATGAGGGTAGCTTTGTGCAATGACTGAATCTAAGCAGGCACGCAAGTAGATTTCTGCCGGGTTATAGACAGGCATCACTACTGAAATAACAGGCGGTGTAGCCATCGTCGCCAGTATCGCGGCAACGTCTTCCCGATTGGGCAGGGATGGCGTTTCGACGGTCTCGATCCACTCTTCATAGTCCACGGAAGGTAGCGTGAAACTAAAGGTCTCGTTATAGAGGGACACCAGGCGATCCATCGACAGGCTACCGCTTTCAGAAGAAATAGATTCCTTAATCTTCGTCAATTCCATATCACGATAGCTTTGGTGTTCCTGCTGGATGCGTGCCAGCAATGCAGGTTCTATTTGGCTGTCGCTGATTGCCATGATTTCGAACTGACTGACTGAGAATGCACCTTCTTGTTCCAGGGGATCAAAGCGCAGCGCAACAAGCGGAGAATCGAGATAAAAAAGGCGGCTCGCCGTTACTGCTTTTTTGTAGGGCAGAGTCACGGTTTCAAATTCATTAAATCCTTTTCCGGTATCCAGATAGAACTTGGCTAACCCTTGTTTTCCTGAGCAATCCAGCGTCAGGTTAAACTGATACCACCCTTTTCCTGTTTGAGACAGGTGCTCTAAATCAAGGATGAAATAAGGGTCATTCCCTTCTGAAGTCCACCCATGCATGCGCTCAGGATCTACGGAAAGTTGGTTCAGTGCGATCCATGGCAGATGTACTGCTGGTGCCACTGGACTTAGTGCCGAAATTACCCAGTCAGCACAGGGTTTACGTCCCAGCAGCGTACCATAGCGTTTGAAATGCTCTCTGGCAGGTAATCCTGTCTGGCTTACGTCCCGATAGGTCTGTAAATACCATTGCTCATCAAAATGCGTGAGCAGCTCGTCCTTGTTGTATTCAACTGTCATTGTTATTTTCTCGTGTTGTCTGGCAGGCAATGACGCTGTTCTGCCTTTCCGTGCAGTATGTAATGAAGTAATGGATTGATAGAGCCTTGCGCTACGTCCGCATAAGTCTGCAAGTACCAGCGCGTATCAAATAAAGCACTCGGGCTATAACCTTTATCAGCACCAATCTGGATAAAGTGCTCAAGAGCCGACAGACCGGAGTCCGCAACTTCCGGATAACGATGCGAATACCAGAGTTCGTCGAACAGGCCAGATGCCGCAATACGTTCTGCATTGCTCATGGAAACCGCTGGTGTAGCTGTTGGATTTTCTTTAAATGTGCGGCCCAGGGCGCGCACGGGGGCGGTCAGTTTCCAGGACACGGTCTGCTTCAGGTTTTGAGCGCGATCTTTTGCTTTCTGGAGTTGCTGTTCTTTTTGTTGCAGTTCGCGAGTTAATTGCTCGGTATGGCGTGTCATGGTTGCCAGTTCGCGGAAACGTTCGCTGACACTGGATTCCAGCGCTTCGTTTTGCTTAACCAGATCATTAATACGCGACCCAAGCTGAGCTTGCTGCTGCGTGGCTTGCTGCTTGAGGGTCGTCAGCTGCTGTTGCAGGTCTGTATTAGTCTGGGCCAGGCTGGCTTGCTCTTTAAGCCATGCTTGCTGATGATCGTTGTATTCTACAGCCGCTTTAATTGCTGCATGGTCACGCTCTTCCAGGGTGCGGGTTAGTGTTGCGATCTCAGTAGCCTGTTCACTCAGCGTTTGTCTCAGATCGCTCACCTGCTGATGATGCTCTTCTGTCAGTTTTCTCTGTTCATTTACTGACGTCTGCTCACGCTCTTCAAGCCATTGGGTCAGCGTTGCGATCTCAGTAAACCGTTCGCTCAGGCTTTGATTTAGCTGGCTCAACTGTTGCTGAGATTCCGCTTGTTCTGCATGGTGTCGCTGCAGCAATACCGCGAGTTCATCACGGGCCAACTCAAGCTCATTATTCTGCTTATCAATTGTCTGAGTGCTTTCTGCGAGGCTCTGGGTCAGATGATTAATTTCGCGATCACGAGCATCTAAGGCGCTATCCAACTCCTGCTCGCGCGTCTGCCATATTTGCTGTGCCGCTTCAAACTGCTCCAGCACAGCGCGACTTGCCGCGAGATCGGTAGTCAGGGCATCGCACTGAGACTGTAGCTCGTCATGCGCTTCAGTCAGTGTTTGTTTCTGCTGTTGCCAGTGGCTGGCTTCGGTCGCCAGAGTCTGGCTGAGTTGATCCTGCTGCTGATGTGCTGCAGTCAGTGCGGTAGTCAGCTCATCAATCTGCTGCTGCAATGCGCTGAGCTGTAGTGAATACTCACTAAGCACCACGTTGTTTTTATTAAGCGCGAGGGTCAGTTGCGCGGCACGCTGAGTTTCTTCATTAAGGTGCAATGTTTGCTCATGCAGTTGCTGTTGCAGGACGTTCTGCTGTTCCTGCGCTTCTGTTTGTTGTTCCTGCAGTGTGTGCTTTTCTTGTGCAATCAGGTCACGTTCGGCAACCGCCTGGGTAAATTGCTCTCGAGTTTCTGCAAGCAGAGTTTCCAGGTTTTGCTGATTTGCCAGACCTTCGTCTCGTTGTTGTTCACAAAGGGTGAGGGTCGTTTGCAGTTTGGCGGCATGCTGGTTGGATTTTTCTAACTCTGCGGTTAACGCGCTGACCTGCTGCTTCTGATGGGAGAGTTCAGTGGTTTGATCGGCCTGTTGCGCGAGCTTTTCTTCCAGCGCTTTAATGGTGTGGTGCTGAGCGGTGATGCGTTCCGCCAGACGTCCCCTTTCCAGGGCCTGTTGCTCCATCACATCCTGGGTTTCTGCTTGCTGGCTTGCTTGCAGCGCAACCATCTGGCGCTTTATTTCGCTGTTTTCCCAGCTATAACCACAGGCTTTACCCAGACGAGAGAAGACTTCCTGTACCTGTCTGGTAGCAGATGGATTATCTGAGAGACCATACAGGCTCATCATCTCTGATGACTGCTCGCTGCCGACACCAATCACGCCCAGCCCGTGCCCATGGGCAAACTCAAAATGAGGGTACTGCTGCTTAAGCTCATCCAGAAGCTGGAATACTCCAAAGCCGCGCTCACGTACGTTGGTGTCATGCATGATGACAACGGCTCTATTAGAGAGCTTCGGCAACCAGCTCTCAAAATCATGACGTACAGCTTCCAGGGTATGCAGGCCATCGATATGCAGCAAATCAATGCTGCCTTGCGGGAAGTGTTCCAGTGCCTGATCGAATGTGCTGCGTACGAGGGTAGAGAAGTCAGAGTAATGTTGCTGGTTGTATTCAGAAACCTGACGATAAACCTCTTCGCCATACTGGCCTGCATGTTCATCACCGCCCCAGGTATCTACCGCATAGCATTGGGTCTGGAGATCCAGCTTGGTCACGGCCTGGCAGAAAGAAAAATAGGAGCTGCCGTAATGGGTACCCAGCTCAACAATCTTGCGGGGTTGCAGGGTGTCAATTAACCAGAAAGCAAACGGAATATGTTCTAACCAGGCGGATTGCGCAATGTAGGAAGGACGCCAAAAAATAGGGCGCTTAAAAATAAAATCCAGCTCGGTTTTTGTTTGTTTTTCGGATGCTTGTTTTAGGCGCGCCTGTGAACGGCTGCTTTGCTGAGTGCCCATGGGATATCCCTTCAATATGAGAACAATGGTTAATTAGCGTGATCGGCAGGTTGACCACTTTATGATTGTTGCGTGTGAGCCAGATCCCCTGGTTGGGTTCTGGCTCAATCACAGGATGTTGTTAGTCCTGATGCTCTCGCAGAGTTGCCAGGCCCATCACGATCAAACCGTATAACAGGCACAGCAGAACGCCGATGGTAGCCAGGTTATAAAGGCGACGTGGGTATTCGGCATCTTCAGCCAGCGTTGGCTGACTGATAACCAGCAGGTGTTTAAGTTTGCGGAACGCTTCAATTCTGGCTTGCTCCAGGCTGATAAGGCCTGTTTTATAGAGGTCCGCCGCAAGTGTGGCCTGCGTTTGAACATCCATATAGCTGGCGGTCACTTCATTCATCGAGTTTTTATCCGACCCGGTGAGTCGGGCTTGTTCTTGCGCTAACTGCTCGGTTAACGCATCGACTCGAGCCTGAACGGAAACAACAGCAGGTGCGGTTGATTTCATATAGCTTTGCAGCTGTTTTAATTGGGCCTGTTGCTGTGCTAGTTGAGCTTCAATCTGGCTTACTACACCCATGCGGGCCGTGCTGGTTGATTCTGGACTAATAAGGTGATGGGTATTTTGAAACTCCAGCACTTTGGCTTTTTCGGTCTGTAATCGTTGATAGGCGTGATCAACTTCTTTTTCAACAAAGGCCAATTGTTCCAGTGCGACCTGGTGTCCTAGTTTATTGATAAAGCCTTCGGACTCTTTAAGCATTACTCCAACCACTTTTTGCCCATAGGCAGGGTCGAAGGCCTGAAGCTCAATCGTCAGCACACCGGAGATATCATCCAGACGCAATGTAAGATGTTCACGGTAGTATTTAAGAAATTCTTCGCGGCTGACATTGTCTGGAAGGCGAGAGAAGTAATCGACTTTGTGGCTTTGATAATGAGCTTTCAGACCTAGCTCTTTATCTAGCTTGTTAAGAAGATCGGCAGATTTAAGATAGTCCTGAATCAGCAGCACATCCTGATGATTGTTGCCGCCCAGCCCTAACATCGATAGGGCATCAGGCAACATTTTAATCTGGTCTGCTTGCTTAACTACTAACTCTGCCCGGCTCACATAACGATCTGAAGCAATAAATCCAAAATAGATAACTGCGATAGCAAAGCAGGCCACTACCCACTGGAAGCTACCAAGTTTGAGGCTCTGTTTCCAGGAGTGCTGGGCAAGGCGATAACCTTTAGAATCGACAATAAAATGTTTTGGTTTCGTTTTTAATTTATTTAGCTTGCGCATCAAGCCGGAGGATTTGTTGGAACGAATTGGCTGAGTCATGATTTTAACTTGTTATAAATTCTGATAAATACGGATGGCGTCGTCAATATTGTCGAATATCTCAAGGGTACTGTTTCGTAGCAAAATGCCCATATCACATTGTTGACGTAAATTCTTCATATCGTGTGACACCATAATCAGGCTGGCGGTCTCGCGTTTTTGGTTAAAAACATCAATGCATTTCTGTTTAAAACGGGCATCACCTACGGAGGTGATTTCATCGGTCAGGTAGATTTCAAAATCAAAGGCCATACTGACAGCAAAAGAGAATTTTGATTTCATGCCGCTGGAGTAGGCTTTAATCGGCAGTTCGAAATGCTGACCGATTTCTGAAAACTCTTTTACCCACTCTTCAATAGCCTGAGTATCACGAACACCATGTATACGGCACACAAAACGGGTGTTTTCGCGTCCGGTCATACTTCCCTGAAATCCGCCCCCTAATGCAAGTGGCCATGAGACACGACAATGACGTGTTACTTTTCCTTTGCTTGGCGTATCCATCCCGCCCAGCAAACGCAGCAAGGTCGATTTACCAGCTCCGTTGGCACCCAAAATACCGATATTGCGGTCGCGGGGCAGTGTGATGCTCACATCGCGTAATACATAGTTTCGACCAAACTTGGTGGGATAATACTTTGAGACGTTATCTAAAATGATCATCGTAATTCGCTTTAGCTGGCAATCAGGCGACGATGGCTCAGACGGTAGCAACTCATCGCAAAGGTCAGCAACACTAAGGTAACCACGGATAAATACATCCAACTGACATTCGGGCTGGTATAACCGGCAATCCAACCCGCTCGAATCAGCTCAACTGCATGTACAAGTGGGTTCCACAAGAACCAATGCTGAAACTGCGCAGGTACGGTTGCAAGGGGATACATGACGCATGAGATAAACATAAGCGGCATCATCAGTAAATCGAGAAACTTATTGGCTTCTTTGAATAAATTGCCTAGCACGCAAAAAACGATGCCTAACGAAAATGAAAAGATCATTAATAGGAAATAGATAATAATTACTTGTAAAGGGTCGCTAGGAATAGCATCAAAACCAAACCAAATTAATCCTAATACCAGAACGCAACCCACCACCAACCCAATGATGACTTCGAGAATAAAGCGAGCAACAAAAGTCGCGAAGGGGGTCACCTGTCGATAACAAAATAGTCCCATATTGGCACCAACCGCCGACTTCAACTGGCTGACTACTTTGTTGAAAAACATGAATGGCAAATAACCTGCAGTAATGAAGACCTGCACAGGTACACCGCCAAATCCACTTTGACTACGCATCCCAAAAATCGCGCTAAACAAACCAATCATCAACAACGGATCCAACAGCGCCCAGGCATACCCCAGCCGGTAACTCCCAAATCTCGTTTTCAGTTCACGAATAAGCAGGCCAAACGTCACATCGCGCAGCACCTGGAACGAGCTGCGGGGCGTTTGATTGAGAACAGGTTTAAGCATAAGAAGGCCGATGTAACAGAACGGGCCCGCGAGAAAGCGAGCCCGCTTTGAGGGTTAATTCAGGACCACGTTGGCCGCCACGGCAACCTGATAGATGACCTGGGTGATGTCCTTGATGGACTGCATCATTTTGCTGTCCACTTTCGGCATGACCAGAATCTGATCGCCCGGCATCACATCACCGCCGTCTTTAAACTCCATCAGCCCGTTGGCATGTACCACGGCAATACGACTGTCGTTAGCACGGTCGGTAAAGCCGCCTGCCCAGGCCACGTAGTCTTCCAGGCTGGCGTTTTTGTTGAATACCACCGCCTGCGGCATCATCACTTCGCCACCCACCTGAATCAGGTCGGTTTTGTTCGGGATCACAATCTGGTCGCCCTGTTCCAGCAGGATGTTGGCGATCACGCCCTTATCTGACACCACCACTTTACCCAGCGGCTGGATCTTGCGGGCTTTTTCCACAAAGCGCATCACCAGTTCGGCTTCTTTGGTACGGATGGAGGCTTCACCGTCGGAGCTGGCTGGCGCGGTAAACACGCTGCGCTCCAGGCGGTTGAGGGAGTCTTCCAGCATCTCTTTCTGCCGCGCGGCCACGCTCTTACGCATGATGTAGATCGAGCCGTAATCCGCCATGTTCGGGTCAATCGGGATGTGGTTCAGCAGATCGTGCAGACGGGTCTCTTTACGCACGGTGAAGTAAGACGGCCCACGGTAGCTGCCCATCACCTGCACGTCGTACACCTGCGCATGCATGTCGTCGTTGAACAGCACTTTGTCGCCGTCGCTCAGCTGAATGCGGTCGAAATCTTTATACGGCATATAGACCGAGAACGGACCGTTGGAGCGATCGCCAATCACGCCCACATGGCTGACCTTGGCGAGCGGCAGGGCATAGTCGATCAGTTCAGAGCCCAGCGCGGTGCTGTTCTTCAGCTCGAAACGGAACGGGTTACGCACTTTCCCCGCCACGTTGATCATCGGCCCCTGCGGTTCAACCAGGATCACGTCCTGATCTTTCAGCGACAGCTTCGGCATTCTGCCCTGCTGCATAAACTCGTAAAGGTCGATCTGCTGGATCACGCGGTTCTGGCGCAATACTTTAATATGGCGATAGCTTCCGCGGTCGGAGTCGATCCCTCCCGCGCGTTTCAGAAAATATAAAACGCTGTCGGATGACTGTCCGGCATATTGTCCAGGGCGGATCACCGGCCCGGTGACATATACGCTGACCGGCGTCGCGGTCAATAAATTAACGTAAACATTAACGTTATTGGTGAATACTTCGCTGATATGGCTGGTGACTAAGTTATTAACCTTGCTCGCCGCAACGTTTTTAACGTTAATTGGCCCGACATCAGGAATGAAAATATTACCCTGATTATCCACGGTCACGACGTTGGAGAAATTTACTGCGCCCCAGATCCAGATATTCAGCTTGTCGCCGGGGGCAATCAGGTAATTATCGTTCAGGCCGTCGCTGCGCTCGGTTTCATAGCCACCGGCAAACAGGTTGGCACCGTAAGGAGGGGGCAGGCCGGACTCGGACTGCGGGAGTAATTTACGCACGTCGGACTCGCCCGGCAGTAACATGCCCTGACGGTTTTGCTGCGCGAAAGTCCCGGTGGTGGAGGAGGTGTTCGCCTGGCCGCTCATCGCCTGCTCGCCGCCAAGTTGCAGTCGGCCATCGCCGTTATCTGCCGGGGTGTTCATCCCAAAAGCCTGGGCTTCTTGCTGGGTGGGGGCGGCTAAAGATGCGCAGGAGACGCAGGCCAGCAACAGAACGGCACTCAATTGCCGTAAATTCGTTATCTTCACAACATTTCTCTTCAAAATTATTGCACGGCAAGCAGGTTACTGGCGGAAGCCTGTTCCAGCTGTGGTACCAGATACCAGGTATCACCGTTCTTGCAGGTCACACCGCGCTGGGACTGGTTGTAGTTGCGGTTACGCAGCAGTTCAATGCATTCCAGCCCAAGGGCAGAGACATAGCGCTGGCCTAAAGTGTAGGTATTGCCATTGGCGCTGAGCGATGCGCCCTGCGGCAGCGTGTTCAGAGGTTGTTGCAGGTTGGCTGCCATAGCCTGGAGGTCGGTAGAAGCAGTCTGATTCACAAGCGGTCGGGACGCTTCAACCTGCTTCGGGGAATATGCGCAGCCACTCAGCATGAGGGCGAGCGAAATCACCAGAAGGCGAGTTGCATTCTTCATAAGATCAATATTTTCCAACAATTCTAAAACTGGAATGTGAAATAAAACTTTGATGATATTCGGCTGATTTTAATAGCAAATCAGCGGAGAAATCTTGCAGGCGCAGGAGTTGCAAAAACGCAGGCGTAAGTAAGAGAATCCAAAAAAAGGGTAGGCTACCGCACGGAAAAGTCCCATTCCGGCTAAAAATTGCGCAGCTTTTATTGTAATGACGCAGGGGTACTATTCAGCCAACAACTAATTTGACTTTTATTATTCACTAAAATGTTTGCGTGACGGAGATTACATAATTAGGACGATTCTGTCATTTGAAATTCATTCAATTTGCGTATCGATCGCGGAAAAATAGCAAAAGCCTATTAACTCTGGTGGGGGCGAGAAAATTCTTATTGGGCTATGAGAATTAATGTCAGTGATTATTTCTAAGGTAAACTAAATCGTATGAAAAATAGCCAGCCGCGAAGGCGGCTGGCTGGGGGAGGGAATTAAACGGTTAATTCTTGCTCAATTAACACCGGATGAAATCTGCGTTTAAAGTAAATCAGCCCGTGTCCGTCCTCACTTAAGTGGATATTTTTGATTGCCACCAGGTAGACCAGGTGGGTGCCGATGGTCTGTACCTGGCTAATCTCACCTTCCAGGCTCGCCAGCGCTCCGCTTAACACCGGCTGGGCCAGCGCCCCTTTTTGCCAGCAGGAGAGGGTGAACCGCTCCTCCATCGCCATACCGGTCATTCCGGCAAAATGCCGCGCCATCAGCTCCTGTTCGTGGTTGAGCACGTTAATGCACAGCTTACCGTTCCCCTGGAAAACCGGGTTCATGGCGCTGTTGGCATTCAGGCACACCATCACCGACGGTGGGGTATCCGTTACCGAGCAGACGGCGGTAGCAGTGATGCCACAGCGTCCGGCTTCGCCGTCGGTGGTAATGACATTGACCGCCGCAGAGAGGCTGGCCATCGCGTCGCGAAAACGCAGGCGTTGTTCATCATGTTGCATGTTTACCTCCCGCTGCCTTATTTCAGCAGCTTGTCCAGCAGGTTGATATCGGTGTTGTTGTGCAAGTGCGGAACCGTCCAGCCGTTCTGGTCGTACTCAGACAGGCAGCGGTCGACCATCGCCATCATCTTGTCCATGTTGCCGGAGGTCTGCGCCTGGCGCAGGCACTGCAGGCGGATCTCATCCTGGCTACCGGAGTAGTTGATCTCGTACAGCTCGTGGCGACCGCCGAACTCGCTGCCGATGGCATCCCACATCAGTTTTAAGATCTTGATGCGCTCGACGTGGTCCATGCCGTTGGAGCCGCGCACGTATTTCGCCAGATATTTGTCGATCTGCGGATTGTTCAGATCCCGGGCGCTGGACGGCAGGTAGATCAGGCCGCTGGTGACGTTGCGCTCGATAATGTTTTTGATCTTCGCGTAGGCCATCGGGGCCATCACGCGGTAGGTTTGCAGCGCAGCGTGGTCCGGCAGGTACGCACCGTTGACCCATGGGGTGGCTTCGGAACACATGGAGTCGCTCAGCGCCCAGAACATGTTGCGCCAGGCCACCACTTCGCCCAGATCGGCCTGCACGCCGCGGAATTCGGCGGTGCCGGTACACTCCAGCGACTTTTTCAGCAGCCCGGTGATGAAGTCGAGCTTCACCGCCAGGCGCACGCACGCCTGCAGGGGATACATGCGGGCGAAACCGCCCTCCATGGTCCAGCGACGGCAGCGGTCGAAGTCGCGGTAAATCAGCACGTTCTCCCAGGGAATGAGCACGTTATCCATCACCAGGATCGCATCGTTCTCGTCAAAGCGGCTGGTGAGCGGGTAGTCGTAAGGGGAGCCAGTCGCGCCGGCCACCAGTTCGTAAGAGGCGCGGGAGATCAGCTTCACCCCTTCGGCATCCATCGGTGCGACAAACATTAAAGCGAAGTCGGGGTTATCGCCCATGACCTGCGCCGAGCCAAAGCCGATCATGTTGTAGTGGGTCAGCGCCGAGTTAGTGGCAACTACTTTTGCGCCGCTGACGATGATCCCCGCGTCGGTCTCTTTTTCCAGCTTGATGTAGACGTCTTTCACTTCGTCGGCCGGTTTGTGACGATCGATCGGCGGGTTGACGATAGCGTGGTTAAAGTACAAGCCGGTTTCCTGAATGCGGGTGTACCAGTTCCGGGCATTCTGCTCGAACTGACCATAAAACGCCGGGTTAGCGCCCAGCGCACAGCCGAAGGCGGCTTTGTAGTCCGGGGTGCGTCCCATCCAGCCGTAGCTCAGGCGGGACCACTCGGCGATGGCGTCGCGCTGCTGGCGCAGATCGCTGGCACTTTTCGCCACGCGGAAGAACTTATGGGTGTAACCGCCGCTGCCGGTATCGGTGTTCCAGCACAGCGTGTCCTGCATATCAGGTTTGTGCAGCGCATCGTATAGCTGCGCGACCGAGGCCGCCGCATTGCGAAACGCCGGATGGGTGGTCACATCTTTCACGCGCTCGCCGTAGATGTAGATCTCACGGCCATCCTGCAGGCTCTTCAGATACTCTTCGCCGGTTAACGGACGTTGGGTGCTCGCGCGGAAATCTTCAGGTTTCATAGGGACCTCGTATCGGAATAGGGTTGTTAAATTTATGTGTTGTTTTTGTTGTTTAATTGAAGCGTGAGAGAGGCGGGCCGTGAAGGGACGAATGGGTCAACGACGGGTACTTTTCAGGCGGGTTTGAGAATTGTGATCGGGGTGGGGTTTGAGGGTGGGTTGCACCGGACTACTGAACGAATGATGACGGCCAAAAATTCAGAAAATAACCATACGATTTAGCACGATATTTTTTTGAGAAAGGATTAATAAGGATTGAGCATAAAATAAACAAGGAGAGTATTATGGCCGTTCCCGCTTATCTCTGGCTTTATAACCAGTCCGGTACGCTTATCCCTGGTGGAAGCCAGGTCCTGAGCCGTGAAGGTGCAATAGAAATGCAGAGCTTTAATCACGGTGTACATATTCCCTACGATTACAACATGGGCCGGCTGACCGGTACTCGCGTCCATGACCAGTTAAGTGTCACTAAGGAGTTTGATAAATCCACGCCGTTTCTTTACCGTGCCGTATCGACCGGTGAACCTCTTCAAAAGGCGATAATTAAATGGTATCGCATCAGTGACGCAGGTGTAGAGGAGGAGTTTATGCACTTTATCCTCGAAAATGTGAAAATCGTGGCGGTAACACCGGTAATGCATAATTTCAAGAGTGCATCTGGTTTAAGCAGTAACCCTACTGAATCAATATCGCTGGCATACGAGAGAATTACCTGGCTATATCTCGACGGTAATATCAAATTCACGGACTCGTGGAACCAGAGGATGACGGCATGATCCATTGTCGGCTGGACTTTAATAATCTTTATGATGATGGCCGGGTGGCACGTCTCGATGTAGGCGGCGTGGGGTCATTCCCCGTTTTTAGTGGTCTTGGTGAGTTAGCGAATAAACCGGAATGCTCGTATCTATCAAATGCAGCCGTTCCGCCGGGTAGTTACTGGATTGTTGACCGGCCAACAGGCGGGGCGCGTTCGCGTGCAGAAACCTGGCTAAAACATGCCTTCACTGGCAATAATTATTACGACTGGTTTGCACTCTTTCGCAAAGATGGCGTGATTGATGATGTTATGCGGTTTGATGTCGGTACTTTCCATTACAACCGAAAACATTTCCGGCTACATCCGCCCCGCCCGGACGGCTCAGGAATTAGTGAGGGTTGTGTTACGTTCTTCCGTAACGTGGATTTTTACCTCGTAAGAGCCGCGCTTCTGCGGGCGCATAAACATAAAATTTTGGGAGGGAGTGAGTTGTGGGCTTACGGCGATATTACCGTGATTGGCAATACAAATGGAGTTTGTAATGTTAAGGCCCCTTAAATGGTTGCTTCGTATTTTCCTGTTTCTGGCAATTACATTTCTGTTCCTGATAAGCGGCATTTTTGATCCACTGGCTGAAAGCCTGAGAGTACCCATTGCCAGATTTATGACCCGGTTTAATCATGATGATTTCACTCTGTATGCGGATTACTACTCTGACAACCGGGAAAATGCCTGGCTGTATATTTATGTGTTGCTGAATGTCATCGTCGGCATAGTTTCTGTCGCAACATTTGAGTTTCTGGCCAAATTAGCCAGAAAGAGTAATTAACTTCCTGCTGATGGCCCGCAAAATGCGGGCTTTTTTATTCGGTCTTATTTGGCGTCCATCATGGCTGTCAGGCTGCATGTCAGTGCGGCCTGCCTGCCGGGTGGCGCTTCGCTTACCCGGCCTACAGTTCGGAAAATCTACACGACTGCGTGCTGCCCGGAGATTGTCGCAATGCGGGAGCCAGGAAATCCAGTGGCAGACGCGACGGCTGCAACGCGTTTAGCGTTAACCGTCATTCCGCCGGTGGCTTCAATCTCAAGAAATGCCTGGTGAAGGTAGATCGGTGCAAATGCAGGATCCTCTTTGAGGAGTTTAACCATCGCATCATCATGAAGCACTGACTTCGTCCGCTTAAAGCCAGCCGGGTGGAATCTGGAAGCATGCTCGTAAATTATTTTCGTAGCCCCGGTAAGCGTAGCGCCACCGGGGAAGAAGGCCGCAGAGGAGTCAAGACACCGGCACCTTCTGCGCCCGATACATGCTTGGCGAGCACCCCACTAACCGGTTAAAAAACCGCGCGAAATAGGCCGGGTCTTTAAACCCCAGCTGCCAGGCGATCTCATTCACCGCGCTGTCGGAAAAGACCAGCAGCCGTTTGGCTTCGCGCAACTGGCGGTCGAAGATGAGCCGTTTCGGCGGGCGGTTGGCAAAGCGGCGGCAGATGTCGGTCAGGCGCGATTCGGTGAGGTGCAGCTCGCTGGCGTAATCGGGCACCGTCCAGTGCTGGTGGAAGTGCCCGTCGACCATCTGGTTGAAACGCTGAAACAGCTTCAGCTCGCCGCGCATGCCGTTAGCCGCATGATCGTCGAGCTTCGCGTTGCGCAGCAGCAGGGTGAAGACCGCCTGCGCCAGCAGCACCAGGGTGTGTTCCCGTCCGGGCAGATCCCCGGTGGACTCCCGTTCAATCAGCCGCCAGTAGTGGCTGAGCGCCGCCAGCTCGTCCGGTTTATCGGCGAGTGACAGGCACATACCCGGCAGCCCGAAGGTCTCCCGGGTCCCGGGGTAGAGCACTTCCAGCAGCGGCCAGATGAGATCTTCGTGTACCGTCAGCACGTGCCCGTCGCTGTCCGATTCGGTGAAAAACGCGTGCGGCACCGACGGCGGGGTCAGGACAAACAGCGGGGCCTGCACCGAGTAGCGGTGATCGTCCAGCTGGAGCTCGATCTGCCCGGTATCAAGAAAGTGCATCTGAAAATAGTGGTCGTGGCGATGGGCCTGCATATCGCGGCCAAAAAAGGCCGCCATGCGGGCAAAGGACTGGTAGTGCACATCGTCAGTACCCAGACTCTCGTCGTACTCTTTGCTGATGTCGATATTGGCAATCGGGCTCTGGCACATAGCTGCTCCTCAGTGGATCTTCTGCGTCGCCATGTCCGGCACGGTTTCCCGGCTCTCCTGCCGGGTCATTGGAATACGCGTCAGCACCAGCGCTCCCACCACCAGCAGCCCGGCCACGAACCACAACCCGGAGCTGAAGCTGCCGGTGGCGTCGCGCAGAATGCCGATCAGCAGCGGGCTGACGGCGGAGCCGACGTTGCCGATGGCGTTGATCACCGCCAGCGCCACCGCCCGGGACTGCAGGCTAATAACCTGATCCGGGGTGGTCCAGAAGATCGCCATGGCGGTAAATGACCCGGTTGAGGCCATGATGATGCCAAGCAGCTGGATCAGGCTGTGATCGGTCGCCGACGCCAGCAGCCATCCCGCCGCCGCGAACAGATACGGCAGGATGGTGTGCTTTTTTCGCTCTTTCAGCCTGTCGGAGCGGCGGCTCCACCAGATCATCCCGAGGATGGTGCAAAACTGCGGGATTGCCGCCAGCAGGCCAATCACGATATTGCTGCTGCCGGTGTTAAAGCTCTGCAGGATCTGCGGCGTCCAGATGTTGATGGCGCTCAGGGTGTTGGTCAGGCAGAAGTAGGCCAGGGTGTAGAGCAGCACCGCCGGGGTCAATACCTCGCGAAGCGTCGAGCGCGGTGTCGCGGCGTGGGCAATGGCGTTCTCCTGCTCCCGGGCGATCATCGTCTTCAGGGTCTGCTTCTCTTCATCGTCAAGCCAGGTGGCCTGATCCGGCGTGTCGTTCAGGAAGAACCAGGTCACCACGCCGAGCACCACCGACGGCAGCCCCTCCAGCAGGAACAGCCACTGCCAGCCCTTCAGGTTCCACAGGCCGTCCATCGCCAGAATGTAGCCCGAGAGGATCGAGCCCAGCATCATGGTCACCGGCATGGCGATCATAAACAGCGCGTTGGCGCGGGCGCGGTGATAGGCGGGGAACCACCAGGTGAGATAAACCAGGATCCCCGGCAGGAAACCGGCTTCGGCAATGCCCACCAGCATGCGCAGAACGTAGAGCGTTTGCGGGCTGGTGGCGAACATGGTGCAGGTGGAGGCGATGCCCCACACCACCATGATCCCGGCGATCCAGCGGCGGGCGCCGATCTTCGCCAGCATGATGTTGCTGGGGATCCCGCACAGCACGTAAGTGACGTAAAACAGCGTCGCGGCCAGGCCAAACATGGTGGAGGTGAGGCCCAGATCTTTGCCCATCGTCAGCCCGGCGAAGCCGATGTTGATGCGGTCGAGAAACGAAAAGACAAACAGGATAAAGAGAAACACGATCAAGCGACGAAACAGCTTATTGATCACGCGATGTTCAACGGCTTTACTGTCTTGTGTTTGTAGGGTCGTCATGGTGCGCTCCAGATCTTACGTTTAGTAGACGGATTTATTGTTATTAACTGACGTAACTGGGTTATCGATAAAACGTGCTGCCAGGGCTTCGGCGCCGCGGGCGAGCAGGGTGGTGTCCACGCCGACGGCGACAAACAGCGCCCCGAGTTCAAGGTAGCGACGGGCCAGCTGTTCGTTGGCCATCAGGATGCCGGGCGCTTTGCCCGCAGCACGGATCTGCGCGATGGCCTGTTCAATGGCGGCCTGCACCTCCGGGTGCTGCGGATTACCGGCAAAGCCCATGTCGGCGCTGAGATCCGCCGGGCCGATAAAGACGCCGTCCACCCCTTCGACATCCAGGATCTGCGGCAGATTTTTCAGTGCCTCACGGGTTTCAATTTGCACCAGCACGCACATGGCGTCGTTGGCCTGTTGCAGGTAATCCGGGACGCGGTTCCAGCGCGAGGCGCGGGCCAGAGCGCTGCCGACGCCGCGAATGCCCGCGGGAGGATAACGGGTCGAGCGCACCGCCAGCCGCGCTTCGTCGGCATTTTGCACCATCGGCAGCAGCAGGGTTTGCGCCCCGACGTCCAGCAATTGTTTGATCTGCACCGGATCGTTCCACGACGGGCGCACCACCGGCTGGCTGGGGTAGGGGGCGATAGCCTGCAGTTGGGTCAGAACGGTCTGCACGCTGTTGGGCGCATGCTCGCCGTCGATCAGCAGCCAGTCGAAACCGGCTCCGGCCAGCAGTTCGGCGCTGTAGCTGCTGGTGAGCCCCAGCCATAAGCCGATCTGCGGTTTGCCCGCTTTCAGCGCGTCTTTGAATCTGTTTTCCATGCGCTTCTCCTTAGACAAAGCGGCAGCTGATGGAGCCCATGTTGCCGTAATCGACGTGGAAGGTGTCGCCCTTGCTCGCCGCCACCGGACGGGTAAAGGAGCCGCCGAGGATGATCTGGCCGGGTTCCAGCTGCACGTCGTAGGGTGCCAGCTTGTTCGCCAGCCACGCCACGCCGTTCGCCGGGTGGTTCAGCACACCTGCGGCGACGCCGGTCTCCTCGATCACGCCGTTGCGGTAGAGCAGGGCGGAGATCCAGCGCAGATCCAGCTCGTCAGGGCGGATCGGGCGACCGCCGAGGATCACCCCGGCGTTGGCGGCGTTATCGGAGATGGTGTCGAACACCTTGCGCGGGCGCTGGGTTTCCGGGTCGATGTTGTGGCAGCGGGCGTCGATCAGCTCCAGCGCCGGGATCACGTAATCCGTGGCGTTGTAGACGTCGAACATCGTGCAGTTCGGGCCGCGCAGGGGTTTGGCCAGCACGAAGGCCAGCTCCACTTCAATGCGCGGGACGATAAAGCGGTCGGTGGGGATATCGCTGCCGTCGTGAAAGAACATGTCGTCGAGCAGGGCACCGTAGTCAGGCTCGCTGATCTGCGAGCTGGCCTGCATCGCTTTCGAGGTCAGGCCGATTTTGTGGCCCTTGAGCACGCGGCCTTCGGCGATCTTCAGGTTCACCCATTCGCGCTGGACGGCGTAGGCATCCTCGATGGTGATGGACGGGTAGTCCAGCGAGATCGCACGGATCTGCTCCCGGGTCTGTTCCGCCTGATGCAGGCGATGGGCAATCAGGGTATGGGTGTGTTTATCGAGCATGGCGGTATCCTGTGACGGTATTATCCCCTCTCCCCTGTGGGGAGAGGGTCAGGGTGAGGGGCAAGCAGACGGCTACTTAAACAAGGCGTGCACGTTGTTCTGCTTGAAGTTCAGCGTCGGGTGCAGCTCTTCGATCTCAAACGACAGCGCCAGATAGCGCGCCGCCATCAGCCCGGCGAAATGGTCTTTAATCAACCCAAAAAGCATCTCGCCCACCTGCTGACGGCTCTCCAGGCTGCGGCCGGTGCCGATTTTCAGCGTCATATGCACAAACGCGTAGTCGTGCTTGCCGTCGGCCATCTGCCAGGTATCCACCCAGTGCGCACGGCTGCGGATGCCGCCGAGGGGGAAGATCCCGGTGGCTGCCAGCGCCTCATTGACCTGAGCAAACAGGCCCGGCAGGTCCGCCTGGTCGCGGATGTTCTCGGTACATTCGACAATAAAGTGCGGCATGGGGCGTCCTTATGCGGGCAGAGGGAAGACGGCGTTAACCTGGCCGGTGCCGGAGCTCGGGAACAGCTCGGTGAGAAACTCCACCTTGCCGTCGTATTTGTCCCAGCCGAGCATGCCCAGCAGCATCACCGTGTCGTGCATGTTGCCCTCGCCGTAGCAGTAGTCTGCGTACTCCGGCAGCATGCTGCAAAACTCTTTGAACTGGCCTTCGCGCCACAGCTTCACCACGCGCTCGTCCATCTGCCGGTCGAACTCGCGGGTGTAGCTGTTCATCCCCTCTTCGGCGCGCTGGTCGTCAATAAAGCGGTGCGACAGCGAGCCGCTGGCGAGCACCGCCACGGTGCCGTCATATTTTTCGATGGCGCTGACGATGGCCTCGCCCAGCCTGCGGCTGTCGGCAAAGTCATGCACGGTGCAGAAGGCGGAGATCGACACCACTTTGAAGTGCTTATCCGCGTTCATGTAGCGCATCGGCACCAGGGTGCCGTACTCCAGCTTCAGGCTCGGGATGTTATGCGCTTTGGCGCGCACGCCCTTTGCCACCGCTTCGTCGGCGATCAGCTGGCCCAGCGCCGGGTTGCCGTCGTAGTCGTAGGTCATGTCGCGGATAAAGTGCGGCAGCTCGTTGCTGGTGTAGACGCCTTTAAAATGATCCGCACAGTTGATGTGATAGGCGCTGTTCACCAGCCAGTGGGTATCGAACACGATGATGGTATCAACGCCCATCTCGCGACAGCGCCTGCCGATCTCTTTATGCCCGTCGATAGCCCCCTGACGGCAGCCAAAGTTTTTGCCAGGTATCTCAGAGAGATACATCGACGGAACGTGCGTGATTTTTGCTGCTAACGCTAACTTGCCCATTTCACACCCCCCATTTTGGGATCGGATGGTCGCCCATCGAGATACAGACGTTTTTCATCTCGGCGAACACCTCAAAGCTGTACTCACCGCCTTCGCGGCCGGTACCCGAGGCCTTCACGCCGCCAAACGGCTGACGCAGATCGCGCACGTTCTGGGTGTTCACAAACACCATGCCCGCTTCGATGTTGCGCGCCAGACGCAGCACTTTGCTGATGTCCTGGGTCCAGATGTACGACGCCAGGCCGTATTCCACGTCGTTAGCCAGACGCAGCCCTTCGGCTTCATCCTTAAACGGCAGCAGGCAGGCCACCGGCCCGAAGATCTCTTCCTGGGCGACGCGCATGCGGTTGTCGACATCCGCCAGCACCGTCGGGCGCAGGAAGTGGCCGTTTTTCAGGTGCGCAGGCAGATCGGATGGTTTGTCCGGGCCGCCCGCCAGCAGGGTGGCGCCCTCTTCAATGCCGAGACGGATATAGCCGGAGACTTTCTCCCAGTGCTGTTGGCTGATAAGCGCCCCGACCTGGGTGTTCGGATCGGTCGGATCGCCCACCCGCAGGCGGTTGGCGCGTTCGGCAAAGCGCTTGACGAATTCCGGGTAGATGCTCTGCTGAATAAAGATGCGCGAGCCTGCGGTGCAGCGTTCGCCGTTGATGGAGAAGATGGTGAACAGGGCGGCATCCAGGGCGCGTTCGATGTCGGCATCTTCAAACACCAGTACCGGCGATTTACCGCCCAGCTCCATCGAGTATTTTTTCAGTCCGGCGCTCTGCATGATGCGCCGTCCGGTGGCGGTGCCGCCGGTGAACGACACGGCGCGCACGTCATGATGGCGCACCAGCGCGTCGCCCGCCGTCGCGCCATAGCCCTGCACCACGTTCAGCACGCCCGCCGGAATGCCGGCTTCCAGCGCCAGCTCCCCCAGACGGTCGGCGGTCAGCGGCGAGAGTTCCGACATCTTCAGTACCGCGGTGTTGCCCAGCGCCAGGCAGGGCGCAACCTTCCAGGTGGCGGTCATAAAGGGCACGTTCCACGGCGACACAAGGGCGCAAACCCCCACCGGCTGCACCAGGGTGTAGTTCAGCATCTTGTCATCGACCGGGTAGGTCTTGCCGTTCATCTGCTGGCACACTTCGGCAAAAAACTCGAAGTTGTGCGAGGCGCGCGGGATCAGCACGTTTTTGGTCTGGTGGATCGGCAGGCCGGTGTCGGCGGTCTCCATGGCGGCGATCTCCGGCACGTTCTGGTCAATCAGATCGCCCAGACGGCGCATCAGGCGCGCGCGCTCCTTCATCGGCAGGTTGGCCCATTTCGGGAACGCCGCTTTCGCCGCCTCTACCGCCTGGTTTATCTCGGCTTCGCCGCCGGAGGCCACTTCCGCCAGCACCTCGCCGGTGGCCGGGTTGGTGGTGTGGAAGTAGTCGTTACCCGCTACGTTTTTACCGTTGATCCAGTGGTTAATCTTCTTCATTACCGTGTCTCCTCGCTGACAATCCGGTTGACCTGACGGCCAACGCCTTCCACTTCCACTACCACTTCATCCCCCGGGCGTACGTCGGCCAGCCCTTTCGGCGTGCCGGTGGCGATCATGTCCCCCGGCTGCAGGGTCATAAATTCACTCAGGTACGCGATCAGGAACGGGACGCTGAAGATCAGATCCCGGGTGCTGCCCTGCTGGCGCAGTTCGCCGTTGACCCAGGTGCGCAGGGTGAGGTTGTGCGGGTCGGCAATCGCCGATTTATCCACGATATCCGGGCCGATGGGCGTCAGGCCGTCGCGGCTTTTTACCCGCAGGTTGGGGCGGTAGTAATTCTCCAGATAGTCGCGGATCGCATAGTCGTTACAGACCGTGTAGCCCGCCACATAGTCCATGGCGTCGGCCTCAGAGACGTTGCGGGCGGTTTTGCCGATCACCACCACCAGCTCGGCTTCGTAGTGCATGTACTCGACGTTGTCCGGGCGCACCGAGGTCTGGTTATGTTCGTTAAAGGTGTTTGGCGCTTTGATAAATACCAGCGGCTCGGTAGGCGGCTTAAAGTCCAGCTCGCTGGCGTGATCGGCGTAGTTCAGCCCCAGGGCAAACAAGGTGCCGCTGGTGGAGAGCGGCCAGGCAAAGGTGCGGTTTTCCGGCAGCTCGCGGGCGTTGATCACGCTGTTTTCCAGGGTCGGCAGGCCTGCGGCCAGCACGCGTACGCTGTCGCCCGGGTGCAGGGCCACGCGGGACTGCGGGGTGCCCAGCAGAATGGCGTCGCCGGGGTTCAGGGTGGCGAAGGCGCTCAGCTCGCTCAGCAGGGTGGCGGCGTTGCGTTGCAGATCGGCGGTGTTCCAGCGATCCACTTCCCGGCCGTTGATCTCGGTGGTGATGTTCAGGTTATCGACGCTGTTTATCGTCGCCATCTCGCCTACGGGGCAAAAACCGTCCCGGCATTTGGCTTTGATCGCCGGGCGGTAGAAGCTCTCTTCCGGCAGGCTCACTTCGTTTGCGAGGGCGTAGCCGGCGATGTATTCCGCCGCCTCTTCCGGGCGGATTTTTGTCGCGGTTTTGCCCACAATCAGCGCTACCGTGGCGCCGCTCAGCACCTGTTCTCCTTCCGGATGCGGGATGGTATCGCCGGAGCGGATCAGGGTGTTGCGCGGTTTGATAAACCAGACGGCGGTTTTCGGCGGCGTGTTGTAAGGGGGCTGGTTAAATGCGTCGCGCCAGGCGTCGAGCTGGCTGCGGTGATTGAGTGCCACCGCGAAAACAGTACCTTTCATTCCTTTCTCCTCTGGCCCGCTTACCGGGTTTTGAGTTCATTAATATGTTAATGAATAGGTTTTAGACCTCCGGTGTGCGTTTGGCAAACAGAAGTAAATAATTTGTGATAGTGATAACAATAAATTTACATGTATATATAATTAGTGTTATATATCAGTAAGTTAATTTTTTAATGTGATATCTGTTAGACTTTTCAGTCGCGCCGCTGGCGTGCAGATGCAGCATTATGCATTGATTGTTTCGTTATTAATGATGTTGAGGTGGGAGCGCCATGCACGATTCGTTAACTATCGCACTACTCCAGGCGCGGGAAACCGCGATGACCTTTTTTCGCCCGATTATTAAGCAGCAGAATCTGACGGAGCAGCAGTGGCGGATCGTGCGCGTGCTGGCGGAACATCCGTCGATGGATTTTCACGACCTGGCGTTTCGCACCTGCATTCTGCGCCCGAGCCTGACCGGCATTCTCACGCGGATGGAGCGTGACGGGCTGGTGCTGCGCTTAAAGCCGCTCAACGACCAGCGCAAGCTGTACGTGTCGCTTACCAGCGAGGGTAACGCGCTGTATGAACGCGCCCAGGCGCAGGTGGAAGAGGCCTATCAGCGGATTGAGGCGCAATACACGCCGGAGAAAATGCAGCAGCTGACGGCGCTGCTGCAGGAGTTTATTGCTCTGGGTGACGGAACGGGGATGCCAGAAGAAGAGGAGTAGATCGCTGCGGTCATCAACACAATTTCCGTAAAGTTTTCCTGTTTCAGGCCGAAAATTCTGTACCAGTCTGGTGGGAAAGAGAAATCATGTTAAAACGTATCAAAATTGTTACCAGCTTATTGCTGGTCTTAGTTATTTTTGGCCTTTTACAGCTCACATCCGGTGGTCTTTTCTTTAATGCCCTGAAGCATGACAAAGAAAACTTCACCGTCCTGCAAACCATTCGTCAGCAACAGTCCACGCTTAACGGCAGCTGGGTAGCGTTGCTGCAAACCCGTAACACCCTGAACCGCGCGGGCATCCGCTACATGATGGATCAGAACAACATCGGTAGCGGCGCGACCGTAAACGATCTGATGCAGATTGCGGCGGCTTCCCTGAAGCAGGCGGAAAAGAACTGGGCGGATTACGAAGCTCTGCCGCGCGACCCGCGCCAGAGTGAAGGCGCCGCGCTGGAAATCAAACGCAACTATGATATCTATCACGGTGCGCTGGCCGAACTGATCCAGCTCCTGGGTGCTGGCAAGATCAACGAGTTCTTCGATCAGCCGACCCAGAGCTACCAGGACGGCTTTGAGAAGCAGTACGTGAACTATCTGCAGCAGAACGATCATCTGTATCAGACCGCCGTGGATGACAGCAACAGCTCCTACAGCCAGGCTATCTGGATCCTGTTAAGCGTGCTGATCCTGGTGCTGGTGGTGATCGTCGGCGTCTGGCTGGGTATCCGTCACTCGCTGATCTCTCCGCTGAACCGCCTGACCGACAGCATTCGCCACATCGCCAGCGGCGATCTGGTGAAACGCATCGAAGTTGACGGCTCTAACGAGATGGGCCAGCTGGCCGATACGCTGCGTCATATGCAGGCTGAACTGATGCGTACCGTGGGCGACGTGCGTAATGGCGCGAACGCCATCTACAGCGGCGCAAGCGAAATCTCCATGGGTAACAACGATCTCTCCTCCCGTACCGAGCAGCAGGCGGCCTCGCTGGAAGAGACCGCTGCGAGCATGGAAGAGCTGACCGCCACCGTGAAGCAGAACGCCGAAAACGCCCGTCAGGCGAGCCATCTGGCGCTGAGCGCGTCCGAGACCGCGCAGAAGGGCGGTAAAGTGGTGGATAACGTGGTGCAAACCATGCGTGACATCGCCGGCAGTTCGCAGAAGATTGCCGACATCATCAGCGTGATCGACGGTATTGCCTTCCAGACCAACATTCTGGCACTGAACGCGGCGGTAGAAGCAGCGCGTGCCGGTGAGCAGGGTCGTGGTTTTGCGGTGGTGGCGGGTGAAGTGCGTAACCTGGCCCAGCGCAGTGCCCAGGCGGCACGCGAAATTAAGAGCCTGATCGAAGACTCTGTAGGTCGCGTTGAGCTGGGTTCCACGCTGGTAGAAAGCGCCGGTGAGACCATGGGTGAAATCGTCAGCGCGGTGACCCGCGTGACCGACATCATGGGCGAGATCGCCTCTGCCTCTGACGAGCAGAGCCGCGGTATCGACCAGGTGGGTCTGGCGGTGGCTGAGATGGATCGCGTCACGCAGCAGAACGCCTCGCTGGTGCAGGAATCTGCAGCGGCAGCGGCGGCACTGGAAGAGCAGGCGAGCCGCCTGACTCAGGCGGTGGCGGTGTTCCGTATTCAGCAGGAGCAGCAGAAAGCCCGTGCCAACGCAGCGGTGAAAACCGTGGTGTCGCCGGTCACGACGCGTAAAGCGGCCGTAACCGACAGCGGTGATAACTGGGAAACCTTCTGATGTAAAAAGCGCCCTGTTCAGGCAGGGCGCGCGTATTTTTGCCGGGTGGCGCTTCGCTTACCCGGCCTACAAAACCACGCCATCATCCCTGTAGGCCCGCGCAAGCGAAGCGCCGCCGGGCGATGCTCATTACCCTTCGGCGTTAACCACTTTGATCTCCACCATGCCAATTCCCAGCTGACGCGGAGAGTGGCCGAGAATATTCCCTTCGTTGGTGGACTCCGGTGCAGGCGGCACAATCACCAGCGTGCTGCTGCGCGACGGGTTGTCGAAATGCAGCGTGGTGGTGGTGACGTCATGACCCAGCGTCAGGGTCTGTTCTTTATCGCCAATGCGCACCGGGATCGGCTTGTTGACGTTCGGCCCCCAGGCTTTGGCGGTGATCACCAGATCGAATTTCGCCGGCAGCGGCTGGTTGTATTCGATCTTCACCTCATTGCCCAACTGGGCGTTGGACCAGCGGCCCCAGGTTTCCGGACGTGAAATCCCGCTGAACTGCTTCACCTCTTCTGGCGCGCCGGCCACGTTAAAGACAAAGCTGTCGGCCTTGTAGCGGATATCGTTGTCGGACACTTTCAACAACTCGACGTTACGCTGATAGCGATCGGTGCTGATCACCGTATCCTTAAACGCCGTCTTGCCTTTCCACTGCGCTTTATCGACGTGCTGCACGGTCTGCTCGCCGCCCAGCTGGCCCTGAGAAACGCACCAGTCGGTGGAAAGCGCCAGCGGCTGCGACCACAGCTGGCCCATCTTGTAGCAGCGATCGACCCAGACGAAGTTGTCCCGCGGGGCAAAGTCCGCCAGCTGATAGCGCAGCGGAGCGGAGTACTCGCTTTCCGGCAGCGGTTCGACCCGCTTATCGGAGACGCGCAGCAGCAGCGGCAGACGGAAATGGCTGCCAGAGAAGGCCATCATGTTTTTCTGGCTGTCGATGGTGAAGTCTTTCAGCTCTTTCGGGAAGTTCCACAGACGGATCACGTCCGGTTTCCACGCCAGCACCTTTTCCTTCATGTTAAGGAACACTTCGGAGAGCGACTGCCCGGAGAGGCTACTGCGCCCGAGGCCGATAAAGTTATCCCCGCCGAGGATATCCAGCACCGTGGCGCCGTTATCCATGGTGTTGCGCTTCACCGCCATCACCTCCTGCTGGGGCTTATCGCCACGCAGAATAAAGAACAGGTTGCTGCGATCGAGTTTGTTCAGCGCATCCCAGGCGGTGTTTTTCATCGCCAGATGGTCGGAAGAGACCACAATCACCGTGTTTTTAAAGTATGGCGAGGCTTTGATTTTTTCGATCAGCGCCGCGATATGCTCCTGGCTGCAGCCCACCGCGCTGAACGACTGGTTCGGTTTGCCGTCAATCGCGTAGCGCTTGCGCTGACAGGTGCGGGAGATAAAGCCGTCCGGGTGGTGGGTATCCACCGTCAGGGCAAACAGCGAGAAACGTTTGCCGGACTTCGACAGCTCCTCGAATTTTTTCCAGGTTTCATCCAGCACCGTATCGTCGTAGAAGCCCCAGTCGTTGCGGTACTTAGGGTCTGCCACGGTGGTTTTCAGCTCTTCTGCGCCATACAGATGGTCAAAGCCGTGGGACTGCAGGAACACGTCTTTCCCGGCGAAACGCAGGTTGGCGCCCTGCATGAAATAGTTCTGATAACCGGAGTTTTTCAGGATATCGCCGAGGCAGATATTCTGCGGGAAGAAGCTGGACACCGACGCGGAGGCGTTGCCTTCAAACGGGGCGAACAGCGGAATACCGCACTGGGAGGCGACCATCCCGGCGATGGTGTAGTCGGTGCCGGGCAGCTGCGCGGTATGGCTGAAATCGATCCCTTCGTTCTTGATAGCACCCAGCTCCGGGGCGAGATCCGGGAAGGCGTCGTTATCAAAATAGGTCCGCTCCAGGCTTTCGCCGTAGATATAGACCAGATTGAGCTTCGGATTGGGAATGGTTTTACCCGGCTCTTTGTAATACGCCGCAAAGTCCGGATCGCCATCGCGGGACTGCGATTTCACCAGCTCGGTGATCTGGTGAAACGCCGGGCTGGCGTCCACCGAGGCGAGGGCCAGCACCAGCGCCAGAAGGCTGTAGCCGAGATGGTGCGGATGATGGCGACGGCGGCGCAGGATCCAGCCCAGCAGGCCGAACACCGTCACCAGCGCTACCACGATGCCCACACCAGGAAGTATGTACTTACTAACCCCAGCGCCGGTCAGGCTGTTGGTCAGGGTGTAGAGAACGGCATCGTTAATGCCATCACCGGTAAAGTAATCACTGGCGTAGAGGGTAATGTTTAAAACGACAAAAAGCCCCAGCACCATAAGGGTGACGGCAAACCACCAGGTGTTACGACCCGCTTTGCGGGAATAGATAACGACCGAGGCGAGAAACAGGGCAACAGAAATAAACTCTGACAACAGCTTATCCTCAACAAAGGCATCCGCAGATCAGCGGATTAACTGTTTAATTTTTGGGTGATCCAATGTAATGGCGATGCCATCAAGCTGCAATTGTAGTGTCACGTAATTGTGCTGTTGTTAGGATTTGGTTTAGAAAATCGAATGTTTGACCGGGGTCGCTTTCTGCGGGGGATGGGGGTAAACGCCGCGGCAAGAGTCGCGGCGTTTCGGGGATCAGGAGATAAAGCTCATGCCCTGTTTCAGGACAAAATCACAGGCCTGGGCTTTGACCTTTTTCGCCAGCGGTGAGTTACCGATGGTTTCCAGATTCAGCTGCTCGCCGTTATTGGCATTCAGCAGACCCTGGATGCCCTCCAGATAGTTGGTGTCCTGCTGCTGCTCTTGCGGGGTATCGATACCCAGTTTCCCCAGCACCTGGTTTTTAATATTGGTGGCATCGGTCATCGAGGCCAGCTTCTCTTTGGCGCAGTACTCGAGGATCCCGGCGGCGTTATTCATGTTGCTGGCGGAGAGCGACTCGGTGCCGCTGCCCAGCAGACCGGTCAATGCGGAAGCGGAGAGGCCGCCGCTCTGGGAAGAGGTGCTGCCCGCGCTAAGCTGGCTGGCGGCGCTGTTAAGCGTGTCCTGCCAGGAGGAGGCTGCTTGTGCTGCACCCGTCATCAGAAGGGCGCTGACTGCGGCGCTGAGAAGAAAATGTGTTTTCATAAAGCATGCTCTGTCGATTGCCCGTCGGGCGGAATGGCAGCCAGTATAAACCTCATGCTTGTGCGCTTCGCGGTAAACAATCCTAATACTCTTTACCGGTAACGCGGCTGCGATAGCTTTCCCAGTCAAAAATCACATACAGGCTGTTGCCGAGCTTCATGCGATCCATCACCCGCTCGCCCAGCAGACGCGTCATTTCATCAACGTTATGGTTGGTGAGCATGCCGGTCGGGCGCTTGGAAGAGGAGCGGCGATCGACGATCTGGTTGATGATCACTTTTTCATAGCGCGATTCGGTCTGCACGCCGATCTCGTCAATCACCAGCAGGTCGACGTTGCTGAGATCGTTAAGCAGCTGCTCCTCGCTGGTCTCCCGGTTGCTGAAGGTATCCTTCATGGCTGACATGATGTCGGCCACGGTGATAATCAGCACCGATTTACCGCGCAGCAGCAGCTCGTTGCAGATGGCCGCCGCGAGATGGTTTTTGCCGGTGCCCGGCTTGCCGCTGAAGATAAAGCTGGCGATGTTGCCGTCGAACTCTTCAACGTACTGGCGCGCCTGCTGCAGGGCTTTCAGCTGCCCCTGACTCTCCACTTTGTAGTTATCGAAGGAGCAGTTCTGATGCAGGGGACGAATGCCGGAGCGGTTAAAGGTGCGCTGCATTTTCATGGCGCGGTTTTCCCGTGCCAGCGCCGCCGCGCGGATTTCTCCCTGCTCTTTTTGCCACGCCAGTAGCTCTTCGCCGGTGGTAAAGGCCGGTTTGACGTTGGCCGGCATCATCTTTTGCAGACGCTTCATCAGTTCGCCGAACTCTTTCATTTGGCACCTCGGAATCCGTGGGGGATCTGTTTATCCGGTTCTGAAAAGGTATTCACATCGCGTTTGGCCTGACCGCCGTTGCTGGCCCGGTTGATCTGCACGCTGCGCGCCAG
Organism: Leclercia barmai; assembly: GCF_049312895.1. NCBI lineage: Bacteria > Pseudomonadati > Pseudomonadota > Gammaproteobacteria > Enterobacterales > Enterobacteriaceae > Leclercia > Leclercia barmai. The sequence continues at coordinate 254,706 of NZ_JBMNWZ010000003.1, read as the reverse complement.
CTTTTGCTGCCACTGGATATGATGAAACACTTTCCCTTCCGCCTGCCAGTAGGCGGTGAAGGCGGCCAGCTCTTCCGGGGCAACAGGCTGGGTGAGGGCGATGCCCCACAAAGCCGCCTGGCGTTGAAAGTCGGGGTCAGGCTGCCAGCCGTTATACATGGCGAATTTCCCCATCGGCACCGCAACCGGCGCGCTGGTGGGTTCGTCGAAGAATTGGGTATCCAGAGTGACATCGCTGGTCGGGCGCGACAGGCGCGCTTCCGTTTCCAGCAGCTCGGCCAGACGCTGCGGCGTGATCGCATAAAACGCCGGTGCGTTATCGGCAAATACGGCGACGGTACCGCCTTGCGCATTCGCCAGCACGCCGCGGGGATCGTGCATAAAGGCATCAATGCCAGTGACGCTGGTGGTCAGGATTCTGGAGGACATAGCACTTCTCTACTGAATTACTGCGGACGAGATATGGGCTTATGGTAGCACAGAGAGGAGGGGGCAGGCAGGGGTCTGAGACCCGCTCCCTGACCCCCTGAAAAGTCAGGAGATAATATTCAGCGTCACGTCAATATTGTTGCGGGTGGCGTTAGAATACGGGCAGACAATGTGTGCCGCATCGACCAGTTTTTTCGCCTCGGCGGCGTCCATCCCCGGCAGGTGAATATTCAGTTTTGCTTCGATGCCAAACCCGGTTGGCAGCGGCCCAATTCCCACTTCGCCTTCAATAAAGGCATCCTGCGGCATGGTGATTTTGTCGCGCCCGGCCACGAACTTCATCGCGCCGAGGAAACAGGCTGAATAGCCCGCCGCAAACAGCTGTTCCGGGTTGGTGACTTCACCGCCCGCGCCGCCCATCTCTTTGGGGACGCCCAGCTTCACATCGAGCACGCCATCGGACGAGGTGGCGCGACCATCACGGCCGCCGGTGGCTTTGGCTTTGGCGGTATAGACAACTTTTTCTAAAGACATGGCTGGTTCCTTATCTCAGGGTTGAGTGAGCTAAGGACAGGTATAACGCAAGGCAACCTGAACCGCCATTTTTCGGTAGTGTTGCCGCTGGGCCTGTTCATCGGCCCCGTCTTCAAACAGCAGGGTGAAGGTGTAGCTGTTGGCCACATAGTGAAAGCTGAAGCTGCTGATCAGGCGGTGCAGATCCCGGGCGTTCACCGTCTCATTAAACAGCTGCTTCTCTTTGCCGCGGTTAAGGATGGTTTCCAGCAGATCCAGCGCGCTGCGGTTGACCTGGCGCAATAAGGCTGACTGCTGCATAAACCGGCCGCGCTGCATGTTCTCCATGCAGATGATACGAATGTAGTCGGGATGATCGGCGTGATAGTCAAAGGTGGTTTCCACCAGCTGCACCAGCGCTTCCACCGGCGGCATCGCCTCCAGACTGAGCTGCTTTTCACTGGTGCGGATCTGGGTGTAGACATACTCCAGTATCAGCAGGTAGAGGTTCTCTTTGGTCTTAAAGTGATACACCACCATTCGCTTGGTGGTGCCCGCTTTCTCGGCAATCTGCTCCATGCGCGCGCCGTTAAGCCCGTACTCGGCAAACAGCGAGAGGGCGCTGAGGAAGATTTTATCTTTCAGGCGGGATCCGTCGCTGTTTTCTGCGTTTTCGCTGCCAGGGTTAGCCACATCCGCTCCTTACTTAGCCATATGAGAACAGAGGATTATCGCCACGGCTGCGGGAGAACACAACTCTCAGACCCGGGGACGCTTGCGGTAGAGCCAGAGTCCGGGTATCGACAGCCCGATTGAGAGGGCGCCGACAATCGACGAGGCCTTCAGGAAATTGGTCAGCAGCATGATCATCTGCGCTTCGCTGTAGCCAAAATGGCTAATCTTCACCGCCGAAATCATCGCGGTATAGGCTGAGATCCCCGGAAACATCGGGATCACCGCGGCGACGGTGAAGACTTTCGGGTGCGCCAGATACCAGCGCGACCACTGGATCCCGATGCTGCCGACCAGCATTGAGGCCATAAAGGTCGACCATTCGATATTCATTCCAGCGGTCATCATCGCCATGCGCGAGCCGTGGCCGATAGCCCCCAGCAGCGCGCACCACGGCAGGGCGCGACGGGGAACGTTAAACACCATGGCAAACCCCACCGCCGGAATGGCCGCCAGGATCATGTCCTGGGCCAGCGCCCAGAGAAAATCGATTACGCCCATCCGCGAAGCCCCCATAAGGTCATGGCCATCACCACCCCGATACAGGTGGCGAGGGTCAGTAAGCTGGCAATCGCCCAGCGTGCCAGGCCGGTATTAATGTGCCCTTTAAACATATCCGCCACGGCATTGATCAGCGGAAAGCCCGGCACCAGCAGCAGCACGCTGGCGGCCATGGCGATGGTGGGTGTCGTGGCGAAACCCGGCAGTCGCAGCAGTAGCCCGGAGACGGTGGTTGCGACGAACGCGGTGATACAGAAATTAATTTGCGGGTGCAGATGCCGGCCTGTCAGCACCTGTCGTACGTACATGGCGAGGGTACTGGCGATGAAGGTGATCAGGGCGCCGTCCCAGCCGCCATTGTTGAGCTTGCAGAAGCAGGCGCAGGAGAGGCCCACCATCAGCACCACCAGCCAGCGGGGATAGCGCAACGGCCTGATCTGGCTAAAGCGTTTTTCGACGCCCTGCATATCCAGCAGCTTGTGTTCCGCCATGATCACGATGTGTTGCACCTCGGTGACGACGTGCATGTTGATCCCGCGATCGTGGTTTTTTCGCGTTGAGGTCAGGCACTGGCCCCCTTTGATGGTGGTCAGCACAATGGCGTTGGAGGAGATGGAACTTTCTACGCTGTCCATGCCCAGCGCCAGCCCCAGGCGGGTGGAGAGCTCTTCGACCAGGGCGCTTTCGGCGCCGTGTTGTAATAAAAAAAGGCCGCACTGAATACACAGTCGCGTGGCGGCGCGTTGTGGGGACTGATCTGCCTGCATCTGTTGCCCTGAGGGAGAGTTGGTGTTGAATGGCCGGAATGTCTACTTTTAGCACACAACCCTGTGGCGCTTGCGCTGGGCCAGATCAAGGTTTAAGCAGATTGGTGCTGTCACCAGGCGTTATTTTCAGATGATTAATTATTAATTTCTATGTTTTTTATATTTTTATATTTATTAAATTTATATTTAGAGTATCTAATTTACTCTTTCTGAAAATATCACGGGGCAAGGGTTAACATTTAGTCATTATTTTGCGATATTAACGCCGTTTTGGCGGTGTATACATTTGTGATGCTGGTTCTTATCGCACTCTCATTTTGCTCAGCTAACGAAAAAGGAAAAACATTACATTTTTACGTCGCCATTTTAAATGATCAGGTATTTCAACTGGATGAAAGACACGGAATGGCCGTATGAATGGATTCGGAACACAAGTACCGACAATAGCTTGTAAAAGCGTAATAATAATTGGTAAATCACCCATAATGCAAACCGGTATCGGGAGCATTATGTCACGCTATTTCCCAGACTACGAACGTTCATACTGCCGCTCCCATGAAGAACTCACGCTTCTTCAACTGCGTCGCGCCATTGTGATCATCGTTGATATTTCAGGTGAACAGCATAATCCGCGTAATATTTGCAATCAGTATTACGCATTACAAAATCAGTATAGAGATATTCACTGGATATTTTTGGTTTCTCGCGCATTTTATCCTCTTGCCGTTGAACTTCTGATGCGACCAGAAAGTACGTTACTGTCTGACGCAGAACCTGTCGAAGGCCTGGTTAAGGCAGTTCGTTCCGGCAGTGAACATGCCGAACGTATTAGTCAGACGTTATTAAGACCCGATCCGGAAGAGTTTTATGACAATCAGGACGATGTCATGTTGACGTTCTCGGAGCGTAAAGTATTACGCTTGCTTGGGAAAGGATGGGGAATTAATCAAATCGCCGCATTGCTCAAAAAGAGTAATAAAACGGTAAGCGCGCAAAAAAATAGCGCAATGAGAAGACTCGCCTTAACGAGTAACGCCGAAATGTATGCGTGGATTAACAGCACCAAGGGAATGAAAGAGCTGAGTTTATTCTCTGCCTATGGAGAGCAAGACGAATGGAAAAGAGCGCTACAAAAAGACATATCGCTATCGTCGAAAAGTGCATGATGAGTGCTATGGGGCTGAAGCATCTTTTTGCCAGTCCGGCATTCAAAGGTTATGAAGTCCATCTGTTTAGTAATATTGCCAGTTTTCAGTCCTCACTTAATTTTGTTCCGTACGCGTCTTTGATTTATTCGCTCTCTGATGAGCGTGAAGAGCGGCGTAACTGTCTGGTATGTATTAAGGAAATTTCAGCCACTCACGGTGCTATCCAGCGAATTGTGCTGGCATCGGATGCGTCAGAAGCAAGCCTGATTAATCAGCTTTCGCCGTCACGTCTGCACGGAGTCCTTCTGAAATCCGCGCCGCTGGCCGACCTGCAGGAGCAACTGAGCAAATTATTGAGTGAAAACCGGCGGGTAAATGACGGCCATAATAATCACTGGAATATTCACCGTGGGCGTTTGCTGAGCCCGACTGAACGTGCCATTTTGCAGTTCATGTCGTGCGGCTTTTCCATCCCGGAAATCGCCATCCGACTGGATCGCAACATCAAAACCATTCGTGCGCATAAGTTTAATGCCATGCTTAAGCTTGGTGTACGTTCTGACGTGGGGTTACTGCACGCGGCAGATATCCTGACGCATTTCCCCGTACCGGATCACCGCGCGCCGCGCTTTATTGTTCCGCATTTTTCATAATCGGCATATAAGACTGCGCCAGAATAATGTCTGGCGCGGGTCTTACAGACAAACGTCCACCCATGTAGCCTGTGTGAGCTCCGCCATTCTTTCCGGAGAAATGCGCACCGCGCTGTGGATCGCCCCGGCGGCAGGCAGAACTTCCGCATACTCCCTGAGCGAAATATCACAGTAAACCGCCAGCGGCGTTTCCAGTCCAAACGGGCAGACGCCACCAACGGGATGTCCCGTTATTGTCACCACTTCATCGCTGCTAAGCATCCGGGCTTTTGCGCCAAACGTCTGCTTCAGCTTTTTGTTATCAAGGCGCGCATCGCCTTTGGCGACCACGAGGATCACCTCGTCTTTAATTTTCAGCGACAGCGTTTTCGCTATCTGTCCCGGCGCAACGTTGTGCGCTTCGGCCGCCAGCGCAACGGTGGCGGTACTCTGACCCAGCTCGATGACTTCAACATCCGGGGCGTGATCAGCAAAAAACTGGCGCACAGACTGCAAACTCATTGTTTCCTCCAGAAAAATACTCTGCGTAATCTGTCATAAGAAATTATGCTCTGTAAATATTTCCTAAATCACCCACTTCTGATATCAGCGATTTCTGGATCCTCTTCACAATCACGGAAACCGGTTACAGTAACCGGTTGCAGACCATGATGCGGAGATTAATACTGATTACGTCATTTCCCCTGTATCCAATAATAAGAGTCGATTATGAAACCTATCCGTTTGAGCAGTACCGCTGGTATGCGAACCAGCAAGGTGGTGAAAGTGGTATATGGAACAACGTGCGGCGTAACAGCGCCCGAACCGATCGTCTGACAGGAGAGCCGTTATGTCTGCCAACCATGCTGCGTTTAACCTGATATTCCGCTTTGTCGAAAACTATGTCAGCCCCATTGCCGGACGCATCTCTTCCCAGCGTCACGTGATGGCGATCCGCGACGGCTTTATCTCCGCCATGCCGTTTATGATTGTCGGCTCGTTCTTATTAGTGTTTGCCTACCCGCCGTTTTCACCGGACACCACCCTGGGCTTCGCCCGCGCCTGGCTGGATATGGCGAAACAGTTCGAAGGCCAGATCCTCACCCCCTTCGATATGACGATGGGCGTGATGTCCCTCTATATTTGTGCCGCTATCGCTTACAACCTCGGCAAGCATTACGTTAAGTCGCATCAGCTCGATCCCTTCATGTGCGCCATGCTGTCGCTGATGGCCTTCCTGCTGATTGCCGCGCCAAAAACCAAAGGTGCGTTGCCGGTGGATAGCCTCGGCGGCACGGGGATCTTCACCGCCATTCTGGTGGCGATCTACTGTGTGGAGATGATGCGTTTTCTGAAGGCTCACAACATCGGTATTCGCCTGCCTGACCAGGTGCCGCCGATGATCAAAAACTCTTTTGATCTGCTGATCCCGGTGCTGGTGGTGGTGTTAACCCTCTATCCGCTGAGCCTGCTTATTCAGTCACAGTTTGGCATGCTGATCCCGCAGGCGATCATGGCCATCTTTAAACCGCTGGTGGCAGCGGCGGACTCGCTGCCGGCGATACTGCTGGCGGTGCTGATTGGGCACCTGCTGTGGTTTGCGGGCATTCACGGGGCGGCGATTGTCTCCGGGATGCTGCAGATGTTCTGGCTCACCAACCTGGGGATGAACCAGACCGCGCTGGCACAAAGCACGCCGCTGCCGCACATCTTTATGGAGGCGTTCTGGACCTTCTTCATTGTGATTGGTGGCTCCGGGGCTACGATGGGGCTGGTGTTCTGCTATCTGCGTAGTCGCTCCGCGCATCTGCGCTCCATTGGGCGTCTGAGCGTGGTACCGAGCATTTTCAACATCAACGAACCGGTGATCTTCGGTACGCCAATCGTCATGAACCCGGTGTTCTTTATCCCGTTCCTGCTGGCGCCAATGGTTAACGCCGTGCTGGCGTGGGCGGCGATGAAGCTGGATCTGATTGGCCGTGTGATTTCCGTTGTTCCCTGGACCGCGCCTGCGCCTGTAGGAGCCGCATGGGCGCTGGGCTGGGACTTCCGCGCGGCGATCCTCGTAGTGCTGCTCGCCGTGGTTTCCGCCATCATCTACTACCCGTTCTTTAAGGTGTATGAGAAACAGCTCCTGGCGCAGGAGGCCGAAGAGGCCCAGCGCACAGAAGAGGAAAGCCAGCAGGTGGCATAGGTAAAAGCAAAACGGCGACCCAAGGTCGCCGTTTTTAGTGTTTGTTCCCTCTCCCTGTGGGAGAGGGCCAGGGTGAGGGCATCAGGCCGCACCTGTTTATTTAAGCGTGCAATCCCCGCACTGTTGAACATCCGGCAGGCGATAGCGCTGACAGCAGGTGCGGCGCACCAGCAGCCCGTCGCGTGGAACGACGGTGCGGTAAAGCGGGTTGTCACGGCCATCAGAAAGCTGGCGGGCAAAGAAAATTCCTTGACGCAGGGCGTCCACTTTCTCATCCCCCAGCAGGGTTTTCATTTCGGTCAGATACCAGTGAATTAAGTAGCCGGTATTGCTCCAGATAAGTTTGGCGTTGATCTCGCCCGTCTCTTCCAGCGCTTCCACAACCGGGATCAGCGCGCGGGTAATCAGCACGTCCATCCGCTGCTGCGCCGAAAGCGAGGTCGTCTGGCTGTCTTCGTGGACGTCGATCCAGAAGCAGGCGGCGCGCCCGGTCTCATGGAACTCAACGTGGAAGTGCTCAGGAGAAAGATCCAGCGCCACGTCCTGGGTAAGCAGGGCCAGCATCAATGGCGGCACCATCAGCCCGATATACCACTGCGCCCACAGCGACAGCAGCGGCTTGTTCTCGCGCGCCAGCGTAGGCTGATTACGGTAAATATGATCGGAGTAGGTCGCCAGCAACGACTGCAGCTCGGCAGGGCGTTGCCACTGCGCCAGCGTCAGAGCGTGATGCGGATGGGGTTCGTCCAGCTTGATGACGTCCAGCAGATAGGCACGCGTCCCGGCAATGGTCTCACGCACCGCGTCCGCAAGCCCTGAAGGCCCGGTCGGGAGGGGAGTTTGCCAGATGATATTCTCGACGGCTTGTGCAGAACGTATGGACATAAGTTAGCTGGATAAAAATCTAAATGATAATGATTGCCAATCCTAACTATAGATAAAACCGTTCGCAAGGAATTTTACGCATTCAGACTTAACGCTGACAAATGAGAAAATCTATCATATGATATTGGTTATCATTATCGAGATGAGAGACGGATCATGTTGAGCAGGGCGTTAGGAAGTGGATGGGGAGTGATACTGCCGGGCATGGTGATTGCCGGGCTGGCGTGTACCGATCTGTCGCTGGCGGTCTGGAAAGTGATTATCGCGTCGGGATTGCTGATTTCATCTGCCATGATCTGGCATAAACAACTGCGGCATTTCGTGCTGCTGCCATCATGTGTCGCGCTGATAGCGGGCATGTGGGTTCTGGTGATGAATCTGAACTAACGGGAGAAAGAGAGAATTTCTAAGGAGAGATAAGATAATTGGTGCGAGGGGGGGGACTCGAACCCCCACATCCTAAGGACACTAACACCTGAAGCTAGCGCGTCTACCAATTCCGCCACCTTCGCACAGTCATCTTATTTTGTTGATATCGCCTCGTTGGTGCGAGGGGGGGGACTCGAACCCCCACATCCGTAAGGACACTAACACCTGAAGCTAGCGCGTCTACCAATTCCGCCACCTTCGCCCAGTGCGAGCAATATCAATCATGGTTATTGGTGCGAGGGGGGGGACTCGAACCCCCACATCCTAAGGACACTAACACCTGAAGCTAGCGCGTCTACCAATTCCGCCACCTTCGCATACCATCGATACAAAAAAAGTATCGTAACCACGGAGGCGCATTCTAGATGTTTTCAGCTGTTCGTCAACAGATAATTGTGCCGGATGTTTTATTTGTTGCAAAAATGGCCTGATCGGGCGGATCAGGCCTGGGGGGCGTTATTTCTTCGCCTGGCGGGTCATGATCGCGCGGTAGATCTTAAAGCGGCCGGTTTGCGCCAGCACTTCGTGGAAACCAAAGACTTCGTCCAGCACTTTCGGGTACGGCAGGAAGGCGTTTGCCACGATACGCAGCTCGCCGCCGCTGTTCAGATGACGCACCGCGGTGCGGATCAGGGTCTGCGCCGCTTCGAGGGTGGTTTCTACCCCATCATGGAACGGCGGGTTAGAGATAATCATATCGAAACGGCCGGTCACGTCGGACAGAACGTTGGAGGCAAACACTTCACCTTCAATGCCGTTGGCCGCAAGGGTGGCGCGGCTGGCTTCGATGGCTGATGCGCCAACATCCGTCAGGGTTAAACGCACTTTTGGTGAGTGGCTGGCCAGCACGGCGGAGAGCACGCCTGCGCCACAGCCGACGTCCAGCACTTTGCCTTTGGTGTGCGGCGTGAAGGTGGAGAGCAGCAGCTGGCTGCCCACGTCCAGGCCGTCGCGGCTGAAGACGCCCGGCAGGGTTTTGATGGTCAGGCCATCAAGCTGATATTCGCCCCAGTATTTTTCCGCGTCGAAGGACGGTTTTTTGTCCAGACGGCCATGATAGAAGCCGCAGCGACGGGCGCTGTCGATTTTGGTCAGGGTGGCGTACTCCGCCAGCATCTGCTCAGCGCTGCGCACGCCGCTGCGGTTTTCACCGACAACGAAGATATCGCAACCCACCGGCAGCAGGGAGAGCAGGTTCATCAGCTGGAACTGGGCTTCAGGTTTGTTCTTCGGCCAGTAGTAGATCAGCGTGTCGCAGTCGGCCACGTCGGCCTGTTCGGCCACCAGGCTGAAACGGACGCGCTCGCCCATCTGACGGCTCAGCACCTGCCAGTGGTGATACTGCTGGGTGTGCGCACGGCTGTCGGCACACTCGAAACGGGCAGGCAGGTCATCCTGCATATCTCCGGCAAACAGAATACGGCTTTGTTCGAAATCATCACTGTGGCGCAGCAAGACTTCACTTGCCGGGGTAAATGCAGACATGAATTGTTCCTCAATAAACTCAGGCGGGGATTATAGTAGGTAGATGGCGCAGATTCGACACATTTGGTATATTTGCGCGCCTGACAAACAGGAGTTTTGGCAATGGCATCCCGACGAGACAGGCAATTACAGCAACTGGGCATTACCCAGTGGGCGCTGCGCCGCCCGGCGGCATTGCAGGGTGAAATCGCCATCTCGCTTCCGGCGCATATTCGTCTGGTAATGGTGGCGAAGAGCCTGCCCGCGCTGAGCGAGCCGGTGGTGGCCGACGTGCTGCGCGCGCTGAGGCTGGGGGCCGATCAGGTGCTGCAGCTGACGCCCGATCGCGTCGCCATGCTGCCCGAGGGCAGCCGCTGCAACAGCTGGCAGCTTGGCGTACAGGAAGAGATTGCTCTGGAGGGCGCGAGCATGGCCACGCCAGCCCTGGACGAACTTAACGTAAACCCGGCGGCATGTCGCGCGCTGTGGCAACAAATCTGCGAACATGAACACAATTTCTTCCCTCAAGACGACTGATTTAGCGCAGGCTTTTGACATCGAAAAACGCGCCCACGCCTTTCCGTGGAGTGAAAAAACCTTTGCCAGCAACCAGGGTGAGCGTTACCTCAACTATCGGCTGGATGTCGATAATCAGCTGGCGGCATTTGCCATCACGCAGGTCGTTCTGGATGAAGCGACGCTGTTTAACATCGCTGTAGATCCTGCTTTCCAGCGCCGTGGGCTGGGCAGAGAACTGCTGGAACATTTAATTCGCGAGCTGGAAGCACGAGACGTGTTCACGCTGTGGCTGGAAGTACGGGCCTCGAACGTCGCCGCCATCGCACTCTATGAAAGCCTGGGCTTTAACGAGGCGACGATCCGCCGTAACTATTACCCCACCGCAGAAGGACGTGAAGACGCCATCATCATGGCTCTGCCGCTTGGATAACTAATAAAGGTTGTAACGATGAACTGGGACTGGATTTTCTTTGATGCTGACGAAACGCTGTTTACCTTTGACGCGTACGGCGGCTTACAGCGGATGTTTCTCGACTACAGCGTGACCTTCACCGCTGAAGACTTCCAGGATTACCAGACGGTGAATAAACCGCTGTGGGTGGACTACCAGAACGGCGCTATCACCGCGTTACAGCTTCAGCACCAGCGTTTCCAGGGGTGGTCCGATCGCCTTAACGTTCCGCCAGGCGATCTGAACAATGCCTTCCTGAATGCGATGGCCGAGATCTGCGCCCCGCTGCCGGGCGCCGCGTCGCTGCTCGCCTCCCTGAAGGGCAAGGCGAAGCTCGGGATCATCACCAACGGCTTCACCGCGCTCCAGCAGATCCGCCTTGAGCGGACCGGTTTTCGTGACTACTTTGATTTATTAGTGATTTCAGAACAGGTTGGCGTGGCCAAACCGGCCCCGCAAATCTTCGATTATGCGCTGGCTCAGGCCGGGAACCCTGACCGGTCAAAAGTGCTGATGGTAGGGGACACGGCGGAGTCCGATATCCTTGGCGGGATGAACGCCGGGCTGTCAACCTGCTGGCTGAACGCGCACAATCGCACCCTGCCTGAGGGAATCAAACCGACCTGGACCGTGACCTCCCTCGGCGAACTGGAGCAACTCCTGTGTAAACATTGATTGCCTGCCCCCCATTGATGGGTAAAATAGCCGCATTTTCGTATTCATGATGCGCGGCCTGCTGTCGCGCTTTTTAAAGAAGATTTAATTATGACGTTGTCTCCTTATCTGCAAGAGGTGGCGAAACGCCGTACTTTTGCCATTATCTCTCACCCGGATGCCGGTAAAACGACAATCACCGAAAAGGTGTTGCTGTTCGGACAGGCTATCCAGACCGCCGGTACGGTAAAAGGCCGTGGCTCCGCCCAGCATGCAAAATCGGACTGGATGGAGATGGAAAAGCAGCGTGGTATCTCTATTACCACCTCCGTGATGCAGTTCCCGTATCACGACTGCCTGGTGAACCTGCTGGACACCCCGGGTCACGAAGACTTCTCCGAAGATACCTACCGTACCCTGACGGCGGTGGACTGCTGCCTGATGGTTATCGATGCCGCAAAAGGCGTTGAGGATCGTACCCGTAAGCTGATGGAAGTTACCCGTCTGCGCGATACGCCGATCCTGACCTTCATGAACAAACTCGACCGCGACATTCGCGATCCGATGGAAGTGATGGATGAAGTGGAGCGCGAGCTGAAGATCGCTTGCGCGCCAATCACCTGGCCGATTGGCTGCGGCAAACTGTTTAAGGGCGTTTACCACCTCTATAAAGACGAAACCTACCTGTATCAGACCGGTAAAGGTCACACCATCCAGGAAGTGCGCGTCGTGAAAGGGCTGGATAACCCGGATCTGGACGCGGCGGTAGGCGAAGAGCTGGCTGGCCAGCTGCGTGATGAGCTGGAGCTGGTCAAAGGCGCTTCCCACGAATTTGACCAGGAGCTGTTCCTGAGCGGCGAAATTACCCCGGTCTTCTTCGGTACCGCACTGGGTAACTTCGGCGTAGACCATATGCTTGACGGCCTGGTGGAGTGGGCGCCGCAGCCGATGCCGCGTAACACCGACACCCGTGAAGTGGTCGCCAGTGAAGAGAAGTTCACCGGCTTCGTCTTTAAGATTCAGGCCAACATGGACCCGAAACACCGCGACCGCGTGGCGTTTATGCGTGTGGTCTCCGGCAAATATGAAAAAGGCATGAAGCTGCGCCAGGTGCGCACCGGTAAAGACGTGGTGATCTCGGATGCGCTGACCTTTATGGCCGGCGACCGTTCCCACGTGGAAGAGGCGTACCCGGGCGACATCATCGGTCTGCATAACCACGGCACCATCCAGATTGGTGACACCTTTACCCAGGGCGAGATGATGAAGTTCACCGGTATTCCGAACTTCGCACCAGAACTGTTCCGCCGTATCCGCCTGAAGGATCCGCTGAAGCAGAAACAGCTGCTGAAAGGGCTGGTTCAGCTGTCGGAAGAGGGCGCGGTACAGGTGTTCCGTCCAATCGCCAACAACGACCTGATCGTGGGCGCCGTGGGTGTGCTGCAGTTTGACGTGGTAGTTGCCCGTCTGAAGAGCGAGTACAACGTTGAAGCGATTTACGAATCGGTGAACGTGGCGACCGCCCGCTGGGTAGAGTGTTCTGACGTGAAGAAATTCGAAGAGTTCAAGCGTAAGAACGAGATCCAACTGGCGCTCGACGGCGGTGATAACCTCACCTATATCGCCCCGACCATGGTTAACCTGAACCTGGCGCACGATCGTTATCCGGATATTCAGTTCCGCAAAACCCGCGAGCACTAATCCCTTCCCGGAGCACGGCAGCCGCCGTGCTCTGCTTAAATTTCTTTAAATCCCTGCCTTATTAATCCCTTGCGGAATGTTCTTAATTCAACGGCTTTTGCTGCTTATTGCTCATTTTTTGCCCGATTCTGAAAGCGCGCCTGTGAGAGTGATCTATATTTAACTCAGTGTTTAACACCGGGCGCAGATGAAAGCTCTATTCAATGCGTGTTGATAAGGTTCTCATCTCGCCCGAGTGTTGATTGGTAGTAATAAAGACTACTTGCACGTAATGATTGACGCTCGAAGTCGGAGCAAAACACAGGAATACATCGATGAATACTAAAAAACTGAAGATTTCGAAAACTCTGCTGGCGGTAATGATGGGTAGCGCACTGGTATGCGGTTCTGCGATGGCGGAAACCACTGCAACCGACAAAGCGCAATCCACAGCCAATACCGCTGGTGAAAAAATCGATAACTCTATGAATAAAGTCGGTAACTTCATGGATGACAGCTCTATCACAGCAAAAGTAAAAGCTGCGCTGGTGGATGCTGATGACATTAAGAGCACCGATATTTCCGTAGAAACCGATAAAAACGTCGTTACGCTGAGTGGCTTTGTAGAAAGCCAGGCGCAGGCTGAAAAAGCCGTTAGCGTGGCGAAAGGTGTTGAAGGTGTGAAATCCGTCAGCGATAAACTGCATGTCCGTGATGGCAAAGAGCAATCTGCCAAGGGCTATGCCGGTGACGCAGCGACCACCAGCGAAATTAAAGCCAAACTGCTGGCCGATGACATCGTCCCATCACGTCACGTGAAAGTGGAAACCACTGACGGCGTGGTACAGCTGAGCGGTGAAGTAGAGTCAAAAGCACAGAGCGACCGTGCTGAAAGCATCGCCAAAGCTATTGATGGCGTGAAAAGCGTTAAAAACGATCTGAAAGTGAAATAAAAATCGATAATTCGTCCTTCTGGCTGAGGCCAGAAGGCGAGATAAGAATTAAACATGTAGATATCGCCGTGAGCAAACCTGAGCGCTCACCATGCGGTCGACATTAACTATGGTAAAGGAGAGTCATATGTTTCGTTGGGGCATCATTTTTCTGGTTATCGCGTTAATTGCCGCCGCTCTGGGTTTTGGTGGTCTGGCGGGTACCGCGGCGGGTGCGGCGAAAATTGTCTTCGTCGTCGGTATTATCCTGTTCCTGGTAAGCCTGTTCACCGGACGCCGTCGTCCATAGCTCAGGTAACCGTTATGCTGAAGAAAAGGCCCATGTTAAGCATGGGCCTTTTTATTTGGCGTACATCCGGTTTGGGAAAACCGGCGGGTGTGCGCTACTGTGTAGGGATATAACAAATAAAAAAACAGGAAGCAGAGGTGGGGCAGCGAATTCCGGTTACGCTCGGCAACATTGCGCCGTTAGCACTGAAACCCTTTCGGCCAGGCCAGATTGCGCTGGTATGTGAAGGCGGTGGGCAGCGAGGGATCTTCACGGCCGGCGTGCTGGATGAGTTTATGCGCGCGCAGTTTAACCCGTTCGATCTCTTTTTTGGCACTTCCGCCGGAGCGCAGAATCTTTCGGCCTATGTCTGTAATCAGCCGGGTTACGCCCGCAAAGTGATCATGCGTTATACCACCTCCCGCGACTTCTTCGATCCGCTGCGCTTTGTGCGCGGCGGCAATCTGATCGATCTCGACTGGCTGCTGGATGCCACCGCCAGCAAAATGCCGCTGGCGATGGACAGCGCCTCGCGCCTGTTTGATGCCGGCAAAGCCTTCTGGATGTGCGCCTGTCGCGGCGATGACTACTCGGCAAGCTACTTTTCGCCGCAAAAAGAGAACTGGCTGGATATTCTTCGCGCCAGCAGCGCCATCCCCGGTTTCTACCGCACGGGGGCGCTGCTGGACGGGATTAGCTATCTGGACGGCGGCGTCAGCGATGCGATCCCGGTGCAGGAGGCGGCCCGACGCGGCGCGAATACCATCGTTGTGATCCGCACCGTGCCGTCGCAGATGTACTATACGCCACAGTGGTTTAAGCGGATGGAGCGCTGGCTGGGTGAAAGCAGCCTGCAACCAATGCTCAACCTGGTGTCGCACCATGAGGCGAGCTATCACGCCATCCAGCATTTTATTGAAAAGCCGCCGGGCAAACTCAGGATCTTCGAAATCTATCCGCCAAAACCGCTTAACAGCATGGCGCTGGGCAGCCGCATCCCCGCCCTGCGGGAAGACTACAAAACCGGACGTCTGTGCGGGCGCTATTTCCTGGCGACGGTGGGCAAACTGCTGGCCGAACAGCCGCCGCTGCGCCGCCACCAGCGGATCATCGCCCCGGCCACGGTGGTGGTTCCTCCTGCAAGCGTGGCCAACGATGCGCTTACCACCCCGCTCGTGGATGCCCCGCAGGCCAACGACACCCTGTTTGATAACGAGGATCTGGCGTGACTTACCGCTTTGTTGATACCCATTGTCACTTTGATTTCTTCCCCTTTACCGGTGATGAGCCCGGCAGCATCCAGCGTGCCGCCGAGGCGGGCGTTATGGCCATCGTGGTTCCGGCCATTGATGTGGCGAGCATCGATCGGGTGCTGGATCTCGGGGCGCGCTATCCGGCGCTGTATATGGCCCTGGGTCTGCATCCCATTGTGATTGAATCCCATCAGGATGCGCATCTGGACACGCTGGAAGCGGCGCTGGCGGCAAAGCCGGAAAGGCTGGTGGCGGTGGGGGAGATCGGCCTCGATCTCTATCGCGAGGATCCTCACTTCGAACGACAGGAAGCGATCCTCGATGCCCAGCTGAAGCTGGCGAAACGCTACGATCTGCCGGTGATCCTCCATTCCCGGCGCACCCACGACAAGCTGGCGATGCACCTCAGGCGCCACAATCTGCCGCGAACCGGGGTGGTCCATGGCTTTGCCGGAAGCCTGCAGCAGGCCCAGCGTTTTGTGGAGATGGGCTATAAAATTGGCGTCGGCGGCACCATCACCTATCCCCGCGCGAGTAAAACCCGCGATGTGATGGCGCAGCTACCGCTCTCCGCCCTGTTGCTGGAGACCGACGCCCCCGATATGCCGCTCAACGGTTTTCAGGGCCAGCCGAACCGCCCCGAGCAGGCGGCGAGGGTATTTACAACGCTATGTGAACTGCGCCCGGAGCCTGCGGATGAGATCGCCCAGGCGCTGCTGGATAACACCCGGGCGCTGTTCAACCTGCCGCTATAGATAGAGCGCCGGGCGGATCACTGCGATCTGCTCCCGCTCCAGCAGCTGCGCCAGCGGTTCGACATCATCGGCCGTCGCGCTGCGCCAGTGACGGGCTTCGCCGTAGACGCCATGGGCATGAAAAGCGTTGATCCTGACCGGAACATCCCCCAGCTGACGGATAAATTTGACCAGTTCGCGATGGTGCGTCAGGTAATCACAGCGATCCGGGATCACCAGTAAACGCAGCTCGCTCAGCCGGTGGTGTGCCGCCAGCCAGCGAATGCTGTGCTTGATAAGCGCGTTGTCGCGCCCGGTCAGAAAACGGTGATGGGCGTTGTCCCAGGCCTTAAGATCGACCATTGCGCCATCAAACACCGGGAGCAGCTTTTGCCAGCCGGTTTCGCTTAGCAGGCCGTTACTGTCCACCAGACAGGACAAATGCTGCAGCTGCGGATCGGCTTTCAGCGCGGAAAACAGCGCCACCAGAAACGGCAGCTGGGTGGTGGCTTCCCCGCCGCTGACGGTGATGCCGGAGATAAAGGGCGCGACCTTGCGGATCTGCACGATAACCTCCTCCACGCTTAACCGCTGCGCCATGGGCGTCGCCTGCTGCGGGCACATCTGCAGACAGGTATCGCACTGCTGGCAGGTCGCGTCATCCCACCAGACCCGTCCGGCCTGAATATTCAGCGCATCGTGCGGGCAGTGCGGCACGCAGGCGGCGCAGTCGTTGCAGCGCCCGATGGTCCACGGGTTGTGGCAGGTTTTGCAGCGCAGGTTGCACCCCTGCAGAAACAGGGCCAGGCGGCTGCCGGGCCCGTCAACGCAGGAGAACGGGATAACCTTACTGACTAAAGCGCATCTGCTGTTCATGGCTTATCACGCGCGGCTGGCGCTCCAGTATGCGGGTGTTGCGGGCGGCCTCTTCGCCCAGCCAGGTGGTGTTGGTGCGCGAGCCTTCGGCGCGGTATTTTTCCAGATCGGACAGCCGCACCATATACCCCGTCACACGAACCAGATCGTTCCCTGAAACGTTAGCGCTGAATTCGCGCATCCCGGCGCGGAAAGCGCCCAGACAGAGTTCCACCACCGCCTGCGGATTGCGCTTCACGGTTTCATCCAGGGTCAGGATGTCGCTGATCCCGGCGTGGTAGTGGCGATGATGCGGCGCGACCGCCAGCAGGTGGCTAATCGGATCCGGCTCATCGCCATACGGCAGACGCGCCCCCGGCGTGGTGTCCACGTCAGAGCTGATCCCCGACTGGGCATGGAGCATGGCGCGGTGTCGCCAGCCATGTTTGACCGGGGTGGCTTCCACAAAGGCCGCCAGCTGTTCGCTGATGCGATACCCCAGCGCATTGGCCTGGTCATCTTTGCCGTAGCGCCCGTGAATCCCCGCTTTTTCGCACAGCACGTTCACCGCTTCGGCGAGACCGTACATGCCGAACATCGGCACAAAACGGTCGGGATCGATCAGCCCTTCTTTCACCAGGAAGCTATTCTCAAAGAAGCCGGAACGCTGATACAGGAAGTCGCAGCGCGCATCGATGATGGCAATCTGCTGCTGACAGTAGTGCGGCAGGGTGTGGGTAAAGAACGCCTCGAGGGTTTCGCTCTGCTCCGCGATGGCCTTCAGGTTGAGGCGCACCAGGGTGCTTCCCCCGCCTGCCAGCGGCAGCGAGTTGTAACAGCTGACCACGCCAAAGCCATTTTTTGTGAAAATTTTATCATTTACCGGCCCGTTGGAGATATGCGGTTTACTGCATTCGCAGATGTTCTTCGCCACCTCCAGCAGCAGTTCGTCCGGCGTGATTTTGGGATCGTAAATAAAGGTGAGATTGGGTGAAACCTGCTTAAGCTCTGCATCGGCGCGTAAAATGGCGCGCGTTACCGGGCCGTCTGCCGGGCCGATGTTGGCATGGACGAAGGCATCCGGCAGGGTACGATCGAGGTAGCGCCAGAAACGTTTTATTCGAATATCGATTTCTTCTTGTGTTAGAATTCTAACATACGGCTGCAGCAGCGTATCGAGATGGCCGAGGAACACCGGCATGGCGGTAACGGACGGAACATGGTGGTAAAGGATGGTCAGCAGCGACAGCGCATCATCCAGATCCTGAGCGCCTTCCAGTTCCAGCCATTTTGAACCCTGTTTCAGGAACAGCGCATAGTCAGGCAACACGTAGCGCGGTTTGTAAGGCGCGTGGCCTTCAAACATATCGCAGATAAATCCCCCGGCCAGCGCCAGACGCGCATCGTTATCCAGGGCCGGGTAGGGCAGATTGTTTTCCGCCTCCAGCGCCAGAAAGTGGCGTTTTTGTTCGGGACTTAACACCGGGCTTGTCACAATTTTCTGGCAACGTTGTTGCAGGGCGGCGGGGGTGGATGGGGACATTGTCGCTTCCTTATTCTTCTGCATGGACAGGGGAAGATTGTAGAAAGACTCCTGCCAGCTGCTTTTGATCCTGCGCGGGTGCCTGACGCTTTAATCAGCAGTTGTAGCTAAATTATTTGAAGTTGATCTCATTATGGTTATGCAAATTTGTATGCATATTTCATTAACTGTGATGAATGTCGAAGTGAGAAAGCGGGTGAATGTTAGAATACTCACAGACCCGCAAGGTGAAATTTTACGGCTATACGCCCGGAGAATGTTATGACCGATTTAACCGCAAGCAGCCTGCGTGCTTTAAAACTGATGGATCTGACCACCCTGAATGACGACGACACGAACGAGAAAGTGATCGCCCTGTGTCATCAGGCGAAAACCCCGGTGGGCACCACGGCGGCTATCTGTATTTATCCGCGTTTCATTCCGATCGCGCGTAAGACCCTGAAAGAGCAGGGCACGCCGGACGTGCGTATTGCCACCGTGACCAACTTCCCACACGGTAACGACGACATCGAAATCGCGCTGGCAGAGACCCGCGCCGCCATCGCTTACGGCGCTGACGAAGTGGACGTGGTCTTCCCGTACCGTGCGCTGATTGCCGGTAACGAGCAGGTGGGCTTTGAGCTGGTGAAAGCCTGTAAAGAGGCCTGCGCGGCGGCAAACGTGCTGCTGAAAGTGATCATCGAAACCGGCGAGCTGAAAGAAGAGGCTTTAATCCGTAAAGCGTCTGAAATCTCTATTAAAGCGGGTGCAGACTTCATTAAAACCTCCACCGGTAAAGTGCCGGTCAATGCCACCCCGGAAAGCGCACGCATCATGATGGAAGTGATCCGCGATATGGGCGTGGAAAAAACCGTGGGCTTCAAACCGGCGGGCGGCGTGCGTACCGCAGAAGACGCGCAGCAGTTCCTGGCGATTGCCGATGAGCTGTTCGGTGCCGACTGGGCTGATTCCCGCCACTACCGTTTTGGCGCATCCAGCCTGCTGGCCAGCCTGCTGAAAGCACTGGGCCACGGCGACGGTAAGAGCGCAAGCAGCTACTAATAGCACTATTCGTTGTAGGCCGGATAAGGCGTAGCCGCCATCCGGCGTTGTTCCGGTTCGCCGGGTGGCGCTACGCTTACCCGGCCTACGGTTAGCCTTCGACTCACTTCCTCAGGGGGTTATTTTGTTTCTCGCACAAGAAATTATTCGTAAAAAACGTGATGGTCATGCTTTAAGCGACGAAGAGATCCGTTTCTTTATCAACGGCATTCGCGACAATACCATCTCTGAAGGGCAGATTGCCGCCCTGGCGATGACCATTTTCTTCCACGATATGGCGATGCCGGAGCGCGTGTCGCTGACCATGGCGATGCGGGATTCAGGAACCGTTCTGGACTGGAAGAGCCTTAACCTTAATGGCCCGATCGTGGACAAACACTCCACCGGCGGCGTGGGCGATGTCACCTCGCTGATGCTGGGGCCAATGGTCGCTGCCTGCGGCGGCTACATTCCAATGATTTCCGGGCGCGGCCTCGGTCATACCGGCGGCACGCTCGACAAACTGGAAGCCATTCCGGGCTTCGATATCTTCCCGGATGACAACCGCTTCCGCGACATTATTAAAGATGTGGGTGTGGCGATTATCGGCCAGACCAGCTCCCTTGCTCCGGCGGACAAGCGTTTTTACGCCACGCGTGACATTACCGCGACCGTCGACTCCATCCCGCTGATCACCGCTTCGATTCTTGCCAAGAAACTGGCCGAAGGTCTGGATGCGCTGGTAATGGACGTGAAAGTGGGCAGCGGCGCCTTTATGCCGACCTACGAACTCTCAGCGGCGCTTGCCGAAGCGATCGTTGGCGTTGCCAATGGCGCTGGCGTGCGCACCACCGCACTGCTTACCGACATGAACCAGGTGCTGGCTTCCAGCGCGGGTAACGCGGTTGAAGTGCGCGAAGCGGTACAGTTCCTGACAGGTGAATACCGCAACCCGCGCCTGTTCGAGGTGACCATGGCGCTGTGCGTCGAGATGCTCATCTCAGGCAAACTGGCGAAAGATGACGCTGACGCCCGGGCGAAACTGCAGGCGGTGCTGGATAACGGCAAAGCGGCTGAGATCTTTGGCCGCATGGTTGCTGCCCAGAAAGGCCCGACCGATTTCGTGGAAAACTACGCCAAATACCTGCCAACCGCGATGCTCAGCAAAGCGGTGTACGCGGATACCGAAGGCTTCGTCTCGGCGATGGACACTCGCGCGCTGGGTATGGCGGTAGTCTCCATGGGCGGCGGTCGTCGTCAGGCTTCCGACAGCATTGATTACAGCGTCGGCTTCACCGATATGGCCCGTCTGGGCGACAGCGTTGACGGTCAACGTCCGCTGGCGGTGATCCACGCGAAAGATGAAAACAGCTGGCAGGACGCGGCGAAAGCCGTGAAGGCTGCCATTACTCTGGCGGATAATGCCCCAGAAAGCTCGCCTTCGGTCTATCGTCGTATTACCGAATAGCGGTATACTGATCTGATCGCTTTTTTATGAAGCACTGAGTACGGAGAACATATGAAACGTGCATTTATTATGGTGCTGGACTCTTTCGGCATCGGCGCTACAGAAGATGCAGATCGCTTTGGTGACACCGGTGCAGACACCATGGGTCACATTGCTGAAGCCTGTGCAAAAGGCGAAGCGAACAACGGTCGTCAGGGCCCGCTGAATCTGCCAAACCTGACCCGTCTGGGCCTGGTTAAAGCCCATGAAGGTTCCACCGGTAAAGTGGCAGCCGGTATGGACGCCAACGCCGAAGTGGTTGGCGCATACGCCTGGGCGCACGAGCTCTCTTCCGGGAAAGACACCCCGTCAGGCCACTGGGAAATCGCCGGTGTGCCGGTTCTGTTCGACTGGGGCTATTTCTCCGATCACGAGAACAGCTTCCCGCAGGAGTTGCTGGATAAGCTGGTTGAGCGCGCAAACCTGCCGGGCTATCTCGGCAACTGCCACTCTTCCGGCACCGTCATTCTGGACCAGCTCGGCGAAGAGCACATGAAAACCGGCAAGCCGATTTTCTACACCTCTGCTGACTCCGTGTTCCAGATTGCCTGCCACGAAGAGACCTTTGGCCTGGATCGTCTTTACGAGCTGTGCGAAATCGCCCGTGAAGAGCTGACCGAAGGCGGCTACAACATTGGCCGCGTGATCGCGCGTCCGTTTGTGGGCGACAAACCGGGCAACTTCCAGCGTACCGGCAACCGTCACGATCTGGCCGTAGAACCGCCAGCGCCGACCGTGCTGCAGAAACTGGTTGAAGAGAAAGACGGGCAGGTGGTTTCCGTCGGTAAGATTGCGGATATCTACGCTAACTGCGGCATCACCAAAAAAGTGAAAGCCACCGGTCTGGACGCGCTGTTTGACGCTACCGTGAAAGAGATGAAAGAGGCGGGCGACAAGACTATCGTCTTCACCAACTTCGTCGATTTCGACTCCTCCTGGGGTCACCGTCGCGACGTCGCTGGCTACGCTGCGGGTCTGGAGCTGTTCGACCGCCGTCTGCCGGAGCTGATGGAGCTGGTGGGTGAAGATGACATTCTGATCCTGACCGCCGACCACGGCTGCGACCCGACCTGGACCGGTACCGACCACACCCGCGAGCACATTCCGGTGCTGGTGTACGGCCCGAAAGTAAAACCAGGCTCTCTGGGTCACCGTGAATCCTTCGCGGACATCGGCCAGACCATTGCGAAATACTTTGGTACGTCTGATATGGAATATGGCAAGGCCATGTTCTGATAGCTTCGCCCGGTGGCGCTTTGCTTACCGGGCCTGTGGTTTGTAGGCCGGGTCAGGCGCAGCCGCCACCCGGCAAAAACAACAATGTAAAAGGAACTGAAGATGGCAACTCCTCACATTAATGCAGAGATGGGTGATTTCGCTGACGTCGTATTGATGCCTGGCGACCCGCTGCGTGCGAAGCACATTGCAGAAACCTTCCTCGAAGACGTGCGTGAAGTGAACAACGTTCGCGGCATGCTGGGCTTCACCGGGACCTACAAAGGCCGCAAAATTTCCGTAATGGGTCACGGTATGGGTATCCCATCCTGCTCCATCTACACCAAAGAGCTGATCACCGATTTCGGCGTGAAGAAGATCATCCGCGTGGGCTCCTGTGGCGCCGTGCGTATGGACGTGAAGCTGCGTGACATCGTTATCGGGATGGGTGCCTGCACCGACTCCAAAGTTAACCGCATGCGCTTCAAAGACCACGACTTTGCGGCAATCGCTGACTTCGGCATGGTACGCGACGCCGTTGACGCAGCCAAAGCGCTGGGCGTTGACGCTCGCGTGGGCAACATCTTCTCCGCGGACCTGTTCTACGCGCCAGACGGCGGCGAGATGTTCGACGTGATGGAGAAATACGGCATCCTGGGCGTGGAGATGGAAGCGGCAGGTATCTACGGCGTAGCGGCTGAGTTCGGTGCGAAAGCCCTGACCATCTGCACCGTGTCTGACCACATCCGCACTCACGAGCAGACCACTGCCGCTGAGCGTCAGACCACCTTCAACGACATGATCAAAATCGCGCTGGAATCCGTTCTGCTGGGCGATAAAGAGTAAGACTCTTCCTCGGGGGCGTTCTGCCCCCGCTTTTCAATCTATTCATCTTTATCTTTCTGCTTAGCTATTTCTCTTTGCATTTCAGCTGAATATAGTACTAAATTTATTCAAGTATCTATTCATGAAACCATTCACTGATGACGACGATAAGTGACCTGTTACTGCAGGGACCGCGTGCGGCTCCCGAGCTTCGCCAGCAGCTTGGCATCAGCCAGGCGACATTTTCACGTCTGGTTTCCGCCCAGGATCGAGTGATCCAGTTTGGAAAAGCACGCGCCACTCGCTACGCCCTGATAAGGCCGGTGCGGGGCGTCAGCGCGTTTCCATTCTGGCAGGTAAATGCCCAGGGAAAGGCCGTCAAAGGTGGCGAGATTTACCCTACCTGGCCCCAGGGAAGTTGTCTGGTGCTGCAGGCTGATGGGCAATGGCAATGGTTTGATGGTCTTCCCTGGTACCTGACCGATCTCCGTCCTCAGGGCTTTTTAGGACGCGCCTGGGGTCGTCGTATGGCGCAGCAATTCTCACTCCCGGAAGATATCCGCCTGTGGCAGGAAAACGATGTGCTTTATGCGCTAAGCCAGTTTTCAGGTGAGCACTCTGGCGGCTGGCTGGTAGGGGAAGAAAACTATCAACGCTGGCTCTCTGCGACGCCGCCTGATGCTATCGCCGACGATCAAAAAAATCGGATTTATACGCAGCTATCCCGCGAGGCGCTGGCGGGGGAGATCGTGGGGTCTTCGGCAGGCGGAGAACAGCCTAAGTTCTCCTGCTTTTCCCGAACGGTATCGGGTGATGCACATGTGCTGGTTAAGTTTACCGCCCCGCAACTGAGCGCGGTTTCAGTACGCTGGGGCGATCTGCTACTGGCGGAGGCCATTGCCCTCAGCACCCTGGCATCTGCAGGGCTGGCAGCCAGCGATGCCGTCGTGCTGCAGGGTGAAAACGGACAGGTTTTTCTTGAGGCGAAACGCTTTGACTGCGAAGGCGTAACGGGCAGACGGGCCATCGTGTCTCTGGAGGCAGTGCAAAGTGAATTTGTCACCGCCAGTGGCGCATGGCCGCACACGGTCGATAAGCTGGTACAGGCTGGGATCGTGGAGGACACCGCCGCCGGGCAGGTGGAAAAAATCTGGGCATTTGGTCGCCTTATCGCTAACAGCGATATGCACGCGGGGAACCTCTCTTTTTATTATTCTGCGTTCCCGTTATCCCTGACGCCCGTTTATGACATGTTGCCCATGGCGTTTGCGCCTTCCAGTGCAGGTATGATGCGGGAAGAAGCATGTGAGTTGCGTTTCGACAGCACGATATCGCGTCAGGCCTGGGAGTTTGCCCTGCCTCTGGCGACACAGTTCTGGGAGCGGGTAACGGCGGAGAAGCGAATAAGTGAAAACTTTCGCACAATCGCAGCGGGCATGAAAGCGCGGTTAAGTGCCATCGATGGAATGGTGCAGAGAATGGCCTGAGGAGAGCTGCCCGGTGGCGTTTCGCTTACCGGGCGTACAGTTTTCCATCCGGCTTTTTTATTACCGCACCGCCCCCGCAATCCACGCCGACAGCTCCCGTAGCTCTTTTTCCTGTTCCGGGAAGTCGCCAGTCAGGGCATCACACTCCTGCTGCAACATATCCGCCCGATACAGGCAGCCCTGCAGACGCGCCGCCAGCGCCTCTAACGGGGCCGGGTTCAGGCTGTCGGTAAAGACTTGCGTGCGTGAGATATGGCCCTTCTCGACGTCGAAGTGCAGCTCCACGCCGCCCCAGGTAAAGCGTTCATCCAGCAGATGTGAGAAAGCAGGTGCCTGACCAAAGTTCCACTCCCAGCTGCTCTGGCGGGCAAAGGTTTCGGCGAAGTTTGGCAGATCCGGCGTTTTGTCAGGGGAGATGACTTCGGCTTCAACGCGCTCGCCATAGTGGGCAAAAAACGCCTCTGTAACGGCGTCGCAGATCCGCTCATGGGTGATGCCCGGCAGCAGATCCACCAGATTCGCCACCCGGCCACGCACGGAGGTGATGCCCTTGGCCTGCAGCTTTTTCTGGTCGGGATTGAGGTAGTTCGCCAGGCGGCTGAGATCGGCATTCAGCAGTAGGGTACCGTGGTGAAAACCGCGATCCATGGTTTCGCGGTAGGCCGAGCCGGAGACCTTCCGGTCACCCTCTGCCGTTTTTACTACCAGGTCGTTGCGCCCGGAGGCTTCCGCCGTGGCGCCCAGGGCCTGCAGCGCATTCAGCACAATGCGGGTGGAGATGGTTTTGTCGTACTCCGGCTTTCCGGCCATAAAGGTAAAGCAGGTATTGCCGAGGTCGTGAAACACCGCGCCACCGCCGCTGCTGCGACGCGCCAGGCGCACGTTGTCCTCTTCCATGCGTCGCGTGTTGCACTCTTTCCACGGGTTTTGCGCCCGGCCAATCACCACCGTGTCGGCGTTGCGCCACAGGAACAGCACGCGCTGGGTGGCGGGCATCTGGCGGAAGATGCACTCTTCCACCGCAAGGTTAAACCAGGGATCGTATGAATCTGAGATAAGCAGACGCAATGTAGACATGCAGATTTCCTTTCCTGAAACGGTTATCGACAAAACCACTAGGTTTTCTTTTCGCTCTCTTCCTCTTCGGGTACCGATTTACTGGCGGTGAGCAGGAACGGCGACTGCTGCCAGCGGGTGCGTTTGCCCTGCAGCAGCGTGCGGGTCAGCACCACGCCAATCGCCAGCGACAGCAGCAGCATCAGGCGCAGAATATTGGTGGTGTTA
Organism: Leclercia barmai; assembly: GCF_049312895.1. Taxonomy (NCBI): domain Bacteria; kingdom Pseudomonadati; phylum Pseudomonadota; class Gammaproteobacteria; order Enterobacterales; family Enterobacteriaceae; genus Leclercia; species Leclercia barmai. The sequence goes on along the minus strand of NZ_JBMNWZ010000003.1, from coordinate 228,764 downwards.
TCCACCTGTTTGGCCTCGGTGGCCAGGGTATGGGTGTCGAGCGTCAGGCGCAGATAGCCGAGCGGACCGTTTTTGCCCTGAATTGGCTCCACCAGCTGCTGGTTAAAGTAGCCGCCGGCTTTTTTACCGTCCAGCGCCAGCCGGTCGCGTACCTCGACCTGCTCCCCTGAGCGGGCAATCAAGCCACCTTCTTCGTCGTAAACGCTGGCGTCGAGGATGCGGCTCTCTTCCGTCAGAACATGCAGCACCTGGCTGATGCGCTTCTCATCCGGCGTTTCGGTTCGCATCAGCGGGGCGATGTTGAGCGACACCTGTCGCGCCAGCGTGTGCGCCAGCTCTTCAAGCTGCGGATTGCGCTGCCGTTGATGATTCTGGCTGAACCACGATGCGCCCTGCATCAGCGCCACTAACAGGGCGAGACAGGAGAGGACAATCACGGCACGATGAAGCCGGAATTTCAGTTTTGCACGAGCCATATTCCACCTGCTGAAAATTTTCGGGGTTAATGTTGCCAGAAGTGATGGTTACAAGGTAGCCTCATGCGTTATTTTCACCCCCTGGATGATTCCCGGCGCGAACGATTTTACAGGAGCTTTAATGCCAAACATTACCTGGTGCGACCTGCCCAATGATGTCTCTCTCTGGCCAGGATTGCCGCTCTCATTAAGTGGCGATGAGGTAATGCCACTGGATTACCATGCTGGCCGTAGCGGCTGGCTGCTGTATGGACGCGGCCTGGATAAACAGCAGTTAACAACCTATCAGCGCAAGCTGGGCGCGGCGATGGTGATCGTGGCGGCCTGGTGCGTGGAAGACTACCAGGTGATCCGCCTGGCCGGCTCCCTGACCCAGCGCGCCACCCGTCTGGCGCACGACGCGGGCCTCGATGTGGCACCGCTGGGTAAAATCCCGCACCTGAAAACCCCGGGATTGCTGGTGATGGACATGGATTCTACCGCCATTCAGATCGAATGCATCGACGAGATTGCTAAACTTGCCGGTACGGGCGAGATGGTGGCCGAAGTGACCGAGCGCGCCATGCGTGGCGAACTGGACTTCACCGCCAGCCTGAAACAGCGCGTGGCGACCCTGAAAGATGCCGATGCGAATATCCTGATGCAGGTGCGTGAAAAGCTGCCCCTGATGCCGGGCCTGGTGCAGCTGGTGCTGAAGCTGGAGACCCTGGGCTGGAAAGTGGCTATCGCCTCCGGCGGCTTCACCTTCTTTGCCGAGTATCTGCGCGACAAGCTGCGTCTGGACGCCGTAGTTGCCAACGAGCTGGAGATCCGCGACGGCAAACTTACCGGGAAGGTGATTGGCGAGATCGTCGACGCCCAGTTTAAGGCCAACACCCTGACGCGTCTGGCGGAAAAATATGACATCCCGGTTGCCCAGACGGTGGCGATTGGCGACGGCGCGAACGATCTGCCGATGATTAAAGTGGCCGGGCTTGGCATTGCCTATCATGCCAAACCGACCGTGAATGAAAAGACGGAAGTCATTATCCGTCATGCTGACCTGATGGGGGTGTTCTGCATTCTCTCCGGCAGCGTAAACCAGAAATAGTTGTATAGGCCTGCTTGCCGGGCAAGCGAGAGCACCACCCCGCAAGCAGGCCGCGCAGAAATAAAGAGGTAAAACGTGGCGAAAGCTCCAAAACGCGCATTTGTCTGTAATGAATGTGGGGCGGATTATCCGCGCTGGCAGGGGCAGTGCAGCGCCTGTCATGCCTGGAACACCATCACCGAAGTGCGCGGCATTGCCGCTTCGCCAACCGTTGCCCGTAACGAGCGTCTGAGCGGTTATGCGGGCAATGCGGGCGTATCGAAAGTCCAGAAACTCTCCGAGATCAGCCTCGAAGCCCTGCCGCGCTTTTCCACCGGTTTTAAAGAGTTTGACCGGGTGCTGGGCGGCGGCGTGGTGCCGGGCAGCGCCATTCTGATTGGCGGTAGCCCGGGGGCGGGTAAATCGACCCTGCTGCTGCAAACCCTCTGCAAGCTCGCGTCGCAGATGAAAACGCTCTATGTCACCGGGGAAGAGTCGCTGCAGCAGGTGGCGATGCGCGCCCACCGGCTGGGGCTGCCCACCAACGACCTCAATATGCTCTCCGAAACCAGCATCGAGCAGATCTGCATGATTGCTGAAGAAGAGCAGCCGAAGCTGATGGTGATCGACTCCATTCAGGTGATGCACATGGCGGACGTCCAGTCGTCGCCGGGCAGCGTCGCCCAGGTGCGCGAAACCGCCGCCTACCTGACGCGCTTTGCCAAAACGCGCGGCGTGGCAATCATCATGGTCGGCCACGTCACCAAAGATGGCGCCCTGGCAGGCCCGAAAGTGCTCGAGCACTGTATCGACTGCTCGGTAATGCTGGATGGCGATGCTGATACCCGTTTCCGCACCCTGCGTAGCCACAAAAACCGCTTTGGCGCGGTGAACGAGCTGGGCGTGTTTGCCATGACCGAGCAGGGGCTGCGTGAAGTCAGCAACCCGTCGGCCATCTTCCTGAGCCGCGGCGATGAAGTCACCTCCGGCAGTTCGGTGATGGTGGTCTGGGAAGGAACGCGTCCGCTGCTGGTGGAGATCCAGGCCCTGGTCGATCACTCGATGATGGGCAATCCCCGTCGTGTGGCAGTGGGTCTTGAGCAAAACCGTCTGGCGATCCTGCTGGCGGTACTGCACCGTCACGGCGGCCTGCAGATGGCGGATCAGGATGTGTTTGTGAACGTGGTCGGTGGGGTCAAAGTCACCGAAACCAGCGCCGACCTGGCGCTGCTGCTGGCGATGGTCTCCAGCCTGCGCGACCGTCCGTTGCCGCAGGATCTGGTGGTCTTTGGCGAAGTCGGTCTGGCCGGTGAGATCCGTCCGGTGCCGAGCGGTCAGGAGCGCATTTCCGAGGCGGCAAAACACGGCTTCCGCCGGGCGATTGTGCCCGCCGCCAACGTGCCGAAAAAAATCCCCGAAGGGATGAAAGTGTTTGGGGTGAAGAAACTCGCAGATGCGTTAAACGTCTTTGACGACTTATAATTACCTATTCGATGTTGCAGGAGGCACCGTAATTTATGTCGTCATTTGACTATATCAAGACCGCAATCCGCCAGAAAGGCTGCACCCTGCAGCAGGTGGCGGAAGCCAGCGGTATGACCAAGGGCTATTTAAGCCAGCTGCTGAATGCCAAAATCAAAAGCCCCAGCGCGCAGAAGCTGGAAGCGCTGCACCGCTTTCTGGGACTTGAATTTCCGCGGATGCAGAAGAACATCGGCGTGGTGTTCGGCAAGTTCTATCCGCTGCATACCGGGCATATCTATCTGATCCAGCGCGCCTGTAGCCAGGTGGACGAGCTGCATATCATCATGGGCTATGATGAGAAGCGCGATCGCGAGCTGTTCGAAGCGAGCGCCATGTCCCAGCAGCCCACCGTCCCCGACCGCCTGCGCTGGCTGTTGCAGACCTTTAAGTACCAGAAAAATATCCGCATTCATGCTTTCAACGAAGAGGGCATGGAGCCGTATCCGCACGGCTGGGACGTGTGGAGCAACGGCATCAAAGCCTTTATGGAAGAGAAGGGCATCCAGCCTGACTTTATCTACACCTCTGAAGAGTCTGACGCCTCGCAATATCCCGAACATCTGGGCACGGAAACGGTGCTGATCGACCCTAAACGCACCTTTATGAACATCAGCGGGGCGCAGATCCGTGAGAACCCGTTCCGCTACTGGGAGTACATCCCGACGGAAGTGAAGCCGTTCTTTGTGCGCACGGTGGCGATCCTCGGCGGCGAATCCAGCGGTAAGTCGACCCTGGTCAACAAGCTGGCCAACATCTTCAACACCACCAGCGCCTGGGAATATGGCCGGGATTACGTCTTCTCGCACCTCGGCGGCGATGAGATGGCGCTGCAGTATTCCGACTACGACAAGATTGCGCTGGGGCACGCACAGTACATTGATTTCGCGGTGAAATACGCCAATAAAGTGGCGTTTGTCGATACCGATTTCGTCACCACCCAGGCGTTCTGTAAAAAATACGAAGGGCGCGAGCACCCGTTTGTGCAGGCGCTGATCGACGAATACCGCTTCGACCTGGTGATCCTGCTGGAGAACAACACCCCCTGGGTGGCGGATGGGATGCGCAGTCTCGGCAGTTCAGTGGACAGAAAAGAGTTCCAGACCATGCTGGTAGAGATGCTCGACGCGAACAATATCGACTTTGTGCATGTGGAAGAGGCGGACTATGACAACCGCTTCCTGCGCTGCGTGGAGCTGGTGAAAGAGATGATGGGGGAGAAGGGGTAGGTTTGTGCGGCCTGATGCCCTCACCCTGGCCCTCTCCCACAGGGAGAGGGTACAAACACTAAAAAAGGCAACCGAGGTTGCCTTTTTGCGTTTATTTCGAAATACGCTTGTACTTGATACGCTTCGGCTCCAGGGCGTCGGCGCCCAGGGTGCGTTTCTTGTACTCTTCGTACTCGGTGAAGTTACCTTCGAAGAACTCCACTTTACCTTCATCCTGGTAATCCAGAATGTGGGTAGCGATACGGTCGAGGAACCAACGGTCGTGGGAGATAACCATTGCGCAGCCCGGGAACTCCAGCATGGCGTTTTCCAGCGCACGCAGGGTTTCGATGTCCAGGTCGTTGGTCGGTTCATCGAGCAGCAGGACGTTACCGCCAACCTGCAGCAGTTTCGCCAGATGCAGACGACCACGCTCACCGCCGGACAGCTCGCCCACGCGTTTACCCTGATCAACACCTTTGAAGTTGAAGCGCCCTACATAGGCACGGCTTGGCATTTCGGTGTTGCCGATACGCATGATATCCAGGCCGCCGGAAACTTCTTCCCAGACGGTTTTGCTGTTATCCATTGCGTCACGGAACTGGTCAACGGATGCCAGCTTCACGGTTTCGCCGAGGGTGATGGTGCCGCTGTCAGGCTGTTCCTGACCGGACATCATGCGGAACAGGGTCGATTTACCCGCGCCGTTCGGACCGATGATCCCAACGATAGCGCCTTTCGGTACCGAGAAGCTCAGATCGTCGATCAGAACGCGGTCGCCGTAGGATTTACGCAGGTTGCTGACCTCAACGACTTTATCCCCCAGACGTGCTCCAGGCGGAATAAACAGTTCGTTGGTTTCGTTACGTTTCTGGTATTCGGTATTGTTCAGCTCTTCAAAGCGTGCCAGACGGGCTTTGCCCTTAGACTGACGGCCTTTAGTGCCCTGACGAACCCACTCCAGCTCTTTCTCAATCGACTTACGACGCGCCGCTTCCTGAGAAGCTTCCTGCGCCAGACGCTGATCTTTCTGCTCCAGCCAGGAGGAGTAGTTACCTTCCCACGGAATACCTTCACCGCGGTCCAGCTCCAGGATCCAACCGGCAACGTTATCGAGGAAGTAACGGTCGTGGGTGATCGCCACAACGGTCCCTTCGAAGTCGTGCAGGAAGCGTTCCAGCCAGGCTACGGATTCCGCATCCAGGTGGTTCGTTGGTTCGTCGAGCAGCAGCATGTCTGGCTTTTCCAGCAGCAGACGGCACAGCGCAACGCGGCGGCGTTCACCACCGGACAGTTTTTCAATTTTTGCATCCCAGTCTGGCAGGCGCAGGGCATCGGCCGCACGCTCCAGCTGCACGTTCAGGTTGTGACCGTCGTGTGCCTGGATGATCTCTTCATATTTACCCTGCTGGGCAGCGAGCTTGTCGAAGTCCGCATCCGGCTCGGCGTACTTCGCGTACACTTCGTCCAGACCCTTCAGCGCGTTAACCACTTCGGAAACGGCTTCTTCAACGGATTCGCGAACGGTGTGTTCCGGGTTCAGCTTCGGTTCCTGTGGCAGGTAACCGATTTTGAGGCCAGGCTGCGGACGGGCTTCACCTTCGATGTCTGTATCGATGCCCGCCATGATGCGCAGCAAGGTGGACTTACCGGCACCGTTGAGACCCAGCACACCAATTTTTGCGCCCGGGAAGAAGCTCAGCGAGATATTTTTAAGAATATGACGTTTCGGCGGTACCACTTTGCCGACACGATGCATGGTATAAACGAATTGAGCCACGTTGGACTTCGCCTCTTTTATCGTGATGAGAATAGTGGCGAAGTGTAGCCTTTTTCCCCGCCTAATCCCAGCCATCGACGTCTGGAGTGTTAAAACGCGCAAGAAAGGTAAAAATGTGTCGGTAACGTGGCGCGTTGGGGGATGCCTGGTTAGCATAAGTTAATTACGCTTTTGCGCGGCACGATGCTGCATTTAATGACGATTAACAGAGGATGAGCGTGTGGTAAAAGCCAAACAAGTGGGCTGGCGACTGTTGGCTGCCAGCGTCTGCGTGCTGACCATCAGCAGCGCAGCGCGAGCCGATTCACTGGATGAACAACGTAACCGCTATGCACAGATCAAACAGGCATGGGATCAGCGACAGATGGAGACAGTGCAGGCCCTGATGCCGACGCTGAAAGCGTATCCGCTCTATCCCTATCTGGAATACCGTCAGCTTACCGACGATCTGATGAACCAGCCGACGATCACCGTCAAAAACTTTATTCAGGCCAACCCGACGCTGCCCCCGGCGCGCACCCTGCAGTCGCGCTTTGTGAACGAACTGGCGCGACGTGAAGACTGGCGCGGCCTGCTGGCCTTTAGCCCGGATAAACCGGGCACTACCGAAGCGCAGTGCAACTACTATTACGCAAAATGGGCGACGGGCCAGCAGGAAGAGGCCTGGAACGGCGCCAAAGAGCTGTGGCTCACCGGTAAAAGCCAGCCTAACGCCTGCGACTCGCTGTTTGGCGCCTGGCGCGCTTCCGGCAAACAGGATCCTCTGGCGTATCTGGAGCGTATTCGTCTGGCGATGAAAGCGGGTAATACCCGTCTGGTCACCACCCTTGCCGGGCAGATGCCGTCGGATTATCAGACCATCTCCAGCGCCCTGATCCAGCTGGCGAACGATCCGAAAACGGTGATGGACTTCGCCCGCAACACCGGCGCGACCGATTTTACCCGTCAGATGGCGGCGGTGGCCTTCACCAGCGTGGCGCGGGATGACGTGGAAAACGCCCGGCTGATGATCCCAACCCTCGCTCAGGCGCAGCAGCTTAATGAGGATCAAACCCAGGAGCTGCGCGATATCGTGGCGTGGCGACTGATGGGCAATGACCTCACCGACGAGCAGGCACGCTGGCGTGATGACGCCATCATGCGTTCAAACTCCACCTCGCTGGTGGAGCGTCGTGTGCGCATGGCATTGGGGAACGGCGATCGCCGCGGCCTGAACACCTGGCTGGCGCGTCTGCCGATGGAAGCAAAAGAGAAGGATGAATGGCGCTACTGGCAGGCGGATCTGCTGCTGGAGAGGGGGCGTAATGAGGAGGCAAAATCGATCCTGCGCAGCCTGATGCAGCAGCGCGGTTTCTATCCGATGGTGGCGGCCCAGCGGCTTGGCGAAGAGTATACCCTTAAGATTGATAAAGCGCCGTCCGGCGTCAACGCCGCGCTGGTGCAAGGGCCGGAGATGGCGCGGGTGCGCGAGCTGATGTACTGGAATCTGGATAACACCGCCCGCAGCGAATGGGCGAACCTGGTCACCAGCCGTACCGTAGATGAAAAAGCCCAGCTTGCGCGCTATGCCTTCGATAATCACTGGTGGGATCTCAGCGTGCAGGCGACGATCGCCGGCAAGCTTTGGGATCATCTCGAGGAGCGTTTCCCGCTGGCCTATAAAGATCTGTTCGATCGTTACACCAGCGGGAAAGACATTCCCCAGAGCTATGCGATGGCGATTGCCCGTCAGGAGAGCGCCTGGAACCCGAAAGTGCGCTCGCCGGTCGGGGCCAGCGGTCTGATGCAGGTAATGCCCGCCACGGCTGCCCACACGGTGAAGAAGTTTGGTATTCCGGGCTACTCCAGTCCGTCGCAGCTGCTGGATCCTGAGACCAACATCAACATCGGCACCACCTATCTGCAGAGCGTCTACGACCAGTTCGGCGACAACCGCATCTTCGCCTCGGCGGCCTATAACGCCGGGCCGGGACGCGTACGCACCTGGCTTGGCAACAGCGCTGGACGCATCGACGCGGTGGCGTTTGTTGAGAGCATTCCGTTCTCGGAAACCCGCGGCTATGTGAAGAACGTGCTGGCGTATGATGCTTACTATCGCTACTTCATGGGGCAGAAAGATACCCTGATGAGCGACAGTGAGTGGCAGCGACGTTACTGATCGGTGAGGGTTATGTTATGCTTGTACTCGTTTAAGAGTACGAAAGGCGGCATAACATGACCCAGAATTCACCTTACTCATCGGCGATGGCCGAGCAGCGTCATCAGGAGTGGCTTCGTTTTGTGGAGCTGCTTCGCCAGTCATATGAACAGGATCTGCATCTGCCGCTGCTGCAGCTGATGCTCACCCCCGACGAGCGCGAGGCGCTGGGTACCCGTGTGCGCATCATTGAGGAGTTGCTGCGCGGTGAAATGAGCCAGCGCGAGCTGAAAAGCGAGCTGGGGGCGGGGATCGCGACCATCACCCGCGGCTCAAACAGCCTGAAGTCCGCGCCGGTAGAATTACGCCAGTGGCTGGAACAGATATTGCTTGAAGGCAAACCGTAGGCCGGATAAGGCGAAGCCGCCATCCGGCAATTAACGGTAAATCGCGTTATGAAACGGGCTTAACGCCAGGATCACCGCCTGGTGGTAAACGCTTGAACGCGTGAGCGCACCGGCGGTAAACACCCCAATCGCCCCCTCTTTACGTCCGATCTCATCGATGCCGGTGTATTTCGACATCACCGGCCCAAGGGCTTCCCCTTCGCGTACTTTATCCAGAATGATCGCCGGTAACGGCAGGGTGGCGGAACGTGCTTCACCGCGCTGATGTGCGCTTTCGATCACCACCCAGCTGAAGGTACTGCCTTCGTCGATCCCGGCTTCAATGGCGACCCAAAAGTCCGCTTGCGGATATGCCTGCCTGGCGTTTGCCACGCGATTCCGTGCGCCAGCGCGGGTTTCTTCGCTGCCGATTGGCTGTTCCGGGACGCCGCTCTCGACGTTGACGGATTCGATATGGCAGGATCCTTCGCCGAAGATCTCGGCAAATGCCCTTAGAATTGCCTGAATTTTGGCAGGATTAGTGGTAGCTGAGACAACCTGGTGCATAATTAAGCCTAACTCTAAAAATATCATCGCAGTATAACGGAAAAAAAGCATGTTACAGGTATACCTTGTTCGCCACGGTGAAACGCAGTGGAACGCCGAGCGACGTATTCAAGGCCAGTCAGACAGTCCACTCACTGCCAAGGGCGAGCAACAGGCCTGGCAGGTTGGCGAACGTGCCAAAACACTGGGCATCACCCACATCATCGCCAGCGATTTAGGTCGCACGCGACGCACAGCGGAGATCATCGCGCAGGCCTGCGGCTGCGATGTCACTGTGGATGCCCGCCTGCGCGAGCTGGATATGGGGGTGCTGGAACAGCGTCTTATCGATACCCTGACCGAAGAAGAAGAGGGCTGGCGTCGTACGCTGGTCAACGGCAGCGAAGAGGGCCGTATCCCGCAAGGTGAATCGATGCTGGAGCTGAGCGAGCGTATGCACGCGGCGCTGGCGGCCTGCCTGGATCTTCCGCAGGGGAGCCGACCGCTGCTGGTCAGTCACGGGATGGCGTTGGGCTGTCTGGTCAGCACCATTCTCGGGCTTCCGGCATGGGCTGAACGCCGCCTGCGTCTGCGCAACTGCTCGCTTTCCCGCATCGACTATCAGCAGAGTCCGTGGCTGGCTTCAGGCTGGATTGTGGAGATGGCAGGGGATATCTCGCATCTCGATGCCCCTGCGTTAGATGAGCTGCAGCGTTAACGGCGGACAGGAATCAGGTATTCGCAACGCAGTTCGATAGGACCTTCTTCCGGTTTCAACTCAGTGGCAGGATAGTAACGTTCAATATCCTGCCCCTTTCTGCGGTTCAGGTTCAGCATCGGCATGCAGGTGCCGTAGACCGTCAGGATAAAGTCCTGCACGCCGGTCCCCAGCCCTTCGTAGGTGAACATCACGTATTCACCGCCTTCCAGCACAACCGGTTTCGACCCCTGAATATAGCCATTGGCCATTTCCGGCGTTAACGCGGTGGTGTAGAAGACCTCCTGCTCGTCGTCTTTTTCCAGACTTGGACGCGTCTCGTTCAGGCCATACAGCAGCGGCGGGATGGCCGGCGCGTGACTGAGGAACTCGCGCCAGAACTGGACGCGCATCTGATGACGGAATTCGGAGATCTGCTCCAGCGAGCAGGAGTAGCTCTGCGTGGTGCCGATCAGGTGGGTCTCTGGCAGAGTGATGAACTCATGCTGCGGCATGGTGAACTCGCCGAGGCGCAGCGGCGGACGCATGCCGAACGAGCTCCAGTCCGGCGAGCGGCGATAGAGCGCAGGCGTCAGCGAGAACTGTTTTTTGAACGCGCGGGTGAAGGTCTGCTGTGAATCAAAACGGTACTGCAGGGCGATATCCAGAATGGGACGCGCAGTCAGGCGAAGCGCCACGGCGGATTTGGAAAGACGACGGGCGCGGATATAGGCGCCAATGGCGTGACCGGTGACATCCTTAAACATCCGCTGTAAATGCCACTTAGAATATCCCGCTTTTGCCGCTACATTATCGAGTGACAAAGGCTGATCCAGATGGCCTTCCAGCCAGGTAAGAAGATCGCGAATAATTCCAGCCTGATCCATATACTATCCTCATCCTTAAAACAGCAGGTACCCTGCTAACAGGTTAGCGGATAATAGCATTTTTTGATGTTTTAGCATTCAGTGTTTTTTTTGCGCTTAAATGCGATTTTCCTGATGATCCGGAAGGATATTTTCTAATGCTGTGATCTTGCTGCTTTTTTTATATGATTGTTGAATAATTACGCAGTTCAATTTTCAAATATGGTAACAATATGAAATACAAGACATTGATCGTCACGGCGCTGCTGGTATTAACCGGTCAGGCCGCGCAGGCAGAGGAAATTGGCTCTGTTGATACCGTGTTCAAGGTTTTCGGGCCGGACCACAAAATTGTCGTTGAAGCCTTTGACGATCCCGATGTGAAGAACGTGACCTGCTATATCAGCCGGGCAAAAACCGGCGGGATAAAAGGGGGCCTTGGGCTGGCGGAAGACACCTCTGATGCCGCCATCTCCTGCCAGCAGGTGGGGCCAGTCGAGCTGAGCGAGAAGATCAAAAACGGTAAATCCCAGGGTGACGTTGTGTTCCAGAAACGCACCTCGCTGGTGTTCAAAAAACTGCAGGTAGTGCGTTTCTATGATGCGAAACGTAACACCCTGGCTTACCTGGCCTACTCGGATAAAGTCGTCGAAGGTTCGCCGAAAAACGCGCTGAGCGCGGTGCCAATTATGCCGTGGCATTAATTCAGGGATACAGCATGCAGCAACCTGTGGTCTGGCTGGTTGAAGATGAAATCAGCATTGCCGATACGCTGATCTATATGCTCCAGCAGGAGGGGTTTGCGGTGACGGCCTTTGAGCGTGGCCTGCCGGTGCTGGAGGAGGCGCGCCGACAGAGCCCGGCGATCGCCATCCTGGACGTGGGGCTGCCGGATATCAGCGGGTTTGAACTGTGCCGTCAGCTTTTGGCCCTGCATCCCTCGCTGCCGGTGCTGTTCCTGACGGCCCGCAGCGATGAGGTGGATAAGCTGCTCGGGCTTGAGATCGGTGCGGATGATTACGTCGCCAAACCCTTTTCCCCCCGGGAGGTATGCGCCCGGGTGCGGACCATTCTGCGGCGCATGCAAAAATCCGCCGCGCCTTCAGAGATCGTTCGTATCGGCCAGTTTGAGCTGAACGAACCTGCCGCCAGAATCAGCTGGTTTGGTGAGCCCTTACCCCTGACGCGCTACGAGTTCCTGCTGCTCAAAACGCTGCTGAACGCGCCGGGCCGCGTCTTTTCTCGCCAGCAGCTGATGGATAAGGTGTGGGGGGAAGAGGGCGACAGTTTCGATCGCACCGTCGACACTCATATCAAAACTCTGCGCGCCAAGCTTCGGGCGGTAAACGATCGGCTCTCCCCCATCAGTACCCATCGCGGCATGGGCTATAGTCTGGGACTGTATTAATGCGCATCGGCATGCGGCTGTTGCTGGGCTACTTCCTGATCGTGGCCATCGCCGCGTGGTTTGTGCTGTCGATCTTTGTTCAGGAGGTGAAGCCCGGCGTGCGCAGGGCCACCGAAGGGACGCTGATTGACACCGCGACGCTGCTGGCGGAGGTGGGGCGAGACGACTTGCTCTCGGACAACCCGCAGGAAGGCAAGCTGGCCCAGGCCTTTTCCCGCCTCCATCAGCGTCCGTTTCGCGCCAATATTGGCGGCATCCACAAAGTGCGTAACGAGTATCACGTCTACATGACCGATGCCCGCGGCAGGGTAGTATTTGACTCCGCCGGACGTGCGGTGGGCGAGGATTACTCACGCTGGAACGACGTCTGGCTGACCCTGCGCGGGGAGTACGGCGCCCGCAGCACTCCGGGCAATCCGCAGGATCCTGAGAGCACGGTGATGTACGTTGCCGCGCCGGTGGTGGATCAGGGCAAGATCATCGGCGTGCTGTCGGTCGGAAAACCCAACAGCGCGATGGCGCCGGTGATCCAGCGCAGCGAGCGGCGGATCCTGTGGGCAGGCGGGGCGTTGCTGGGCCTGGCGTTGCTCATTGGTCTGGCGGTGGCCTGGTGGATCAACCGCTCGATTAACACGCTGTCGCGCTATGCCGACTCGGTGACCACGGATAGCCCTCTGCCGTTGCCCGATCCGGGCAGCAGTGAACTGCGCAAGCTGGCGCAGGCATTAGAGAACATGCGCGTTCGCCTGGAGGGGAAAAATTACATCGAACACTATGTGCACGCGCTCACCCACGAGCTGAAAAGCCCGCTGGCCGCCATTCGCGGGGCGGCGGAGATCCTGGCAGAGCAGCCCCCGCCGCAGGTGGCGGCGCGGTTTATCGATAACATTCTGGTGCAAAACGCGCGCATGCAGTCGCTGGTGGAAAAACTTCTCGCTCAGGCGCGGCTGGAAAACCGGGTCGAGATTGTTCCGGTCAGCGTCAGCATTGACGAGCTGTTCTCGCGACTTGCCGACGCGCGCGCGGCGACGCTGGCCTCGCGAAATATCACCCTGAGCTGGCAAAAGAGCGGGTGCTGCGTGGAGGGGGATGCCGATCTGCTTGAGCAGGCGCTGGGCAATTTACTGGATAACGCTATCGACTTCACGCCGCAGGGTGGGACGATCCAGCTTGCGGCCAATCAGTCTCACAGGCAGGTTGAGATCGCCGTGACCGATACCGGAAGTGGGATACCGGATTACGCCCGGCCGCGAATTTTTGAACGCTTCTATTCGCTCCCGCGCCAGAACGGGCTGAAAAGCAGCGGGTTGGGGTTGGCGTTTGTGCAGGAGGTGGCGCGTCTGCATCAGGGAAGTATCGATCTGCAAAACCGTACTGACGGCGGCGTGATCGCCACGCTGACACTTCACCGTCCCTTCACATAACTTCAAACTGGCCCCACATAGCGTTGTTAGGCTCTCCCCATCACAAAGGAGACCTGATATGAAATCCCCCCTGTTCTGGAAAGTCACCACCCTGTTGGGGTGCATCCTGCTGTTACTCGTCCCGCTGATGATGGTGGGCAACCTGATTTCGGAGCGCGAGAGCTACCGCGACGAGGTCGAAAATACCCTGCGTCAAAGCACCAGCGGCCCGCAGCAGCTGGTCGGCCCGCTGATCGCCATTCCGGTGACGGAGGTCTATTACAAGCAGGAGGACGCGAAAAAGGTAGAGTACAAGAAGCGTTATATGCACTTCATTCTGCCGGAGACGCTCCGTGTCGATGGCAAGCAGCACGTGCAGACGCGAAGCATCGGCATTTATGACGGGCAAATCTGGAATAGCGATCTCAACATTAAGGCGCAGTTCACCACGGAAAAACTGGCGGAGCTTGAGGGTGAGACGATGACGCTCGGCAAGCCGTTTATCGTGGTCGGCGTGGGTGACGCGCGCGGGATTGGCGCAGTGAGCATCTCAAAAATCAATGGTGAGACGCTTAACATCGAGCCCGGCGCTGGCGTGTATGGGGCGTTATCCGGCATTCATATTCCGCTGACCGACAAGGCGCTGGAGTCTAAAACCCTCTCGCTGGAGATGTCGCTGAATCTGGCCGGCACCGGTAGCTTTGCGGTGGTTCCGGTGGGACGTAACAGCGAGATGACCCTTACCAGCAACTGGCCGCACCCGGGCTTTATGGGCAATTACCTGCCGGTTAAGCATGAGATTAGCGCGTCCGGTTTCCAGGCGAACTGGAAAAGCAGCTGGTTTGCGAACAATCTGGCGGGCTGGTTCAACGACAATGAGGTTCCAGAATGGAACGCGATCCCGGCGTTCAGCGTCACGGTTGCGACCCCTGCCGACCAGTATCAGCTGACCGACCGGGCGATTAAGTACGCCATTCTACTGATTGCGTTGACGTTTATGGCCTTCTTCGTCTTCGAAACCTTAACCGGGCTGCGGCTGCACCCGATGCAGTATCTGCTGGTGGGGCTGGCGCTGGTGCTGTTCTACCTGGTGCTGCTGGCGTTATCTGAGCATGTGGGATTCACTCCGGCATGGATTATCGCCAGCCTGGTGGGAGCATTAATGAACGGTGTCTACCTGCAGGCGGTGCTGAAAAGCTGGAAACGCAGCGGCCTGTTTGTGCTGGCGCTGCTGGGGCTGGACGTGGTGATGTGGTTCCTGCTGCGTTCGGAAGACAGCGCGTTGCTGCTGGGTTCAGCCGTACTGGCACTGGCGCTGTTTGCGGTGATGTACCTTACGCGGCACTTTGACTGGTACTCGCTCTCCCAGCCGAAACGCACGGAGCCACCGGCGTCACCGGATAAAGATGCGATGCGGATATGGAAATAAAAAAACGGCGCGAAAGCGCCGTTTTTTTATGGCTTGCGTGCGGGATTACTCCTGCAGGTCGCCGCAGAAACGATAGCCTTCACCATGAATGGTGGCGATGATTTCTGGGGTATCCGGCGTGGATTCGAAGTGTTTACGAATACGGCGGATAGTTACATCGACGGTACGGTCGTGCGGCTTCAGCTCACGGCCGGTCATTTTTTTCAGCAGTTCTGCACGGGACTGGATCTTGCCCGGGTTTTCGCAGAAGTGCAGCATGGCGCGGAATTCACTGCGCGGCAGCTTATACTGGTCGCCCTGTGGACTCACCAGAGAACGGCTATTGATATCAAGTTCCCAGCCGTTGAATTTGTAGCTCTCTACGCTACGACGCTCTTCGCTGACCGTGCCCAGGTTCATGGTGCGGGACAGCAGGTTGCGTGCACGAATGGTTAACTCGCGTGGGTTAAACGGTTTGGTGATGTAGTCATCCGCACCGATTTCCAGGCCAAGAATTTTATCAACTTCGTTGTCGCGGCCGGTCAGGAACATTAACGCAACGTTCGCCTGCTCGCGCAGTTCACGCGCCAGCAGAAGGCCGTTTTTACCCGGCAGGTTAATGTCCATGATAACCAGGTTGATATCATTTTCAGAAAGGATCTGATGCATCTCTGCGCCATCGGTCGCTTCAAAGACATCGTAGCCTTCTGCTTCGAAAATGCTCTTTAACGTGTTGCGTGTTACCAACTCGTCTTCAACGATAAGAATGTGCGGGGTCTGCATGTTTGCTACCTAAATTGCCAACTAAATCGAAACAGGAAGTACAAAAGTCCCTGACCTGCCTGATACATGCCACAAATTAACATGACCGGCGTAACGTGACTAAAGTACGTAATTGCGTTCTTGATGCACTTTCCATCAACGTCAACAACATCATTAGCTTGGTCGTGGGTACTTTCCCTCTGGACCCGACAGTGTCAAAAACGGCTGTCATCCTAACCATTTTAACAGCAACATAACAGGCTAAGTGACACCGGACACCCAATAAAACTACGCTTCGTTGACATATATCAAGTTCAATTGTAGCACGTTAACAGTTTGATGAAATCATCGTAGCGGATTGCTAGCCTTTGTCACAAATTTTCAATAAACCAACTAGTTGCAGTAGTTTATTAATAAACAAGGTGAATCCAATGTCAACATTGAGCCTGAGAAACTATTATCATTATTAAACATAAGGATAAGCGTTGTTCTTTAACATTATCGCGTAAAGTTCATTCATGAAATAGTTTAGTGTTTTTAATTTGTAGTGAAACGCTATTTCGGTGATTTCTGTTGCAAATTTGTAAATTCGTGATGCGTAATATGATGATGCCCATCACATTTTTATCGGCTAACTGCCTAAAAAGAGAACATAAATGCATTTGTCTATCGTACTGGTTTCCCCAGCAAGAGCAGAGAATATCGGCGCCGCCGCACGGGCCATGAAGACCATGGGGTTTACCGATTTACGTATTGTCGCCAGTGAAGCGCACGCCGAGCCTGCGGCGCGTCGTGTCGCGCATGGATCGGGAGATATCCTCGATAATTTAACCACTTACGAAACGCTTGCCGACGCGCTGCACGATATTTCTTTTACCGTAGCGACGACCGCCCGCGGTCGCTCAAAGTTCCATTACTACGCCACGCCCGCTGAGCTGGTGCCTTTACTGGCAGAAAAAAGTCAGTGGCTGCCCAAAATGGCGCTGGTTTTTGGCCGCGAAGATTCCGGCCTGACGAACGAGGAACTGGAACTTGCGGACGTGCTGACCGGCGTGCCGATGGTGGCAGATTATCCGTCGCTGAATTTGGGTCAGGCCGTGATGGTCTACTGCTATCAATTAGCATCCTTGATGCAAAACCCTGCTTCGCCTCCGGCTGAGGTGGATGAAAACCAACTTTCTGCTTTGCGTTCGCGCACTGAACGTCTGTTGACGTCGCTGAATGTCGCCGACGACCAAAAAATGGCGGAGTGGTTACAGCAGCGGTTGGGTCTGTTAGGACAGCGAGACACGGCAATGTTGCACAGATTACTGCACGATATCGAAAAAAAACTGGCAGAGTAAAACGCTGTCATAGTTTTTCGTTATGGTTGAATGCTCCAAAAAGTGAGCTGTGTACGGTCTGATCTGGACGGAAATAAAAACTCAGGCAGAGAGACGTGAAAGGGCCGGAAAATGTGATCAAATTAGAAATTCGTTGACTTACCGGCAGGTTTGCTTTAACCAATAGAGTCAGACAGCACAGACAGATAAAAATTACAGAGTACACAACATCCATGAAACGCATCAGCATCATCACCATTACCACAACCATCACCATTACCACAGGTAACGGTGCGGGCTGACGCGTACAGGAAACACAGAAAAAAGCCCGCACCTGAACAGTGCGGGCTTTTTTTTCGGCCAAAGATTACGAGGTAACAACCATGCGAGTGTTGAAGTTCGGCGGTACATCAGTGGCAAATGCAGAACGATTTCTGCGTGTTGCCGATATCCTGGAGAGTAATGCCAGGCAGGGGCAGGTGGCGACGGTACTCTCTGCCCCGGCTAAAATTACCAATCACCTGGTGGCGATGATTGAGAAAACCATCGGGGGTCAGGATGCGCTGGTGAACATCAGCGACGCTGAGCAGATTTTTGCCAGCCTGCTGCAGGGCCTGGCAGATGCACAACCTGGTTTTCCTCACGCCCAGCTCAAGGCCTTTGTTGAGCAAGAATTCGCCCAGATCAAACACGTTCTGCATGGTATCAGCCTGTTGGGGCAGTGCCCGGACAGCATTAACGCGGCGCTGATCTGCCGCGGTGAAAAGCTCTCTATCGCCATCATGGCGGGCCTTTTGGAAGCGCGCGGCCATAACGTCACGGTGATCGATCCCGTCGAAAAACTGCTCGCTGTTGGTCATTACCTCGAATCCACCGTAGATATCGCCGAATCTACCCGCCGCATTGCGGCAGGCAAAATCCCTGCCGACCATATGATCCTGATGGCGGGCTTCACCGCCGGGAATGAAAAAGGGGAGCTGGTGGTGCTGGGCCGTAACGGCTCTGACTACTCCGCCGCCGTGCTGGCCGCCTGTCTGCGCGCCGACTGCTGTGAAATCTGGACCGACGTCGACGGCGTCTATACCTGCGACCCGCGCCAGGTGCCCGATGCCCGCCTGCTGAAGTCGATGTCTTATCAGGAAGCGATGGAGCTCTCCTACTTCGGCGCCAAAGTGCTTCACCCTCGTACCATCGCCCCTATCGCCCAGTTCCAGATCCCTTGCCTGATTAAAAATACCGGCAATCCGCAGGCGCCAGGTACGCTGATTGGCGCCAGCAGCAATGAAGATGGGCTGCCGGTGAAAGGCATCTCCAACCTCAATAACATGGCGATGTTCAACGTCTCCGGGCCGGGCATGAAAGGCATGGTCGGCATGGCGGCGCGCGTGTTTGCGGCTATGTCGCGCAACGGTATCTCGGTGGTGCTCATCACCCAGTCCTCGTCTGAATACAGCATCAGCTTCTGCGTCCCGCAGGTGGACTGCCTGCGTGCCCGCCGCGCGCTGGAAGAAGAGTTCTATCTGGAGCTGAAAGAAGAGCTTCTGGAGCCGATGGCGATTCAGGAGCATCTGGCGATCATCTCCGTGGTGGGTGACGGCATGCGCACCCTGCGCGGCATCTCTGCGAAGTTCTTTGCCGCGCTGGCGCGGGCGAACATCAATATTGTCGCCATTGCCCAGGGCTCCTCGGAGCGTTCTATCTCCGTGGTGGTGAATAATGACGATGCCACTACCGGCGTGCGCGTGACGCACCAGATGCTGTTCAACACCGATCAGGTCATCGAGGTATTCCTGATTGGCGTCGGCGGCGTCGGTGGAGCGTTACTGGAGCAGCTTAAGCGCCAGCAGGAGTGGCTCAAGAAAAAGCATATCGACCTGCGCGTCTGCGGTATTGCCAACTCCAGAGCCCTGCTGACCAACGTTCACGGGCTGAATCTGGAGAACTGGCAGGCAGAGCTGGCGGAAGCGAAAGAGCCGTTTAATCTTGGCCGCCTGATCCGCCTTGTGAAAGAGTACCATCTGCTGAACCCGGTGATTGTCGACTGTACGTCCCATCAGGCGGTGGCCGATCAGTATGCCGACTTCCTGCGCGAAGGTTTCCACGTGGTGACGCCAAACAAAAAGGCCAACACCTCGTCGATGGATTACTACCATCAGATGCGCCATGCGGCGGCGAAATCACGGCGTAAGTTCCTGTATGACACCAACGTTGGTGCCGGGCTGCCGGTTATCGAAAACCTGCAAAACCTGCTCAACGCCGGTGATGAACTCCAGCGTTTTTCCGGCATCCTGTCGGGCTCGCTCTCCTTTATCTTTGGCAAGCTGGACGAGGGCATGAGCCTGTCGGAAGCGACCAAAGTGGCGCGTGAGCTGGGTTACACCGAACCCGACCCGCGTGACGATCTCTCCGGCATGGATGTGGCGCGCAAGCTGCTGATCCTCGCCCGCGAAACGGGGCGTGAGCTGGAGCTGTCGGATATCGTCATCGAACCGGTCCTGCCGGAAGGTTTTGACGACTCGGGCGATGTTGCGACTTTTATGGCTAACCTGCCGCAGCTGGATGACGCTTTTGCGTCCCGCGTCGCAAAAGCCCGTGATGAAGGCAAGGTATTGCGCTATGTTGGCAACATCGAAGAAGACGGCGTCTGCCGGGTCAAAGTCGCGGCGGTAGACGGTAACGATCCGCTGTTCAAAGTGAAAAATGGCGAAAACGCCCTCGCGTTTTACAGCCACTATTATCAGCCACTGCCGTTGGTCCTTCGCGGCTATGGCGCGGGGAACGATGTCACGGCGGCGGGGGTGTTTGCCGATCTGCTGCGTACCCTGTCATGGAAGTTAGGAGTTTAACATGGTCAAAGTTTATGCCCCGGCTTCCAGCGCCAATATGAGCGTCGGGTTTGATGTGCTGGGCGCGGCGGTGACGCCGGTGAATGGCGCATTGCTGGGTGATACGGTTACGGTAGAAGCCGCGGAGAGCTTCAGTCTGAACAACGTCGGGCGTTTCGCCAGCAAGCTGCCGACCGACCCGCGCGAGAATATTGTCTATCAGTGCTGGGAGCGTTTTTGTCAGGAGATCGGTAAAAACGTGCCGGTCGCCATGACGCTGGAAAAAAGCATGCCGATTGGCTCCGGGCTGGGTTCGAGCGCCTGTTCGGTGGTCGCCGGGCTGGTGGCGATGAACGAACATTGCGGCAAACCGCTGAATAACACCCGTCTGCTGGCCCTGATGGGCGAGCTGGAAGGGCGCATCTCCGGCAGCATTCATTATGATAACGTCGCCCCTTGTTTCCTGGGCGGTATGCAGCTGATGATCGAAGAGAACGGCATCATCAGCCAGCAGGTGCCAGGCTTTGACGAGTGGCTGTGGGTACTGGCGTATCCGGGCATTAAAGTGTCGACCGCGGAAGCGCGCGCCATTCTGCCGGCGCAGTATCGCCGTCAGGACTGCATCGCGCACGGTCGTCATCTGGCGGGCTTTATTCATGCCTGCTATACCCGTCAGCCGCTTCTTGCGGCAAAACTGATGAAAGATGTTATTGCTGAGCCGTACCGCACCAAACTGCTGCCTGGCTTCAATGAAGCCCGCAGCGCCGCGCTGGATATCGGCGCGCTGGCCTGCGGTATTTCCGGTTCCGGGCCGACCCTGTTTGCACTCTGCGACAAGCCGGATACGGCTGAGCGGGTTGCGGGTTGGCTGGAGAAAAACTACCTGCAAAATCAGGAAGGCTTTGTTCATATTTGCCGTCTGGATACGGCGGGCGCACGAGTACTGGGATAAACGATGAAACTCTACAATCTTAAAGATCATAACGAGCAGGTAAGCTTTGCACAGGCCGTAACGCAGGGGCTGGGCAAAAACCAGGGGCTGTTCTTCCCGCACGACCTGCCGGAATTCGGTCTGACCGAAATCGACGACATGCTGAAGCAGGATTTCGTCACCCGCAGCACCAAAATTCTCTCCGCCTTTATCGGCGACGAGATCCCGCAGGAGCTGCTGGAAGAGCGCGTCCGCGCGGCCTTTGCCTTCCCGGCACCGGTAAGCCAGGTGGAGCCGGACGTCGGCTGTCTTGAGCTGTTCCACGGCCCGACGCTGGCCTTTAAAGATTTCGGCGGCCGCTTTATGGCGCAGATGCTGACCCACATCAGCGGCGATAAGCCGGTGACCATCCTGACGGCCACCTCCGGCGATACCGGTGCGGCGGTTGCGCATGCCTTCTACGGCCTGAAAAACGTCCGCGTGGTGATCCTCTATCCGCAGGGGAAAATCAGTCCGCTGCAGGAAAAACTGTTCTGTACTCTCGGCGGCAACATTGAAACCGTCGCCATCGACGGCGATTTCGATGCCTGTCAGG
Source organism: Leclercia barmai (assembly GCF_049312895.1). Taxonomy (NCBI): domain Bacteria; kingdom Pseudomonadati; phylum Pseudomonadota; class Gammaproteobacteria; order Enterobacterales; family Enterobacteriaceae; genus Leclercia; species Leclercia barmai. The sequence goes on along the minus strand of NZ_JBMNWZ010000003.1, from coordinate 207,424 downwards.
CGCTGGTTAAGCAGGCCTTCGATGATGAAGAGCTGAAGGTAGCGCTGGGTCTGAACTCCGCAAACTCCATCAACATCAGCCGTCTGCTGGCGCAGATCTGCTACTACTTCGAAGCGGTGGCGCAGCTGCCGCAGGAAGCGCGTAACCAGCTGGTGATCTCGGTGCCGAGCGGCAACTTTGGCGACCTGACCGCAGGCCTGCTGGCGAAGTCTCTGGGCCTGCCGGTGAAACGCTTTATCGCCGCCACCAACGCCAACGACACCGTTCCGCGCTTCCTGAAAGAGGGCAAGTGGACGCCAAACGTTACGCAGGCCACCCTGTCTAACGCGATGGATGTGTCCCAGCCTAACAACTGGCCGCGTGTGGAAGAGCTGTTCCGCCGTAAAATCTGGCGTCTGAACGAGCTGGGCTACGCGGCGGTGACCGACGAAACCACCAAAGAGACCATGCGTGAGCTGAAGCAGGTGGGTTACACCTCTGAACCGCACGCTGCGGTGGCCTATCGTGCCCTGCGCGATCAGCTGAACCCGGGCGAGTACGGCCTGTTCCTCGGCACGGCGCATCCGGCGAAGTTCAAAGAGAGCGTGGACGAGATCCTCGGTGAATCTCTGCCGCTGCCGAAAGAGCTGGCCGAGCGCGCCGATCTGCCGCTGCTGTCGCACAACCTGCCGGCCGATTTTGCTGCGCTGCGTAAGTTGATGATGACCCGCGGGTAAGCGCTTTTTGCCCGGTGGCGCTGCGCTTACCGGGCCTACAAAACATGCGATCGCGTAGGCCGGGTAAGGCGAAGCCGCCACCCGGCTTTTTTGTGAAGAAATTAAGGAGAAAAATAGCAGGGAAAAAGTAGAAATTCCCAATAAATGCGGTCACTTACAGAATAGGATTGCAGAGAATAACATCCTCCATGCCCCTCACGTAATCTCCTTACATCGGCCCACAACGGGCAGGATTAATAAGGAGTAACCTATGTCTAAACTGAAACCTGTGCTTATCGCGCTTTCTCTGATGCTGGTGGCTCCGATGGCGGTTCAGGCCTCTGAAATCACCCTGGTACCGGCGGTCAAATTACAGATTGGCGATCGGGATAAACAGGGACACTACTGGGATGGCGGCCGCTGGCGCGACCATGACTGGTGGAAGTCACATTATGAGTGGCGGGACAACCGCTGGCACCCGCATGACGGCCATCACGATAATCACCACAACGATCGTCATGACGATCACCGTCCGGGACCGGACTGGAAGCATCATTAACAAAACCCCGCCAGGTGGCGGGGTTTTGCATTACTGTTCGTGACGCTTAAAGACCAACTCGCCTTTTCCTGAAGCTTCTTCATCAAAGAAATAACCTTCGCTGTTAAAGGCGGTCAGTTGCTCTGGCTTCGTCAGGCGATTTTCAATGATGTAGCGGCTCATCAGTCCACGCGCCTTCTTGGCATAAAAGCTGATGACTTTAAACTTGCCGTTTTTCTCGTCGAGGAAGACCGGCTTAATAATCTCTGCATTCAGCTTCTTCGGTTTGACGGCTTTGAAATACTCATCCGACGCCAGATTGATGACAATGTTGTCACCCTGGGCTTCCAGGGCATCGTTCAGCTTGTTGGTAATGGTCTCGCCCCAGAATTGATAGAGATCTTTCCCTTTCGCATTTTCCAGGCGGATCCCCATCTCCAGACGGTAAGGCTGCATCAGATCCAGCGGGCGCAGCACGCCGTACAGGCCGGAGAGCATACGCAAATGCTGCTGGGCGAAATCAAAATCCGCTTCGCTAAAGGTTTCTGCCTGCAGGCCAGTGTAGACGTCGCCTTTGAAGGCCAGAATCGCCTGACGCGCATTCGACGGCGTGAAATCCGGCTGCCAGTCGTGAAAACGGGTGGCATTCAGATCCGCCAGCTTGTCACTGATGCTCATCAGGGTCGCAATTTGCGGGGCCGAAAGCTTACGCGCTTCGCGGATCAGCTGTTGCGAATGATCCAGCAGTTCCGGCTGGGTATAGCGCCCGGTGGCAAGTGGGCTCTGGTAGTCGAGCGTTTTAGCAGGTGAAATCAGAATCAGCATATCCAGTCCTTGCAGGGGAAGTGGTGCGACTTTATCAAAAAAACCGCCTCGAGTGATCGATGGCTGTTATCGACGCGGCAAATCATCCCAGGCGCCGGGGGCAAGCTGCTCTTCAATCTCGGGATAACGCGAGACGTCGAAAACCGGCTGAACCCCCAGCTTGCGCTGGCGCAGATAGTCCCGGGCGATCAGGGTCACCACCGGGGAGAGCAGCAGGATGGCCGTCAGGTTAGTGATCGCCATCAGGGCCATGATGATATCCGCCAGCTGCCAGACCGTCGGCAGGCTCAGCAGCGATCCGAGCAGCACCATCACTGCAACGCCGCCCCGCAACAGCCAGCGCGAGCGCCGGGCATCAGGGTGCAAAAAGAGCAGGTTGTTTTCGGCATAAATGTAATTCACCACAATTGAGCTGAAGGCGAACAGGATGATGATGAATCCCACGAATCCGGCACCCCAGCCTCCGGTCAGATTTATCAGCGCCTGCTGTATTATCTGTATGCCTGCGGTATCTGCCGGGAGATCCACCGGGCCTGCCAGCAGCACAATCATGGCGCTGGCGGTACAGATGATGATGGTATCGACGAATACGCCGATCATCTGCACGATCCCTTGGGAGGCCGGGTGAGGGGGCCAGGACGCGGCAGCTGCGGCGGCATTGGGGGTTGAGCCCATACCCGCTTCGTTGGAAAACATGCCGCGCTGAAAACCTGCCGTCAGGGCCTGACTCAGGGTGTAGCCCAGCGCTCCGGCCGCCGCTTCGCGCCAGCCAAAGGCGCTTTTAAAGATCAGGTTGAAAACCGCCGGTAACTGTTCGGCATGCCAGGCACAGATAAGCAGGCTGGCCATCACCCACAGCAGCGCCATCACCGGCACCATCCACTGCATCAACCTGGCGACGCCTTTAATACCGGTGACGACCACCACCAGGGTGAGCGCGGCCAGCGTGCCGCCGGTCAGGAGCTCAGGGCAATCGAAGGCAAAGCGCAGCGCGTGGGCGACAGAGTGGGCCTGAACGGTGTTGAAAATGAGGCCGTAGGCGACGAGCAAAAAGATCGAAAACAGCACGCCCATCCAGCGCATGCCCAGCCCGCGGGCCATATACCAGGCCGGGCCGCCGCGAAACTGCCCCTGTTTATCCGCTTCTTTATACAGCTGCGCTAACGAGCACTCCGCGAAGGAGGTCGCCATGCCGATGATGGCGGTCATCCACATCCAGAATATTGCCCCTGGACCACCGGCGGAGATCGCCAGCGCGACCCCGGCTAAATTCCCGCTGCCGACCCGGGCCGCCAGGCTGGTGCAGAGCGCCTGGAACGAGGTTAAACCTCCCGGCTGGGGGCTCAGGCTATTTTTCAGATTCTTTCGCAGTTGGGGGATAGAGCGAAACTGAATAAAGCCGCTGCGAACGGTGAACCAGATACCTGCCGCAAAAAGCAGGTAAATCATCATCGAACCCCACAGGACTTCATTAATAAACGACAGATAATCAGGCATTAACGTCCCTCTTGTTGATGCCAAAGTGAATAGGTAATCGTTTCGAATGATTGAGCAAACAGTTAATTAGCAGCCAATTAATTTGAGGAGTTTATCACAGTATTCTTCAGCGCATTGTCTGCGGTTGCGCTGACATTCCGTCGTGTTATCATCAGGGCAGACCGGTTACATCCCCCTAACAAGTAAACCTGTCATTTTTCCGTTTCTGGCATCCTGCTGGTAACGCGAATTATCCAGGGCAAGTTAAAGAGAAACACTATCATGACGGATAAATTAACCTCCCTTCGTCAGTTCACGACTGTTGTCGCTGACACCGGAGATATCGCGGCAATGAAGTTGTACCAGCCGCAGGATGCCACAACGAACCCTTCTCTGATCCTTAACGCTGCACAGATCCCTGAATACCGCAAACTGATTGATGAGGCTGTTGCCTGGGCGAAAAGCCAGAGCGATTCCCGCGATCAGCAGGTTGTTGATGCGACCGACAAACTGGCCGTCAACATTGGTCTGGAGATCCTGAAGCTGGTTCCGGGCCGTATCTCTACCGAAGTGGATGCGCGTCTGTCCTACGACACCGAAGCGTCCATCGCTAAAGCCAAACGCCTGATCAAACTGTACAACGATGCTGGCATCAGCAACGACCGTATCCTGATCAAACTGGCTTCCACCTGGCAGGGCATCCGCGCTGCAGAGCAGCTGGAAAAAGAAGGCATCAACTGTAACCTGACCCTGCTGTTCTCCTTCGCGCAGGCGCGCGCATGTGCAGAAGCGGGCGTGTTCCTGATCTCTCCATTCGTGGGCCGTATTCTGGACTGGTACAAATCCAATACCGATAAGAAAGAGTACGCGGCAGCTGAAGATCCGGGCGTGGTTTCCGTTACCGAGATTTACGAATACTACAAGCAGCACGGCTATGAAACCGTGGTGATGGGCGCAAGCTTCCGTAACGTGGGCGAGATCCTGGAACTGGCTGGCTGTGACCGCCTGACCATCGCACCTGCGCTGCTGAAAGAGCTGGCAGAAAGCGAAGGCGCAATCGAGCGTAAGCTGAGCTTCAGCGGCGAAGTGAAAGCCCGTCCAGAGCGCATCACTGAATCCGAGTTCCTGTGGCAGCACAACCAGGATCCAATGGCGGTAGACAAACTGGCGGACGGTATCCGTAAGTTTGCCATCGACCAGGAAAAACTGGAAAAAATGATCGGCGAACTGCTGTAATCATTCTGGCGTGACCGGGCTCCCGGTCACGCTACCTCTCTCGTATCCTGTCTCAATCTCCTTCCTGCGTGTATCATTCCCCTCAATCTGTATTGTTTGAATGGAATGAATATGAATACCTTACGCATTGGCTTAGTTTCTGTCTCTGACCGCGCCTCCAGCGGTGTTTATGAAGATAAAGGCATTCCTGCGCTGGAAGCCTGGCTGGCTTCTGCCCTGACTACGCCGTTTGAAGTGCAAACGCGTCTGATCCCGGATGAGCAGGCCGTCATCAAGCAAACCCTGTGTGAACTGGTTGATGAAATGAGCTGTCATCTGGTGCTGACCACGGGCGGAACAGGGCCCGCGCGCCGGGATGTGACGCCGGACGCAACCCTTGCCGTTGCCGACCGTGAAATGCCGGGCTTTGGCGAACAGATGCGCCAGATCAGTCTACACTTTGTGCCAACGGCAATCCTGTCACGCCAGGTCGGGGTGATCCGCAAGCAGGCGCTGATCCTCAACTTACCGGGCCAGCCGAAGTCGATCAAAGAGACGCTGGAAGGCGTAAAAGAGGCTGACGGCAAGGTGGTGGTGGCGGGAATTTTTGCCAGCGTACCGTATTGTGTACAGCTTCTGGAAGGGCCTTACGTCGAAACCGATCCGCAGGTGGTAGCAGCTTTTCGCCCGAAAAGCGCAAGGCGTGAAATAATCTCCTGAAATTAACAATAATGTGACATAAGCTGTAACGACGGTAGCCTGCTAATTGATTTACGGTATAGTAATTTTTTCTTTACGATTGCTGTAAATATAACTCAACAATTCAGCCCATAATGGTTCGCTATGTCACACTACACCCGGCCTCTCAATCGTCAGGATTATAAAACCCTCACGCTTGCCGCTCTCGGCGGCGCGCTGGAGTTTTATGACTTCATCATCTTCGTCTTTTTCGCCGCTGTCGTAGGGGAGCTGTTCTTCCCGGCAGACATCCCCGAATGGCTGCGTCAGGTTCAGACCTTTGGCATTTTCGCCGCCGGTTATCTGGCGCGCCCGCTTGGCGGCATCGTGATGGCCCACTTTGGCGATCTGGTGGGGCGCAAAAAGATGTTCACCCTCAGCATCCTGCTGATGGCGGTACCGACTCTGGCGATTGGCCTGCTGCCGACCTATGCCTCGATGGGCATTCTCGCGCCGGTACTGCTGCTGCTGATGCGCATCCTGCAAGGGGCGGCGATTGGCGGTGAAGTGCCGGGCGCATGGGTGTTTGTGGCGGAACATGTTCCGGCCCGGCGGATCGGCATTGCCTGCGGCACGCTGACCGCAGGGCTGACCGTCGGCATTCTGCTCGGCTCGGTGGTGGCGACGCTGGTCAATACCAGCATGACCCAGCAGGCGGTGCACGACTGGGGCTGGCGTATTCCGTTCCTGCTGGGCGGGGCCTTTGGTCTGGTGGCCATGTATCTGCGTCGCTGGCTGCAGGAGACGCCTGTATTTCTTGAGATGCAGCAGCGCAAGGCGCTGGCGCAGGAGCTGCCGGTTAAAGCGGTAGTGGTGCGGCACAGAAAGGCGGTGGTGGTATCGATGCTGCTGACCTGGCTGCTGTCGGCGGGCATCGTGGTGGTGATCCTGATGTCGCCGGTCTGGCTGCAGAAACAGTACGGCTTTGCCCCGGCGGTGACCCTGCAGGCCAACAGTATTGCCACCATCATGCTGTGCTTTGGCTGCCTGATTGCCGGTCTGGCGGTGGATCGTATTGGCTCCAGCCTGACCTTTATCATCGGCAGCCTGCTGCTGGCCGGGTCGAGCTGGGCGTTTTACCATCTGGCGGGCAGCCATCCCGAACAGCTGTTCCTGCTGTATGGCACGGTGGGGCTGTGTGTGGGCGTGGTGGGTGCGGTGCCTTACGTGATGGTCCGCGCCTTCCCGCCGGAAGTACGCTTCACCGGTATTTCGTTCTCCTATAACGTTTCATACGCCATCTTCGGCGGGCTGACGCCGGTTGCCGTCACCCTGTTGATGGGCGTGTCGCCGATGGCGCCCGCGTGGTACGTGCTGGCGCTGTCGCTGATGGGGCTGGCGCTGGGGATCTGGCTGCGTCAGAAACCGGTGGAAGTACCGGTCCTCGCGGGATAAAAAATGCCGGGCTCTGCCCGGCATTTTTATTAGTGCGAAGGGGTGTAGCTCAGGATGATGTTGTCATCCGGGATGTGGGTGAAATCAGTGATGATGGCGTGGTAATCCGCCTGCGGATCCACATCCTTAAACAGCGTTGGATAGAAGATTTTGCTCAACGTCTCGATGGCGACGATGTTGTATGGGTTGTTATAGAAGTGGTGATAGAGCGCCCCGGTATGGCCCTGAGCTACCGCCGGAATGCTGGCCACTCCCTGACGCCCCACCAGCGCGTTGAACGCCGTCGTTACTTCGCCTGCCGGGACGTTATAGCCAAACGGGATTATGGCCGTGCCCTTGCCCGGACGTTTTGAGCCGGTCATCAGGTAGTAATCCGGGTTGAGGGAGATGATCTTCTCCACAGAGACATTCCCGGTCGCGCCAGGCAGCAACTGTGACCCGATATTGGTCCCGCCCGCGGCTTCTACCAGTCCGCCCCAGCCGTTACGCGCGTGGGTAAAGCAGCAGCCATTATCCAGCCCGCCGACGCCGGCAATAGGTTCGACAAAGACCAGCGGTTTTTTGCTGGCGGTTGAAAGACGCTGGTGGATTTTATCCAGACGCTGCTGATAGAAATCGATATAGGTCTGGGCGCGGTCGGTCTGGCCCAGCACCTTACCCAGCAGGGCAATGCTCGGCAGGGTGTTTTCTACCGGGTGCAGCTCGTAGTCAACGAAGATGACCGGAATGTGCAGGGCTTCGAGCTTCGTGAGTACGCCGGACTGCACCAGCGAGGGCTTAGCGCGCAGCTGGGCGATCATCAGGTCTGGCTGGCGGGAGATAACCGTTTCGAGGTCGACATTTCCCTGGTCGGAAAACTTCATGTCGAGGATCTTCTCCGCTTCCGGCCACTTGCCCTTCAGCACATTCCAGGTTTCGGTATCCTGCTTTTTCGGCAGATTGTTCCACGCCACCACTTTCGCGAACGGGTTATCGCGCTCCAGCAGCGCCAGGGCGAAGATGTCGCGTCCGTCCTGCAAAATAATGCGCTGCGGTTCGTGTTCTACCGTGACCGTGCGGTTATCCATATCCTTGACCGTTACCGGCCAGCTCTGCGCCTGGGCGATGAGCGGCGTAATGAACAGTGCCAGCCCTCCGGCGGCGGCGATGAGTTTTTTTAGCGTCATGTTTTCCCCGTCTTTTTATGGTGTTAACCCGTCGACCACCACATGGGGCAGTCCGCGGGAGCAGTATTCAACCCGGCCGTCCACGCCATAAACCGCTGCCAGATTGACGGGCGTGACCACCTCTCCCGGCAGGCCGCTGGCGATCAGCTCGCCGGCTTTCAGCATCAGGGCATAGTCCGCATGGCGCAGGGCAATGTTGATGTCGTGGATCACCACGACGGTGACGATGTTGCGCAGCCGCGTTTCGCGGGCGACGATGTCCATCACATGGAACTGGTAGTTAAGATCGAGGGCGCTCAGGGGCTCGTCCAGCAACAGCAGGTCGGGCTGGCGGATCAGAGACTGCGCGAGGCCAATCAGCTGCTTTTGCCCGCCGGAAAGCTGATCCAGAAAACTCATTGCCAGATGGGCGACGCCCAGCTTTTCAAGAATGGCGTACGCCTCCTGCTCAACGTTTTGCGTATTCACGCTGCCGCTGGCACGACGGGCAACGATCACCGATTCCAGCGCATGCAGATGCACGCCCTGGGGCAGGGATTGCGGGAGATAAACCACCTTCTGCGCCCGCTTTGCGGGGGGCAAAGTCATCAGATCCTCGCCATTAAGCAGTAGCTCGCCCTGAGCGGGATTGAGGTCTGCCAGCGCGCGCAGCAGGGTCGATTTACCCGAGCCGTTCGGCCCCAGCAGGGCGGTGATCTGTCCGCGAGGAAGTCGTGGGGTGGTTAGCCCGCTGATGACTTTTTTCTTGCGATAGCCGGTGTGCAGATCCCGGACGCGAAGGCCGTCGGTCATACGTTCCCCCGGTTACGAATAATGATGCTCAGGAAGAACGGCACCCCCACCAGCGAGGTGACAATGCCAACAGGAATGATGACGCCGGGAACGATGTTCTTGGAAAACACGGAGGCCAGCGAAAGCACCAGAGCGCCAATCAGCATGCTGCCGGGCAGATAAAAACGGTGATCCTCGCCAAACATCATGCGCGAGATATGCGGCGCCACCAGGCCAATAAAGCCCACCGGCCCGACAAAGGCGACGGTCAGCGCCGAAATAATGCTGATGCGTAGCAGCGTCGCCAGGCGCAGCTTTTTGACGTTAATCCCGAAGCTGACGGCGCGATCTTCTCCCAGACGCAGCGCCGTTAGCTTCCAGGCGTTTTTCAGTGACAGCGGCACGATAATCAGCAGCGCCACGGCCAGGATCGCCAGCTTATCCCATGAGGCCCTTGCCAGGCTGCCCATTGTCCAGAAGACCAGCCCCTGCAGGGTGTCTTCGCTGGCAACAAACTGCAGAATGGAAATCAGGGCGTTGAAGGTAAAGACCAGCGCGATGCCGAACAGCACCACGCCGGACGTCGCCACGCGGGTCCAGCGGCTGATGCCATCCAGAATAAAGCAGGCCAGCAGGGCAAAGACAAAGGCGTTTGCCGGAATAAACCACTTATCGGCAATACCGGGAATGCCCAGCCCGAGCACAATCGCCAGGGCAGCGCCGAAGGAGGCGGCAGACGACACCCCAAGCGTGAACGGGCTGGCGAGCGGGTTGTTAAGGATGGTTTGCATCTCGGCTCCGGCAAGCCCCAGCGCCATACCGACGGCGACCGCCATCAGCGCAAACGGCAGCCGCAGCTCCCAGACAATGACGCGCGTACCGGCATCGACTGAAGCGGCATCGACCAGGGTGTGCCAGAGCGTAGAAACGGAGATGCCCGAAGGACCGAGCGTGAAATCGAGGATCAGGGAGCAAAGTATAAAGAAGAGCAGCACGCCTGCCAGGGTAAAACGCCTGACAAGGACTTTACGGTAATGCGACGCGATAATGGCTTCGCCAGTTTGCTCGCGGGCGGCAAGGCTGGAATTCATCAGATAACCCTATGCAACACAAAAGAATCATTTATCCCCTGCTGGTTCCATTTTGGTGGCTGCCTGATATCCATTATCCGGGATGCGCGGGTCACACTATTCGCAATGATAATGCTTATCAATTAAATGAGGTGATTATTGCCGTTCTGTTTACGTATCGTTTCTGATGCGGCTAAAAAACAGTCAGATTTAAAAAGGGGAAAGCGCAACCGCAGAGGGGAGTTCGTGCCCGCAGGGCGGGCACGAAGGGGATCAGTGTTTTTCACCAATCGGCAGCACGGTACGACCGAACTGCTCGTTCAGGACTTCACCCATTGCCAGGTAAATGGCGCTGGCGCCGCAGACCAGGCCAATCCAGCCCGCCACGTGAATAATGGCTTCGCCGTTGCTCACCAGGTGGCCTACGCACAGCAGGGCGAACAGCACGGTCAGGCTCAGGAACACGAACTGCAGCGCGCGGTTACCCACCAGCGTGCCGAAGAACATGAACAGCGTGAAGACGCCCCACAGGCCCAGATAAACGCCCAGGAACTGCGGGTTTGCCGCTTCGGTCAGGCCCATTTTCGGCATCAGCAGAATGGCGACCAGGGTCAGCCAGAATGAACCGTAAGAGGTGAACGCGGTTAAACCGAAGGTGTTGCCTTTCTTATATTCCAGCAGGCCCGCGAAGATCTGTGCGATACCGCCATAAAAAATGCCCATCGCCAGGATAATGCCGTCCATCGGGAAGAACCCGATGTTGTGCAGGTTCAGCAGGATGGTGGTCATGCCAAAACCCATCAGGCCCAGCGGAGCCGGATTAGCCAACTTAGTGTTGCCCATAAGTCCTCAAAAAAATCATCATTAATATGGTGAAATGGTGAATCCCACGCCAATTCTCCCTGGCGGGGCGCGGCATCATAATGGGCGCTATCGATGCCGTCTATGATCTAATCAGGGTGAAATTAAAAATTTTTTTATCTGCCCCCCTTGATGGTTGCCGTTGCGACCCCATCTTGTAGTCAACCGCAGTGTGTGGACCTGAAAAAATTCAAATCTGGACAGTTGAAAAAGCATCTTCTGCCCTTATTACAGGTACACAACCACATGTTGACCGAATTTATAGTGGAGACGTTTAGATGGGTAAAATTATTGGTATCGACCTGGGTACTACCAACTCTTGTGTAGCGATTATGGACGGCACTACTGCACGTGTGCTGGAGAATGCCGAGGGCGATCGCACCACGCCTTCTATCATTGCCTATACCCAGGATGGTGAAACTCTGGTTGGTCAGCCGGCTAAACGTCAGGCAGTGACAAACCCGCAAAACACACTGTTTGCGATCAAGCGCCTGATTGGCCGTCGCTTCCAGGACGAAGAAGTGCAGCGCGATGAAGCCATCATGCCGTACAAAATCATCGGCGCTGAAAACGGCGACGCCTGGATTGATGTTAAAGGTCAGAAAATGGCACCGCCGCAGATCTCTGCTGAAGTGCTGAAAAAAATGAAGAAAACTGCTGAAGATTACCTGGGTGAGCCGGTAACTGAAGCCGTTATCACCGTTCCAGCTTACTTCAACGATGCTCAGCGTCAGGCGACCAAAGACGCCGGCCGTATCGCGGGTCTGGAAGTCAAACGTATCATCAACGAACCAACCGCAGCGGCACTGGCCTACGGTCTGGATAAAGAAGTTGGCAACCGCACCATCGCGGTATACGACCTCGGTGGCGGTACTTTCGATATCTCTATTATCGAAATCGACGAAGTTGACGGCGAAAAAACCTTCGAAGTTCTGGCAACCAACGGTGATACCCACCTGGGTGGTGAAGACTTCGACAGCCGCATGATCAACTATCTCGTTGACGAATTTAAGAAAGATCAGGGCATTGACCTGCGTAACGACCCGCTGGCCATGCAGCGCCTGAAAGAAGCCGCAGAAAAAGCGAAAATTGAGCTCTCTTCTGCGCAGCAGACCGACGTGAACCTGCCGTACATCACTGCAGACGCGACCGGTCCAAAACACATGAACATCAAAGTGACTCGCGCGAAACTGGAAAGCCTGGTAGAAGACCTGGTTAACCGTTCCATCGAGCCGCTGAAAGTTGCTCTGCAGGACGCGGGCCTGTCCGTATCCGAAATCCAGGACGTTATCCTGGTCGGTGGTCAGACGCGTATGCCAATGGTTCAGAAGAAAGTGGCTGAATTCTTTGGTAAAGAGCCGCGTAAAGACGTTAACCCGGACGAAGCCGTTGCTATCGGTGCTGCCGTTCAGGGTGGTGTACTGACCGGTGAAGTGAAAGACGTACTGCTGCTGGACGTTACCCCGCTGTCTCTGGGTATCGAAACCATGGGCGGTGTGATGACGGCGCTGATCGCCAAAAACACCACCATCCCGACCAAGCACAGCCAGGTGTTCTCTACCGCTGAAGACAACCAGTCTGCGGTAACCATCCATGTGCTGCAGGGCGAGCGTAAACGTGCTGCGGATAACAAAGATCTGGGCCAGTTTAACCTCGATGGTATCAGCCCGGCGCCGCGCGGCATGCCACAGATCGAAGTCACCTTCGACATCGATGCTGACGGTATCCTGCACGTTTCCGCGAAGGACAAAAACAGCGGTAAAGAGCAGAAGATCACCATCAAGGCCTCTTCCGGTCTGAATGAAGAAGAGATCCAGAAAATGGTTCGCGAAGCAGAAGCGAACGCCGAGTCTGACCGTAAGTTTGAAGAGCTGGTTCAGACCCGCAACCAGGGTGACCATCTGCTGCACAGCACCCGTAAGCAGGTTGAAGAAGCAGGCGATAAACTGCCAGCTGACGACAAAACGGCTATCGAGTCTGCACTGAGCGCGCTGGAAGCGTCCCTGAAAGGCGAAGACAAAGCCGACATCGAAGCGAAGATGCAGGCGCTGGCGCAGGCTTCCGAGAAGCTGATGGAGATCGCTCAGCAGCAACACGCACAGCAGCAGGCTGGCGCGGGTGCTGACGCTTCTGCCAACAACGCGAAAGATGACGATGTTGTCGACGCAGAGTTTGAAGAAGTGAAAGACAAAAAATAATCGCCCTTTGAACGGGTAATACACTGGCACGGGCGAAGAGGTTTCCTCTCCGCCCGTGCACGCATGTTAGGGGCAGATAAAACAAGATGGCAAAGCAAGACTATTACGAGATTTTGGGCGTTTCCAAAACAGCGGAAGAGCGTGAAATCAAAAAGGCGTATAAGCGCCTGGCCATGAAATATCACCCGGACCGCAACCAGGGTGACAAAGAGGCCGAAGCCAGGTTTAAAGAGATCAAAGAAGCCTACGAAATCCTGACCGATGCGCAGAAACGTGCAGCCTACGATCAGTACGGCCATGCCGCGTTTGAACAGGGCGGTATGGGCGGCGGCGGATTCGGTGGCGGCGGCGCAGATTTCAGCGATATCTTTGGTGACGTGTTCGGCGACATCTTCGGTGGCGGCCGCGGTCGTCAGCGTGCAGCCCGTGGCGCAGACCTGCGTTACAACATGGAGCTGACGCTGGAAGAGGCGGTGCGTGGCGTGACGAAAGAGATCCGCATCCCGACTCTTGAAGAGTGCGACGTCTGCCACGGCAGCGGCGCGAAAGTCGGCACCAAGCCACAGACCTGTCCAACCTGTCACGGTTCAGGCCAGGTGCAGATGCGCCAGGGCTTCTTCGCGGTGCAGCAGAGCTGTCCGCACTGTCAGGGTCGCGGTACGCTGATCAAGGATCCATGCAACAAATGTCACGGCCATGGTCGCGTCGAGAAGACCAAAACTCTGTCGGTTAAAATCCCGGCGGGCGTGGATACCGGCGATCGTATTCGTCTGTCTGGCGAAGGCGAAGCAGGGGAGCACGGCGCACCGGCAGGCGATCTGTACGTTCAGGTGCAGGTGAAGCAGCACGCGATTTTTGAACGTGAAGGCAACAACCTGTACTGCGAAGTGCCGATCAACTTTGCCATGGCGGCAATGGGCGGCGAGATCGAAGTGCCAACGCTGGACGGTCGCGTAAACCTGAAAGTGCCTGGCGAAACCCAGACCGGCAAGCTGTTCCGCATGCGCGGTAAAGGTGTGAAATCCGTCCGTGGCGGCGCTCAGGGCGACCTGCTTTGCCGCGTGGTGGTGGAAACCCCGGTTGGCCTGAACGAGAAGCAGAAGCAACTGCTGCGAGAACTGCAGGAGAGCTTTGGCGGCCCGACGGGTGAGAACAACAGCCCGCGTTCCAAAAGCTTCTTTGATGGCGTAAAAAAGTTCTTTGACGATTTGACTCGCTAACGCTGAGCTGATGTCGTTCCCGAAGCCCGGAAGCGATTCCGGGCTTTTTTATATCTGCTAAATTTAGATCGGAAAAACTGAATCAACAGTCAATATTAACCTGCTTTTACCGATGAATTTCCGCGCGTATGATGGTTTAACGAAGGATTGTCGTAAAAAGAGAGAGTAATAGTGAAACTTCTGAATCGTTTTTTCCAGAATGAGGCTGCGGGCGGCATCATTCTTATCCTGGCCGCAGCCATCGCCATGCTGCTGGCAAATCTGGGCGCGACCCGCGACCTGTACCACGCTTTTCTGGAAACCCCCGTTGAGTTACGGGTCGGCGTGCTGGAAATCAACAAGAACATGCTGCTGTGGATCAACGATGCCCTGATGGCGGTCTTTTTCCTGCTGGTGGGGCTGGAGGTCAAGCGTGAGCTGATTCAGGGCTCCCTGGCAAGCCGTCAGCGTGCGGCATTCCCGGTGATTGCCGCTATCGGCGGGATGGTCGTCCCGGCGCTTATCTATCTGGCGTTTAACTATCAGGATCCCATTGCCCGTGATGGCTGGGCGATCCCGGCGGCCACGGATATTGCCTTTGCATTAGGCGTCCTGGCGCTGTTAGGCAACCGCGTGCCGATGGCGTTGAAAATCTTCCTGATGGCGCTGGCAATCATCGATGACCTGGGCGCGATAGTTATTATTGCCCTGTTCTATACCAGCGAGCTGTCGATGCTGTCCCTGGGCGTGGCGGCGGCAGCTATCGCCGCACTGGCGCTGCTGAACATCTTCAACGTGCGTCGGATTGGTATCTATGTGCTGGTGGGGATGGTGCTGTGGACGGCCGTACTGAAATCGGGCGTGCATGCCACCCTGGCCGGGGTGATTATTGGCTTCTTCGTGCCGCTGAAGAAGCAGGACGGTAAATCGCCAGCGAAGCAGCTGGAGCACGTGCTGCATCCATGGGCCGCTTTTATGATCCTGCCGCTCTTCGCCTTTGCTAACGCCGGTGTCTCCCTTAAGGGCGTCACGCTGGATGGAATGATGTCAATGCTGCCGCTGGGGATCATCGCCGGGCTGTTTATCGGTAAGCCGCTGGGGATCAGCCTCTTCTGCTGGCTGGCGCTGAAGCTGAAGCTGGCCACCTTGCCGCACGGAACCACCTGCCGCCAGATCATGGCCGTTGGCGTCCTTTGCGGGATTGGCTTTACAATGTCGATCTTTATTTCCACGTTGGCGTTTGGCGCGAGTGCACCTGAGCTCATCGACTGGGCTAAGTTGGCTATCTTAACCGGATCGCTGTTGTCGGCATTCACTGGCTATGCCTTACTGAAAACGAAATTGCCGGGGCAGGTGCATCCGGAGTAACGGGACTCCGGGAGGGCAGGCCGCCCTCCCGTTAACACTATCAGGGAGCGAGGAGCGTATGTCTCATCTTAATTACAACCATCTTTACTATTTCTGGCATGTCTATAAAGAGGGCTCGGTTGTCGGCGCGGCGGAGGCGCTCTATCTGACGCCACAGACCATTACCGGGCAGATCAAAGCCCTTGAAGAACGCCTGCAGGGGAAGCTGTTCAAGCGCAAAGGGCGCGGTATCGAGCCAAGCGAACTGGGCGAGCTGGTGTTTCGCTACGCGGACAAAATGTTCACCCTGAGCCAGGAGATGCTCGATATCGTCAACTATCGCAAGGAGTCGAACCTGCTCTTCGACGTGGGCATTGCGGATGCGTTGTCAAAACGGCTGGTCAGCGGGGTGCTGGATGCGGCGGTGGTGAAGGATGAGCAGATCCATCTGCGCTGTTTTGAATCCACGCACGAGATGCTGCTGGAGCAACTGAGCCAGCACAAGCTGGACATGATTATCTCCGACTGCCCTATCGACTCCACCCAGCAGGAAGGTCTTTTCTCAGTGAAAATTGGCGAGTGCGGCGTCAGCTTCTGGTGCAGCAATCCGCCGCCAGAAAAGCCGTTTCCCGCCTGTCTGGAAGAGCGGCGTTTACTGGTGCCCGGACGTCGTTCGATGCTGGGCCGCAAGCTGCTGAACTGGTTTAACTCCCAGGGGCTGAACGTTGAAATTCTGGGTGAGTTTGACGATGCCGCGCTAATGAAAGCCTTCGGTGAGGCGCATAACGCGATTTTTGTCGCCCCAACGCTGTATGCCCAGGATCTGTATGCGGACGAGAAAATTACCGAGATAGGGCGGGTGGACAACGTGATGGAAGAGTATCACGCGATATTTGCTGCAAGAATGATTCAGCACCCGGCGGTGCAGCGTATCTGTAACCAGGATTACAGCGCGTTGTTTACGCCACCGGCACTCTGAAGGCATAAAAAAACCCGCGTTAAGCGGGTTCTTTAAACAAGCAACAACAAGTGGCGATTAAGCCAGTTTGCTGATCTGCGCGGTCAGATTTGCTTTATGACGCGCTGCTTTGTTTTTGTGGATCAGACCTTTAGCAGCCTGACGATCCACGATTGGTTGCATTTCGTTAAATGCGTTCTGCGCTGCAGCTTTGTCGCCAGCTTCGATTGCTGCGTATACTTTCTTGATGAAAGTACGCATCATAGAGCGACGGCTTGCGTTGTGCTTACGAGCCTTTTCAGACTGAACGGCACGTTTCTTAGCTGATTTGATATTAGCCAAGTCCAACTCCCAAATATGATCTATGTGGACAATTCAAAGGCCGAGGAATATGCCCTCTTTGCCCTCTTTTGTCAATGGATTTGTGCAAATAAGCGCCGTTAATTAGCGACGCTACGTTACGTAGTGATGGCGCAGGATTCTACCAGCTTGTCTCTCCTGAATACAGCTTTTCGACACAAAAAACGTCATCTGTAGACAGATTTTTTCGCTGTGAAAGGCAACCCTGATGAAATCATTACGGCTTTCTGTTTTGCGTGAACAATCGCCGGTTAACCTTAACCGCTGTACAAGGTATACTTTGGCGATTTTCACTGTTTTGAGCCAGTCATGAAGCTGATACGCGGCATACATAATCTGAGTCAGGCCCCGCACGGGTGTGTGCTGACTATTGGTAATTTCGACGGCGTGCATCGTGGGCATCAGGTGCTGTTGCAGGGATTGCGTGAAGAAGGGCGGGCTCGTGGTCTGCCGGTTGTAGTCATGATTTTTGAGCCGCAGCCGCTGGAGCTGTTTGCCAGCGATAAGGCGCCTGCACGCCTGACCCGCCTGCGTGAAAAATTACGTTATCTCGCGCAGTGCGGCGTGGACTATGTCCTGTGCGTCCGTTTCGACCGACGTTTTGCCGCGCTGACGGCACAAAATTTTGTCGGCGACCTGCTGGTCGATCGTCTTGGCGTGCAGTTTTTGGCTGTGGGCGATGATTTCCGCTTTGGCGCTGGTCGTCAGGGGGATTTCTTGCTATTACAGAAGGCTGGCCTGGAGTATGGCTTTGACGTCACCAGCACCCAGACCTTTTGCGAAGGCGGCGTGCGCATCAGCAGCACGGCGGTTCGTCAGGCCTTAGCCGATGACGATCTCGATACCGCAGCAAAACTGCTCGGACGCCCGTTCTCCATTTCCGGGCGTGTGGTGCATGGCGATGAACTGGGTCGCACCATTGGTTTCCCTACGGCGAATTTACCGTTGCGCCGTCAGGTTTCCCCGGTCAAAGGGGTTTATGCGGTAGAAGTGACGGGGCTCGGCGATAAGCCTTTACCCGGCGTCGCCAATATTGGCACCCGTCCGACAGTGGCTGGCATACGCCAGCAGCTCGAAGTGCATTTGCTGGACGTTGTAATGGACCTCTACGGTCGCCATATAGATGTAATCCTGCGTAAAAAAATACGCAATGAGCAGCGATTCGCCTCGCTTGATGAGCTGAAAGCGCAAATCGCGAGAGATGAATTAACAGCCCGCGACATTTTTGGGCTATCAAACCCGGCTTAATGCCTGAGATATAAATACGGAACCGAGAATCTGATGAGTGACTATAAATCAACCCTGAATTTGCCGGAAACAGGGTTCCCGATGCGCGGCGACCTCGCCAAGCGTGAACCGGGAATGCTGGCGCGTTGGACCGATGATGACCTGTACGGCATCATCCGTGCAGCCAAAAAAGGTAAAAAAACTTTCATTCTGCATGATGGCCCTCCCTATGCGAATGGCAGCATTCATATTGGTCACTCTGTAAACAAGATTCTGAAAGACATTATCGTTAAGTCCAAAGGCTTAATGGGCTATGACTCGCCTTACGTTCCAGGCTGGGACTGTCACGGTCTGCCGATCGAGCTGAAAGTGGAGCAGGAGTTCGGCAAGCCGGGCGAGAAGTTCACCGCTGCTGAATTCCGTGCCAAATGCCGTGAATACGCCGCTACCCAGGTTGACGGTCAGCGCGAAGACTTTATTCGTCTGGGCGTGCTGGGCGACTGGTCGCACCCGTACCTGACCATGGACTTCAAAACCGAAGCCAACATCATCCGTGCGCTGGGCAAAATCATCGGCAACGGCCACCTGCACAAAGGCGCCAAGCCGGTGCACTGGTGCGTGGACTGCCGCTCTGCGCTGGCTGAGGCGGAAGTTGAGTATTACGACAAAACGTCTCCATCCATCGACGTGGCCTTTGAAGGTGTCGATCAGGATGCGCTGCAGGCCAAGTTTGGTCTGCCGGGCGTCAATGGCCCAATCTCACTGGTTATCTGGACCACCACGCCGTGGACCCTGCCTGCTAACCGCGCGATCTCCCTCTCTGCGGAGTTCGAATACGCGCTGGTACAGGTTGAAGGCCGCGCGCTGATCCTGGCAAAAGATCTGGTTGAGAGCGTGCTGAAGCGCGCCAACATCACCGATTACAAAATCCTCGGCACCGTGAAGGGTGCTGAGCTGGAGCTGATGCGCTTTAAACACCCGTTCCTTGATTTCGACGTTCCGGCAATCCTGGGCGAGCACGTTACCCTGGAAGCGGGTACCGGTGCGGTACATACCGCCGGTGGTCACGGTCCGGATGACTACAACATCAGCCTGCAGTACGGTCTGGAAATCGCTAACCCGGTTGGCCCGGACGGCGCTTACCTGCCAGGCACGTACCCGGCGCTGGACGGCATCAACGTCTTTAAAGCCAACGACATCATCGTCAACCTGCTGCGCGACAACGGCTCGCTGCTGCACGTTGAGAAAATGCAGCACAGCTATCCATGCTGCTGGCGCCACAAGACGCCGATCATCTTCCGTGCGACCCCGCAGTGGTTCGTCAGCATGGATCAGAAAGGCCTGCGCGCGCAGTCCCTCTCCGAGATCAAAGGCGTGCAGTGGATCCCTGACTGGGGCCAGGCGCGTATCGAATCCATGGTCGCGAACCGTCCTGACTGGTGTATCTCCCGTCAGCGTACCTGGGGCGTACCTATGTCCCTGTTCGTCCATAAAGAGACCCAGGAGCTGCACCCGCGCACCCTGGAGCTGATGGAAGAAGTGGCCAAACGCGTTGAGGTTGACGGCATTCAGGCGTGGTGGGATCTCGACTCCCGCGACATCCTGGGCGACGACGCTGATACCTACGAGAAAGTGCCGGATACCCTGGACGTCTGGTTCGACTCCGGTTCTACCCACTCCTCCGTGGTTGACGTGCGTCCGGAATTTGCCGGTCACGCCGCCGACATGTATCTGGAAGGTTCTGACCAACACCGTGGCTGGTTCATGTCATCTCTGATGATCTCCACCGCCATGAAGGGCAAAGCGCCATACCGTCAGGTACTGACTCACGGCTTCACCGTGGATGGTCAGGGCCGCAAGATGTCCAAATCTATCGGTAACACCGTTTCTCCGCAGGACGTGATGAACAAGCTGGGCGCGGATATTCTGCGTCTGTGGGTGGCATCGACCGACTACACCGGCGAGATGGCGGTCTCCGACGAGATCCTGAAACGTGCCGCCGACAGCTATCGTCGTATCCGTAACACCGCGCGCTTCCTGCTGGCGAACCTCAACGGTTTCGATCCGGCAAAAGATATGGTGAAACCGGAAGAAATGGTGGTACTGGATCGCTGGGCGGTAGGCTGTGCCCAGGCGGCGCAGGAAGACATCGTTAAAGCGTATGACTCTTACGATTTCCACGAAGTGGTGCAGCGCCTGATGCGCTTCTGCTCCATCGAGATGGGCTCTTTCTACCTCGACATTATCAAAGACCGTCAGTACACCGCCAAAGCGGACAGCGTGGCGCGTCGCAGCTGCCAGACCGCGCTGTACCACATCGCGGAAGCGCTGGTGCGCTGGATGGCACCGATCATGTCCTTCACCGCAGATGAGATCTGGGGCTATC
This sequence comes from Leclercia barmai, assembly GCF_049312895.1. Classification (NCBI taxonomy): domain Bacteria; kingdom Pseudomonadati; phylum Pseudomonadota; class Gammaproteobacteria; order Enterobacterales; family Enterobacteriaceae; genus Leclercia; species Leclercia barmai. The sequence goes on along the minus strand of NZ_JBMNWZ010000003.1, from coordinate 186,999 downwards.
TGCCAGGCGACCGTGAGAAGTATGTCTTCACCGGCGAGTGGTATGAAGGCCTGTTTGGTCTGGCTGAAACTGAAGCCATGAACGATGCTTTCTGGGACGAGCTGCTGAAAGTGCGCGGCGAAGTGAACAAGGTGATCGAGCAGGCGCGTACCGATAAGAAAGTGGGCGGCTCTCTGGAAGCGGCAGTGACCCTGTACGCTGAGCCAGAACTGGCCGCGAAGCTGACGGCGCTGGGCGATGAATTACGATTTGTCCTGTTGACCTCCGGTGCGAAAGTTGCGGATTATGCCGACGCGAGCGCTGATGCCCAGCAGAGCGAACTGCTCAAAGGGCTGAAAGTGGCGCTGGTGAAAGCCGATGGTGATAAGTGCCCGCGTTGCTGGCATTACACCACCGATGTCGGCAAGGTGGCGGAACACGCAGATATCTGCGGACGCTGTGTCAGCAACGTCGCCGGTGATGGCGAAAAACGTAAGTTTGCCTGATGAGTAAATCACTCTCTTCAACAGGGCTGCGCTGGCTGTGGCTGGTGGTAGTCGTGCTGATTATTGATTTGGGCAGCAAGTACCTGATCCTCCAGAACTTTGCTCTGGGGGATACCGTACCGCTGTTCCCGTCGCTTAATCTGCACTATGCGCGTAACTATGGCGCGGCGTTTAGCTTCCTGGCCGACAGCGGCGGCTGGCAGCGCTGGTTCTTTGCAGGTATCGCGCTCGGTATCTGTGTGGTGCTGGCTGTGCTGATGTACCGCGGGAAAGCCACGCAAAAGCTGAACAACATTGCCTACGCGCTGATCATTGGCGGTGCGCTGGGTAACCTGTTCGACCGTCTGTGGCACGGCTTTGTGGTCGATATGATCGACTTCTACGTCGGCAACTGGCACTTCGCCACCTTCAACCTGGCCGATACGGCGATTTGTATCGGTGCGGCGCTGATTGTGCTGGAAGGCTTCTTGCCGAAACCCGCAGCGAAAGAGCAGGCGTAACAGTAAATGCCGGGTGGCGCTATGCTTACCCGGCCTACGATTTTGTAGGCCCGGTAAGCGCAGCGCCACCGGGCAAACCTCAGGCTAAATTGCATGTCTAAATCCGTACAGTCCAACAGCGCGATGCTGGTTCATTTCACGCTGAAACTTGATGATGGCTCCACGGCGGAGTCCACCCGCAATAACGGCAAACCGGCGCTGTTCCGTCTGGGTGATACCTCTCTGTCTGAAGGTCTTGAGCAGCAGCTGCTGGGGCTGAAAGAAGGGGATAAAAAAACCTTCTCTCTGGAGCCAGATGCCGCGTTTGGCGTGCCGTCCCCGGACCTGATCCAGTACTTCTCGCGTCGTGAATTCATGGATGCGGGGGAACCTGAGATTGGGGCGATTATGCTCTTTACCGCTATGGATGGCAGCGAAATGCCAGGCGTGATCCGTGAAATCAACGGCGACTCGATTACCGTCGATTTCAACCACCCCCTCGCCGGGCGTACCGTCCATTTTGATGTTGAAGTGCTGGAAATCGACCCGGTACTGGAGGATGTGAATGCAGATCCTGTTGGCTAACCCGCGCGGCTTCTGCGCCGGTGTAGACCGCGCTATCAGCATTGTTGAAAACGCGCTGGAGCTTTACGGCGCGCCTATTTATGTCCGTCACGAAGTGGTGCATAACCGCTACGTGGTGGATAGCCTGCGCGCACGCGGGGCAATCTTTATTGAGCAGATCGACGAAGTGCCGGATGGCGCGATCCTGATCTTCTCCGCACATGGCGTCTCTCAGGCGGTGCGTAACGAAGCGAAAAATCGCGATCTGACCGTTTTCGACGCCACCTGCCCGCTGGTGACCAAAGTGCATATGGAAGTGGCCCGTGCCAGCCGCCGTGGCGAAGAGTCGATTCTGATTGGTCACGCAGGCCACCCGGAAGTGGAAGGGACTATGGGACAGTACAGCAACCCGGAAGGGGGCATGTATCTGGTCGAGTCCCCTGAAGATGTGCTGACGCTGAACGTCAAAAACGAAGCCAAACTGTCGTTTATGACCCAGACCACGCTCTCCGTGGATGATACGTCCGACGTTATCGATGCGCTGCGAAGCCGCTTCCCGAAAATCGTTGGCCCGCGTAAAGATGACATCTGCTACGCCACCACCAACCGTCAGGAAGCGGTGCGCGCCCTGGCGGAGCAGGCGGATGTGGTGCTGGTTGTCGGCTCGAAAAACTCCTCTAACTCCAACCGTCTGGCCGAACTGGCGCAGCGAATGGGGAAAGCGGCGTTCCTGATCGACGATGCTACCGACATTCAGGAAGCCTGGGTAAAAGAGGTGCAATGCGTTGGCGTGACGGCCGGTGCCTCGGCGCCGGATATTCTGGTGCAGAACGTGATTGCGCGTCTGCAGGAGCTGGGCGGCGGGGAAGCCATTCCGCTGGCGGGCCGCGAAGAGAATATCGTCTTCGAAGTGCCGAAAGAGCTGCGTATCGACGCGCGAGAAGTCGAGTAAGGTTTAAAAAATGCCAGTCACTTAATGACTGGCATTTTTTCATTCAGATAGTTGATCATTGCCCGCATTCTGGCTGGCATATGTTTGTTGCGCGTCCACAGCAGCCAGAGGTCGCCCGTATAGCTGCTGATAAACTCCCAAGCCGGCAGAACCTGCACAATCTCCCCTCGTTCCAGAGCCTCTCGCGCGGTAAACAGCGGTAAACTCCCGATGCCGACATGCTGTTTGACCGCATCCAGCCGCACGCCCGTGTGGTTAGCAGCGTAGCGTCCGTGCGTCTGGACGATCTCCGTTTTCCCCTGCAAGGTGAATTTCCAGCGTGAATCGGCCGGGGTTTCACCGAGCGAAATACAGCTATGTGCCCGCAGGTCGTGCGGATGCTGTGGCGTACCTCTGCGACGAAGGTATTCTGGCGTGGCGCAAATAACATGGGTTACCGGCATCAGCGGTTTTCCATACAGGCCAGGAGAGGGCGTCCTGGTGATGCGTAATGCCAGATCGACACCATCCTCGATCAGGTCCATGTAACGATCTTCCAGACGCAGGCAGACGTCAATTTGTGGGTAGCGCTCCAGGAACGCCGGGATCAGCGGATGGATCACAAACCGTCCTACGGCTTTCGGCACGCTCAAGGTGAGCTTTCCCTGGGCAACGGTTTGCAGACTGCTACCGGAATCTATTGCCTGTTGCGCCGCTTCCAGCATATCCAGCGCGTGTTCATAAACCGATTTTCCGGTTTCAGTAAGGGCCAGCTTGCGCGTGGTGCGGTGCAGTAACTTACATCCCATCTCCTTTTCGAGGCGTGAAACACAGCGGCTGATCGCCGAGGGCGTTGCTCCCGTAATACGGGCAGCCGTTGAAAAGTTGCCGTGCTCTATGATGGTCACGAAGGTAGCAAGATCGGGTAGGAGCGCAGGTTTCATTTGTGTCTGCCAGGCAATAGTGCATTGTTTGAAAGCAGGATTATCGATGCTTAAGTAATGAATATACTGTCAGGGTACAGAGGAGGACAACCATGACAGAACGACTTTATTACATAAGTGACGCGACAGAAGGCCACGCGAAGGTGGTCCGATGCACATCCGAGCCTGATGGCCGCTACGCCGTTGAGCTGGAGCGGACCCTTTTCCATCCGCAGGGTGGCGGACAGCCAGCGGATCGGGGTGCGATCGCGGGGATTGCGGTGGAGGGAGTGAGCCTGCGCGGGGAGACTGTTATTCACATTCTGGCTCAACCGCTTGCGCCAGGCGCGGTGGTGGAAATGCAGATCGATAAAAGTACGCGAGCGCGTCATTCCCGCTGGCACAGCGCAGGCCATTTGATTGGTTACGCCGGTGAGCGGTTTGGTTGGGAGCCAGTAAAAGCCCATCACTGGCCCGGTGAGGGACGAATTACTTTTATCCCCCGGGAGCAACAGATATCGATGCCTGATGCCAACGCGCTGCTCGCGATGATTAAAGGCTGGCAAGCAGACAACCTGCTTCTTTATACCGACATTGAAGCGGGCAGGCGCAAGGTTCGCTTTGGCGATCTTCCTGCCTATCCGTGTGGTGGAACGCATGTTAAACAGCTGGCTGAAACCGATGGGATGCAGATCCTAGGGCTGAAAATGAAAAAAGGGCAGCTGGTGGTGACTTATGCCCTCCATGAGCAGGCATAACAGGCGTGTGATTAACCCGACAAAGCGGGCGGCTTCTCAGGAGGATAACGGGTTAATCTGGTAAGCTTGCCATGTTGTTCTCCTCGGGCCGGAGATAAACATGAATCCTGACGTAATCCTGCCACCCCAGGTGGCGTGGGCCAGCGGTGTATTCGCTAATGCTCCACTGATCCGCAAGACGACACGCCTCGCCGATCTGCCAGACCTTTTCAGTGATAACAACGCATGGCGTGGCTGCGATCCGCAGCAGCGCCTCTATGACGTTGAAACGATCGACTCCCCGTCGGGTGAAGGGGCGCTGTACGTCGGCGTTACCCATCTGTATGCGGGCAAAATCGGTGACGAGTTTTTTATGACGCGCGGTCATTTTCACCAGCGCCGTGAACAGGGCGAGGTCTATTTTGGCCTGTGCGGACGCGGCCTGCTGCTGCTTCAGACGGCGTCCGGTGAGGCGCGCCTTGAGCGCGTGAAGCCCGGCTCTGTGCACATCATCCCCTCCTTTACTGCGCACCGTCTGATTAACACCGGCGATGAGACGCTTTCTGCGCTGGCGGTCTGGCCCAGCGTGGCCGGGCATGACTATGCGGCTTTGGCCGGTGGTTTTGCGCTTCGCGTATTTGCCTCTGACCATCACTTGCAGGAATGGGAGGCGCGCAATGATTAATTTCGGACTGGATATGACCATTGCGCATCGACCATTGGGCTTCAGCTACGGAGATGACGTTACCGGCCCGATGCCGGAAATTCGCACCCTGGATCAGATCCGTCCGTCGCTGCGCAATCCCGACTGCGAAGGGCCGGAGCAGGTTTATGCTATCGCGATGGACGTGGCGCGCCTGGCGGACAGGCAAGAGCTCGAAAAACGGATGCTGCTGTTTGGCGTGGTGACCTACGCCGCAGGCACGCTCGGCGATGAGCCGGTCCGCAGCCAGGGGCATGTGCACCGTATCAGCCAACACAGCGGATGGTCGCCCCCTGAGCTGTATGAAATCTGGCAGGGTAAAGCGATTATCTATATGCAGGAGTTTGTTGATGACGATCCGGGACGCTGCTTTGCGGTGCTGGCGGGACCGGGTGAAAAAGTGCTGGTTCCGCCCGGATGGGGCCATGCGACCATTTCAGCCTCTGCCGGGGAGCCGCTGACCTTTGGCGCGTGGTGCGATCGGGAATACGGCTTTGAGTATGACGCCGTGCGTGCGCGCAAAGGGCTGGCATGGTATCCCCTGGTTCAGGGCGATCATATTGTCTGGCAGCAAAATAGCCACTACAGGCCGGGGCGATTACAGATGATTACGCCGCGCGGTTATTCGGAATTCGGTATTACCGATGCCCCTATTTATCAGCAGTTTATCGACGATCCGGCGCGGTTTCAGTTTATCTCACGACCGGATAAAACCGCCGGGCTGTGGGAAAACTTCCATCCATAAAGTGACCGGGGCCTCGCCCCGGTTCTCTTATCCGGCGAACAAACCTGACGCCACGCCAAGCGCGGCCAGAACCAGCAGTAATAGCATGGCCTTAACCGGCGACACGCCGCGTTTTGCCATCAGATACCAGGTTCCCAGCACCACCGTCAGCGGAAGCAGCTGTGGGAAAATACCGTCCAGCATCTGCTGCACGTGAATGTTAACCCCGTCCCGGGTGATGAACTCCAGGCCGGTGCCGAGCTTCACGTAGCTGGCTGCCACGCCGCCCATAACGAACACCCCGAGGAGGGAGAGCGCCTCCCGAAGCCGGGTGGATTTACTGCTGACCAGCATCTCCACGGAGCCTGAGCCCATCTGGTAGCCTTTGAGAAACAGAAACCAGGAGCCGGGAATGATAATGGCCAGCCAGGCGACGGTGTAAAACAGCGGGCCGAGGATATTTCCGCCTGCCGCCAGCGCCATCCCGATACTTAGGAGGATCGGGATCAGCATGCCCGGGATCATAGAATCGCCGATGCCGGCGATCGGCCCCATCAGGCCTACCTTCAGGGTGTTAATGGTTTCACCATCAATTGGCTCGCCGTTGGCTTTTTTCTCCTCCAGACCCAGCACCATACCGTTGACGATCGCGCCAATTTGCGGCTCTGTGTTGTAGAACGACGCGTGACGGCGCAGCATTTCAGTGCGTTGAGCCGCATCAGGATAGAGCTTTTTTGCCACCGGCAGCATGCTCAGGCAGAAGCCGAAGGATTCCAGACGTTCAAAGCTCATGGAGGAGAGGTTATGCATCATCCACGCCCGCCAGCAGCGGCGCAGATCTCTGCGGGTAAGTTTATGTTCTTCCATCAGAATTCATCCTCGTCGTCAGCGACCGGCGCAGAAGCCACGGCCTGCGGCGTTTCAGGTTTGTAGTTGTAATGGATGAGTGCCAGCAGGGCGCCCACGATCACCAGCGCAACCATATTGAGTTTGAGAAATACGATGCAGACGAAGCCCACCAGGAAGTAGATGAGCATGGTATAGCTTTTGATGATCTGCTTAAGCAGGATGGCGATACCGACGGCGGGTAAAATACCGCCCAGCACGTTCATGGTGGAGAGGACGATCTGCGGCAGGCTATCCATAAAGCCGCTGATGTACTGCGCGCCGAAAAAGACGGCAATAAAGGTCGGGACAAAGCGCAGTACAAAGTTCATCGCCTGCGGCCAGATGGCGCTGTTGAGGTAGATCCCGCGCTCGTCGCCGTGCTCAAGCGCCACATCCGCCCGATGGTTCCAGAATGAGTTCAGTACCATCATCGCATTAAACAGAATGGTGCCAGCGATACCGATAGTGGCGGCCAGCGCCACCGCGACCTCTGGCCCTTTGCCGGAGAGGATCCCCAGCGCGATGGCCGGATAGGCCACGAAGTTTAAATCTGCTGGCATCGAGCCGCCGGGTGTCACCATCGCGATATAGACCGCCTGCACGGCTACGCCAATGATAATCCCGGTTTTGATATCGCCCAGGATCAGGCCAACCAGCATCCCGGAGATGAGCGGGCGGGAGATGAGATACCAGCCGCCAGTCAGCCCCAGAAGCCACGGGCTGCTGAGGGCGCCCAGATAACAGAGCAAACCAATTAACGCCGCTTCGATAATCATGATCCGCTCCTTATTTCAGCTTCAGTCTGGCGTCCTGCCAGCGGTAAAAACTGGCATCGGGAACCAGGCGAAATTCAATTTCGTGCCCCTGGCCGGTTAGCCACTCGAAGGCCGCGGCTTCCTCGTTCGTTACCGACTGATTCGGGCCGATGGTAATCGTGTTCGCCCGGGCGCTCATCGGCCCTACGTTAATTTTGCCATTGCTGTTTTTCAGGCTGATACCCGCCTGTTCAATGCGCTGTAGCGTGAGCGGCGATTTACCAATCACAAAATAGCGTTTCTCGCTGGCGATCACTTTTGGCAGTTTTTCAATGGCCGTTGCCGTATCAAAAAGCCACACTTTGGTGTCAGAGACGGCTCCTTTCATGACTGACGACAGCAGCGGATCGGCCGCAACGGCATCGTCAATGGCAACGATGCCGTCACAGGGCAGCTCCCTGGCCCAGCGTGTAATGAGCTGCCCATGGATGACGCGATCGTCAATACGTACAAAAGAAATACTCATATGCGGCTCCTCAAAAATCGTCTGTCTGTACAGACTCTGTCGGCGTTGCCTGAATCAGCGTCGGTAGAGTGAGTTCGATAAGTTGCGCGGCGGCGTGATGGACATCGCTTGCCGCCATCACTTCGTCGGTTTGCAGTAACATCGGGAAGTTGACCCCCGCCACCACGGCGACCGGGGGCCGCGTTTGTGGATTAAAGGCGACCTCGCACGCCACGTTCCACGGCGTGCCGCTTTGCATATCGCACAGCACCAGCACGCCGTCGGCATCGGCGCCCGCGGCTTTCAGCGTGGCGCAAAAATCCCGGCGAAAACCCTCAATTCCCGCCTGTTCGCTCAGGCAGACGGCGTGCACGCCGGGCAGGTCGCTGTACACCATCCGGCCACTCTCAAGCAGCGCGGCGGCAAGCGGGCCGTGGGTTGCAACTATAAAATGAATCATCGTTAGCTCCTCACCCAGGCTTTGATGGTGGCCAGCTGCTGTCCAGACGCGCTGGCGGCAGGCGAAATGCGGTATTCACCCACCCTTGCCGGGATAATGAAAGTTTCGGCGTAATGGACGGTAAACGGCGCGAAAGCGCCGGTAGGGCTGTCGACAATCGCTTCGTCGCCCTCAATAAGATTGAGCACATTCACACCACCCGCGGTGTTATGGATAACGGGTTCGCTAAACCAGTGGCGACGCGTTTCGATAAATTCACGCTCGTGCAGGCCGGTGCGTTCTTCGCGCCAGCGCTCTCCTTGCGCAATGGGTTCAAACTGATTCACCAGATGCTGATGGACCCACTGCGTGTCGCGCTGCCAGTCGATGACCTGTTCACCATGTTCCAGATGTACCGGACGCGGCAGGCCGTCCAGGCCCAGGCGGCCCCAGTCCCACAGTTTGAAGGTGAAGATGTATGGCGTGGCGCTGATCTCCAGCACCATTGTTCCAGCGCCGGAGCAGTGCACCGTACCTGCAGGGATCAGAAAATGGTCGTGTTTTTTCGCCGGGATCTGATTAACGAACCGGGCGTCATCAAAAGATTTTTCACCGCGCCCGGCACGCCTGAGGTCGTCCATCATTGCCCGGGGATCGGTACCGGTTTTGGTGCCCAGGTAGACCACGGCACCCGGCCCGGCTTCCAGGATGTAATAGCTCTCATCCTGGGTGTAGTGCATCCCAAACTGCTGCTGGATGTACTCGGTAACAGGGTGGACCTGGAAGCTCAGGTTCTGGCCACCGATGGTATCCAGGAAGTCAAAACGGATCGGGAACTCCGCGCCGAAACGCGCGTGAACTTTCTCGCCCAGCAGCGCACGAGGCTCAAGTAAAACCAGGTCCTGAGAGGGGATCTCGATCCGCACCGCGCCAAAACGCAGTAACAGGCTGTTCTCCTCGGGCACGCAGTCAAAACACCATGCGTAATTGGGTGCAGAGGGATCGAGATCGAATTGCTGTTTCATCCACTGGCCGCCCCAAACGCCGGGATCGAAAAATGGCACCACGCGAAATGGCTGAGCAGTGGTCTGGGTCAGCCCGGCCCGCAGCGCCTTGCCGGTGACCATCGCAGGAAGCGCTTTGCGGGTGGTATCCAGTAAAAAATCGGCGCGCCTGAGCAGGGGGGTTTTATGGCGATCGAAGACGCGCCACTCAACAAAAAAAGCCCGCTTGTAGCGACGAAGCATATCCTCGTGCTGATTCTCTGCCCCCCAGTTGCCCATCTCACCGCTGCGCATACGCTGCTGGATCTCCCAGCGCGGAAGATCGGCGTACACCAGCACGTCACCCGGATGAATAAGCGCCGCACCGGGGCCGTAAATGACAATCAGCCCTGCGGAACACTGGCTCACCTGAGTCTGCAATGCCTCCAGACGCGCGGCGTCAAAAAATTCAACCAGCTGGTGGCAGGAGAGCACGCCAAAGACGCGATCGTCGGTGAGGTTGCGGGCAATCATCTCATGGATGGCCTGCGCACCCTGTCGTGCCTGCCCGGCATTAATCGTCAGCGCCGGGCGTAGGCGCGGCAGCACGTTGTCTTCAAGTTCGGTCATGCGCACGCCCGGATAACAATCGATCACCAGTACGGTGCGGCTGCGCGGCTGGGTTTTTGCTTCAAGGGCATTGGTAATCGCCTCCCATCCTTGCCAGGCGCTGTCGTCATAACCCTGGATCGTCACCGTGGGGAATTTGTCGTAGGCAGTCATTTTATCCTCCATAATCGTGACTTAAGGTTATTCGATTAACCGCGTTTGAGAAGAGTGGTTAACGCGATTAACCCGCCATAAATGGCAATGTAATCCCGATCGGTAGCGGTAATGTGAAGAGACTCACAGGGAAAAATGCATAAAAAAGGTTATTCGATTAATCTTGTATGAAACGCAAGGAGACAGCATGACGGGAATGACACTGGCAGACGTCGCGAAACGCGCTGGCGTATCAACGGCAACGGTCTCAATGGTGCTCTGTAACAAAGGCCGTATTTCGCAAAGTACGCGCGAGCGCGTGCTAAAGGCGCTGGATGAAACGGGCTACGTCTATAACCAGACGGCGGCCAATTTACGTAATCGCCGCAGTAACCAGGTGGGTCTGCTTTTGCACGATATCACCAACCCTTTTTACGGAGAGATGACCGCAGGGCTAAGCCATGAAATGGAACGCCATGAGCTGCTGCTTTTTCTGGCCAACAGCGAGGAGTCCGCAGAGCGACAGCAAAAATTTGTCGATTCGCTGATGCGCAATAACGTGGGAGGGATGGTGCTGTGTGCGGCCCGCGAAACGCCGCAGGCTTTTTTTGATGGGCTAAAGCGGCGCAACATTCCGGCTATCATGGTTGTGCGCCCGCTGAAGGATCCGGATTTTGATTTTGTCGGAACGGACAACTTCCTGGGCACGCAGATGGCGACAGAGCATCTGCTCAGAATGGGCCATCGGCATATTGCGTTTATCGGGGGGAGCCAGAACTCGGGTTCGCGGGCGCAGCGTATCGGTGGTTTTACCAGCAAGCTGCTGGAATTCGGCGTGACGCCGAATCCTGCCTGGATCAGAACGTCGCAGGCCAGCCAGAGCGATGGCGCGCGCGTAGCGGAGGCGTTACTCCTTGAAAATCCAGAAATCAGCGCTGCAATTTGCTACCAGGATATTGTGGCGCTGGGGGTGATGCAAAGTTTACGCAAGATGGGCCGCGAACCGGGGCGTGATTTTGCGCTGATCGGCTTCGATGACATTACCGAAGCGGCTCTGGTCCAGCCGGCATTGACCACCGTGTCGGTGGCGGCAAAGGAGATTGGCCGCAAGGCGGGGGAGCTGCTGTACAGCCGCATCCAGGGCAATGACGAACCCGCCAAACGGATCATCCTGCCGCCTGCGCTGGTGGTGCGGGAATCATGCGGTTTTCGCTGACGATCATGTCTTTAACTGATATCTATCCCTGTTTATCATTAAATTCTAATTATTGGCGTTTTCTGTGGCGGCCTTTGCGAAGGCTGGTTAATCTGAAAACGGTTTACATCATTTTAACGTAAGAGAATAACTATGCATGATGCACAGATCCGTGTCGCCATTGCCGGCGCGGGTGGTCGTATGGGCCGCCAGTTAATTCAGGCGACATTGCAGATGGATGGCGTGGCGCTGGGGGCGGCGCTGGAGCGTGAAGGTTCCACGCTGTTGGGTGCCGATGCTGGCGAACTGGCGGGCGCAGGCAAGTCAGGCGTCACCGTCCAGAGCAGCCTTGAGGCGGTTAAAGACGACTTCGATGTCTTCATCGACTTCACTCGCCCGGAAGGCACGCTGCACCACCTGGCGTTTTGTCGTCAGCACGGCAAAGGCATGGTTATTGGTACCACCGGTTTCGATGATGCCGGTAAGCAGGCCATTCAGGATGCGGCAAAAGCGATCCCTGTCGTGTTTGCAGCCAACTTCAGTGTGGGCGTGAACGTGATGCTCAAGCTGCTGGAGAAAGCGGCGAAGGTAATGGGGGATTACACCGACATCGAGATCGTCGAAGCTCACCACCGCTACAAAGTGGATGCGCCGTCCGGCACCGCGCTGGCGATGGGCGAGGCGATTGCCCAGGCGATGGATAAAGATCTGAAAGAGTGTGCCGTCTATACCCGGGAAGGGCATACCGGTGAACGCGTTCCTGGCACTATTGGTTTTGCCACCGTGCGTGCCGGCGACATTGTTGGTGAACATACCGCCATGTTTGCCGACATCGGTGAGCGCGTTGAAATCACCCATAAGGCCTCCAGTCGCATGACTTTTGCAAATGGGGCTGTTCGTTCTGCAATGTGGTTGAAAGGCAAAAAAGATGGTCTTTATGACATGCGAGATGTGCTCGATCTCAACAATTTATAATCATAGTTACCCTTCGTGATGTGGTTATTGCAGTCGTAATTACTTGATTGCAGAGGGCAATAAATTATTGCCCTTTAATTTTACAAGCTTGAGGTATGTTTTTATTCCAAGCGCGATAAAAAATAACTTATACCATGATTTTTTGTTTCAATATTGTGAATTTTGACCAGATGGTCCACTTTTTCAGGCCGGGTCAGATGTTTTAACAACAAACTCGTCTCGCAAGCGTTTTCCTGAGTGATTTAGTTGATCTTTTTAGCCATTAATAATCCTCCGCCCGGTCAGTGACACGAAAACCACAAACAAAACCCACTTTTTAAGTTGACTTCTCCCGGGTAAATCTCCAGAATGCCGCCGTTTGCCGAAAATCCACTGGCAGCAGATTTGCATTGATTCAGACTGTGGTTATGAATTAATATGCAAATAAAGTGAGTGAATATTCTCTGGAGGGTGTTTTGATTAAGTCAGCGCTATTGGTTCTGGAAGACGGAACCCAGTTTATCGGTCGGGCCATTGGGGCAACAGGTTCGGCGGTTGGGGAAGTCGTTTTCAATACTTCAATGACCGGTTATCAAGAAATCCTCACTGATCCTTCCTATTCCCGCCAAATCGTCACTTTAACTTATCCCCATATCGGTAATGTCGGCTCTAACGCCGCTGATGAAGAGTCCTCCCAGGTACATGCACAAGGTCTGATCATTCGTGACCTGCCGCTGATTGCCAGCAACTACCGCAATACTGAAGACCTCTCTTCCTACCTGAAGCGCCATAACATCGTGGCGATTGCCGATATCGATACCCGTAAACTGACGCGTCTGCTGCGTGAAAAAGGTGCCCAGAACGGCTGCATCATCGCTGGCGACAACCTGGACGCGGCCCTGGCGCAAGAAAAAGCCAAAGCCTTCCCGGGTCTGAACGGCATGGATCTGGCAAAAGAAGTGACCACAGCTGAATCCTACAGCTGGACGCAGGGTAGCTGGACGCTGGCAGACGAACTGCCGGAAGCAAAAAAAGAAGAAGAGCTGCCGTTCCACGTGGTGGCCTACGACTACGGCGCCAAGCGTAACATCCTGCGTATGCTGGTTGACCGCGGCTGCCGCCTGACCGTTGTGCCGGCTAAAACCCCGGCAGATGAAGTGCTGAAGATGAATCCGGACGGGATCTTCCTCTCTAACGGCCCGGGCGATCCGGCACCGTGCGACTATGCTATCGACGCGATCAAGACCTTCCTTGAAACCGACATTCCGGTGTTCGGCATCTGTCTCGGCCATCAGCTGCTGGCGCTGGCGAGCGGTGCGAAAACCGTGAAGATGAAGTTCGGTCACCACGGTGGTAACCACCCGGTGAAAGATATCGACAACAACACGGTAATGATTACCGCGCAGAACCACGGTTTTGCCGTCGATGAAGCCTCCATGCCTGCCAACCTGCGCGTTACGCACAAGTCGCTGTTCGATGGCACCCTGCAGGGTATCCATCGTACCGACAAACCGGCGTTCAGCTTCCAGGGTCACCCGGAGGCAAGCCCAGGCCCGCACGATGCCGCGCCGCTGTTCGATCACTTCATCGAACTTATCGAGCAATACCGTAAGACCGCTAAATAATCAGGAGCCGAGAAGACCATGCCAAAACGTACAGACATAAAAAGCATCCTGATCCTTGGCGCTGGCCCGATTGTTATCGGCCAGGCCTGTGAATTCGACTACTCTGGCGCACAGGCGTGTAAAGCCCTGCGCGAAGAGGGCTACCGCGTTATCCTGGTAAACTCCAACCCGGCCACCATCATGACCGACCCGGAAATGGCTGATGCCACCTACATCGAGCCAATTCACTGGGAAGTCGTGCGCAAAATCATCGAAAAAGAGCGTCCGGATGCGGTGCTGCCGACCATGGGCGGCCAGACGGCGCTGAACTGCGCGCTGGAGCTGGAGCGTCAGGGCGTGCTGGCTGAGTTCGGCGTGACCATGATTGGCGCCACTGCCGATGCGATTGATAAAGCAGAAGACCGCCGCCGTTTCGACGTGGCGATGAAAAAAATTGGCCTCGACACTGCGCGCTCCGGTATCGCCCATAATATGGAAGAAGCGCTGGCGGTTGCCGCTGACGTGGGTTATCCGTGCATCATCCGTCCTAGCTTCACCATGGGCGGCACCGGCGGCGGTATCGCGTACAACCGTGAAGAGTTCGAAGAGATTTGCGCCCGTGGTCTGGACCTCTCTCCAACCAACGAACTGCTGATTGACGAATCGCTGATCGGCTGGAAAGAGTACGAGATGGAAGTGGTGCGTGATAAAAACGACAACTGCATCATCGTCTGCTCCATCGAAAACTTCGACGCCATGGGGATCCACACCGGTGACTCCATCACCGTGGCACCGGCCCAGACCCTGACCGACAAAGAGTACCAAATCATGCGTAACGCCTCGATGGCGGTACTGCGTGAGATTGGCGTCGAAACCGGCGGCTCTAACGTTCAGTTCTCGGTTAACCCGAAAAACGGTCGTCTGATTGTTATCGAAATGAACCCGCGCGTTTCCCGCTCCTCTGCGCTGGCATCGAAAGCCACCGGCTTCCCGATTGCGAAAGTCGCGGCGAAGCTGGCGGTAGGTTACACCCTCGACGAACTGATGAATGACATCACCGGCGGACGTACTCCGGCATCCTTTGAGCCGTCCATCGACTACGTTGTGACAAAAATTCCTCGCTTCAACTTCGAGAAGTTTGCCGGCGCCAACGACCGTCTGACTACCCAGATGAAATCTGTTGGGGAAGTGATGGCGATTGGCCGTACCCAGCAGGAATCTCTGCAGAAAGCGCTGCGCGGCCTGGAAGTGGGCGCCACCGGTTTCGACCCGAAAGTGAGCCTGGACGACCCGGAAGCGCTGACCAAAATCCGCCGCGAACTGAAAGACGCGGGCGCCGAGCGTATCTGGTACATCGCCGATGCTTTCCGCGCTGGCCTGTCCGTCGATGGCGTCTTCAACCTGACCAACATCGACCGTTGGTTCCTGGTGCAGATTGAAGAGCTGGTGCGTCTGGAAGAGAAAGTCGCTGAGATTGGCATCAACGGCCTCGACGCTGACTTCCTGCGCATGCTGAAGCGTAAGGGCTTCGCCGATGCGCGTCTGGCAAAACTGGCGGGCGTGCGTGAAGCGGAAATCCGCAAGCTGCGTGACCAGTATGACCTGCACCCGGTCTACAAGCGCGTGGATACCTGTGCGGCAGAATTTGCGACCGACACCGCGTACATGTACTCCACCTATGAAGACGAGTGCGAAGCGAACCCGTCCGTTGACCGCGACAAAATCATGGTGCTGGGCGGCGGTCCAAACCGTATCGGCCAGGGCATCGAGTTCGACTACTGCTGCGTACACGCCTCACTGGCGCTGCGCGAAGACGGTTACGAGACCATCATGGTCAACTGTAACCCGGAAACCGTCTCTACCGACTACGACACCTCCGACCGTCTCTACTTCGAGCCGGTAACTCTGGAAGACGTGCTGGAAATCGTGCGCATCGAGAAGCCAAAAGGCGTTATCGTGCAGTACGGCGGCCAGACGCCGTTGAAGCTGGCGCGCGCGCTGGAAGCGGCAGGCGTACCGGTCATCGGTACCAGCCCGGATGCGATTGACCGTGCGGAAGACCGCGAGCGTTTCCAGCATGCCGTTGACCGTCTGAAGCTGAAACAGCCGGCTAACGCCACCGTCACCGCCATTGAGCAGGCGGTTGAGAAGGCCAAAGAGATCACCTACCCGCTGGTGGTGCGTCCTTCCTACGTGCTGGGCGGCCGTGCGATGGAAATCGTCTACGACGAAGCCGACCTGCGCCGTTACTTCCAGACTGCGGTCAGCGTCTCTAACGACGCACCGGTACTGCTGGACCGCTTCCTGGATGACGCAGTCGAAGTGGACGTTGATGCTATCTGCGACGGCGAAATGGTGCTGATTGGCGGCATCATGGAGCACATCGAGCAGGCGGGCGTTCACTCCGGCGACTCCGCCTGTTCTCTGCCAGCCTATACGCTGAGCAAAGAGATTCAGGACGTGATGCGCGACCAGGTGAAGAAGCTGGCCTTCGAGCTGCAGGTTCGCGGTCTGATGAACGTGCAGTTTGCGGTGAAAGACAACGAAGTCTACCTGATTGAAGTCAACCCGCGTGCGGCGCGTACCGTACCGTTCGTCTCCAAAGCAACCGGCATCCCGCTGGCGAAAGTGGCGGCGCGCGTGATGGCTGGCCAGACGCTGGCACAGCAGGGCGTGACCAAAGAGATTATCCCGCCGTACTACTCGGTGAAAGAAGTGGTGCTGCCGTTCAACAAATTCCCGGGCGTTGACCCGCTGTTAGGGCCAGAAATGCGCTCTACCGGTGAAGTCATGGGCGTGGGCCGCACCTTCGCAGAAGCGTTCGCCAAGGCGCAGCTGGGCAGTAACTCCACCATGAAGAAACAGGGCCGTGCGCTGCTGTCCGTGCGTGAAGGGGATAAAGAGCGTGTGGTCGACCTGGCGGCGAAACTGCTGAAACAGGGCTTCGAACTGGACGCCACCCACGGTACCGCGATTGTGCTGGGTGAAGCCGGTATCAACCCGCGTCTGGTGAACAAGGTGCATGAAGGTCGTCCGCACATTCAGGACCGTATCAAGAATGGTGAATACACCTACATCATCAACACCACCGAAGGACGTCAGGCGATTGAAGACTCCAAGCTGATTCGCCGCAGCGCGCTGCAGTACAAAGTACACTACGACACCACCCTGAATGGCGGTTTTGCGACAGCGATGGCGCTGAACGCGGATGCCACCGAGAAGGTGATTTCGGTGCAGGAGATGCACGCGCAGATTAACAAGTAATACGGCTGTTATCGTAGGCCCGGCAAGCGAAAGCGTCGCCGGGCAAACGGCGGGTGGCGCTTCGCTTACCCGCCCTACGATAGCGTTCTCCCTCTTCAGAACCTTCTGCTTTTCCATCTCCCGTCAGTCAGTTAGCCTAAAATTGTCAGGTCGATAATTAAATCCAACTGAAAAGCAGGGAGAACACCATGCGAAATAAACTTTTGCTGACTTCTATTTTTGCTGCCGCAGCGCTGTTCACCGTAGCCGGTTGTTCATCTAACCAGGCGGTGAAAACCACCGATGGCAAAACTATCGTCACCGACGGTAAACCGCAGGTGGATGATGATACCGGTCTGGTGTCCTATGAAAATGCGGAAACCGGGCAGACCGAGCAGATCAACCGCGATCAGGTTAAATCCATGGGTGAGCTGGATAACTGATAAAAAAATGCAGTGGCCTGGGCCACTGCATTTTTCATTACGGAACGGGAATTACCAGCGGTGATTTAACAGGATATGGCCGCCATAGGCGTCATAGCTGTTTTCGCCCCATTCGCCGCTGGCGCGCAGGGAGATTAGCGTGGTCTCGTTCAGCTTGCCGGTTACGCCCAGCTCCAGCTGGCCGCGGTCGTCCGGGGTGTCGTTACTGAAGGCTTCGCCGTTAAAGGCCAGGTCATTCTGTCCGGCGCTTTTCAGCCAGTTCACCGCCACATACGGCTGCCACGCCTGTACATCTTTCTGGTTAAAGTAGCTGGATTTCACACCCAGGCGACCCAGTATGCTGTCGTTATCAAGCGTGGTGATACGTACGCCGTCGGCGTCAGTATGATCGTCCTGATCAAGATAGCTGTAGACCGCCTGGATCTGCGGCTCGATTTTCCAGGTTCTTTCGTTTTCTGAATCCACAATCCACGCATGACCTGCTTCCAGCGACACGGCAAAACCGCTGCTGTTGTAGGATTCATTGTCGCGTCCGTCGCTTCTCAGCTTGTTGTGATACCAGCCGTATGAGGCCCAGCTGTCGATATAGCTGCCTTTACGCAGCTGCTGATCTTCCTGCCAGGTGGCGTATACCCCGACGTTCACACCATCGACCTTGCCGTGCGCGGAACGCTTGCTGCCCACAGAGGTGGAGTCGGTTTTGGCCTGGCCTGCACCAAACATCATCCCACCATGCAGGACGCCGGTATCCATCTGTTTGCTGATGAAATCGCTGCCGACCTGCATCACATACTGGGTGGTGTCGTAGTTGACTTTCCCGCCCGCCACGTCGTTATCATGATAACGGCCTTTGACATACATCCAGGTGTTGAGGTCTTCGCCGTTGCGCAGCGTGAGCTGATCGCGATCGTCACGTTTATGCAGGAACATCCCCTGGGCGGCCAGATAGTTACCCAGATAAGCACCGACTTCAGGTGCCATTACCTCAGGCGCTACCGGAGTTGTATTTCCGCCGTTATCGTTGTTTCCGCCGTTATCGGTATTAGCGCCGTTATCGTTGTCACCGTCGTTGTCGGTATTGTCGGTGCTGCTACCGTCATCATCGCCGCCGTTGTTCTGGTTATCATCTGAAGGTGGCGTTTTGGATTCAAGGTACCAGTTGCCATCGCTCTTCTGATTCAGGTTGTATTCCCACGCACCCACTACAGCAGGTTTCGCCAGGGTAAAGGCCGCATCAGAGTTTCCGCCGACGTTGATAATTTCTATCCCGTTGACCGTCTGCGCCCCGAGGCCGCCAATATTGCTGAGCTTGATACCGGACTGACCCGCGCTGTTGCCGGTAATGGTCAGATGATCGGTACGGGAACTGTCCTCGCCCAGGATGCTGTTCATGACGATCTTACTGCCGCTCTGGCCGGTATAGTCGCCGTTGATGGTGAATTTATTGCCGACATAGTCGTTGAGGCCGCTGATTTGCAGCGTGCCGCTGTTGTTAACATTGCCGTTGATGGTGTTAGCCGTGGCGGAAAGGGTGTCGTTATTGCCGGATACCGCATTCCAGGAAGCCAGCACGCCGCCGCTCAGGATATCAACATTGTTGTTAACAGTCCCTGCGCTGGCGAAGGTGGCGCCATCCGCTACCGTCACGGTCGCGGTGTTGCCTGCGCTGCCCAGCGTTGCGCCTTCAGCGACCAGCGTCGTGCCGCTATTCAGCAGCGTATTGCCGGTGTAGCTGTTGTTGCCGGACAGTATTAACGTATGGGCATCGATTTTTTGCACGTTACCGCTGCCGGTAATGTCCGTCGCGAAAGTGGAGTCGGAGCCCTGATTAAAGATCAACGTGCCGTTATTGCTCACTGTGCCGGTCAATGAACCGGTATTCGTGCCGTCACCCAACTGTAGAGCTGCATCGTTGGCGATCAGGGTGTTTCCGGCGCTGTTTTTCACATCGCCTGCCAGCGTCAATTTACCGGTGTTGACCTTAATCGAGTTGTTGGAGCCGATCACATCGACATTGCCGGTCAACGTCCAATCGTTACCGCTCATAGTCAGGGAAGCGAAGCCGTCACCCGCATTCATGCCACGGAAGTTACTGTCTTCTGAGCCCGTGCCTCGTAATGTTAAAGTGTTGGTTCTGGAGTTCGTCGAGATGACATCGCCATTAAGTATGGAACCAGTATCCAATGTTAGCGTGTTAGTTTGGTTACTTGCAAAGGTGATTGCGCTGTCTGAACCACTTATCATCCCGCTATTACCGAGCTGAAGTCTGTGAGCGTCGGACACGATAACACCATTCAGCCCACCATCAATCACTCCGGCAGTACTATTATTAAGATTACTTTTTCCAGCAGTAGTTAGCTCTATGCCATTACCGCCGTTGCTTTTTAAAAGGCCCTCATTATTGATTATGACGCTAGCTTCTGCGAAGAGCGCTGTTTTACCTTCGAGAGTGCCGGTATTAGCGACGTTGACGTTGCTTGAGTCTTCCAGAATCTTAATGCCGAACTCAGCACCACTAATCTTGCCTGCGTTATTTATTTCCCCGCCCATATTGGCAACGGTAATTCCGTTGGCACCAGTAGAGTTAATGAGTGCATTTTCCTGGTTTGTTACGACAATTTGCTGGGATCCTGTAGAGATGAGCATCCCATCACCCTTGCCAGTAATCTGCCCGCCATTCGTGACGCTGACGATGATGCCATCCGTAATAGTGACTGAGGGCAAAATGGAATCAGGGGTAATGTTGATCCCTTCCGGGATGATGTATGAGGTATCCGATGAAAAGACCTGTACTGCGTCCGTAGAACCGCTAATTGTAGTTTCTGCGAATCCCATTAGTGGAGTGAATGCAATTAACGCTGATAAGGCCGGAAAAAGACTTTTAAGAAATGTTGTCGTCTGATTTAATTGCGGTGTTCTTGTTTTCATTGCCACATCCATTTTGTGATTATAAAAATGTCTATTTAGATAACAACTTTTTAACTATCTGTTTTTTTAAGACTTAAATGGCAGCTTAAAAGCAAAATTATTGGTTCTTAACTATTTCTTGTATAGCTATTCATTTTAAATTTTTGATTAAT
Organism: Leclercia barmai; assembly: GCF_049312895.1. Lineage (NCBI taxonomy): Bacteria > Pseudomonadati > Pseudomonadota > Gammaproteobacteria > Enterobacterales > Enterobacteriaceae > Leclercia > Leclercia barmai. The sequence continues at coordinate 166,602 of NZ_JBMNWZ010000003.1, read as the reverse complement.
TTTAATTTAATTATTCCATTGCTTTTATTATTTCTGATTAATTGGTTTGAATAATAAATATTATATTTTCTTGATATATTTTTAATGGAAATGATTATTCTGACCAGAAAGTGATTTACCAATCTTTGCGGTTAACCCCGGCAAGGGCACAGAGCCCTTCAAACGCCTCCCTTTCCTGTCTACACTGACTCTTACAACAAGAAAGCAGTTAAACCAGGTTAATCATGATACTCATTGTCTATGCGCATCCTTATCCGCACCATTCCCATGCGAATAAGCGGATGCTTGATCAGGTAAGGACACTTGAAGGGGTGGAAATCCGCTCTCTTTATCAACTCTATCCGGATTTCAATATCGATATCGCCGCCGAACAAGAGGCGATATCCCGTGCCGATCTCATCGTCTGGCAGCATCCGATGCAGTGGTACAGCATACCGCCGCTGCTGAAGCTGTGGATCGATAAGGTGTTCTCTCACGGCTGGGCATACGGCCATAACGGCAGGGCGCTGAAGGGCAAAAGTCTGCTGTGGGCGGTGACCACCGGTGGTGGTGAAAGCCATTTTGATATCGGTTCTTTCCCGGGGTTTGAGGTGCTGGCGCAGCCGCTGCAGGCCACCGCGCTCTACTGTGGGCTGAACTGGCTCCCGCCGTTTGCCATGCACTGCACGTTCGTCTGCGACGACGAAACCCTTCAGGCGCAGGCGCGTCACTATAAACAACGTTTACTCGACTGGCAGGAGGCGCACCATGGATAGCCATACGCTGATTCAGGCGCTGATTTACCTGGGCGCCGCGGCGCTGATTGTGCCCGTTGCCGTGCGCCTTGGGCTTGGCTCGGTGCTGGGCTATCTGATCGCCGGCTGCGTCATTGGCCCGTGGGGGCTACGGCTGGTCACCGATGCCGAGTCGATTCTGCACTTTGCGGAAATCGGCGTAGTGCTGATGCTCTTCGTCATCGGTCTGGAGCTGGATCCGCGTCGCCTGTGGAAGCTGCGCGCCTCGGTATTTGGCGGCGGGGCGTTGCAGATGCTGGCCTGCGGCCTGCTGCTGGGCGGGTTCTGCATCCTGCTGGGCATGGACTGGAAAGTGGCTGAGCTGATCGGCATGACCCTGGCGCTCTCGTCCACGGCCATCGCCATGCAGGCCATGAATGAACGCAACCTGACGGTTTCCCAGATGGGGCGCAGCGCCTTCTCGGTGCTGTTGTTCCAGGATATTGCCGCTATTCCGCTGGTGGCGATGATCCCGCTGCTGGCTACCTCCGGAGCGTCTACGACCCTGGGCGCATTTGCGCTTTCTGCATTAAAAGTCGCCGGGGCGCTGACCCTGGTGGTTCTGCTGGGCCGGTACGTCAGCCGGCCATTATTGCGTTTTGTTGCCCGTTCCGGCCTGCGGGAAGTGTTCAGCGCCGTGGCCCTGTTCCTGGTCTTCGGTTTTGGCCTGATGCTGGAAGAGGCCGGGCTCTCTATGGCGATGGGCGCGTTCCTGGCAGGCGTGCTGCTGGCGAGCTCCGAGTATCGCCACGCGCTGGAAAGCGATATTGAGCCCTTCAAGGGCCTGCTGCTGGGGCTGTTCTTCATCGGCGTGGGGATGTCCGTTGACTTCGGGACGCTGGTGACCCATCCGCTGCGCATCGCCATCCTGCTGGTGGGCTTCCTGGTCATTAAAATGGCCATGCTCTGGCTGGTGGCTCGCCCGCTGAAGGTTCCCGCAAAACAGCGTCGCTGGTTTGCGGTGCTGCTGGGCCAGGGGAGTGAGTTTGCGTTTGTGGTCTTTGGCGCAGCGAACATGGCGAACGTGCTCGATCCTGAATGGGCGAAGGCGCTGACGCTGGCGGTCGCACTGTCGATGGCGGTAACACCGCTGCTGCTGGTGGTGTTGACGCGTCTGGAGGCCGCCGACAGTGGTCAGCAGCACGAGGCTGATGAAATTGACGAAGAACAGCCGCGGGTGATCATCGCCGGGTTTGGTCGCTTCGGCCAGATTGCAGGCCGTCTGTTGCTCTCCAGCGGCGTCAAGATGGTCATCCTCGATCACGATCCGGACCACGTTGAAACCTTGCGCAAGTTTGATATGAAGGTCTTTTATGGCGATGCCACCCGGGTTGATCTGCTCGAGTCCGCCGGGGCGCAGAAGGCCGAAGTGTTAATCAACGCAATAGACGATCCGAAGAACAGCCTGCAGCTGGCGGAGCTGGCGAAGACGCATTTTCCGCATCTGAAGATCATCTCCCGCGCCCGCGATGTTGATCATTACATCCAGCTCCGCCAGATGGGTATCGACGCGCCGGAGCGTGAAACCTTCGAAGGCGCGCTCAAATCCGGTCGGCTGGCGCTGGAGAGCCTCGGTCTCGGGGCTTATGAGGCCCGGGAGCGCGCCGATCTGTTCCGCCGGTTTAATATGGAGATGGTCGAAGAGATGGCGGCGATGGTTGAAAACGATGCTACCTCGCGCGCGGCGGTGGTGAAACGCACCAGCGCCATGCTGACGGAGATCATCAATGAAGACCGAAATCACCTCTCGCTGACCCAGCGCCATGGCTGGCAGGGAACCGAAGAGGGTAAGCATACCGGCGATCCGCACGATGAGCCGGAGAGTAAACCTGTAGCGTGAAGCGGGGTTGCCAGCAAATATAAAAAATTTCCTGTTCTTTACTCTGCCGCCAGTCGACGAAAGATTAAGCTTTCCGTATAGTGGCGGCAATTTTTTGCATCCGGGAAATAACCAATGATCAGTCTGATTGCGGCGCTTGCGGTAGATCGCGTGATTGGCATGGAAAACGCCATGCCGTGGAATCTGCCTGCCGATCTCGCGTGGTTTAAACGTACAACGTTGAACAAGCCGGTAGTAATGGGTCGCCTGACCTGGGAGTCAATCGGGCGCCCGTTGCCGGGCCGTAAAAACATCGTAATAAGCAGCCAGCCCGGCACCGATGAGCGGGTTGAGTGGGTTAAATCCATTGACGAAGCCATTGCTGCCTGCGGCGATGCTGAAGAGATAATGGTGATTGGCGGGGGGCGCGTGTATGAGCAGTTCCTGCCGAAAGCGCAGAAGTTATATCTGACCCATATTGATGCTGAAGTGGAAGGGGATACCCATTTCCCGGACTACGATCCTGACGAGTGGGAATCGGTGTTCAGCGAATTCCACGACGCTGACGCGCAAAATTCGCATAGCTACTGCTTCGAGATCCTTGAACGCCGCTAATGTGTTAACTGCACCTTTCCCGCCGGGAGAGGTGCAGCTCTCTTCTACGACGCTACTGCTTCATTCTCACCTGAATCCTGGTGCCGGTTCGAAGGCTGCATAAAGTAGGCTTTATCTTCCCAGCGCAGACAGGTGAGTTCTCCGCCCCAGCAGCAACCCGTATCCAGCCCATAAATGCCTTCAGGCGTGCCTCTCCCTTCCAGCGATGCCCAGTGTCCGAAGATCACGCTGTACTGGTCCGTCACCGGCCCGGGGATAGCAAACCACGGCTTGAGCGGGGTCGGCGCGTTTTCCGGCACATCCTTGCAGTACATATCCAGCTGACCGTTCGGGAAGCAGTAGCGCATGCGGGTAAAAGCGTTCGTGATAAAACGCAGGCGCGCAACGCCGCTCAGCTCCGTGCTCCAGTTGTTGGGCATGTCGCCATACATGGCATCGAGGAAGAACGGGTATGAGTCGCTGGCGAGCACCGCTTCGACGTCACGGGCGCACTCTTTTGCGGTTTGCAGATCCCACTGGGGAGTAATGCCCGCGTGGGCCATCACCAGCTTTTTCTCTTCGTCGATCTGTAGCAGCGGCTGGCGACGCAGCCAGTTAATCAGCTCATCGGCGTCAGGCGCATCCAGCAGCGGGGTGATCCTGTCTTTCGGTTTATTACGGCTGATCCCGGCATAGACGGCCAGCAGATGCAGGTCGTGGTTGCCAAGGACGATCCGTACGCTGTCGCCCAGAGATTTAACATAGCGCAGGACGTCAAGCGAGGCAGGGCCGCGGGCAACGAGATCGCCCGTAAGCCACAGCGTGTCTGTACCCGGGGTAAAATCCACCTGCTTTAACAATGCGATCAGTTCATCGTAGCAACCGTGAACGTCGCCAATGAGATATGTAGACATGTTTAGTGAATGAGTGTTGGTACAGCCAGACGGAAAACAGGAATGGCAATGCGGAATGCATTACCCTCGGCATCGACCATTTCATAATGGCCCTGCATGGTACCCAGCGGCGTTTCGATTACCGCGCCGCTGGTGTACTGATACTCTTCGCCGGGCGCAATGTGCGGCTGTTCACCCACCACACCTTCGCCCTGCACTTCAATTTCACGGCCGTTGCCGTTGGTGATAAGCCAGTAACGCCCCAGCAGCTGCACAGGAGTTCGCCCGAGATTGCGAATGGTCACGGTGTAAGCAAAAACAAAACGTTCTTCATCCGGCGTGGATTGAGACTCGATATAAAGGCTTTGCACCTGAACACATACGCGGGGCGAATTAATCATGGCTTAGCTCTCCTTCGGCGGCGCATTTTCGCTGATGTAATTAGCCAGCTTGCAGTACTGTTCTACGGAAATGTTCTCCGCACGCATTGCCGGGTCGATACCCAGCCCGGCTAACACTTCAACGGTAAACAGATTGCCAAGGCTGTTACGAATCGTTTTACGACGCTGGTTAAAGGCTTCGGTGGTGATGCGGCTCAGCACGCGCAGCTCTTTGACCGGATACGGCTTCGTTTTATGCGGCACCAGGCGCACCACCGCAGAGTCAACTTTCGGCGGCGGCGTAAACGCTGACGGCGGCACTTCGAGTACCGGGATCACGTTACAGAAATACTGTGCCATCACGCTTAAACGACCATACGCTTTACTGTTCGGCCCTGCAACCAGTCGATTAACGACCTCTTTTTGCAACATGAAGTGCATGTCCGCAATGGCATCAGTATAGCTAAACAGGTGGAACATCAGCGGCGTGGAGATGTTATACGGCAGGTTGCCGAAAACGCGCAGCGGCTGACCCATTTTCTCCGCCAGTTCGCCGAAGTTCATGGTCATGGCATCCTGCTGATAAATCGTCAGCTTTGGCCCAAGGAACGGGTGCGTCTGCAGGCGGGCTGCCAGATCGCGGTCCAGTTCGATGACGGTCAGTTCATCGAGGCGCTCACCAACCGGTTCGGTCAGTGCAGCCAGACCCGGCCCGATCTCGACCATCGCCTGGCCTTTTTGTGGATTGATAGCCGAAACAATACTTTCGATCACGAACTGATCGTTGAGGAAGTTTTGCCCGAAACGTTTACGGGCTAAATGGCCCTGGTGGACGCGATTATTCATTGAGTATTAACAATCATTTTGATGGCGAGATTAAGCGCCGTAATAAAACTGCCGACATCTGCTTTTCCCTGGCCTGCTAAATCGAGTGCAGTACCGTGGTCAACAGAAGTTCGAATAAAGGGTAAACCGAGGGTGATATTCACGCCGCGGCCAAAGCCCTGGTATTTTAGCACGGGAAGGCCCTGATCGTGGTACATCGCCAGCACGGCGTCGGCATGATCAAGGTATTTCGGCTGGAAAAGGGTATCTGCAGGCAGCGGCCCGCTGAGATTCATTCCCTGAGCACGCATCTCATCCAGTACCGGAATGATGGTATCGATCTCTTCCATTCCCATATGCCCGCCTTCGCCCGCGTGCGGATTCAGGCCACACACCAGCACGTGCGGGCTGGCAATACCGAATTTGGTGCGTAAATCGTGATGCAGAATGGCGATGACGTCGCGCAGCAGATCCGGCGTAATGGCGTCGGAAACGGCTTTGATCGGCAGGTGCGTGGTGGCCAGAGCAACCCGCAGCTCCTCGGTTGCCAGCATCATCACCACTTTAGGGCTATGCGAACGCTCTTCAAAAAATTCGGTATGACCGGTAAAGGCCACGCCGGCGTCGTTGATCACCCCTTTATGAACGGGGCCGGTGATCAGCGCGGCAAATTCCCCGCTCAGACAGCCGTCACAGGCGCGCGCCAGCGTCTCCACCACATAATGGCCATTTTCGGTACTCAGTTGACCTGGGATAACCGGGGCACGTAGCGGAATGGGTAACAGCGTTAAGGTACCCGCTTGCTGGGGGAGGGGGGCGTTTTCAGCCTGATACGGCAGAAGCGTGAGCGGCAGATTAAGCTGCTTCGCCCGCGCTTCGAGCACGCTGGCATCGGCACAGATCACCAGTTCGACCGGCCAGCTGCGCTGGGCAAGCTGGACGACCAGGTCGGGACCAATCCCGGCGGGTTCGCCGGGAGTGATGACAACACGATGTTGTTTCATTAGTTGCTCAGAACTTTGACGTAGGCGCTGGCGCGTTGTTCCTGCATCCAGGTCGCTGCTTCTTCAGAGAACTTACGGTTGAACAGCATGCGGTAGGCGCGATCTTTTTGCGCCGCATCGGTTTTATCCACGTTGCGGGTGTCCAGCAGCTCAATCAGGTGCCAGCCGAAGGTGGAGTGAACCGGGTCGCTCAACTGACCTTTGTTCATTTTCATCAGCGCATCGCGGAAGGCCGGATCGTAAATATCCGCTGCCGCCCAGCCCAGATCGCCGCCCTGATTGGCTGAACCTGGATCCTGGGAGAACTCTTTCGCCGCGTTAGCGAAGGAGGTTTTTCCGCTGCGGATGTCGGCGGCAATCTGCTGCAGTTTCGCCCGCGCCTGATCGTCATTCATCAGCGGGGAAGGTTTCAGCAGAATGTGACGGGCATGCACTTCGGTAACGGAGATGCTCTGGCTCTGGCCGCGCAGATCGTTCACTTTCAGAATGTGGAAGCCAACGCCGGAACGGATTGGACCCACGATATCGCCTTTCTTCGCCGTGCTCAGCGCCTGGGCAAAGATAGAAGGCAGCTCCTGAATACGACCCCAGCCCATCTGGCCGCCTTTCAGCGCCTGCTGGTCAGCCGAATAGGTGATCGCCAGTTTACCGAAATCACCGCCGTTACGCGCCTGATCGACGATAGAGCGAGCCTGGCTTTCCGCCTCGGCTACCTGGTCAGAGGATGGGTTTTCTGACAGCGGGATCAGGATGTGGCTCAGGTTCAGTTCGGTGCTGGCATCGTTCTGATTGCCAACCTGCTTAGCCAGCGCATCCACTTCCTGCGGCAGGATGGTGACGCGACGACGCACTTCGTTATTACGCACTTCTGAAATCAGCATCTCTTTGCGGATCTGATTACGGTAGGTCGAATAGCTGATGCCGTCATAGGCCAGACGGCTGCGCATCTGGTCGGCGGACATGTTGTTCTGCTTCGCAATGTTGGCGATAGCCTGATCGAGCTGCTCATCAGAGATCTTCACACCCATCTTCTGACCCATCTGCAGAACGATCTGATCCATGATCAAACGTTCAAGGATCTGATGACGCAGCGTGGAATCATCCGGAAGTTGCTGACCTGCCTGACCCGCGTTGAGCTTCACAGACTGCATTAAACCATCAACGTCGCTCTCAAGTACCACACCGTTGTTCACAACGGCAGCGACTTTGTCGACAACCTGTGGGGCCGCGAAGCTGGTATTCGCGACCATAGCGATACCGAGCAGCAGCGTTTTCCAGTTCTTCATACTTTTTCCATATCAATTAACCGCAAAGCGGATTACGTGTTAAATCAAGTACATCATAATGAACTACGGTACGGCAGAATCGGTGAGCGCAGCATCTGCTGAGTACCCAGACCATAGTTGGAACTCAGGCCACGCAGCTCGATGTTAAAGCCGATGACGTTATCGTACTCGCTCTGACCTTTGTCAGGATCCCAGCCGTTCAGCTTACGCTCGTAACCGACGCGGATCGCGTAACAGCAGGAGTTATACTGCAGACCCAGCATCTGATCCGCCGACTTACTCTGATTGGTGTCAAAGTAGTACGCGCCGACGATTGACCAGCGATCGGCAATAGGCCAGCTTGCCGTGCCACCCACTTGCGAAATGCCCTCTTTGTACTGTTCGGCCGTCGAGAAGTTAGGTAACGTTGCCTGGATATACTCCGGGCTGGCGTAACGGTAGCTCAGCTGCACCATACGGTCTTCATCACGGCGATACTCAACGGTGGCACTGCTGGTGGCAATGTTATCCAGACGCGTATCGTACTGCAGGCCGCCACGCAGCCCCCAGCGATCCGTCATGCGCCAGTAGGTATCACCCGCCCAGACCAGGGAGCCGGTTTTGTCGTTTTTCTCCCAGTTGATGTTGTCATCGCCAGTACGCGATTCGGTGAAATAGTAGATTTGACCAATGGAAGCATTAAAACGTTCAACCGCAGCATCATCAAATACGCGGGTTGTGACACCGGTAGTCACCTGGTTAGCCGAAGCAATGCGGTCCAGACCACCGTAAGTACGGTCGCGGAACAGGCCGCTATAGTCGGATTGCAGCAGAGAAGAGTCGTAGTTATTGATGTTGCTCTGATCGCGATACGGCACGTACAGGTACTGCGCGCGCGGCTCCAGCGTCTGGGTGTAACCCTCGCTCCAGTTCATGTCGCGCTCGAAGATGAGCTTTCCGTCCATCTTGAACTGCGGCAGCGTACGGTTAACGGACTCTTCCAGATGGGTACCGTTATTGGCGTTGTACGTCTCCAGATTATCCTGCTGATAGTGGGTCGCCATCAGCTTCACTTCGGTATCCAGGCTCGCCCAGTCGTTTGACACCGGCAGGTTAATGGTCGGCTCAAGGTGAATACGCGTCGCTTCCGGCATATCGGAGTTGGTGTTCACGAAATGCACGGCCTGGCCGTAGATGCGGGTATCAAACGGACCGACGTCGTTCTGGTACCAGTTGACGTCCAGCTGCGGTTCCGCACCGTAGGTGCTGGCGTTCTGGCTGCTGAACACCTGGAACTGACGGGTCGATACGGTGGCGTCAAAGTTTTTGACCGCGTAGCCTGCGCTGAAGATCTGCGTGGCGTAGCCGTCGGTACTTGAACCGTATTTCGAGGTGAAATCGTTGAAATAATAAGGATCGCTGACTTTGGTATAGTTAACGTTGAAGCGCCATACCTGATCCATTACCCCGGCGTGCTGCCAGTAGTACAGCCAGCGGTGTTTATCGCCTTCTGTTGGATGCTCGTCCTGGAAGACCTTATCCGATGGCAGATAGTCCAGCTCCATCAGACCTTCACCCGCTTGCGTCAGATAGCGGAACTCGTTTTCCCACATGATGTTGCCGCGCTTGTGGATATAGTGCGGCGTGATCGTGGCGTCCATGTTGGGCGCGATGTTCCAGTAGTACGGCAGATAGAACTCAAAATAGTTTGAGGTGCTGTACTTGGCGTTGGGGATCAGGAAACCTGAGCGACGTTTATCGCCCACGGGTAACTGCAGATACGGGCTGTAGAAGACCGGTACCGGGCCGAGCTTAAAGCGGGCGTTCCAGATCTCCGCCACCTGCTCTTCGCGGTCGTGGATCACTTCGCTACCGACCACGCTCCAGGTATCTGAGCCTGGCAGACAGGAGGTAAAGGTCCCGTTCTCAAGAATGGTGTAGCGGTTTTCACCGCGCTGTTTCATCAGGTCGGCTTTACCGCGGCCCTGACGGCCTACCATCTGGTAATCACCTTCCCAGACGTTAGTGTCCTTGGTATTCAGGTTTGACCAGGCTTTCGGACCTTTCAGGATGACCTGATTATCGTCATAGTGCACATTACCCAGCGCATCCACCGTTCGTACCGGTTCGGCCGCGCCTTCTGGCTGTTTCTGGTGCAACTGAACTTCATCGGCCTGCAGGCGGCTGTTGCCCTGGTTAATATCTACATTCCCGCTAAACACGGCGTCGTCAGGATAGTTCCCTTTCGCGTTGTCAGCGGTGATGGTAACCGGTAGCGTGTTCGTATCACCCTGAACCAGCGGGCGATCATAGCTGGGAATACCCAACATACATTGCGAGGCGAGATCGGCTGCCAGACCCTGTTGACTATACAGAGCCGTAGCTATCATCGTGGCCAGGAGGGTGGGGATACGTTTTTTCATACGTTTTATTTATTGTTCCGTCATCAGTGGCTTATCGCTGGCAAACGGTCAGAGACTATCTTACTCATCATCACAGTGCCAGCGTTAATCCTGCCCGTAAACAAGCCATGGTGATAGGCTCGTTATTGAATGACGAGTATGATAATGCAAATTATAGGCGATGTCCTTCACTTGACCGTGGCCAGGCCACCGGAATGATGGCGTTGCGCTGGTTTAAATACATCACCATTTGGGGAGTATATGCAGTATTGGGGAAAAATTATCGGCGTGGCGTTCGCTTTACTGATGGGCGCGGGCTTCTGGGGTATCGTTCTGGGGCTGCTTATCGGCCATATGTTTGATAAAGCACGAAGTCGTAAGATGGCCTGGTTCGCCAACCAGCGTGAACGCCAGGCGCTTTTTTTTGCGACGACGTTCGAGGTTATGGGCCATCTGACCAAATCGAAAGGGCGGGTGACCGAGGCCGACATCCACATCGCCAGCCAGTTTATGGATCGCATGAACCTGCACGGCGACTCCCGGGCGGCGGCGCAACACGCATTTCGTATCGGCAAGGCGGACAACTATCCCTTGCGCGAAAAAATGCGTCAGTTCCGCAGTATCTGCTTCGGGCGCTTCGACTTAATTCGGATGTTTCTGGAGATTCAAATCCAGGCAGCGTTTGCCGACGGTTCGCTCCACCCGAACGAACGTGAGGTGCTGTATGTCATCGCCGAAGAGCTGGGCATCTCCCGAACCCAGTTCGATCAGTTCCTGCGCATGATGCAGGGCGGGGCGCAGTTTGGCGGCGGCTATCAGCAACAGCAGGCGGGCGGTGGCGGCTGGCAGCAGGCGCAGCGCGGACCAACCCTGGAAGATGCCTGTAACGTGCTGGGCGTGAAGCCGACCGATGAGCCAACGACCATCAAGCGCGCCTACCGCAAGCTGATGAGCGAGCATCACCCGGATAAGCTGGTGGCGAAAGGGTTACCGCCAGAGATGATGGAGATGGCGAAGCAAAAAGCGCAGGAAATTCAGAAAGCCTACGAGCTCATTAAAGAGCAGAAGGGTTTTAAATAAGAGGATATGCCCGGCAAGCGTCGTGCCGCCGGGCAAGTCGTCAGAAATCCGCCGGTGCCTTAAAGGTCATCGGCGTGCCATATTCCGGATGGGTGATGGTGAGCATCTCAGCGTGCAGCTGCAGGCGCGGCGCCATGGCCAGGGCTTCTGGCGTGGCATAAAAGCGATCCCCCAGAATTGGATGACCCAGCGCCAGCATATGCACGCGCAGCTGGTGCGAGCGACCGGTAATGGGTTTTAACAGCACGCGGGCGCTGTTGTCCGCCGCGTACTCCAGCACTTCATACTCGGTTTGCGCCGCCTTGCCGGTCTCGTAGCAGACCTTCTGCTTCGGGCGATTAGGCCAGTCGCAGATGAGCGGCAGATCAACCAGCCCTTCAGACGGCTGTGGATGTCCCCAGACGCGCGCAAGGTACTGCTTCTTCGGCTCGCGCTCACGAAACTGACGCTTCAGCTCGCGCTCTGCCGCCTTGGTCAGCGCCACCAGAATCACACCGCTGGTCGCCATGTCCAGACGGTGGACGGACTCTGCCTGCGGATAATCGCGCTGCACGCGCGTCATCACGCTGTCTTTGTGCTCATCCAGCCTGCCCGGCACGGACAACAAGCCGCTCGGCTTGTTGACCACCATAATGTGCTCATCCTGATACAGAATGACCAGCCACGGATCCTGCGGCGGATTGTAGGGTTCCATCAACATGTTTCGCTCCGCTTACTGATGCGTCACAACGATAAGGCGTAGCGCATCCAGACGCCATCCCGCCTGCTCGAGGCTCTCAAGCACCTGCTGGCGATTGGTTTCAATCGCCGCCAGTTCATCGTCACGAATATTCGGATTCACCGCACGCAGGGCCTCCAGACGCGACAGCTCCGCCGACAGTTTTTCATCCGCTTCGCTACGCGCTGCGTCAATGAGGGCACGCGCCGCTTTCTCGATCTGAGGTTCACCCTGCTGGAGAATGGTATACACGTCCTGCTGCACCGCGTTTACCAGCTTGCTGCCGGTATGGCGATTCACCGCGCTCAGCTGACGGTTAAAGCTTTCAAACTCGACCTGCGCCGCCAGGTTGGTTCCGTTCTTATCCAGCAGCAGACGTACTGGCGTTGCCGGCAGGAAGCGGTTGAGCTGTAGCTGTTTCGGCGCCTGGGCTTCAACCACGTAGATCAGCTCCAGCAGCAGGGTGCCGACCGGCAGCGCCTTGTTCTTCAGCAGCGAAATGGTGCTGCTGCCGGTGTCGCCGGAGAGGATCAGATCCAGACCGTTGCGGATCAGCGGATGCTCCCAGGTAATGAACTGCGCGTCTTCGCGGGAAAGCGCCACGTCACGCTCGAAGGTGATGGTGCAGCCATCTTCCGGCAGGCCCGGGAAGTCCGGCACCAGCATATGGTCGGACGGGGTCAGCACAATCAGGTTCTCGCCGCGATCGTCCTGGTTGATACCGACGATATCAAACAGGTTCATGGCGAAGCTGATCAGGCTGGTATCGTCATCCTGCTCTTCAATGCTCTCGGCCAGCGCCTGGGCCTTTTCGCCGCCGTTGGAGTGGATCTCCAGCAGACGGTCGCGGCCCTGTTCCAGCTGCGCTTTCAGGGCGTCATGCTGTTCACGGCAGGTTTTGATCAGATCGTCGAAGCCGTCGGTGTTTTCCGGTGAGGCCAGATAGCCTGTCAGCTCGCTGTGCACGCTGTCGTAAATGGTACGGCCGGTCGGGCAGGTATGTTCAAACGCATCCAGTCCTTCGTGGAACCAGCGCACCAGCACGGACTGGGCGGTTTTTTCCAGATACGGGACGTGGATCTGAATGTCGTGCGCCTGACCGATACGATCCAGACGGCCGATACGCTGCTCCAGCAGATCCGGGTTGAACGGTAAATCGAACATCACCAGACGGCTGGCGAACTGGAAGTTACGCCCTTCGGAACCGATTTCGGAGCAGAGCAGCACCTGCGCGCCGCTGTCCTCTTCGGAGAACCATGCCGCCGCGCGGTCGCGTTCGATAATGGACATGCCTTCATGGAACACCGCCGCGCGAATACCTTCCCGCTCGCGCAGAACCTGCTCCAGCTGCAGCGCGGTGGTGGCTTTGGCGCAGATAACCAGCACCTTCTGGGAACGGTTGGCGGTCAGATAGCCCATCAGCCACTCAACGCGCGGGTCGAAGTTCCACCAGGTGCCGCTGTCGCCTTCAAATTCCTGATAAATCTGTTCCGGATAGAGCATATCCCGGGCGCGCTCTTCCGCCGTTTTGCGTGCGCCCATGATGCCGGAGACCTTGATGGCCGTCTGGTACTGGGTTGGCAGCGGCAGACGGATGGTGTGCAGCTCGCGTTTCGGGAAGCCTTTAACCCCGTTACGGGTGTTACGGAACAGGACGCGGCTGGTGCCGTGGCGGTCCATCAGCATGGAGACCAGCTCCTGGCGAGCGGCGTCGGCGCCGTCACGATCGCTGTTGGCGGCCTGCAGTAACGGCTCGATATCCTGTTCACCAATCAGATCGCTCAGGGTGTTGAGCTCTTCGTTGGAGAGGTGTTTGCCTGCCAGCAGCAGGGCAACGGCGTCCGCCACCGGGCGGTAATTTTTCTGCTCTTCGACAAAGAGGTCAAAGTCATGGAAACGGTTTGGATCCAGCAGGCGCAGACGCGCAAAGTGGCTCTCCAGACCCAGCTGTTCCGGGGTTGCGGTCAACAGCAGCACGCCAGGCACGCGCTCGGCCAGCTGTTCAATCGCCATATATTCGCGGCTTGGGGCATCGACGCTCCACACCAGATGGTGCGCTTCATCGACCACCATGATGTCCCATTCGGCATCGCACAGGTGCTCAAGACGCTGCTTGCTGCGGCGCACGAAGTCCAGGGAGCAGATCACCAGCTGTTCGGTTTCGAACGGGTTATCGGCATCGTGCTGGGCTTCGGCGTAGCGCTCGTCGTCAAACAGGGAAAAACGCAGGTTGAAGCGACGCAGCATCTCCACCAGCCACTGGTGCTGCAGGGTTTCTGGCACCACAATCAGCACGCGCTCGGCCGCGCCGGAGAGCAGCTGTTGATGCAAAATCATGCCCGCTTCGATGGTTTTACCTAAGCCGACCTCATCCGCCAGCAGGACGCGCGGCGCATGGCGACGGCCCACGTCATGAGCGATGTTTAGCTGATGGGGGATCAGGCTGGTGCGCTGGCCGCGCAGGCCGCTCCAGGGCATACGGTACTGCTCGCTCTGGAACTTACGCGCGCGGTAGCGCAGCGAGAAGCGATCCATGCGGTCAATCTGACCGGCGAACAGGCGATCCTGAGGCTTGCTGAACACCAGCTTGCTGTCGAGCAGCACTTCGCGCAGCATGACATCGGTCTCGTCGGTATCAAGACGGGTACCAATATAGGCGAGCAGTCCATTCTCTTCTTTTACGTCTTCAATCTTCAGCTGCCAGCCTTCATGGCTGGTAACGGTGTCGCCCGGGTTGAACATCACGCGGGTCACAGGGGAATCATTGCGCGCATACAGACGGTTTTCACCGGTGGCGGGGAAAAGGAGAGTCACCATACGCGCATCCAGCGCCACGACAGTTCCTAACCCAAGTTCGCTTTCTGTGTCGCTGATCCAGCGTTGACCAAGTGTAAAAGGCATATTTGTTCGGCTCTAATCTTTAATTGCAGGCAATAGTTCAACCACCGTCGGGAAATGACGGTAATCGAATAATGGGTCCGGGAATGGAAAGGGCGCTATGGTACTGGATGGCAGCGATTTCGTCACCTGTCAAAATAGCCCCAACTGACCTGTCATCAGTGTAGCAAAGTCGTCGTCCATGAACGGTAAAATTCCCTCCGCGACGGGCTGTAGCTGGCGCGTAAGGTAGTGGTCATAGTCAAGGGGCGAACGCTGATAATCCACCGGTTCCGGGCCACTGGTGGTCCAGACGTACTTGATGGTGCCGCGGTTCTGATACTGCGGCGCGCGCCCGAGGCGGACGTTCTCTTCATCGGCAAGCCGGGCGGCGCGGACGTGGGGCGGGACGTTGCGCTGATACTCCGCAAGCGGGCGGCGCAGGCGCTTGCGGTAGACCAGCTGCGCATCCAGTTCGCCCGCCATCAGGCTGGCGATGGTTTCGCGCACAAACTCCTGATAGGGCTCGCGACGGAAGATTTTCAGATAAAGCTCCTGCTGGAAGCGCTGCGCCAGCGGGGTCCAGTCGGTACGCACGGTTTCCAGCCCTTTGAACACCATCCGCTGCTTTTCCCCCTCCTGGATAAGCCCGGCGTAGCGTTTCTTGCTGCCCTGATCGGTTCCCCGGATGGTGGGCATTAAAAAGCGGCAGAAGTGGGTCTCATATTCCAGCTCCAGGGCGCTGGTCAGGCCCGCGTTCTGCAGTTGGGTTCGCCACCAGCTGTTAACGTACTCCACCAGCGACTGGCCGATGGCGGCAGCCTCCGCTTCGCTTTTCGCGCCCTTCAGCCAGACGAAGGTGGAGTCGGTGTCGCCATAAATCACGTCATAGCCCTGGGACTCCACCAGCACTTTGGTCTGGCGCATGATCTCGTGGCCGCGCATGGTAATCGATGAGGCCAGGCGCGGATCGAAGAAGCGGCAGGCGCTGGTGCCAAGCACGCCGTAAAAGGCGTTCATGATGATCTTCAGGGCCTGGGAGAGCGGCTTATTGCCGTGGCGTTTGGCCTCTTCGCGCCCGTACCAGATCTGGCTGACGATCTCCGGCAGGCAGTGTTTTTCCCGGGAGAAGCGCGCCCCGAGGAATCCTTCGGTGCTGTGCTGCTCATCCGGTTGTGCGAGGCCTTCCACCAGCCCGACCGGATCGATAAGAAAGGTGCGAATGATCGACGGATAAAGGCTTTTATAATCCAGCACCAGCACCGAGTCGTACAGGCCGGGGCGGGAGTCCATCACGTAGCCGCCGGGGCTGGCCTGGGGCGGCACGTCACCGAGATTCGGGGCCACATAGCCCGCCCGGTGCATGCGCGGAAAGTAGAGATGGCTGAAGGCGGCCACCGAGCCGCCGTGCCGGTCGACCGCCAGGCCATTGACCGTGGCGCGCTCCAGCAGAAACGGCATGATCTCGGTTTTGTGGAAAATGCGCGTGACCAGCTCGCAGTCTTTCAGGTTATAGGTGGCCAGAGCGGGTTTATCTTCCGCGAACCGGCGGTCAATTTCGTCCATCCTGTCCCACGGGTTGTCGATGGATTTGCCCTCGCCGAGCAGCTCCTGCGACACCGACTCCAGCGAAAATGACGAGAAGCTCCAGAACGCCGATTTCAGCGCCTCGATGCCGTCGATAATCAAGCGCCCGTTAGCCTGGGCAAAGAAGACGCCGTTTTTAAACCCGTGCTCGCGCCACTCCAGCTCGCTGTTGCCGCGCCCGAGCAGGAGAGGAATGCGGTAGCGTTCGGCGTGTTTTTGTAGAACCCGCAAATCAAACTGCACCACGTTCCAGCCGATGATGACGTCCGGATCGTGCTGCGCAAACCAGGCGTTAAGTTTCTCGATCAGGTGCGGGCGGCTGTTGACGTACTCCAGCTGAAAATCGAGCCCGGAGGCGTCCCCATTCGCCGGGCCCAGCATATAGACAACCCGCTGGCCGCAGCCTTCAATGCCGATGCAGTAGAGCTCGCCGTGGCGGGTGGTTTCAATATCCACCGACGCCCATTTCAGGGGCGGGCGATAGTGTGGGTTGGGCTTGAGACGGGCATCGATCAGCCGACTGCCCTGGGGCGTACCGTCCACCCACACCGGGGCGGTGATAAAGCGCTCCATCAGAAAGCGCTCCGGGGGACGAACATCGGCTTCGTACAGGGTCACGCCCGCCTCGCGGAGCAGCTTTTCATAGCGCATCAGCTGGCGATGGGCGCGGCAGTAGAGGCCGTACACCGGACGGCGGTGGAAATCTTTCAATTCAAGCGGGGTCAGCCGCCAGCCGTTTTCACCCTGCAGCAGCTGGCGGGCTTTTTCGACGTCAGGCTCAGGAATAAACGCGACGGACTCCTGGGCAGGCAGGGTGACGTTCAGCGGACCGTTATCGGTCGCCAGCCAGAATTCAACTTCGGTACCCTGGGGCGTATCCCGCCAGTGCCGGGTGAGTAAAAAGCCTTGTTGCGCCTGCGCCACGCCGTTCTCTCATAAAACAAAACCAGGCCTGATTATAGCCTGGTTGCGGGTGGTGTGCTGAGGTTTTATACAGTGGTGCATTTGCCGGATGGCGCTGCGCTTATCCGGCCTACGGGACCAGTAGGCCCGGTAAGCGTAGCGCCACCGGGCGGTTTTACTGCCCGTAATACGCCTTCGCGCCGTGCTTGCGCAGATAATGTTTATCCAGCAGGGTTTGCTGCATATCCGGCAACTGCGGCGCCAGCTGACGGCAGAAGATGCCCATATAGGCCACCTCTTCCAGCACAATGGCGTTATGCACTGCGTCTTCGGCGTTTTTACCCCAGGCAAACGGGCCGTGAGAGTGAACCAGCACCCCCGGCATCTGCGCGGCGTCGATTCCCTGTTTCTCAAAGGTTTCGACAATCACGTTACCGGTTTCCCACTCATACTCGCCATTGATCTCGGCATCGGTCATCTTGCGGGTGCAGGGGATGGTGCCATAGAAGTAGTCGGCGTGGGTGGTACCGGTCGCCGGGATTGGCTGCCCTGCCTGCGCCCAGATGGTGGCATGACGGGAGTGGGTGTGAACAATGCCGCCAATCGACGGGAAAGCCTGATAGAGCAGGCGATGGGTTGGCGTATCGGAGGAGGGCTTTTTCTTCCCTTCCACCACTTCGCCGGTGGCGAGACTGACCACTACCATGTCGTCGGCGGTCATCACCCGGTAGTCGACGCCGGACGGTTTAATCACGAACACGCCTGCTTCGCGGTCGACGGCACTGACGTTGCCCCAGGTCAGGGTAACGAGGTTATGTTCCGGCAGGGCCAGGTTAGCTTCAAGCACCTGACGTTTGAGATCTTCCAGCATGTATCCTCCAGGAAAAAAGGCCCGCCCTGCGGCAGGCCAAAGGTTCCCCTGTTAACGTTTTGAACCGTAGTAGACTTCGTTCCAGCGCAGCGCATCTTTAAAGGCCGGCAGACGGGTGTCGTTATCAATGACCGTCAGTTCGATGTCGTGCAGCTCCGCGAACTGACGCATGTCGTTGAGATCCAGCGCATGGCTGAAGACGGTGTGGTGCGCGCCGCCCGCCACGATCCAGGCTTCGGACGCGGTCGCCAGATCCGGCTGGGCTTTCCACAGGGCGTTGGCGACCGGCAGTTTCGGCAGGGAGTGCGGGGTTTCAACGGCGTCAACGCAGTTCACCAGCAGGCGGAAACGATCCCCCAGATCGATCAGGCTGGCGTTGATGGCCGGGCCGGTACGGGTGTTGAAGATCAGACGCGCCGGATCGGCTTTGCCACCGATGCCAAGATGCTGCACGTCAAGGATCGGTTTTTCATCCACGGCGATCGACGGGCAGACTTCCAGCATGTGCGAGCCCAGCACCAGATCGTTGCCGTTCTCGAAGTGGTAGGTGTAATCCTCCATAAAGGAGGTGCCGCCCTGCAGACCGGTCGACATCACTTTCATGATGCGTAGCAGAGCGGCAGTTTTCCAGTCGCCTTCACCGGCAAAGCCGTAGCCCTGCTGCATCAGACGTTGTACCGCCAGGCCCGGCAGCTGCTTGAGGCCGTGCAGATCTTCGAAGGTGGTGGTGAACGCATGGAAGCCGCCCTGTTCCAGGAAGCGCTTCATACCCAGCTCAATACGGGCCGCATCCAGCACGTTCTGGCGCTTATCCCCGTTAACCTGTGCCGCCGCCGTCAGGCGATAGCTACTTTCGTACTCATCCACCAGCGCATTAACGTCGCCGTCGCTGATTTCATTGACCACCTGCACCAGATCGCCCACCGCCCAGGTGTTGACGGAAAAACCAAACTTAATCTGCGCGGCCACTTTATCGCCGTCGGTCACCGCCACTTCGCGCATGTTGTCGCCGAAGCGCACCACTTTCAGCTGACGGGTATCCTGTTTCGATACTGCCTGGCGCATCCAGGAACCGATTCGCTGATGAGCCTGTTTGTCCTGCCAGTGGCCGGTTACCACCGCGTGCTGTTGGCGCATACGCGCCCCGATGAAGCCGAACTCACGGCCGCCGTGTGCGGTCTGGTTCAGGTTCATAAAGTCCATGTCGATGCTGTCCCACGGCAGCGCCGCGTTGAACTGGGTATGGAACTGCAGCAGCGGTTTGTTGAGGATGGAAAGACCGTTGATCCACATCTTGGCCGGGGAGAAGGTGTGCAGCCACACCACCAGGCCCGCGCATTTATCATCGTAGTTGGCGTCGCGGCAGATGTGGGTGATTTCATCCGGGGAGGTCCCCAGCGGTTTAAGCACCAGCTTGCACGGCAGTTTTGCTTCCGCATTCAGGGCATTGACCACATGTTCTGCATGCTGTGTTACCTGGCGCAGGGCTTCCGGCCCGTAAAGATGCTGGCTACCAATCACAAACCACACTTCATAATTATTAAAAATCGTCATTATCGTGTCCTTAATGTGTCAGGGTTGCCGTGGATTCCGGGATGCTCTTAACCGGGGCGGCGACAGGGAGATAGTGCTGCTCAGCGCTCTTCGCCCACTGCTGGTAGCGCTGATAAAGCTGTTCAAAACGTTGCGCCTGCTGCGCGCGCGGCTGCAGGGTGCTTTCCACCTTGCTCGCCATATGCTGCTGGGCCGTCGGGATATCGGCGTGCACGCCTGCCGCCACTGCGGCGAAGATCGCCGCGCCCAGGGCACAGCACTGATCCGAGGCGACAATCTGCAGCGGACGGTTCAGCACGTCGCAGCAGGCCTGCATAATCACCGGGTTTTTACGGGCGATACCGCCCAGGGCCATCACTTCGTTAACGGCGATCCCCTGCTCGGTGAAGCACTCCATAATGGCGCGCGCGCCGAAAGCGGTGGCTGCCACCAGCCCGCCAAACAGCGCCGGGGCGTCGGTGGCGAGGTTGAGATCGGTAATCACCCCCTTCAGGCGCTGGTTAGCATTCGGCGTACGGCGGCCGTTAAACCAGTCCAGAACCACCGGGAGATGATCAAGGGAAGGATTTTTCGCCCAGGCTTCAGTCAGCTGCGGCAGCAGCTGTTTTTTGCTCTCGGCAATCTGGGTTTTCAGTTCCGGATGCGCAGCCGCCAGCCGATCCAGCGGCCAGCCCAGCACGCGGCCAAACCAGGCGTAGATGTCGCCGAAGGCGGACTGACCCGCTTCCAGGCCGATAAAATCAGGCACCACGCTGCCGTCCACCTGGCCGCAGATACCTTTCACGGCGCGATCGCCGACGCTGGCTTTATCCGCCGTCAGGATGTCGCAGGTAGAGGTGCCGATCACTTTCACCAGCGTGTTGGGCTGAGCCCCCGCGCCAACCGCGCCCATGTGGCAGTCGAAGGCGCCGCCGGAGATGGCAACGGTCTGCGGCAGACCCAGACGTTCCGCCCACTCGGCGCACAGCGTGCCGACCGGAATATCGGCGGTCCAGGTATCGGTAAACAGGGGGTAGTCGAGGTTCTGGTTGATGATCGGGTCGAGTTCGTCAAAGAAGGCGGCAGGCGGCAGGCCACCCCAGCTCTCATGCCAGAGGGATTTATGCCCGGCGCTGCAGCGACCGCGACGGATATCCTGCGGGCGGGTGGTACCGGAGAGCAGGGCCGGAACCCAGTCGCACAGCTCAATCCATGACACAGCCGCTTGCGCCACCTGCGGATCCTGACGGGTAACGTGCAGGATTTTCGCCCAGAACCACTCGCTGGAGTAAATGCCGCCAATGTAGCGGGAGTAGTCGTTTTTGCCGGGCTGATGGCACAAACGGGTGATGGCTTCGGCTTCTTCTACCGCGGTATGGTCTTTCCACAGCACGAACATGGCGTTCGGGTTATCGGCGAACGCCGGCTGCAGCGCCAGGACGTGGCCGTCGGCGTCAATCGGTGCCGGGGTTGAACCGGTACTGTCCACGCCAATCCCGACGATCTGAGCGCGCTGCGCTTCACTTAACTCTGCCAGCACGGTTTTGATCGCCGCTTCCATCGACTCGATATAGTCACGCGGGTGATGGCGGAACTGATTGTTCGGCGCATCGCAATAGCGCCCCTCCTGCCAGCGCGGATACCACTCGACGCTGGTCGCTATCTCCTGACCCGTTGTGCACTCCACTGCCAGGGCGCGTACTGAGTCACTGCCAAAATCGAGGCCAATCGCAATTGCCATGGTGTTGCTCCATCAAAAAACAGATATGAATGAACATTAGAGAGTGAGGGGAAAAATCGTCAGGCAGGATCCGCTAATCTTATGGATGATTTTGCTGTGACATGAGAAAGTGTGACGCCGTGCAAATAATCAATGTGGACATTTCTGCCGTGGTTATAGACACTTTTGTTACCGCCGACCCGCCCGATGTTACGGATAAATCGCAACGGAAGCGTGATGATGGCGGACCTAAAAACGGGCTGATGCCTTTTGGATCTTTGAGCGCCCCGTTTTTATGCCGCTTTTGATGATATGGACAAATGGTTTCCTTCAGGACTGCCAGGAGTACTGAAAATATGGCTGAAACGCAAAGTGATCCCCTGCTGCCGGGCTACTCGTTTAACGCGCATCTGGTTGCAGGACTGACGCCCATTGAGGCGGAAGGCTATCTCGATTTTTACGTTGACCGACCGCTGGGGATGAAGGGCTATATCCTCAACCTGACCGTGCGCGGAGAGGGGGTCATCAAGAATGGCGAGCAAACCTTTGTCTGCCGTCCGGGGGATATTTTGCTCTTTCCGCCGGGTGAAATTCACCACTACGGCCGTCATCCCGATGCCCGGGAGTGGTATCACCAGTGGGTCTACTTTCGCCCCCGCGCCTACTGGCAGGAGTGGCTGGCTTGGCCGTCGATGTTTGCCCATACCGGCTTCTACCGTCCGGACGAAGCGCATCAGCCGCAGTTTCGTGAACTGTTCGCCCAGATCATTGAGGCCGGACAGGCCGGGGGGCGCTATGCCGAGCTGCTGGCCATCAATCTGCTGGAACAGCTCCTGCTGCGCCGGATGGAGGCGATCAACGAATCGCTGAACCCACCGCTGGATCACCGGGTGCGCGAAGCCTGTCAGTACATTAGCGATCATCTGGCGGACAGCCAGTTCGATATCGCCAGCGTCGCCCAGCATGTTTGCCTGTCGCCGTCGCGGCTGTCGCACCTGTTCCGGCAGCAACTGGGGGTGAGCGTGCTGAGCTGGCGCGAAGATCAGCGCATCAGCCAGGCTAAGCTGCTGCTCAGCACCACCCGCATGCCGATTGCCACCGTCGGGCGCAACGTGGGCTTTGAGGATCAGCTCTACTTTTCCCGGGTCTTTAAAAAATGCACCGGGGCCAGCCCGAGCGAATTCCGCGCGGGGTGTGAATAAAAGGTAAATAAAACTAAACAAGATCACTCGATCCTGCTCACACCCGGTAAACTATTCAGACAATTGTTGTCTTGACGCAGCAGGCCTCTGTTCGCAGAATCCCTGCTTCGTCACCTGACCGGAACTGTTATGCAGGCATTGCTGGAACATTTTATTACTCAGTCCGTTACCTATTCGCTCATCGCCGTGGCGTTAGTGGCCTTTCTGGAATCCCTGGCGCTGGTCGGACTGATCCTGCCCGGCACGGTGCTGATGGCCGGGCTCGGCGCGCTGATTGGCAGCGGCGAGGTTAACTTCTGGCAGGCGTGGCTGGCGGGGATCGTCGGTTGCCTGCTGGGGGACTGGATCTCATTCTGGCTGGGCTGGCGCTTCAAAAAGCCGCTGCACCGCTGGTCATTCATGAAGAAAAACAAAGCGCTGCTCGATAAAACCGAGCATGCCCTGCATCAACACAGCATGTTTACCATTCTGGTGGGCCGCTTTGTGGGCCCGACGCGTCCGCTGGTGCCAATGGTGGCGGGGATGCTGGATCTGCCGGTCGCCAAGTTTATCGTGCCGAACCTGATTGGCTGCCTGTTGTGGCCGCCGTTTTACTTCCTGCCGGGCATTCTGGCCGGGGCAGCGATTGATATTCCTGCCGATGTTCAGAGCGGGGGCTTTAAATGGCTGTTGCTGGCAACCGCGCTGCTGCTGTGGCTGGCGGCCTGGCTCTGCTGGCGGCTGTGGCGCAGCGGAAAGGCGGCGTCGGATCGCCTGAGCGATTACCTGCCGCGTGGACGCCTGTTCTGGCTTGCGCCCGTCACCCTGGGTGTTGCGGTGGCCGCGCTGGTGATGCTGGTTCGCCACCCGCTGATGCCGGTCTACGGCGAGATCTTATTGAAGGTGGTCAGCCGCTGACCCTTGTCAGTGGATCCCCAGCAGGCGCGACGCGCTCGCTTTCCCACTTGCCAGCTGTTCCGTATCGCCATCCCAGGCGATACGGCCATCGGCAATCACCACCGACCGTCG
Organism: Leclercia barmai; assembly: GCF_049312895.1. Taxonomy (NCBI): domain Bacteria; kingdom Pseudomonadati; phylum Pseudomonadota; class Gammaproteobacteria; order Enterobacterales; family Enterobacteriaceae; genus Leclercia; species Leclercia barmai. The sequence goes on along the minus strand of NZ_JBMNWZ010000003.1, from coordinate 143,148 downwards.
GGCGATCCTGACCGCATCTTCCACGCTGTGCGACACCATCAACATCGTCAGCTGCTGGCGCTCGCACACCTCTTTGACCAGCAACAGCATCTCCTGACGTAACGCGGGATCGAGGGCCGAAAAGGGCTCATCCAGCAGCAGGATGGGCTGTTCGCGCACCAGACAGCGCGCAAGGGCCACACGCTGGCGCTGTCCACCCGAGAGCTCGCCCGGCAGGCGTTCCAGCAGATCGTCTATCCCCATCTGAAGCGCAATGTCGCTTAGCTTCTGCTGCTGGGCAGCGTTCAGCTTCAGGCCCGGATGCATGCCGAGGCCAATGTTCTGACGCACGGTCAGATGAGTGAAAAGATTGTTTTCCTGGAACAGCATCGACACAGGGCGCTGTGACGGCGGCGTGCGGGTATGGTCATGGCCGTTAATCGTGATGCTGCCGTTGGCCGGTTGCAGAAAACCGGCGATCAGGTTGAGGAGCGTGCTTTTCCCCGCGCCGCTGGGGCCGAGCACGGCGATAAGTTCGCCCTGGCCCACGGACAGGGTAAAGCGCATCGGCAGGTGCTGATAAAGCCAGGTTACATCAGTCAGTTTTAACATCACGCCCCGGAAGTTTTTCAATTACGGTAAATAACGCAAAGCATAGCAAGAGCAGCAGCAGCGCCGTGACGGCACCGTCCTGGCTGCGATACGAGCCAATTTGCTGGTAAAGCCAGAACGGCAGGGTGCGGAAATCATCGTTGCCAAACAGGGCCACCACGCCGAAATCACCGATCGACAGCACGCAGGCAAAGGCCAGCGCCTGGGCCAGAGGGCGTTTCAGGGCGCGCAGTTCCACCACCTTCAGCCGCTGCCAGCCGTGCATTCCCAGAGAGTCGCAGAGCAGGGTATAGCGGGCGCTGAGATCGCGCATCGGGTTTTCCAGCACTTTCAGCGCGTAGGGGATCGCCATCAGGGCGTTGGTAAAGATGACTATGCCATCGGCCGATTCAGGCAGGCCGACAGTGCTGTTGAACAGCAGGAAAAAACCGCTCGCCAGCACGATGCCGGGCATCGCCAGGATCAGCATGCCGCTGAGATCCAGCGCCTGTCCAGCTACGAACGCCTGGCGGGCATACAGCTCCCGGCTGGTCCACAGCAGCATCATGGTCAGCAGCACGCAGAGCAGCCCGGCACCCAGCGCAATGCGCAGTGAGGTGCCCAGCGCCTGCCAGAGCACCGGCTGTTGCAGCACCGACAGCAGGTTGAGATTCAGACCGTCGGCCACCACCGCCAGCAGCGGCGGGATCAGCAGCAGTAGCGCCAGGGCGATCAGCAGGCCATCGGTCAGACGGCTACGCAGGTTGTCCTGCGGATCGCGCCAGCCCGCGAGCTGGTTACTGCCGACGGGGATGGCTTTTCCCAGCCGCTGGCTCAGCATCACCAGCCCCAGACAGCAGACCATCTGCACGATGGCAAGCAGTGCCGCGCGGCCCGGATCGTAGTCGTAGCTCAGGGCCTGATAGATAGCGAGCTCGATGGTTGTGGCCTGCGGGCCGCCGCCGAGCGAGAGCACGGTGGCGAAGCTGGCAAAGCAGAGCATGAAGATCAGCGCCGCAACCGGCGGGATCTGACGGCGTAGCCAGGGCCACTCAACGAAGCGGAAAAATGACCAGCCGCGCATTCCGAGCTGGGCCGCAAGCTGGCGCTGCTCGCCGGGGATATTCTCCAGCGCCTGCAGCAGCAGACGCGTGGCCATCGGCATGTTGAAAAAGACGTGCGCCAGCAGGATCCCCTGCAGGCCATAGGGCGAGAAGGTCCACTCAAGTCCGAGCGCCTGGCACAGGGCGGCCAGCCAGCCCTGACGTCCGTAGACGCTGAGAATGCCAAATATCGCTACCAGCACTGGCAGGATCAGGGTCATGGCGCACAGGCGCAGCAGCGCCTGCCTGCCCGGAAACCGTCGCCGGTAGAGGGCGCGGGCAAGAAATATGGCGGGGGTAACCGAGAGCAGGGCGGAGAGAAACGCCTGCCAGAAAGAGAAGCGGATAACGTGCCACAGATAGCTGTCGTGCAGCAGCGCCGCGACGTCGGTGGCTGGCGCGTTAAACCACAGCGCCAGAAAGGCCCCCAGGGCGACGGCCACCATCAGGATGGCGGCCAGCAGCCCCGGAAGTAACCAGCCGGCGATTAGCGGCTGACGGCGCGTTGCCATTCACTGACCCAGGCTGCACGTTTCCCGGCCACTTCCTGTGGGGTAAATTCCAGGGTGGTTTGCGGTTTCACCAGGGTGTCAAAACCGGCCGGTAACGTCACGTTGGTCACCGGGTACATCCAGTTGCCGGTCGGGATGGCGTTCTGGAACGACGGAGAGACCATAAATTTCAGGAACTTCTCAGCCAGTTCCGGCTGTTTGCTGGCAGCGGTACGGGCGGCAACTTCCACCTGCAGATAGTGGCCTTCGGCAAAGTCCGCGGCGGCGTAGTTCTCTTTTTTCTCCGAAATAATGTGGTACGCCGGAGAGGTGGTGTAGCTCAGCACCAGGTCGCTCTCGCCTTTCAGGAACAGACCGTAGGCTTCGCTCCAGCCTTTGGTCACGGTGACAGTTTTAGCGGCCAGCTTCTGCCAGGCTTCCGGCGTCTTGTCGCCGTACACTTTTTGCATCCACAGCAGCAGACCCAGTCCCGGGGTGCTGGTGCGCGGATCTTCGTAGATCACACGCCATTTTTTATCGCTCTCGACCAGCTCTTTCAGGCTTTTCGGTGGGTTTTTCAGCTTGTTTTTGTCATAGACAAAGGCGAAGTAGCCGTAATCGAAAGGCACAAAGGTGTCGTTTTTCCAGCCGCCAGGGACGTTAACCGCATCGGTCGGCACGCCGCTTTTGGCGAACAGGCCGGTTTGTGTCGCTGCTTCCAGCAGGTTGTTATCCAGACCCAGCACCACGTCGGCTTTGCTGTTTTTACCTTCCATACGCAGGCGGTTGAGCAGCGAGACGCCATCCTCCAGCGCCACAAACTTCAGCTCGCACTTGCAGTCGGCTTCAAAGGCTTTTTTAACCGCCGGGCCAGGGCCCCAGTCGGCAGCGAAAGAGTCGTAGGTGTAGACCGTCAGTACAGGACTGGCAACGGCAGGCAGCGCAACCAGCGCCAGCAGGGGAAGAACAGTTTTGAACACTTTGCACCTCATCGTTTGAGAGTGGCAAAGGATTTTGAGCGACAGCCTCAAATCCCTTCGCCGGCGTTATCCGGATCAGGTTCGACGGGTATTTTCTCAGCACACGCTTTCGCGCAGCACCCCGTTGAGAACGGCGGTATTGTAATGATTTGGTGAATATTACGAAAGTGTTATGGTTCCGGCGGCGCAAACCACGCCGATTTAAAGTCAAACCAGCCCAGCGTATTCATGCGTAAGCCGCGCATACTGCGCTGCCCCTGGATCATCAGCCAGTGGTGGATCAGCGGGACGATCGCCTGCTGGGCCAGCAGCTGCTGGCACCAGACCGCAAGATTCATCTCCCCGGCGCGCCACTGGGCGGCGTCCTGCTGCCAGTCCCGCGCGATGCAGTTTTGCAGAAGCGGTACCTCATACAGATGGGAGAACAGCGAGAAATCCAGCGGCAGGGTGAAGTTGACGCTGTTGAGCCAGATGTCGCTTACGATCTCTCCGCGATGCCACTCCTCGTAGCTGACCTCCTGAATGTTGAGCGTCACCTGCTCGGCCGCCAGCAGTTCGCTCATCATTCTGGCGATCACCCGATGTTCAATATGTTCGCGGTAGAAGGTCAGGGTGATGCTCTCCAGCCCGGCCGGTTTATCGCCGCGTCCCGGGCGGGCGTGATGCCAGCGCGGCAGCAGGCCATACGCCGGGAACCAGTAGGACTGGTACATCTCTTCGGCCTGATAGATAAGGTTGGCTGGCGAAAGGATCCGGCTTATCCACTGGCGCACCTCGCCGCTGGCACCGCGATGGGAGCGGGCATCGAACAGCAGATAGTAGCACCCCTCTTCGAGGCGGCTCTCTACCGCCTTTTCTCCCTCTGTTGGCCCTTCGAGGGTCAGGCCGACGCTCAGCTCTTCGTTGAGATCCGGCAACACCCAGACGTTCACTTCGTCAATCAAGGCCCGGTAGCCAAAGTAATCCTCGAAGGCGCGGATCTTCAGCTGATTATTGTTGTTGCGGGAAACGGCGTAAGGCCCGGTCCCCACCGGATGGGCGGCAAAGTTGGGCATGGTTTCCCACTCGCGTGGCAGGAGCATCGAGGGTACATACCCCAGCAGCCACGGCAGCCAGCGGTCGGGCTGAGAGAGCTGGATGTCCAGAGTCCAGGCGGTGGGGGACTGGATCCGACTGATGTGCGAGTAAAGAGGCAATTCGCGGGCGCGCTGCAACGTGGCGATGACGTCGGCCATCTCCAGCTCGCGTCCATGATGGAAATGGATGCCGGGCCGTAAAAAAAATCGCCAGTGCAGCGGGGAAAGCTGCTGCCAGTGGTGAGCAATGTCGGCTTCCAGTTCCCCATTTTCCTCATTTATGCGCGTCAGGCCGCTAAAAATCTGCCGCGCCATGTGGGTTTCAGATCGCCGTAATGCGCTGCCCGGCAACAGATTTTTCATCGGACGATAGTAGAGCACGCGCAGGATGTGTTTGCCCTGGCGGAAGCTGCGTCCGAGGTGGGATACCAGCATCTGGCGCACCGCGGCTTTATCGCCCACCAGCTGCACCAGCTGTTCGATGCGATCCTGCTCGAGCAGGTCTTCCGCCCGCTGCTGCTGGAGCGCGAGGCCGGTGTAGAGGAAGGTGAGGCGCGAACGCTTGCCGCGCCCGGCTTCGGCTTCCCAGCTCAGCCATCCCTGCTGCTGCATGGTGTTAAGCAGGGTCCGCATATGGCGACGCGAACAGCTGAGCAGATCGGCCAGCTCGCTGAGCGTGGTGTCCCGGGTCTGGCCGTCACAGCACTGCCACAGGCGGATGAATTGTTGTTGCAGACGACCAGAAGGCATAAAAGGGGAACTCCTGACAAAAAATCAGCAATTTATTAATCCCTATATTAAGCCAATAATTCACTTCGATGAAGCGAGGAGGTGAATATGAAGAGGTCTGCCACAAATCAGTTTTACCAACAGTACTTCTCAGCGACAAAGGGAGTGTCCTGGCTGGCCCGCCGGTGTGCAGAGCAGCGGCTGAAAATACTGGAAGATCTGATGCAGTGGGAGGTGACAACGTCGACCTCGGAACGCTGAATTGCTTCGATCATGTGTGACTGAGTATTGGTGCCAATCACCACGCCAGCAGGTATTATCTGCTGGCTTTTTTCGTTTTCACGTGCGCTAAAGGGAACAGTGAATGCTCTGGTTAATGACGATGGGACGCCGTCTCAACGGTGTTTATGCCGCTTTTTTAATGGTGGCTTTTATGATGGGCGTAGCCGGGGCACTGCAGGCGCCGACCCTGAGTCTGTTCCTGAGCCGCGAGGTGGGCGCTCAACCTTTCTGGGTGGGGCTGTTCTATACCGTCAACGCCGTCGCCGGGATCCTGGTCAGCCTCTGGTTGGCGAAGCGTTCCGACAGCCAGGGCGATCGCCGCAAGCTAATCCTCTTTTGCTGCGCGATGGCGATTGGCAACGCGCTGCTGTTTGCCTTTAACCGTCATTATCTGACCTTATTAACCTGCGGCGTGCTGCTGGCCTCACTTGCCAACACCGCCATGCCGCAGCTGTTTGCCCTGGCGCGGGAATATGCCGACAGCTCCGCGCGTGAAGTGGTGATGTTCAGCTCGGTGATGCGTGCCCAGCTTTCGCTGGCGTGGGTTATCGGCCCGCCGCTAGCGTTTATGCTGGCGCTTAACTACGGCTTTACCGCCATGTTCTCCATTGCGGCGGCCATTTTTGCCATCAGCCTGGGGCTGATTGCCTTCGCGCTGCCTTCCGTTGCGCGGGTGGAATCGGCGACCGCCGTGCCGGTGACCGAGGTCAGCGGCTGGAAAAACAAAAATGTCCGCAGGCTCTTTATCGCCTCCACGCTGATGTGGACCTGCAACACCATGTATATCATCGACATGCCGCTGTGGATCAGCAGCGATCTGGGCCTGCCTGACAAGCTGGCCGGGATCTTAATGGGCACCGCCGCCGGGCTGGAAATCCCGGCGATGATCCTTGCAGGCTACTACGTGAAATATTTCGGCAAGCGCCGGATGATGGTGGTTGCGGTGGCGGCGGGTGTGCTGTTTTATCTGGGATTGATCCTGTTTCACAGCCGTGAAGCGCTGCTCGCCCTGCAGCTGTTTAACGCGGTCTTTATCGGCATCATCGCCGGGATCGGCATGCTCTGGTTCCAGGATTTGATGCCGGGACGTGCGGGCTCTGCCACGACGTTATTTACCAATAGCATTTCAACCGGCGTGATTCTGGCGGGGATCGTCCAGGGGGCGCTGGCGCAAAGCTACGGTCATTCTGCGGTTTACTTGGCTATTGCGGGGATTTCGCTGGTGACGCTGGTGCTCACCTGGCGGGTTAAAGATGTCTGAATAAAAAAGAGTCCATTGCTCGTGCAATGGACTCTTTATCGTGCGGGTTAAATCTTTAGCTCATAAAGGCTGGCTGTTTATTCTCGTAGGCGGAAATCGCCTCTTCGTGCTGCAGGGTCAGCCCGATGCTGTCCAGACCGTTGATCATGCAGTGGCGGCGGAAGGCGTCGATGTTAAAGCTGTAGGTTTTCTCCCCGGCTTTGACCACCTGCGCTTCCAGATCCACTTCGAAGGTGATGCCCGGGTTGCTTTGCACTAATGTAAACAGCTCATCGACATGCTCGTCGCTTAAGGTGACCGGCAGGAGCTGGTTGTTGAAGCTGTTGCCGTAGAAGATGTCGGCAAAGCTCGGCGCAATCACCACTTTGAAACCGTAATCGGTCAGCGCCCACGGTGCATGCTCGCGCGATGAACCGCAGCCAAAGTTTTCCCGCGCCAGCAGGATCGACGCCCCTTTAAATGCCGGGAAGTTCAGCACGAACTCCGGATTTGGCACTTCGCCTTTGTCATCCAGAAAACGCCAGTCGTTAAACAGGTGGGCACCAAAACCGGTGCGGGTCACCTTCTGCAAAAACTGCTTCGGAATGATGGCGTCGGTATCGACGTTAGCCGCGTCCAGAGGGACCACCAGGCCAGTATGTTGGGTAAATTTCTCTGCCATGATGGTCTCCTTATTTCAGGCTGCGAATATCAGCGAAATGGCCGGTCACTGCGGCGGCCGCGGCCATCGCCGGGCTAACCAGATGTGTGCGCCCACCGCGCCCCTGACGACCTTCAAAGTTACGGTTGCTGGTGGAGGCGCAGCGCTCGCCCGGATTCAGGCGGTCGTTGTTCATGGCCAGACACATGGAGCAACCCGGCAGACGCCACTCGAAGCCTGCTTCGATGAAAATCTTGTCCAGGCCTTCGGCTTCTGCCTGCGCTTTTACCGGGCCGGAGCCAGGAACCACCAGCGCCTGTACGCCCGGTGCCACTTTACGGCCTTTTGCCACTTCTGCCGCCGCGCGCAGATCTTCAATGCGCGAGTTGGTGCAGGAGCCAATAAACACTTTATCAATGTTCACGTCGGTCAACGGCACGCCCGGTTTCAGACCCATATAGGCCAGCGCTTTCTCTGCGCTGGCGCGCTCAACCGGATCGGCGAACGAGGCCGGATCGGGAATGTTGTCGTTAACGGAGATGACCTGGCCCGGGTTAGTGCCCCAGGTGACCTGAGGCGCAATCGCTTCGGCCTGCAGGGTGACAACGGTGTCGAACACCGCGCCTTCGTCGGTTTTCAGGGTTTTCCAGTAGGCGACCGCGTCGTCGTAATGCTGGCCTTTAGGGGCATGCAGACGATCTTTCACATAGGCGAAAGTGGTCTCATCCGGCGCAACCAGACCGGCTTTCGCACCCATTTCAATGGCCATGTTGCACAGGGTCATACGACCTTCCATGCTCAGGGCCTGAATTGCGCTGCCGCAGAACTCCACCACATGCCCGGTACCGCCTGCGCTACCGGTTTTACCGATGATCGCCAGCACGATGTCTTTGGCGGTGATGCCCGGGGCAGCCTCGCCGGTAACTTCAATTTTCATGGTCTTCGCGCGGCCCTGTTTCAGGGTCTGAGTCGCCAGCACATGTTCTACTTCTGAGGTGCCGATACCGAACGCCAGGGCGCCGAACGCGCCGTGGGTCGCGGTATGGGAGTCGCCGCAGACGATGGTCATCCCTGGCAGGGTGATGCCCTGCTCAGGACCCATCACGTGGACAATCCCCTGATACGGGTGATTCAGGTCGTACAGCTCAACGCCGAACTCTTTGCAGTTCTTAATCAGCTCCTGCATCTGAATTCGCGCCATCTCACCGGAGGCGTTGATGTCTTTAGTCTGCGTCGAGACGTTATGGTCCATCGTCGCAAAGGTTTTACCAGGCTGACGCACCGGGCGATGGTGCGCGCGCAGGCCATCAAACGCCTGCGGGGACGTCACTTCATGCACCAGGTGGCGGTCGATATAGAGCAGCGGGGTTTCGTTCGGCGCTTCGAAGACCACGTGCGCATCAAACAATTTTTCGTACAACGTCTTCGCCATGATTACACCCCTTCAGCGACATAGCGGGCGATGATATCACCCATTTCATCAGTACCGACTGCGGCCGCACCACGGGCCAAATCACCGGTGCGAATGCCTTCTTCCAGCGCGCGGTTGATGGCGTTTTCGATGGCCGTCGCCGCGTCGTCAGCGTTCAGGCTGTAGCGCAGCAACAGCGCCAGAGAGAGGATCTGCGCAATCGGGTTCGCAATATTTTTGCCTGCGATGTCCGGGGCGGAGCCGCCTGCCGGTTCGTACAGGCCAAAACCTTCTTCGTTCAGGCTGGCGGATGGCAGCATGCCCATAGAGCCGGTGATCATCGCGCACTCGTCGGAGAGAATGTCGCCGAACAGGTTGGAGCACAGCAGTACGTCGAACTGGGACGGTTCTTTAATCAGCTGCATAGTGGCATTGTCGATATACATATGCGCCAGCTGAACGTCCGGGTACTCCTGAGCGATCTCGTTGACGATTTCGCGCCACAGGATCGAAGATTGCAGCACGTTCGCTTTATCAATTGAAGTCACTTTATGGCCGCGTTTGCGGGCAGATTCGAACGCAATACGGGCGATACGTTCGATCTCAAAACGGTGATACACCTCGGTATCAAACGCTTTTTCGTGCTGGCCGCTGCCTTCACGGCCTTTCGGCTGACCGAAGTAGATGCCGCCGGTCAGTTCACGGACGCACAGAATGTCGAAGCCGTTGGCGGCGATATCGGCGCGCAGCGGGCAGAACTCTTCCAGACCCTGATACAGTTTGGCCGGACGCAGGTTGCTGAACAGCTTGAAGTGTTTACGTAATGGCAGCAGCGCGCCGCGCTCTGGCTGCTCGGCCGGCGGCAGGTGTTCCCATTTCGGGCCACCCACGGAACCGAACAATACCGCGTCGGCATTCTCACAGCCGGTCACCGTTGCCTGCGGCAGCGGCGTACCCTGGTTATCGATCGCGATACCGCCCACGTCGTAGTGGCTGGTTGTAATTTTCATCGCAAAACGGGTGCGGACAGCTTCCAGAACCTTCAGCGCCTGTGCCATAACTTCCGGGCCAATTCCGTCACCCGGCAACACAGCAATATGGTAATTCTTCGACATTACACGGTTTCCTTATTGTTCTCTTTATTCTGAGCTTTGCGTTGCAACTCTTTTTCAACTTCCGCGGCGCGCCAGATATTGTTCAGGACGTGAACCATGGCTTTAGCGGAGGATTCGACGATATCGGTCGCCAGGCCCACGCCGTGGAAGCGACGGCCGTTATAGTTGACCACGATGTCGACCTGACCCAGCGCGTTTTTGCCCTGGCCTTTCGCCGTCAGGTCATATTTGACCAGTTCAACGTCGTAATCGGTGACGCGGTTAATGGCCTGGTAGATGGCATCGACCGGACCGTTGCCGTTAGCCGCTTCGGCTTTAATCTCTTCACCGCAGGCCAGCTTGACGGAGGCGGTGGCTATATCGCTTGAACCCGACTGCACGCTGAAGTAGTCCAGACGGAAATGCTCTGGCTCTTCCTGCTGCTTGTTGATAAACGCCAGCGCTTCCAGATCGTAATCAAAGACCTGACCTTTCTTATCGGCCAGCTTCAGGAAGGCGTCGTACAGGTGATCCATGTTGTAGTCGGTATCTTTGTAACCCATCTCTTCCATGCGGTGTTTTACCGCCGCACGGCCAGAGCGGGAAGTCAGGTTCAACTGCACCTGATTCAGACCGATAGATTCCGGGGTCATGATTTCGTAGTTTTCACGGTTCTTCAGCACGCCGTCCTGGTGGATACCGGAGGAGTGGGCGAAAGCACCGGTGCCAACAATCGCTTTATTCGCCGGGACCGGCATGTTGCAGATCTGGCTGACGGTCTGGCTGGTGCGCCAGATCTCCTGATGATTGATGCGGGTCTGCACATTCATGATGTCTTTGCGCACTTTGATCGCCATGATCACTTCTTCCAGCGAGCAGTTACCGGCGCGCTCGCCGATACCGTTCATGGCGCCTTCAACCTGACGTGCGCCGGCATGGACCGCGGCAATGGCGTTACCCACCGCCAGGCCTAAATCGTCATGGGTATGAACAGAGATAATCGCTTTATCAATGTTCGGCACGCGCTCATACAGGCCGGTAATGATATTGGAGAACTCGAACGGCATGGTGTAGCCGACGGTATCAGGGATGTTGATGGTGGTGGCACCGGCACGGATGGCCGCTTCAACCACACGGGCCAGATCGTCAATCGGCGTACGGCCTGCATCTTCACAGGAGAACTCAACGTCGTCGGTATAGTTACGGGCGCGTTTTACCATATAGATGGAGCGCTCGATCACCTCATCCAGCGTGCTGCGCAGCTTGGTGGCGATATGCATCGGCGAGGTGGCAATAAAGGTATGAATACGGAAGGCTTCGGCGACTTTCAGCGACTCCGCGGCGACATCAATATCTTTCTCGACGCAGCGAGCCAGCGCACAGACCCGGCTGTTTTTAATGGTGCGGGCGATGGTCTGAACGGACTCAAAATCACCTGGAGAAGAGACCGGGAAGCCCACTTCCATTACGTCTACGCCCATACGTTCAAGGGCCAGAGCAATCTGCAATTTCTCTTTAACGCTCAGGCTTGCCTGTAATGCCTGTTCACCGTCACGTAAGGTCGTATCGAAAATAATGACTTGCTGGCTCATGGTTTAGGTCCTTGTCTGAATTTGGGCGCCTTGCTACGAGCATAAAAAAACCCGCGCAGTGGCGCGGGTTTTTTGTCTTAACCGGGGGAACGATTCAACGCTGAATTTCGCCCGCCAGTCTACCGCGCACAGTGGATGCGTTTAGTAGTAGTAGACCGGTGAAACGAGTGCTGTGAATCATGAGTCATGCCCCAGAGAAATAAGATATGCTTTTAGTGGTACTGGATACGCGGTTTGATGTCAACCCCTCAGATGTGAAAACGGCCCTTTGCTCCCCTGACATGTCAGAATGAAATTAGCTTATTGTGCTGGTTTTTCCCTGTCAGACAATTTTGTTCTTCTGATTTATGTCGGCGAATTTAACGGTGGAATTATTTGAATATATTTAATTGCAATTGTTTAAACTTTCGAAACAATAAGTCTGGCTTTTGAATTCTTTAACTTTCATTAAGTTACCATGATGAGACAGTCGAGAAAGATGAGAAAGTAATTTTCCCGATAATGAAATGTTAATTAATTTAATTATTTTACTATTAATCTTTCATTAGTACTTAATTGGACCTTAACGAAATGCCATGTTGTTTATTTGTGTGATCTATGGTTTCATTTGCAATATAAACTAATTGATATGTTTTGTTGTTTTTTGAACATGTTCTCTTATCTTATGCCTTAGTCCTGTCACTGCTGACGGGTATTTATATATTCCTAATTTGTAACATTTCTCTTTAGCTTGTTTTATATGCGTGATAAATCATATTTTTTAAATTTATTGTTGCACACGAGAAAAGGGAGTTCAGCGTGACAGTGGAGCAGGATATGTCTGAAGAAAGTAGCGAAAAATCGCCTGTGTCAGAGGGGACGAAACCCCAACTTCGTACGGTGGATCTGAACCTTTTAACTGTCTTTGATGCGGTGATGCAGGAGCAAAATATTACGCGCGCCGCCCAGTCTCTGGGGATGTCGCAGCCCGCTGTCAGCAATGCTGTCGCAAGACTCAAGGTCATGTTTAACGATGAATTATTTGTTCGTTATGGCCGCGGTATTCAGCCTACTGCCCGGGCCTATCAGCTGTTTGCATCGGTACGCCAGGCGCTACAGCTGGTGCAGAATGAACTGCCGGGATCGGGGTTTGACTCCAGCAGCAGCGAGCGTATTTTCCATTTATGCGTTTGTAGCCCTCTGGATAATTATCTCACCTCGCTTATTTATAATAAGGTTGAGGAGGTTGCACCTAATATTCAGCTGGTTTTCAAATCATCCCTTAACCAGAATACGGAACATCAGCTGCGGTATCAGGAAACGGAGTTTGTTATTGGCTACGAAGAGTTTCGTCGCCCGGAGTTTTCCTGCGTGCCGTTATTCAGAGATGAAATGGTGCTGGTGACCAGCAAAACCCATCCGCGCCTGAATGGTATGTTGCTGGAAAGCGATATTTATCGCGAACAGCATGCGGTTGTCGCCCTCGATCGCTACGCTTCATTTAGCCAGCCATGGTACGACACGCCAGATAAGCAGGCCTGTGTGGCCTATCAGGGAATGGCGATGGTCAGCGTATTGAATATTGTCTCGCAAACCCACCTGGTCGCCATTGCCCCGCGCTGGCTGGTTGAAGAGTTTGCCGAGCCGCTGAACCTGCGAATTATGCCGCTGCCGCTGAACCTTAACTCGCGTACCTGCTATCTCTCATGGCATGAAGCAGCCGGTCGCGATAAAGGCCATCAGTGGATGGAAGAGTTGCTGGTCAGCGTCTGCCGACGATAAACACCGTCAGGATAAATTTCAGTGTTATTGTTATTTATCCTGACTCTCTGATTATTTCTGAAATTTTATTCTGTTGGTGAATTTTTTATTGTTATTGTCTGGCAGTAAAAATGCATGAATTCCTGCGCCTCCCCCTTTTCAAATGACGAACGCTCACTCCTCCTCGTTATCGTAGTAGATTTATCCATAACAAATATTAATACCTCTTATTTCTTCTTTTTGGTTTATGCGCCAGCCGAGGTTTGCTAATTGCCTGCCTTCCGGCGAGCGGTTATGGTAACTGTCACTCTGCACAATAAAAATCGCCAGGGGTAACCCTGACAAAAATGACGGCTCAGAACCTGGATCTCCTGTCCGTCTGAAACGATAAGCCTGGAGGCAAATCATGGAGATGTTGTCTGGCGCCGAAATGGTCGTCCGATCGTTAATCGATCAGGGCGTGAAGCAAGTGTTCGGTTACCCTGGGGGCGCGGTCCTCGATATTTACGACGCACTACATACCGTTGGCGGTATCGATCACGTCCTGGTGCGTCATGAGCAAGCTGCCGTGCATATGGCCGACGGACTGGCGCGTGCGACAGGTGAGGTGGGCGTTGTGCTGGTGACATCCGGTCCTGGCGCGACCAACGCTATTACCGGTATCGCCACGGCCTATATGGATTCCATCCCGATGGTGGTGCTCTCCGGTCAGGTTGCGACCTCGCTGATTGGCTACGATGCCTTTCAGGAGTGCGACATGGTTGGCATCTCGCGTCCGGTGGTGAAACACAGTTTCCTGGTCAAGCAGACGGAAGATATTCCGGGCGTGCTGAAAAAGGCCTTCTGGCTGGCGGCCAGCGGACGTCCGGGGCCGGTGGTGGTTGACCTTCCCAAAGATATTCTGAATCCGGCAAACAAATTGCCTTATGTCTGGCCAGAGTCGGTCAGCATGCGTTCTTATAACCCAACCACTCAGGGGCACAAGGGCCAGATTAAGCGCGCCCTGCAAACCCTGGCGACGGCCAAAAAACCGGTGGTGTACGTTGGCGGCGGAGCGGTCAATGCCCAGTGTGAAACACAGCTGCGGACGCTTATCGAAAAGCTGAATCTGCCGGTAGCCTCTTCATTAATGGGACTCGGGGCGTTCCCGGCCACGCATCGCCAGGCGCTTGGTATGCTCGGCATGCATGGCACGTATGAAGCTAACATGACGATGCACAATTCCGATGTCATCTTTGCCGTGGGGGTGCGCTTTGACGATCGCACTACCAATAACCTGGCGAAATACTGCCCCAATGCCACGGTGCTGCACATCGACATCGATCCTACCTCTATTTCCAAAACCGTTCCGGCGGATGTGCCAATTGTGGGCGACGCACGTCAGGTTCTGGATCAGATGCTGGAGCTGCTGGCGCAGGAAAACTATGTTCAGCCGCTCGATGATATTCGTGACTGGTGGCTGCAAATTGAGCAGTGGCGTGCGCGTCAGTGTCTGAAGTACGACACCCAAAGCGAGAACATCAAACCGCAGGCGGTGATTGAAACCCTCTGGCGGCTGACCAACGGCGAGGCTTACGTTACGTCTGACGTCGGCCAGCACCAGATGTTCGCCGCGCTCTATTACCCGTTTGATAAGCCACGTCGCTGGATCAACTCCGGCGGCCTCGGCACCATGGGCTTTGGCCTGCCTGCCGCGCTGGGCGTTAAGCTGGCGTTACCGGAAGAGACGGTGGTCTGCGTGACCGGCGATGGCAGTATCCAGATGAACATCCAGGAGCTCTCCACCGCGCTGCAGTATGAGCTGCCGGTGCTGGTGCTCAACCTGAACAACGGCTATCTGGGCATGGTGAAGCAGTGGCAGGACATGATCTATTCCGGTCGTCATTCGCAGTCTTACATGAACTCGTTGCCTGATTTTGTGCGTCTGGCAGAAGCTTACGGCCACATTGGTATGCGCATCAACAATCCGGCAGAGCTGGAAGCGAAGCTCAGCGAAGCCCTTGAGCACGTTAAAAATAACCGTCTGGTCTTTGTTGATGTGGTTGTGGATGGCACTGAACATGTTTATCCGATGCATATTCGCGGCGGCGGTATGGATGAAATGTGGTTAAGCAAAACGGAGAGAACCTGATATGCGCCGGATATTATCTGTATTACTGGAAAACGAGTCCGGGGCGCTGTCGCGCGTGATTGGGCTCTTTGCACAGCGCGGCTATAACATCGAAAGCCTGACGGTTGCCCCGACGGACGATCCAACGCTTTCCCGCATGACCATTCAGACGGTGGGTGATGCCAAGGTGCTGGAGCAGATCGAAAAGCAGCTGCATAAACTGGTGGATGTCTTACGCGTCAGCGAGCTGGGGCAGGGGGCTTACGTTGAACGCGAGATCATGCTGGTGAAAATTCAGGCCACCGGCTACGGGCGTGAAGAGGTGAAACGCAACGCGGATATTTTCCGTGGGCAGATCATCGATGTCACCCCGTCTATCTACACCGTTCAGCTTGCCGGTACCAGCGATAAGCTGGATGCCTTCCTTGCCTCGGTGCGGGATGTGGCAAAAATTGTTGAAGTGGCGCGTTCTGGCGTCGTGGGGCTCTCTCGCGGTGACAAAGTGATGCGTTAAGGATAAAAAGTTCGCCTCTCTATTGCCCGGTGCGATTAACCGGGCTTTTTTTTGCGCACCGATGCCGTTGTACGGACAAAAGCGGTTGCCGCACAGACTATTCTGCGCTTAGATGTTACAAGATTTAGTCTTAACCCTGACAAGGTCATGGACTCTTTTATACTTTTTAAGGGGCAATTGTGAAACTGGATGAAATCGCCAGGCTCGCCGGCGTGTCGCGAACAACGGCAAGCTATGTGATTAACGGTAAAGCGAAGCAGTATCGGGTCAGCGACAAGACCGTTGAGAAAGTGATGGCCGTGGTTCGTGAACATAACTACCATCCGAATGCTGTCGCGGCAGGTTTACGCGCCGGCCGCACCCGTTCGATCGGCCTGGTGATCCCGGATCTGGAAAACACCAGTTACACCCGGATCGCAAACTACCTTGAGCGCCAGGCGCGTCAGCGCGGCTATCAACTGTTGATCGCCTGTTCGGAAGATCAGCCCGATAATGAAATGCGTTGTATTGAGCACCTGCTGCAGCGTCAGGTTGATGCCATTATCGTTTCAACCTCACTTCCCCCGGAGCATCCGTTCTACCAGCGCTGGGCCAATGATTCCTTCCCTATTGTCGCCCTCGACCGTGCATTAGACCGCGAACATTTTACAAGCGTAGTGGGTGCCGATCAGGATGATGCCGAGATGCTGGCGGCGGAGCTGCGGACCTTCCCGGCGGAAAACGTCCTCTATCTGGGCGCCTTACCTGAGCTTTCCGTGAGCTTCCTGCGCGAGCAAGGGTTCCGCACCGCATGGAAAGACGATCCCCGCGAAGTGGACTTCCTCTATGCCAACAGCTACGAGCGTGAAGCCTCGGCGCAGCTTTTTGAGAAGTGGCTGGAAACCCATCCGATGCCGCAGGCGCTGTTCACCACCTCTTTTGCGCTGCTGCAGGGGGTGATGGATGTGACGTTGCGCCGCGAGGGCAAGCTGCCTTCGGATCTGGCGATTGCGACCTTCGGCGATCACGAGCTGCTCGATTTCCTGCAGTGTCCGGTGCTGGCCGTTGCCCAGCGTCATCGCGACGTGGCAGAACGGGTGCTGGAGATCGTACTGGCGAGCCTCGATGAGCCGCGTAAGCCTAAACCAGGGCTAACGCGCATCCGTCGTAATCTCTACCGTCGTGGCATATTAAGCCGTACGTAAGGGTAGCAGGGCAGTGAAAGCTGCCCTGTATTTATTGCCATTACTGCACGCAGGAATTCCCTTATTATTTTTAAGATAATTCTCTAAAACACATCGCCTGCTATGCTTTTTATTTCCCCTGGCTATTTAAAACTTCTTTTCATGTTTATTTAATTGCCATAGATGACATCAATTGTATTATTTTGTTACATAACCGATCGCTATTGCTGAATTATCAGCCATTTTTTCCCTTGCACTATCCCACTCTCTGTTTACGCGCTACCGGCATGGCGGCCGCGTTGAATCTGGCGCTGTTATCCCCCGAGAATATGGCTTAAAATGCCGCCCGCGTCGCAAACTGACACTTTATATTTCGTTGCGATGAGATGAGTGATTTTTAACGCTGGTATGCATATCTGAGTTTTTTCTCGCAAATATTCATCACGTTAATTTTGCCTCGCCAGTTGTACGGTTAATAGCCTGATTAACTTCCGTTCGTAAATCAGTAACATTTAGACTGATGTCGCGGAAGTCCTGGCTTGACAAGCTTTTCCATCGCTCCGTAAACTCCCTTAAGTGGGAATTTGTGGGTAAAAGTGGTGAGGAGGGGTGAGACTGGCATGTTCCGTGGAGCGACGTTAGTCAATCTCGACAGCAAAGGGCGTTTATCGGTCCCAACACGATATCGCGATCGGCTGAACGAGAGCGCTTCTGGTCAAATGGTCTGCACCATTGACATCAACCACGCCTGCCTGCTGCTTTACCCCTTGCCTGAATGGGAAATCATTGAGCAAAAGCTGTCTCGACTGTCGAGCATGAACCCGCAGGAACGCCGCGTGCAGCGGCTGTTATTGGGTCAT
This sequence comes from Leclercia barmai, assembly GCF_049312895.1. Lineage (NCBI taxonomy): Bacteria > Pseudomonadati > Pseudomonadota > Gammaproteobacteria > Enterobacterales > Enterobacteriaceae > Leclercia > Leclercia barmai. The sequence continues at coordinate 125,532 of NZ_JBMNWZ010000003.1, read as the reverse complement.
GCCAGTGAATGTCAGATGGATAGCGCGGGGCGTCTGTTGATTGCGCCTGTGCTGCGGCAACATGCCGGTCTGACAAAAGAAGTGATGCTGGTCGGACAGTTCAATAAATTTGAACTGTGGGATGAAACGGCCTGGTATCAACGGGTCAAGGAAGATATCGACGCAGAGCAGTCTGATTCCGCGACATTGTCGGAACGATTGCAGGATTTGTCTCTATAAATATGATGGAAAATTATAAACATACGACGGTGCTACTGGATGAGGCCGTCAATGGCCTGAATATTCGTCCTGATGGCATCTATATTGATGGCACTTTTGGCCGGGGTGGTCACTCGCGTTTGATCCTCTCCCAACTGGGAGCGGAAGGCCGTTTGCTGGCAATCGATCGCGATCCACAGGCGATTGAGGTGGCAAAAACCATCGATGACCCACGCTTTTCCATCGTTCACGGTCCTTTTTCCGCGTTGGCTGATTACGTCAGCGAGCGTGGTTTAACCGGCAAGATCGACGGCATTCTTCTCGATCTTGGCGTCTCCTCACCGCAGCTTGACGATGCTGAACGCGGTTTCTCCTTTATGCGCGATGGTCCACTGGACATGCGCATGGATCCAACGCGCGGCCAGTCCGCCGCCGAGTGGCTGCAAACCGCCGAAGAAGCCGATATCGCCTGGGTGATCAAAACCTTTGGTGAAGAGCGTTTTGGCAAGCGTATAGCCCGAGCCATCGTTGAGCGCAACCGCATTGAGCCGATGACCCGCACCAAAGAGCTGGCGGAAGTGATCGCCGCGGCAACCCCGGTGAAGGACAAATACAAACATCCCGCCACCCGCACCTTCCAGGCCGTTCGCATCTGGGTGAACAGCGAGCTGGACGAGATCGAGCAGGCGCTGAAGAGTTCACTTGGCGTGCTTGCCCCGGGTGGGCGCCTGTCGATTATCAGCTTCCACTCGCTGGAAGATCGCATCGTGAAGCGCTTTATGCGCGAGCAAAGCCGCGGCCCGCAGGTTCCGGCCGGGTTACCGATGACGGAAGAGCAGCTCAAAAAGCTGGGTGGTCGTCAGCTGCGGGCATTGGGCAAATTAATGCCGGGCGAAGCAGAAGTGGAAGAGAACCCACGCGCCCGTAGTTCCGTGCTGCGTATTGCAGAAAGGACGAGCGCATGATTGGCAAGGTGGCAGATACCTTCAGCAAGGTTAAAGATTCGCTTAGCAGCAACGAGCGTCATGCCTTGCCCGGCGTCATCTGGGACGATCTGTTGCGTTTCGGCAAGCTGCCACTGTGCCTGTTTATTTGCATCATTGTGTCGGCGGTCACTGTCGTGACCACCGCTCACCATACCCGTTTGTTAACGGCGCAGCGCGAACAGCTGGTGCTGGAGCGTGATGCGCTGGATATCGAGTGGCGAAATCTGATCCTCGAAGAAAATGCGCTCGGCGATCATAGCCGGGTTGAACGGATCGCAACGGAAAAGCTGCAGATGCAGCATGTTGATCCTTCTCAGGAAAATATCGTAGTACAAAAATAAGGAAAAACGCGACGCATGAAATCGGCGGCGAAGGCGCTAAAACCAAAACGTCAGGAAGAACAGGCCAGCTTTATCAGCTGGCGTTTTGCGTTGCTGTGCGGCTGCATTTTACTGGCGCTGGGTTTCCTGCTGGGACGCGTGGCGTGGCTGCAGATCATTGCGCCCGACATGCTGGTGCGTCAGGGTGACATGCGTTCCCTGCGCGTTCAGGAAGTCTCCACCTCGCGCGGCCTGATCACCGACCGCTCGGGTCGTCCGCTGGCGGTCAGCGTGCCGGTAAAAGCGATCTGGGCGGATCCTAAAGAGCTGCATGACGCCGGTGGGATCTCGCTGGATAACCGCTGGAAAGCGCTGTCAGACGCGCTGAAAATGCCGCTCGATCAGCTGGCGGCGCGCGTGAATGCCAACCCGAAAGGGCGCTTTATCTATCTTGCGCGTCAGGTTAACCCTGACATGGCCGACTACATCAAAAAACTGAAGTTGCCCGGCATTCACCTGCGTGAAGAGTCACGTCGCTACTACCCATCCGGGGAAGTGACTGCCCACCTGATCGGCTTCACTAACGTCGACAGCCAGGGTATTGAAGGCGTAGAGAAGAGCTTCGATAAGTGGCTGACCGGTCAACCGGGCGAGCGCGTGGTGCGTAAAGACCGCTACGGCCGCGTAATTGAAGATATCTCTTCAACGGATAGCCAGGCGGCGCACAACCTGGCGCTGAGCATTGACGAACGTCTGCAGGCGCTGGTGTATCGTGAGCTGAATAACGCCGTGGCCTTTAACAAAGCGGAATCCGGCAGTGCGGTACTGGTGGATGTCAGCACTGGCGAAGTGCTGGCGATGGCCAGCAGCCCGTCCTACAACCCGAACAATTTTGCCGGAACGGCCAAAGACGCCATGCGTAACCGTTCGATCACTGACGTCTTCGAGCCGGGTTCAACGGTCAAACCGATGGTGGTGATGACGGCCCTGCAGCGCGGCATCGTCAATGAAAATACCGTGCTCAACACCATTCCTTACCGAATTAACGGTCACGAAATCAAAGACGTGGCGCGTTACAGCGAATTGACCCTCACCGGGGTTTTACAGAAGTCGAGTAACGTCGGCGTTTCTAAGCTGGCGTTAGCGATGCCGTCCTCAGCGTTGGTAGAAACTTACTCACGTTTTGGGCTGGGAAAAGCGACCAATTTGGGGTTGGTCGGAGAACGCAGTGGCTTATATCCTCAAAAACAACGGTGGTCTGACATAGAGAGGGCCACCTTCTCTTTCGGCTACGGGCTAATGGTAACACCGTTACAGTTGGCGCGAGTCTATGCAACGATTGGCAGCTATGGCGTCTATCGCCCGCTCTCAATCACCAAAGTTGATCCCCCGGTTCCCGGTGAGCGCGTCTTCCCGGAATCGATCGTCCGTACCGTCGTTCACATGATGGAAAGCGTGGCGCTGCCCGGCGGCGGCGGCGTGAAGGCGGCGATCAAAGGCTATCGCATCGCGATCAAAACCGGTACGGCGAAAAAAGTCGGTCCGGACGGCCGCTACATCAATAAATACATTGCATACACCGCAGGCGTTGCGCCTGCGAGTAATCCGCGTTTTGCGCTGGTGGTGGTCATCAACGATCCACAGGCGGGTAAATACTACGGTGGCGCCGTTTCCGCGCCGGTCTTCGGTGCCATCATGGGCGGCGTACTGCGCACCATGAACATCGAGCCGGATGCGCTGGCAACGGGCGAGAAAAGTGAATTTGTAATTAATCAAGGCGAGGGAACAGGTGGCAGATCGTAATTTGCGCGACCTTCTTGCTCCGTGGGTATCAGGTTTACCTGCGCGAGTACTGCGAGAGATGGTACTCGACAGCCGTTTGGCTGCGTCGGGCGATCTTTTTGTGGCAGTAGTGGGTCATCAGGCGGACGGGCGTCGGTATATCCCGCAGGCGATAGCGCAAGGTGTAGCTGCCATTATTGCTGAGGCAAAAGATGAGGCCACTGACGGTGAAATCCGTGAAATGCACGGCGTGCCGGTCATCTACCTCAGCCAGTTGAATGAACGTCTCTCTGCGCTGGCGGGACGTTTTTATAACGAACCCTCTGACCGGCTGCGTCTGGTTGGCGTCACCGGGACTAACGGTAAAACCACGACCACGCAGCTGATGGCGCAGTGGGCGCAGTTGCTGGGTGAAACCAGCGCGGTAATGGGAACCGTGGGCAACGGCCTGCTGGGCAAAGTCAACCCAACGGAAAACACCACCGGCTCTGCGGTCGACGTCCAGCACGTGCTGGCGGGCCTGGCAGGGCAGGGCGCTACCTTCGCGGCAATGGAAGTCTCTTCCCACGGGCTGGTACAGCACCGTGTTGCGGCCCTGAAATTTGCGGCCTCCGTGTTCACTAACCTGAGCCGGGACCATCTCGATTACCATGGCGATATGGAAAACTACGAAGCGGCGAAATGGCAACTGTATGCCACGCATCACTGCGGTCAGGCGATTATCAACGCCGATGACGAAGTGGGACGCCGCTGGCTGGCTAAGCTGCCGGATGCCGTTGCGGTCTCCATGGCCGACCATATCAACCCGAACTGCCACGGCCGCTGGCTGAAAGCCACCGACGTGACCTACCACGACAGCGGGGCGACCATTCGCTTTACCTCCTCATGGGGCGAAGGCGAAATCGAAAGCCGCCTGATGGGGGCCTTCAACGTCAGCAACCTGCTGCTGGCTCTCGCCACCCTGCTGGCACTGGATTATCCGCTGGCGGACCTGCTCAGCACCTCCGCGCGCCTGCTGCCGGTCTGTGGTCGTATGGAAGTGTTCACTGCCCCTGGCAAACCGACCGTGGTGGTGGATTATGCCCACACGCCGGACGCACTGGAAAAAGCGCTGGAAGCCGCGCGCCTGCACTGTGCCGGTAAGCTGTGGTGCGTCTTTGGCTGCGGCGGCGATCGCGACAAAGGCAAACGCCCGCTGATGGGGGCTATTGCCGAGCAGTTCGCGGACATCGCGGTAGTTACCGATGACAACCCGCGCACCGAAGAGCCGCGCGCCATCATCAACGACATTCTGGCCGGTATGCTGGATGCGGGTCGCGCCCGCGTGGTGGAAGGCCGCGCAGAAGCGGTGACCAACGCCATTATGCAGGCTAACGAAAACGACGTAGTGCTGCTGGCCGGTAAAGGCCACGAAGACTATCAAATTGTCGGCACCAACCGTCTGGATTACTCCGACCGTGTGACCGCGGCGCGTCTGCTGGGAGTGGTGGCATGATTAGCGTAACGCTAAACCAGCTGGCGAGGATCCTGGGCGCTGACGTCAGCGGCGACGATCTGACCTTCGATGCTGTCACCACCGACACGCGCAAAATCACCCCTGGCTGCCTGTTTGTGGCGCTGAAGGGTGAGCGTTTCGATGCCCACGATTTTGCAGAACAGGCGAAAGCCGCCGGTGCTGGCGCACTGCTGGTAAGCCGTAAGCTGGATAACGACCTGCCACAGGCGGTAGTGAAAGATACCCGTCTGGCGTTTGGTGAGCTGGCGGCATGGGTTCGCCAGCAGGTTCCGGCGCGCGTTGTGGCGCTGACCGGCTCCTCCGGTAAAACCTCCGTTAAGGAGATGACCGCCGCCATCCTCTCGCAGTGTGGCAACACGCTTTATACCGCAGGCAATCTGAACAACGACATCGGCGTGCCGATGACGCTGCTGCGCCTGACGCCCGAGCACGAATTTGCGGTGATCGAGCTGGGGGCTAATCACCAGGGTGAAATCGCCTGGACCGTCAATCTGACCCGTCCGGAAGCGGCGCTGGTGAACAACCTTGCTGCGGCGCACCTCGAAGGTTTCGGCTCACTCGAAGGCGTGGCGAAAGCGAAAGGCGAGATTTATACCGGCCTGCCGGCAAACGGCATCGCCATTATGAATGCCGATAACAACGACTGGCTGAACTGGAAAAGCGTCATCGGGGATCGTAAAACCTGGCGCTTCTCGCCGAATGCTGCCAACAGCGACTTCACCGCGACCAACGTCCACGTGACCTCCCACGGCACCGAATTTACGCTCCAGACCCCAACCGGCAATGTGGATGTGCTGCTGCCCCTGCCGGGTCGCCACAACATCGCCAATGCCCTGGCGGCAAGTTCGCTGGCGATGGCCGTCGGCGCGCCGCTATCGGCTATCAAAGCCGGGCTGGCAAACCTCAAAGCCGTCCCTGGACGCCTGTTCCCTGTTCAGTTGGCAGAAAACAAACTGCTGCTGGATGACTCCTACAACGCCAACGTCGGCTCTATGACCGCCGCCGTACAGGTGCTGTCTGAGATGCCGGGCTATCGCGTGATGGTGGTCGGAGATATGGCCGAGCTGGGTGATGAGAGCGAGGCCTGCCACACCGAGGTGGGTGAGGCGGCGAAAGCCTCCGGTATCGATCGCGTGTTAAGCGCCGGTCATCTCAGTAAAAATATCAGCCAGGCCAGCGGCGTCGGTGAGCATTTTGCCGATAAAGCGGCGTTGATCGCCCGCCTCAGGGCGCTGGTTGCAGAACAACAAATAGTGACAGTTTTAGTGAAAGGTTCACGTAGTGCCGCCATGGAAGAGGTTGTGCACGCTTTACAGGAGAATGGGACATGTTAGTTTGGCTGGCCGAGCATTTGGTCAAATATTATTCCGGCTTTAACGTCTTTTCCTATCTGACGTTTCGCGCCATCGTCAGCCTGCTGACTGCGCTGTTCATCTCGCTGTGGATGGGCCCGCGCATGATTGCCCGTCTGCAAAAACTCTCTTTCGGTCAGGTTGTGCGTAACGACGGTCCGGAATCACACTTCAGCAAACGCGGTACGCCGACCATGGGCGGCATTATGATCCTTACCGCGATTGTGGTGTCGGTGCTGCTGTGGGCTTATCCGTCAAACCCGTACGTCTGGTGCGTGCTGGTGGTGCTGGTCGGGTACGGGATTATCGGTTTCGTCGATGACTACCGCAAAGTGGTGCGCAAGGACACCAAAGGCCTGATCGCCTGCTGGAAGTATTTCTGGATGTCGGTGATTGCGCTGGGCGTGGCGTTTGCGCTCTATCTGGCAGGCAAAGACACGCCAGCCACCGAACTGGTGGTGCCGTTCTTCAAAGACGTGATGCCGCAGTTGGGCCTGTTCTACATCCTGCTGGCCTACTTCGTGATTGTCGGTACCGGTAACGCAGTAAACCTGACTGACGGCCTCGACGGCCTGGCGATTATGCCTACCGTCTTCGTGGCGGCGGGCTTTGCGCTGGTGGCGTGGGCGAGCGGCAACATGAACTTCGCCAGCTATCTGCACATTCCGTATCTGCGTCATGCCGGTGAACTGGTGATCGTCTGCACGGCGATTGTCGGAGCAGGTTTAGGGTTCCTGTGGTTTAACACCTACCCGGCGCAGGTCTTTATGGGCGACGTGGGTTCGCTGGCACTGGGCGGCGCGCTGGGCATTATCGCCGTGCTGCTGCGCCAGGAGTTCCTGCTGGTGATCATGGGCGGCGTGTTTGTGGTTGAAACCCTGTCGGTGATCCTGCAGGTGGGTTCATTCAAGCTGCGCGGACAGCGCATCTTCCGGATGGCCCCTATCCATCACCACTATGAACTGAAAGGCTGGCCGGAACCGCGCGTCATCGTGCGCTTCTGGATTATTTCGCTGATGCTGGTGCTGATTGGCCTGGCAACGCTGAAGGTACGTTAATCATGGCAGATTACCAGGGTAAAAAAGTCGTTATCATCGGGTTAGGCTTAACCGGCCTCTCCTGCGTGGACTTTTTCCTCGCGCGCGGCGTCACGCCTCGCGTGATGGATACGCGTGTCTCTCCGCCTGGTCTGGACAAACTGCCGGAACAGGTTGAACGCCACCTTGGTGGTCTGAATGAAGAGTGGCTGAACGCCGCCGATCTGATTGTCGCAAGCCCAGGTATCGCCCTGGCGCACCCGGCCCTGAGCGCTGCCGCCGAGGCGGGCGTTGAGATCGTCGGCGATATCGAACTATTCTGCCGTGAAGCCCAGGCGCCAGTTATTGCCATTACCGGTTCAAACGGTAAAAGCACCGTCACTACGCTGGTCGGTGAGATGGCGAAAGCGGCGGGCGTCAATGTGGGGGTCGGCGGCAACATCGGCCTACCGGCACTGATGCTGCTCGATCCCGCGCGTGAGCTCTACATCCTTGAGCTCTCCAGCTTCCAGCTGGAAACCACTTCAAGCCTGCAGGCGGTGGCGGCGACCATCCTCAACGTCACCGAAGATCATATGGATCGCTATCCGTTTGGTCTGCAGCAGTACCGCGCCGCCAAGCTGCGCATCTATGAAAATGCCCGCGTGTGCGTGGTGAACGCCGATGATGCGCTGACCATGCCGGTACGCGGCGCGGATGAGCGCTGCGTGAGCTTTGGCATCAATATGGGCGACTATCACCTTAACCGTCAGCAGGGCGAAACCTGGCTGCGGGCAAACGGTGAAAAGGTGCTGAACGTTAAAGAGATGCCGCTTTCGGGCCAGCACAACTACACCAACGCCCTTGCGGCGCTGGCGCTGGCGGACGCTGCGGGATTACCCCGCGCCACCAGCCTGAAAGCCCTCACCACCTTTACGGGCCTGGCGCACCGCTTCCAGCTGGCGCTGGAGCATAACGGCGTGCGCTGGATCAACGATTCAAAAGCCACCAACGTCGGCAGTACGGAAGCGGCGCTGAATGGCCTGCACGTCCACGGCACCCTGCATCTGCTGCTGGGTGGCGACGGCAAATCCGCCGATTTCTCTTCGCTGAAACAGTATCTCAGCGGCGATAACGTGCGTCTCTACTGCTTTGGCCGTGACGGTGCCGAACTGGCAGCGCTGCGTCCGGACATCGCCGAACAAACCGGGACCATGGAACAGGCGATGCGGCTGATCGCCCCGCGCGTGAAGCCGGGCGATATGGTGCTGCTCTCTCCGGCCTGCGCCAGCCTCGATCAGTTTAAGAATTTCGAACAGCGGGGCGATCTCTTCACCCGCCTGGCGAAGGAGTTAGGCTGATGCGCTTCTCTCTCCCTCGCCCGAAAATGCCGCGCCTGCCAGGATTTGGCATCCTGGTGTGGATCTCGTCGGCGTTAAAAGGCTGGGTCATGGGCTCCCGGGATAAAGATTCCGATAGCCTGGTGATGTACGACCGCATGCTGCTCTGGCTAACGCTGGGGCTGGCGGCGATTGGTTTTATTATGGTGACCTCGGCCTCGATGCCCGTCGGGCAGCGTCTGGCGAACGATCCCTTCCTGTTTGCCAAGCGTGACGGGCTGTACATCATCCTCGCGTTCTGTCTGGCGATGGTGACCTTACGTCTGCCGATGGCGTTCTGGCAGCGACACAGTACCGCGATGCTGATCGCCTCGATCGTCATGCTGCTGATCGTACTGGTGGTGGGTAGCTCGGTGAACGGGGCATCGCGCTGGATTGCCTTCGGCCCGCTGCGTATCCAGCCGGCGGAATTTACCAAGCTGTCGCTCTTCTGCTATCTCGCCAACTACCTGGTGCGTAAGGTTGATGAGGTGCGTAACAACCTGCGCGGCTTCTTAAAACCGATGGGCGTGATTCTGGTGCTGGCGGTTCTGCTGCTGGCCCAGCCTGACCTCGGTACCGTGGTAGTACTGTTTGTCACCACGCTGGCGATGCTGTTCCTGGCGGGGGCGAAACTGTGGCAGTTCATCGCCATCATCGGAATGGGGATCTCCGCGGTCGTGCTGCTGATCCTCGCCGAGCCGTATCGTATCCGCCGCGTGACCTCTTTCTGGAACCCCTGGGAAGATCCGTTTGGCAGCGGTTATCAGCTGACACAGTCGCTGATGGCGTTTGGCCGCGGTGAAATGTGGGGTCAGGGGCTTGGGAATTCAGTCCAGAAACTGGAGTATTTACCCGAGGCACATACCGACTTTATCTTCTCCATTATTGGGGAAGAACTGGGTTATATCGGTGTGGTATTGGCGCTTTTAATGGTATTCTTCGTCGCTTTCCGTGCGATGTCGATCGGTCGTAAAGCGCTGGTGATTGACCACCGTTTCTCGGGCTTTTTAGCCTGTTCGATCGGTATCTGGTTCAGTTTTCAGGCATTAGTCAACGTAGGTGCAGCAGCAGGTATGCTGCCGACCAAAGGTCTGACGTTGCCGTTAATCAGTTACGGTGGTTCGAGTCTGTTGATCATGTCGACCGCCATTATGTTTTTGTTGCGCATAGATTATGAAACGCGTCTGGAGAATGCCCAGGCGTTTACACGAGGTTCACGATGAATCAACCGAAGCGGTTAATGGTGATGGCGGGCGGTACCGGCGGACATGTTTTCCCGGGGCTCGCGGTTGCACACCATTTAATGGATCAGGGCTGGCAGGTACGCTGGCTGGGAACCGCAGACCGCATGGAAGCCGATCTGGTGCCAAAACACGGTATTGAGATCGACTTTATTCGTATTTCTGGCCTGCGCGGCAAAGGGATCAAAGCCCTGGCGCTGGCGCCGGTGCGTATTTTTAACGCCTGGCGTCAGGCGCGGGCGATCATGAAGCGCTTTAAGCCGGACGTGGTGCTGGGGATGGGCGGTTATGTCTCGGGTCCTGGCGGACTGGCGGCGTGGTCGCTGGGGATCCCGGTTGTGCTCCACGAGCAGAACGGTATTGCGGGCCTCACCAATAAATGGCTGGCAAAAATCGCCAGCAAAGTGATGCAGGCATTCCCGGGCGCATTCCCGAAAGCCGACGTGGTGGGCAACCCGGTGCGCGTCGACGTGCTGGCGCTGCCATTGCCGCAGGAGCGACTCACCGGCCGTGAAGGGCCGGTACGCGTGCTGGTGGTAGGGGGATCGCAGGGCGCGCGCGTCCTGAATCAGACCATGCCGCAGGTGGCCGCGAAGCTTAACGATAGCGTAACGATCTGGCATCAAAGCGGAAAGGGCGCTCAGCAATCGGTAGAGCAGGCCTATGCCGATGCGGGCCAGCCGCAGCACAAAGTAACCGAATTTATCGACGACATGGCGGCGGCATATGCCTGGGCCGATGTCGTTGTCTGCCGTTCCGGCGCGCTGACGGTGAGTGAGATCGCCGCTGCCGGTTTGCCGGCACTGTTTGTGCCCTTCCAGCACAAAGACCGTCAGCAGTACTGGAATGCGCTGCCGCTTGAAAAAGCCGGGGCAGCCAAAATTTTTGAACAGCCGCAGTTTACCGCCGAGGCGGTCGCCACCACCCTGGCGGGCTGGGACCGGGAGACATTACTGGCGATGGCGCAGCACGCACGTGCGGCGGCGATCCCGGATGCAACGGAGCGGGTGGCGAAAGAAGTGAGCCTGGCAGCCCAGGTTTAACCCTCGCAGCGCGTGTTGCGCTGCACGATTTTTTTGAAGTAGTCGATGGCGTTTAGAGAATGAATACACAACAACTGGCGAAACTGCGTTCAATCGTGCCCGAGATGCGTCGCGTCCGGCACATTCACTTTGTTGGCATCGGCGGCGCCGGTATGGGCGGTATTGCCGAGGTGCTGGCGAATGAAGGCTACCAGATCAGCGGGTCCGATCTGGCGCCGAACCCTGTTACGCAACAGTTGGCGTCGCTGGGTGCGACAATCTATTTCAACCATCGCCCGGAAAACGTTCTTGATGCGAGCGTGGTGGTGGTCTCCAGCGCCATTTCTGCCGATAACCCGGAGATCGTTGCGGCACACGAAGCGCGTATTCCGGTGATCCGCCGCGCAGAGATGCTGGCAGAACTGATGCGTTTTCGTCACGGCATTGCCATTGCCGGTACGCACGGTAAAACCACGACCACGGCGATGGTCTCCAGCATTTATGCTGAAGCGGGCCTCGATCCGACCTTCGTTAACGGCGGCCTGGTGAAAGCTGCGGGCGTTCACGCTCGCCTGGGGCACAGCCGCTATCTCATCGCTGAAGCGGATGAAAGCGACGCGTCGTTCCTGCACCTGCAGCCGATGGTCGCGATTGTGACCAACATCGAAGCCGACCACATGGATACCTACCAGGGCGATTTCGAAAATTTAAAGCAAACCTTTATAAACTTTTTGCACAACCTGCCGTTTTATGGACGTGCCGTAATGTGCGTTGACGATCCGGTGATCCGCGAGCTGCTGCCGCGCGTAGGACGTCAGATCACCACCTACGGTTTCAGCGAAGACGCTGATGTCCGCGTGGAGAGTTACAGGCAGGTTGGTGCGCAGGGGCATTTCACCCTGGCGCGTCAGGACAAAGAGCTGTTGCAGGTGACGCTTAACGCGCCGGGACGCCATAACGCACTGAACGCGGCGGCGGCCGTTGCGGTCGCCACGGAAGAGGGCATTGACGACGAGGATATCCTGCGGGCGCTCGAAAGCTTCCAGGGGACCGGTCGTCGTTTTGATTTCCTCGGCGAGTTCCCGCTGGAAAGCGTTAACGGGAAAAGCGGTACCGCAATGCTGGTGGATGACTACGGCCATCACCCGACGGAAGTGGACGCCACGATCAAAGCGGCGCGCGCGGGCTGGCCGGACAAAAATCTGGTTATGCTGTTCCAGCCACACCGTTACACCCGTACGCGTGACTTATACGACGATTTCGCTAATGTGCTGTCACAGGTTGATACGCTGCTGATGCTGGAAGTGTACGCGGCAGGTGAGGCGGCTATTCCGGGTGCCGACAGCCGTTCGCTGTGCCGTACCATTCGTGGTCGCGGCAAGATCGATCCGATTCTGGTCTCCGATCACGCCCAGGCGGCAGCGATGCTTGCCCCGGTATTGACCGGCAATGATTTGATTCTGGTGCAGGGTGCCGGAAATATCGGCAAAATCGCCCGTACGCTGGCCGAAATCAAACTTAAGCCGCAAATTTCGGAGGAAGAGCGCCATGGCTGATAAGATTGCGGTCCTCTCTGGCGGCACCTCTGCCGAGCGCGAGGTTTCCCTGAATTCCGGCGCGGCCGTGCTGGCAGGGCTGCGCGAAGGCGGCGTTAATGCGCACCTGGTCGATCCGAAAGAGACCGACGTGACGCGCCTGAAAGAGCTGGGCTTTGATAAAGTTTTTATCGCGCTGCACGGTCGCGGCGGTGAGGATGGCACGCTGCAAGGCTTGTTGGACATCATCGGCCTGCCTTACACCGGCAGCGGTGTGATGGCGTCGGCCATTTCCATGGACAAACTGCGCAGCAAACTGCTGTGGCAGGGTGCCGGTTTACCGGTTGCCCCCTGGGTGGCACTGACGCGTCGTGAATTTGAGCAGGGCCTGACAGCCAGCGTTAGCGGGCGCATTACCGCGCTGGGTTTACCGGTGATTGTTAAGCCCAGCCGTGAGGGCTCAAGCGTAGGAATGTCTAAAGTTGATAAAGCTGACGATATATCATCAGCATTAGCGCTGGCTTTTCAACATGATGAAGAAGTTCTGGTGGAGAAATGGCTAAGCGGACCGGAATTTACCGTCGCGATGCTCGGTGAAGAAATTTTACCGTCAATTCGTATCCAACCAGCCGGAACCTTCTATGATTATGAGGCGAAGTATCTCTCTGATGAGACGCAATATTTCTGCCCAAGTGGTCTGGATGCCGGGCATGAAGCTGAAATCAACGCGCTGGTGCTTAAAGCCTGGCAAGTTCTTGGCTGCTATGGATGGGGAAGAATCGACGTCATGCAGGATAGCGACGGACAGTTTTATCTGCTGGAAGCCAATACCTCACCGGGCATGACCAGTCATAGCCTGGTGCCGATGGCGGCTCGCCAGGCTGGCATGAGCTTCTCGCAGCTGGTAGTCCGCATTCTGGATCAGGCGGGCTGATATGTCTCAGGCTGCGCTGAACACGCGAAACCGCGAAGAGGAAGAAGAATATTCTTCACGGCGGAGTAATGGAACGCGTCTTGCAGGGATCACCTTCCTGCTTGCCGTGCTGTGTACTGTGTTTGTCAGCGGCTGGATGGTGCTCGGCTGGATGGAAGATGCACAGCGTCTGCCTCTGTCGAAACTGGTGGTGACCGGCGACCGTCACTACACGCGTAATGACGATATCCGTCAGTCGATCCTGGCATTAGGGTCGCCTGGCACCTTCATGACGCAGGATGTGAACATCATCCAGAGTCAGATTGAGCGCCTGCCCTGGATTAAACAGGCGAGCGTCAGAAAGCAGTGGCCCGATGAATTGAAGATTCATCTGGTTGAATATGTACCCATTGCGCGTTGGAATGATCAGCATATGGTTGACGTAGATGGAGTTTCTTTCAGCGTCCCGGCCGATCGTGTCAGCAAGCAAAATTTACCTATGTTGTATGGGCCGGAAGGCAGCGAAAACGAAGTACTGGAAGGTTTTCGTAGCATGGGTAAAGTGCTGGCTAAGGATCGTTTTACCCTGAAACAGGCTGCAATGACGGCGCGTCGTTCCTGGCAGTTAACGCTGACGAACGATATCAAGCTGAATCTGGGGCGGGGTGACACGATGAAGCGTCTGGAACGTTTTGTAGAACTTTATCCCGTTCTGCAGCAGCAGGCGCAGGCTGAAGGCAAAAGGATTAGCTACGTTGATTTGCGCTATGACTCAGGCGCATCGGTCGGGTGGTCCCCGGCCCCGGTTGAGGAACCTAATCAGCAACAGAATCAGGCTCAGGTACAGGCAGAATAACAATGATCAAGGCGACGGACAGAAAACTGGTAGTAGGACTGGAGATCGGCACTGCGAAGGTTGCCGCTTTAGTAGGGGAAGTTCTGCCCGACGGTGTGGTCAATATCATTGGTGTGGGTAGCTGCCCGTCCCGTGGTATGGATAAAGGTGGGGTAAACGACCTCGAGTCGGTGGTGAAATGCGTACAGCGCGCCATCGATCAGGCCGAACTGATGGCAGATTGCCAGATTTCCTCCGTGTATCTGGCACTCTCTGGCAAGCACATTAGCTGCCAGAACGAGATCGGTATGGTGCCGATCTCAGAAGAAGAAGTCTCGCAGGAAGACGTCGAGAACGTAGTGCATACTGCGAAGTCGGTACGTGTTCGCGACGAGCATCGCGTCCTGCATGTGATCCCGCAGGAATATGCGATCGACTACCAGGAAGGTATTAAGAATCCGGTAGGACTTTCAGGCGTGCGTATGCAGGCAAAAGTGCACTTGATCACATGTCACAACGATATGGCGAAGAACATCGTCAAAGCCGTTGAACGTTGTGGCCTGAAAGTTGACCAACTTATTTTCGCCGGTCTGGCGGCAAGTTATTCGGTGCTGACGGAAGACGAACGTGAACTGGGCGTCTGTGTCGTCGATATCGGCGGTGGTACTATGGACATGGCCGTCTACACCGGTGGTGCGCTGCGCCACACCAAGGTTATCCCTTATGCAGGGAATGTGGTCACCAGCGATATCGCGTACGCCTTCGGTACGCCACCGAGCGATGCCGAGGCAATTAAAGTGCGCCACGGCTGTGCACTGGGCTCCATCGTGGGTAAAGATGAGAGCGTTGAAGTGCCAAGCGTCGGTGGTCGTCCGCCGCGCAGCCTGCAGCGCCAGACCTTAGCCGAAGTGATTGAGCCGCGTTATACCGAGCTGCTTAACCTGGTGAACGAAGAGATTTTGCAATTACAGGAACAGCTTCGCCAGCAGGGTGTTAAACATCATCTTGCGGCGGGGATTGTATTAACCGGCGGCGCGGCGCAAATTGAAGGTCTTGCGGCCTGCGCTCAGCGGGTGTTTCATACGCAGGTGCGTATTGGTGCACCGCTGAACATCACCGGTCTGACGGATTATGCTCAGGAGCCGTATTACTCAACGGCAGTGGGCTTGCTTCATTACGGGAAGGAAACCCATCTCAGTGGCGAAGCAGAAGTAGAAAAACGTACGTCGGTAGGTTCGTGGTTTAAGCGAATCAATACCTGGCTGCGAAAAGAATTTTAATTTTAGTAAGAGACCGGAGAGAATTAACGGTTTCAGGCGACAGGCACAAAACGGAGAGAAACTATGTTTGAACCTATGGAACTGACCAACGACGCGGTGATTAAAGTCATCGGCGTCGGTGGCGGCGGCGGTAATGCTGTAGAGCACATGGTGCGCGAGCGCATCGAAGGTGTTGAGTTCTTCGCGGTGAACACCGATGCGCAGGCACTGCGTAAGACGGCTGTTGGCCAGACAATCCAGATCGGTGGCGGCATCACCAAAGGGCTGGGCGCTGGGGCAAACCCGGAAGTCGGCCGTAATGCTGCAGAAGAAGACCGTGAAGCACTGCGTGCTGCGCTGGATGGTGCAGACATGGTGTTTATCGCCGCAGGTATGGGCGGTGGTACCGGAACCGGTGCTGCGCCAGTTGTTGCGGAAGTGGCTAAAGATTTAGGTATCCTGACTGTTGCCGTAGTGACCAAGCCTTTCAACTTTGAAGGCAAGAAGCGTATGGCGTTTGCAGAGCAGGGTATCACCGAGCTGTCCAAGCACGTGGACTCGCTGATCACCATTCCAAACGACAAGCTGCTTAAAGTGCTGGGCCGTGGCATCTCTCTGCTGGACGCTTTTGGCGCGGCGAACGATGTCCTTAAAGGCGCAGTCCAGGGTATTGCCGAGCTGATTACCCGTCCTGGCCTGATGAACGTCGACTTTGCTGACGTGCGCACCGTGATGTCCGAAATGGGCTACGCGATGATGGGCTCCGGCGTGGCGAAAGGTGAAGACCGTGCAGAAGAAGCCGCTGAAATGGCGATCTCTTCTCCGCTGCTGGAAGATATCGATCTGTCCGGCGCGCGCGGCGTGCTGGTTAACATCACTGCGGGCTTCGACCTGCGTCTGGATGAGTTCGAAACCGTGGGTAACACCATCCGTGCGTTCGCTTCTGACAACGCCACCGTGGTAATCGGTACTTCCCTTGATCCGGAAATGAACGATGAACTGCGCGTAACGGTTGTTGCGACCGGTATTGGCATGGACAAACGTCCTGAGATCACTCTGGTGACCAACAAACCTGCTCAGCAGCCGGTGATGGATCGTTACCAGCAGCACGGTATGGCGCCGCTGACCCAGGAGCAGAAACCAGCCGCTAAGGTGGTTAATGACAATACTCCACAAACTCAGAAAGAGCCGGATTATCTGGACATTCCCGCGTTCCTGCGTAAGCAAGCTGATTAAGAATTAGCTGGAATTAGGGGATTTACGCTCTTTGTGCTAAACTGGCCGCCCGATAGTGATGTACACTCTCGGTTGGATAAGTAACTTGGCGAGATTATACGATGATCAAACAAAGGACATTAAAACGTATCGTTCAGGCGACAGGTGTCGGTTTACATACCGGCAAGAAAGTCACCCTGACGTTGCGCCCTGCGCCGGCCAACACCGGGGTCATCTATCGTCGCACCGACTTGAATCCACCGGTAGATTTCCCGGCTGATGCCAAATCTGTGCGTGATACCATGCTCTGTACTTGCCTGGTGAATGAGCATGACGTGCGGATCTCTACCGTAGAGCACCTGAATGCCGCCCTGGCGGGTCTGGGTATCGACAACATCGTTATTGAAGTCGATGCGCCGGAAATCCCAATTATGGATGGCAGTGCTGCACCGTTTGTCTATCTGTTGCTGGATGCCGGCATCGAAGAACTGAACAGCGCGAAGAAATTCGTACGCATTAAAGAGACCGTTCGTGTCCAGGATGGCGACAAATGGGCAGAATTCAAGCCGTTTAATGGTTTTTCGTTGGATTTCACCATCGATTTTAACCACCCGGCGATTGATTCCAGCACTCAGCGCTATGCGATGAACTTCTCTGCTGATGCGTTTATGCGTCAGATCAGTCGAGCGCGTACGTTTGGTTTCATGCGTGATATCGAATATCTGCAGTCCCGTGGCCTGTGCCTGGGCGGCAGCTTCGATTGTGCCATCGTTGTTGACGATTATCGCGTACTGAACGAAGACGGCCTGCGTTTTGAAGATGAATTCGTTCGTCACAAAATGCTGGATGCGATCGGCGACCTGTTCATGTGTGGTCACAACATCATTGGTGCGTTTACCGCGTATAAATCCGGTCACGCGCTGAACAACAAACTGTTGCAGGCTGTTCTGGCAAAACAGGAAGCCTGGGAATATGTGACCTTCGAAGACGAAGCTGAACTGCCACTGGCATTCAAAGCACCGAGCACGGTTCTGGCGTAACGGCACACTCCGTTATGTAAATTCGACTGGTTGACCTGGCACTCTCTCCGGCCAGGAAGACCAGTCGTTTTTGTTTTTGCCTTTCCCGAATCGCTGTAGTCAATGGCGCGTTTGCTGATTTCATCACCATTTTTAACCTCCCCGGTGCCTCAATACTGCTGCTGTGAAGTAGCTTTAGTGGTACTATCTTGGCGCGAAAATATAAAAATCATACGGTGAGCCTGAAAGCTTACTTACTTGTGGTGGGGCAATTGAGCGGAATTCTGACGCGCTGGCGACAATTTGGCAGACGTTACTTCTGGCCGCATCTCCTTCTGGGGATGGTCGCGGCGAGTCTTGGCCTGCCCGCGCTCAGCAGTAACGCCGAAGCCGCCAGTACTGCCAGGACCACCACCACCCGCCACGATCTGAACACGCGGGTTAATTTCACCAATCTTGCCCTGCTGGAAGCGAACCGCCGACCGAATTTCACGGTAGATTACTGGCATCAGCATGCCATTCGTACCGTCATCCGGCATCTCTCCTTTGCCATGGCGCCGCAGGCATTACCTGCGGTTGAAGAGTCCTTACCGGTTCAGGCGCACCATCTGGCGCTGCTGGATACGCTCAATACGCTTCTGACGCAACAGAGCAAGCCGCCGGTTATTGTCCGTCAGGTCGCGCTTGCTGCATTCGAGCCACACACCGCTTTCTCCGTGTCCGCCTGGATTAGCCAGGTACAGGGCATCCGCGCCGGACCTCAACGCCTCAGCTAAATTAACCGTCTTTCAATACCTTAATTTAACTGCCCATGATGGGGCGTTTGAGAATTTATTATGTTAATCAAATTACTAACTAAAGTTTTCGGTAGCCGTAACGATCGTACCCTGCGCCGCATGCGCAAAGCTGTCAGCGTCATCAATGGCCTCGAGCCAGCGATGGAAAAACTTTCTGATGACGAGCTGAAAGCCAAAACCGCTGAATTCCGTGCCCGCCTCGAAAAAGGTGAAACCGTTGAAAGCCTGATTCCGGAAGCGTTCGCCGTTGTGCGCGAAGCAAGTAAGCGCGTGTTCGGCATGCGTCACTTCGACGTGCAGCTGTTGGGTGGTATGGTTCTGAACGACCGCTGCATCGCCGAGATGCGTACCGGTGAAGGTAAAACCCTGACCGCGACTCTGCCAGCCTACGTTAACGCCCTGTCGGGTAAAGGTGTGCACGTGGTGACCGTCAACGACTATCTGGCCCAGCGTGACGCCGAAAACAACCGTCCTCTGTTCGAATTCCTCGGTATGAGCGTCGGGATCAACATGTCAGGCCTGCCGGCTCCCGCTAAACGCGAAGCCTACAACGCTGACATCACCTACGGTACCAACAACGAATATGGCTTCGACTACCTGCGCGACAACATGGCGTTCAGCCCTGAAGAGCGCGTCCAGCGCAAACTGCACTATGCGCTGGTGGATGAGGTGGACTCCATCCTGATCGACGAAGCGCGTACGCCGCTGATCATCTCCGGCCCGGCTGAAGACAGCTCCGAGATGTATCGCAAAGTCGACAAAATCATTCCGCACCTGATCCGTCAGGAAAAAGAGGACTCCGACACCTTCCAGGGTGAAGGTCACTTCTCCGTGGACGAAAAAGCCCGTCAGGTGAACCTGACCGAGCGTGGCCTGGTCCAGATTGAAGAGCTGCTGGTTGCCCAGGGCATTATGGAAGAGGGCGAGTCGCTCTACTCTCCGGGCAACATCATGCTGATGCACCACGTGACTGCCGCCCTGCGCGCGCACGTGCTCTTTACCCGTGACGTGGACTACATCGTTAAGGATGGCGAAGTCATCATCGTCGACGAACACACCGGTCGTACCATGCAGGGTCGCCGCTGGTCCGATGGTCTGCATCAGGCGGTTGAAGCCAAAGAGAACGTCGATATCCAGAACGAGAACCAGACCCTGGCATCGATCACCTTCCAGAACTACTTCCGTCTGTACGAGAAGCTGGCAGGGATGACCGGTACGGCGGATACCGAAGCCTTCGAATTCAGCTCTATCTATAAGCTGGATACCGTGGTGGTGCCAACCAACCGTCCGATGATCCGTAAAGATATGCCGGACCTGGTCTACATGACCGAAGCGGAAAAAATTCAGGCCATCATCGAAGATATCCGCGATCGTACCGCTGCGGGCCAGCCGGTGCTGGTAGGGACTATCTCCATCGAAAAATCGGAAGTGGTCTCCGAAGAGCTGACCAAAGCCGGTATTAAGCACAACGTGCTCAACGCCAAATTCCACGCCAAAGAAGCAGATATCGTTGCGCAGGCGGGTTATCCGTCAGCCGTGACCATCGCCACCAACATGGCGGGTCGTGGTACTGACATCATGCTGGGCGGTAGCTGGCAGGCAGAAGTGGCCGCGCTGGAAAACCCAACGCCGGAGCAGATCGCGCAGATCAAAGCCGACTGGCAGGTTCGTCACGATGCGGTGCTGGCTGCGGGCGGTCTGCACATCATTGGTACTGAGCGCCATGAATCCCGTCGTATCGATAACCAGCTGCGCGGCCGTGCGGGTCGTCAGGGTGATGCCGGTTCTTCACGCTTCTACCTGTCGATGGAAGATGCGCTGATGCGTATTTTCGCCTCTGACCGTGTGTCGGGCATGATGCGTAAGCTGGGCATGAAGCCGGGCGAAGCGATTGAACACCCATGGGTGACCAAAGCCATCGCCAACGCCCAACGCAAAGTGGAAAGCCGTAACTTCGATATTCGTAAGCAGCTGCTTGAGTATGATGACGTGGCCAACGATCAGCGTCGCGCGATCTACACCCAGCGTAACGAGCTGCTGGACGTTTCCGACGTGAGCGAAACCATTAACAGCATCCGCGAAGACGTGTTTAAAGCCACCATCGATGGGCACATTCCTCCGCAGTCCCTGGAAGAGATGTGGGATGTTGAAGGTCTGCAGGCGCGTCTGAAAAACGACTTCGACCTGGATCTGCCGATTCAGGAGTGGCTGGATAAAGAGCCGGAGCTGCACGAAGAGACCCTGCGCGAGCGTATTTTTGCTAACGCCCTTGAGGTGTATAAGCGCAAAGAAGAAGTTGTTGGTGCTGAGATGATGCGTCACTTCGAAAAAGGCGTGATGCTGCAAACCCTGGACTCCCTGTGGAAAGAGCACCTGGCGGCGATGGACTACCTGCGTCAGGGCATCCACCTGCGTGGCTATGCACAAAAAGATCCGAAGCAGGAGTACAAGCGCGAATCCTTTGCGATGTTTGCCTCCATGCTTGAATCACTGAAGTATGAAGTGATCAGCACTCTGAGCAAAGTTCAGGTGCGCATGCCGGAAGAAGTGGAAGAGATGGAGCAGCAGCGTCGTGAAGAAGCTGAGCGTCTGGCCCAGATGCAGCAGCTCAGCCATCAGGACGACGAAGAAGCCGCAGCCGCCGCGATTGCCGCGCAGTCCGGTGAGCGTAAGGTCGGTCGTAACGATCCGTGCCCATGCGGTTCCGGTAAAAAATACAAACAGTGCCATGGCCGTCTGAGCTAAGCCTGAAACACACCTGAAAGGCGCAGATATCTGCGCCTTTTTTATGGACGTAAGACAATGAAAATACTGCAAATCGCTGTCGGGATCATTCGCAATTCAGATAACCAAATCTTTATTACCCAGCGTGCAGCGGATGCGCACATGGCAAATAAATGGGAGTTTCCGGGCGGCAAAATCGAGTCTGGCGAGACGCCGGAACAGGCGCTGGCCCGCGAACTTCAGGAAGAGGTGGGGATCACCCCGCTCGGTGCGACCCTGTTCGACAAACTGGAATATACCTTCCCCGATCGCCATATCACGCTGTGGTTCTGGCTGGTGGAAAGCTGGGAGGGGGAGCCCTGGGGCAAAGAGGGACAGCCTGGAAACTGGGTGACGCTGAGCGCGCAGGATGCCGATAAATTCCCACCGGCAAACGCGCCTGTTATCGCCCGTTTAGTGGACAATCTGTAAGCCTGCCGGACAAAGCGCCAGCAGGCATTAAACGTTACTGCTGGCTTTCACTCCAGTCGTCGCTGTCAGAGAGATCGCCTTCGCTTGGAATGCGTTTCTCTTCCGCGGCCCACTCACCCAGATCGATCAGCTGACAACGCTTGCTGCAAAAAGGACGAAACGGGCTCTGCTCGCCCCAGACGACGGGCTTCCCACAGGTGGGGCAGTTCACGGTAGTAACATCAGACATCTTAACTCCTTAACAACAGGCCAGTTCAAAGTCGAGGCGTTCCGGCACCAGGCCATGTTCACTGTCGAGCGGCATGAAACGAATCGCAAAGCGGCTTTTATGGCCTGAAATCTGCGGATAAAGCTGAGCGGCAAGGGGCAACTGCAGACGCAGCAGATCGGCATCTTCCCCATTATCCTGATAAAAACCGTTCAGGCTGGTTTGTTTGCGGAACGGCGCGGAGTTGCGGATCAGGTCGAGGATCAGCGTCAACGCCTGGTTCAACGGCTCAAGGCTGACCAGCCAGTTTTGTACCTGGATATCGCGCTGCTCCTGCGGCATATGCAGCCAGATGTGCAGGGTCGGTAAATCGAAACTGCAGCAGCCGCCGGGAATGCTCAGACGCTGACGCACCAGCGCTACCAGGCGGTCTTCCCGCAGAAACTGGCCGATACGGGGTGCGGCCATTAACACTCCGCTGCTGTTTTTCAGCTGCTGGCGCAGGCTGTCGATGCGGCTGTTGTCCACTCCCGGCACTTCTGCCCAGGCCTGCAATTTACGCTGCTGACGCTCCAGCTCTTTCACTAAATCAGTGCGGACTTCGCCACGCTCTAACACATCCAGCAGGTCGCCCACGTTACGGAAAAAATGCAGCGCCGTGGTGTGGTCGTGAACCGGAAGCAGGCTCGAAAGCTGCTGGATTAAAAACTCAATGCGCAGCCAGGTGCGCATTTTTTCATTGAGGGGATGCTCAAAAAGAACGTGGGTGTGCATTAGGCTTTTTCCTGTAAAACGGCCTGCGCCAGGTATTGCTGATGCAGGCGAGCCACATCCGATGCAATGGCATCCGGTGCGCCGTTATTATCAATAACATCATCCGCGACGGCCAGACGCGCTTCACGCGTGGCCTGCGCGGCAAGAATTTGTTCCGCATGTTCACGCCCGACGTTATCGCGGGCAATGGTGCGCTGAATTTGTGTTGCCGGGGAGACGTCCACCACCAGCACCCGGTCCGCTTTGTCATGGAGATTATTTTCCACAAGAAGCGGGACAACCCAGAGCACATAGGGTGACGTTGCTTGTGCTATCTGCTTCTGCGTCTCCTGCTGGATAAGCGGGTGAAGCAAGGCGTTAAGCCAGGCTTTCTCTTCAGGGTGGGCAAAAATGCGTTCGCGCAGCTTCCGGCGATTAAGGGTGCCGTCAGGTGCGATCGTATCGTTGCCGAAATGTTCTGCGATAGCGCGTAGTGCGGGTGTACCGGGCTCTACCACCTGGCGGGCAAGGATGTCGGCATCAATTATTGTGACGCCCAGACGAGAGAAGGCTTCTGCCACAGTGCTTTTGCCACTGCCAATGCCTCCCGTTAGTGCAACGATGTACCCCATTAAATAAAATCCTGGGAAATATTCATTATTGATATCAATTGCTTAAGATTTAATCTTTTATCAGCAAAGATTAAGCTCTGCTTACGTACTTTTTACCAGGTAAATTTATAGGATTGTAGCGTAAAAAAAGTGATTTTCGCAGTCTTGCGCAACAGGTATTAGTGCGTATGATAGCGTCACTGGAGTTGTGTGTTACGTTTTTTCGACATTTACCCCAGTACCCCAGGAATCCGCAAATGCGTATCGAAGAAGATCTGAAGTTAGGTTTCAAAGACGTTCTTATCCGCCCTAAACGTTCTACTCTGAAAAGTCGCTCCGACGTTGAACTTGAACGTCAATTCACCTTTAAGCATTCCGGTCAGACCTGGTCTGGCGTACCTGTTATCGCCGCGAATATGGATACCGTCGGGACGTTTGCCATGGCAAAAGCGCTGGCCTCCTTCGACATCCTGACCGCTGTGCACAAGCACTACAGCGTTGAAGAGTGGAATGCGTTTGCAGGTTCCGTATCTGAAAACGTGCTGAAGCACGTGATGGTTTCCACCGGCACCTCTGATGCTGATTTCGAAAAAACAAAACAGATCCTGATTGCGAACCCAAACCTGAACTTCGTCTGTATTGATGTGGCGAATGGTTACTCCGAGCACTTCGTTCAGTTCGTCAGCAAGGCGCGTCAGGCCTGGCCGACCAAAACCATTATTGCGGGTAACGTGGTTACCGGTGAAATGTGTGAAGAGCTGATCCTGTCCGGCGCAGATATTGTGAAGGTGGGCATCGGCCCGGGCTCCGTCTGCACAACGCGTGTAAAAACTGGCGTTGGCTATCCGCAGCTGTCAGCAGTGATCGAGTGTGCGGATGCAGCCCACGGCCTGGGCGGCCAGATCATCAGCGACGGTGGATGCACCATGCCGGGCGACGTGGCGAAAGCCTTCGGCGGCGGCGCAGACTTCGTGATGCTGGGCGGTATGCTGGCGGGCCACGAAGAGAGCGGCGGCACCGTGGTTGACGAAAACGGTGAAAAATTCATGCTCTTCTACGGCATGAGCTCTGAATCTGCGATGAACCGCCACGTGGGTGGTGTTGCGCAGTATCGTGCCGCGGAAGGTAAAACCGTTAAGCTGCCTCTGCGCGGCCCGGTTGAGAATACCGCGCGTGACATCCTGGGCGGCCTGCGTTCCGCATGTACCTACGTGGGTGCATCCCGCCTGAAAGAGCTGACCAAGCGCACGACCTTTATCCGCGTTCAGGAACAGGAAAACCGCGTCTTCAACAGTCTGTAATGCCTCTCGCTGGCGCGTCTCGCGCCAGCGTTATCCCGCGCTCATCGCATCCCCCAGATGGAAAATCGGCAGATACATCGCCACCACCAGCGTGCCAATAATCAGTCCCGTCACAATCAACAGTAATGGCTCCAGCAGCGAGGCAAGATTGTCCGCCTGCTGAAAGGTCTGCTCATTGTGATGCTGCGCCAGATTGCTCAGCATGGTGTCCAGCGCTCCCGATGCCTCGCCGGTGCGAACCAGCTGAATGCAGAGTGGCGTAAAAATTGCGGCGTCGTTCAGGGCTGACCAGATGGGCATACCCTGCATAATGCGATGCCGTATCGTCTGTAATTTCTCCCGCCAGAAGGGGCACTCCAGCGTCTCCTCCGTACTTTCCAGCCCCTGTAGAAAAGCGATACCCGCCTGTTGTGTGAGCGACAAAACGGTAAAGATCTGGCTGAGCTTTTGCCCCCGCACCAGCGGGCCAATCACGGGGCTGGTCAGGAGCAGACGCTGGGTGGCGTACTGCCATCGTCGTTTGCGCCGAAGAAGCAGCAGGCCCGATATGATTGCCAGCAGGCTTAACAGCAGTACAGCGCCCTGCTCCTGGAGCGCATTTGCCAGCCCCATGACGGCCCGGGTCAGGGTAGGTAAGGGGGTGTTAAAGGTTTTGTAGATCGCAGCGAACTCCGGCAACACCAGCGTCACCATCGCCAGCACCACGGCGACAGCCAGACTGAGAATGATCACCGGATAGCGCAGCGCTTTTTTTACCTTTGCGCTGAGCTGCTGCTGGGTTTTTTGCTGGTGCGCCAGCTGACGACAACATTCATCCAGCTTGCCGGTTAGCTCCCCGGTTTTAATCATCGAGATATAGAGCGGCGGAAAGACGTGCGGCCACTTTTTCAGGGCGTCAGAGAAGGCGCACCCGGCGCTGAGGTCATCGGCGACGCTTTGCAACAGCGCCTGCCATTGCCGGGCCGGATGCTGCTGCGCCAGAAGCGACAGCCCTGCCGACAGCGTTAAGCCCGCCTGCAGCAGCGTCGCCAGCTGGTGGATAACATCGTAGCGATGCTGCGCCTGCCAGCGACTCTGCTGCGCGCATCGTCTGAGCTCAAGGGGGACAAGCTCTTTGCCCTGCAGGACGGTCCATGCCGTTTGTTTGTCGGGCGCCCAAAGCGCGCCCGCCAGGCGCTCTCCTTGTGGGCTGAGTGCCCGCCAGCGCCAGAGCTGATTACCTGCCATCCGGGGCACCCAGCATCTGCACCACCTCTTCGAGGGTGGTGTGGCCCTGTTCTACCGCCATGCAGCCATGTTCAAACAGCGTGACCATGCCCGTCTGTCGGGCCAGTTTTTCGATCTCTTCCACCGCTGCTCCGCTGGCAATGGCCGAGCGCAGTTCGCGGGTAATAACCATTACCTCGAAGATGGCCACCCGGCCATAAAAACCGTGATAGCAGCGGTCGCAACCCACCGGCTGCCAGTTTGGCAGAGAGCGAGGCCACAGCGCCTGCGGTAGCGGCGTATCCCTTAGGGCCTCCTGACGACAGTGCGGACACAGCCGGCGCACCAGCCGCTGGGCAATCACCAGAGACAACGCCGAGGAGATCATCCAGCGCGCCACGCCCATCTGCTGCAGGCGTACCAGCGTTTCGGCGGTGGAGTTGGTATGCAGCGTCGACAGCACCAGATGGCCGGTCTGCGCGGCGTTGATGGCGATCTCCGCCGTTTCGCCATCGCGTATTTCGCCCACCATGATGATGTCCGGATCCTGACGTAACAGCGCGCGCAGTACGCTCTGAAAGGTTAACCCCGCCCGGGGGTTAATGGGGGTCTGGTTTAGCCCATCAAGCGGGATTTCGACAGGATCTTCGACGCTGCAGATGTTCACTGCGGGTGTGTTGCGGGCCTGCAACGCGCTGTACAGGGTAACGGTTTTGCCGCTGCCGGTGGGCCCGGTCACCAGAATCAGCCCCTGGGATTTATGCAGTGCCCCGGCGAATAATCGCTGCTGGGTTGTGCTCATGCCCAGTTGATCGAGCAGGAGTGCCTGTTGCTCCTGCTGCAGAAGCCGCAGGACGATTTTTTCTCCGCTGCGACAGGGGAGCGTGGCAATACGAAACGAGACGGGAGCCCCTGACAGTTCAACCGTAAATTGCCCATCCTGGGGTAAGCGCCGCTCGGCGATATCCAGGTTGCCCAGCACCTTCAGCCTGGCGATAAGCGTTGTGCCCAGCTCGGATGAGAGGGGCTGTTGCGGGTACAGCACGCCATCGATGCGCAAGCGGATCTGCCAGCTCTCGTCGGCGGGCTCGATATGAATATCCGAGGCCCGCTGACTCATCGCCTGTATCAGGGTGCGGTTAAGGATCTCAATGGCGGAGCTCGTGGCGCTGGCGACGGCGGGCAGATGCGATTCTGACGCGGTTTGCCGGTGTTTTTCCATTCTCTCGCTGGTCCAGCATTCGATATCGATCCTTTTCTGTGTGGCGAAACGTAGCGCCTCCAGTAGCTCAGACGGCGGGTTACCGACAACCGCGATAGTGATTTTGTCCGGATCGCGGTTCAGCAGCTGGGCGTTATGACGCTGACACAGGGCCATTAACCGATCAGGATTCATTGCCTTTCTCCTCACCGGCCGTAAAGCGGAACACCTCTTCACAGGCCTGCTTCAGGGCACTGTCTGCGGCAATGGTACAGACGCGCTTCCAGCCGGTGATGCCATTGCCGTTATCCCACTGCGGCGTCATGACCACCTCCAGACCGTTCAGGCTCTCCTGTCCCGTCAGGGTGATGGCACCTTTGGCGATGCTCATGCCTGAGACATAGCGGGATGTCGCGGGGGAGGGGACACCGTTCACGCCCGCATCGCAGCTATCCGTCCCGCCATGATCGAGCGCGCAGAGTTCGACGGCGGTACGGTAGGGCAGGAAGGTTTGCAGCATATCGGTGAGGGCGGCTTTACGCAGGTAGTTCTGATAGGCCGGAATGCCGATGGCGCTAAGAATGGCGACAATGCCGATGACAACCATTAATTCGATGAGGGTAAATCCTTTTTGTCTTTCCATGATTCGCTCCTTGTTTAGACTGGCGCTACTGTGGCAGGCAGACAAACAGGGGGCGAGCGGCAAAACGCGTTTCGTGAAGCGGGATTCAGAGGGATGTGCTGGCGTTTCAGTGAGGTGCAACGGGCGTGCGAGAGAGGTCGTAAATCTGGCAAGCCCGGCCGGTGCAGACCGGGCTTTATGTCACTTAGCGAAAGCGCATCGACAGGTCGAGGGCGCGAATGTGTTTGGTCAGCGCGCCAACGGAGATGAAATCGACGCCGGTTTCGGCAAATTCACGTAAGGTTTCACGCGTTACGTTGCCTGAGACCTCCAGGCGGGCCTGGCCGTTGGTGCGTTTCACGGCTTCACGCATTTGCTCAGTTTCGAAGTTATCCAGCATGATGATATCAGCGCCGGCTTTCAGCGCATCCTCCAGCTCCTGCAGGCTTTCCACTTCCACTTCGACCGGCACGTCCGGATGCAGCCAGAAGGCTTTCTCCACCGCCTGGCGTACGGAGCCGGAGGCAATAATGTGGTTCTCTTTGATCAGGAACGCATCGGACAGCCCCAGACGGTGGTTCGCACCGCCGCCGCACAGCACGGCGTATTTCAGCGCGGTGCGCAGGCCCGGCAGGGTTTTACGCGTATCCAGCAGCTGGGTGTTGGTGCCTTCGAGCAGGTCAACATAGCTGCGCACTTCGCTTGCCACGCCGGAGAGCGTCTGGACAAAGTTAAGCGCGGTGCGTTCACCGGTGAGCAGCACGCGTGAAGGCCCCTCAAGTTCAAACAGCGGCTGGTTAGCCTTGATGCTGTCGCCGTCTTCAACATGCCACGTTACCTGGACCCGGTCCCCGGCCAGTTGCGTAAAGACCTCTTCCACCCAACGTTTACCACAGAAAACCCCGTCCTCACGGGTGATGACGACGGCATGTGAACGGGCATCTTCCGCCAGCAGCTGGGCGGTAATGTCGTTGTCAGCGTTGACGTCTCCGCCCAGATCTTCGCGCAGCGCGTTGGCGACGCTTGCCGGAATATCCATATTTATACGTTCCAGCAGTACGTTACGTCTGTGGTCGGGGTTGTAGCGGCGTGGCGGCATGTTAAAACTCCAAATTGGTAACGAATCATAAGATTGAAACATGCTACTCTGAACCGGGAATCAGCACCATATATAAGGAGATCCTGCATGCACTCAGAACATGGCTGGCTGGCAGATGCACGGCGCGTTCCTTCGCCACACCACGATTGCCGTCCGGAAGATGAAATTCCGTCGCTGCTGGTTGTGCATAACATCAGCCTGCCGCCCGGCGAATTTGGCGGCCCGTGGATTGACGCATTATTCACCGGGACAATCGATCCTGATGCTCACCCCTTCTTCGCGGAAATCGCCCACCTGCGCGTTTCTGCCCATTGTCTGATTCGTCGTGACGGCGAGATCGTCCAGTATGTTCCTTTCGATAAACGAGCCTGGCATGCGGGCGTGTCTCAGTATCAGGGGCGTGAACGCTGCAATGACTTTTCTATCGGCATCGAGCTTGAAGGGACAGATACGCTGCCCTACACCGACGCGCAATATGAGCAGTTGGCCGCGGTAACGCGCACGCTGATTTCGCTCTATCCGGCTATCGCCCGCAACCTGACCGGGCATAGCGATATTGCGCCGCAGCGCAAGACCGATCCCGGCCCAGCGTTTGACTGGGAAAGATTTAAAACCTTGCTTACCGCCCTGTCAGAAAAGGAGATGACATGACGTTATTTACCATGCTGCTGGTGATGATTGCTGAGCGTTTATTTAAGCTGGGCGAACACTGGCATCTGGACCATCGGATGGAAGTGCTGTTTCGTCGCATCCGCCACTTTTCCATGATCCGCACGATGCTGATGACGGCGGGCGTGATGGTGGTGGTGTTCCTGCTGCTGCGCTCGCTGTATGGCCTGTTCTTCAACGTGCCGCTGCTGGTGGTGTGGATCCTGCTCGGCGTGCTCTGTATTGGCGCGGGGAAGGTGCGTCTGCATTATCATGCCTATCTGAAGGCCGCCACCAACAATGATGCCCATGCCCGTGGGGCGATGGCCAGCGAGCTGACGCTTATTCACGGCATCCCGCCGGAGTGCGATGAACGCGAATTTTTACGCGAGCTGCAGAACGCGCTGCTGTGGATTAACTTCCGCTATTATCTGGCGCCGTTGTTCTGGTTTGTGGTGGGGGGCGCATGGGGCCCGGTTCTGCTGATGGGCTATGCGTTCTTACGTGCCTGGCAGAGCTGGCTGGCACGCTATCTGACCCCGCACGAGCGTTTGCAGTCCGGCATCGACGCAATTCTGCACGTGGTGGACTGGCTGCCGGTACGGCTGTTCGGCGTGGTGTATGCCCTGATTGGCCACGGCGAGAAAGCCCTGCCGGCGTGGTTCGCTTCGCTGGGGGATCGCCATACCTCACAGTATCTGGTGTTAACGCGTCTGGCGCAGTTCTCCCTGGCGCGGGAGCCGCATACGGATAAGATCGAAACGCCAAAAGCGGCCGTTTCGATGGCCAAGAAAACCTCTTTTGTGGTGGTGGTGATTGTGGCGCTGCTGACCATTTACGGCACGCTGATCTAAACCAGCGTGCCGCAGGCCTTACACTGTATCAGCTGACGGGATGCCGAAATCGGGCATCCCGTTTTCTTTCCAGACAACGGTTTTCAGGCGGGTGTGGCGGTTCGGATCGTACAGCGGATCGCCCTCGATCTCGGTGTAGTTGCGCGCATGGTAAACCAGTACGTCTTCACCGTCCGGCGTTTGGGTAAAGCTGTTGTGCCCCGGCCCGTACTGGCGGTTCTCGTAGCTGGTGGTGAATACCGGCTGCGGGGATTTATGCCAGTTCGCCGGGTTGCGTGGGTCGGCATTGAGGTCGATCCACAGCAGTCCCATGCAGTAGTTTTCATCGGTGGCGCTGGCGGAGTAGCTGATAAACAAGCGGTCACCGTGGAACAGAACCGCCGGGCCTTCATTGACCCAGAACCCACGGCACTCCCAGTCATATTCCGGTTTGCTGAGCATCACCGGTTCGCCTTTGAGCGTCCAGGGATTTTCCATTTCGCACAGATAAAGGTTCGAGTTACCGGCGATATCCGGGGCTTTTTGTGCCCAGAGATACCAGCGTTTGCCCTGGTGAACAAAGGTGGTCGCATCCAGCGCAAAGGTGTCGAACGGGGTGGTGATTTGCCCTTTCTCTACCCATGTACCGGTGAGCGGATCGCTCTCGGTACATTCCAGGGCAAACATCCGGTGCTGGAACATACCGAGCTTGTCCAGCGCCTGGGTATGGGTGGCGGCAAAGTAGATGTACCATTTGCCGTCAATGCAGTGCAGTTCCGGCGCCCAGATAAGCTCACTCATCGGGCCGGTCTCAGGCTTGCGCCAGACCACGACCTGCTCCGCGCTGCGCAGTCCGTCCAGCGATTCGGCGCGGCGGATCTCCAGCCGGTCGTACTCCGGGACCGAGGCAATAAAGTAGTACTCTCCTTCATGGCGAAGAATGTACGGATCGGCGCGTTGTTCAATAAACGGGTTTGGCCAGGTTTGCATTTGGCTCTCCTTATTTAGTCTCAGCGGCTTTGAGTTCCTGATAGTCGTTCAGCTCGCGATAGTTGTTCCGGCGTTTCTCCAGATCTTGCTGAATCTGCTTCATGGTTTCGCGGTCCACCTTCAGCAGACGCACCACGCCTGCGGTAATGAGATACCCGACGCCAGGGATCACAGTGAAGAGCAGGACGATGCCGTTGATGGCGTCAGCGCTTTGCGCTTTTGCACCCGCATCATAACCGTACCAGGAGAGCAGGAAGCCCACCATGGCACCGGCAATTGCCAGCCCGAGCTTGAGGAAGAAGATGTTGCCGGAGAAGCTGATCCCGGTGATACGTTTCCCGGTTTTCCATTCGCCGTAGTCATCCACGTCGGCCATCAGGGACCAGTGCAGCGGAGACGGGATCTGGTGCAGGATGTTCAGCAGGAAGTAAAGCACTACGATGGTTACGGTGGCTTTCGGATCGAAGAAATAGAAGGCGGTTGAGAAGATCGCCAGCACGATGTTGGTCCAGAAGAAGACCTTCAGCTTACACCAGCGGTCGGTCAGCACTTTTGCCAGCACGCTGCCCAGCATCATTCCTACCACGCCCAGGCTGATAAACAGGGTGGCGAAGTGAGTGCTCTGGCCCATCACCCAGGTGACGTAGTACATGGTGGCCGCCATGCGGATAAAGCCAGGGCAGACGTTGCAGAGGGTCAGCAGCAGAATGCGCACCCACTGGTCGTTCTTCCACACGTCCTTGAGATCGTTTTTCAGTTCGTCATTGGTTTGTACCGCCGGTTGCACACGCTCGCGCACGGTAGAGAAGCTGAACAGGAACATGCAGGTGCCAATCAGTGCCAGCACGGTCATCGCCATCTGGTAGCCCTTGGCCTTGTCCTCACCGCCGAACCAGTCGGCCATCGGCAGCAGGGTCAGGGACAGCAGCAGGGTGGCAATGCCCACCAGCACAAAGCGGTAGGACTGACAGGCAACACGCTCTTTCGGATCGTTGGTAATAACCCCGCCCAGCGAGCAGTACGGAATATTGATTGCCGTATAGGTCAGAGAAAGCAGGAAATAGGTGACAAAGGCATAGATAACTTTGCTGTTGTAGGTCCAGTCCGGGGTGGTGAACATCAGGATACTGAACAGCGCATAAGGGAAAGCGATCCACAGCAGCCATGGACGAAATCGCCCATACTTACTGCGGGTACGGTCGGCGATAGCGCCCATAATCGGGTCGGTAACGGCATCGATGACGCGCACCGAGAGCAGCAGGACGCCCACCAGCGCAGGGGCCAGGCCGAAAATGTCCGTATAAAAATAGTTCACAAACAACATGATGGCGCCAAAGATGATGTTGCACCCGGCATCACCCATCCCATAGCCGATCTTTTCTTTCACTGATAGTTTATTGTTATCCATCGACGTTTCTCCGAGTAACGGTATGGAGAGAATTATTCGCTGGCAAAGCAAAATATGCGTTGCAGTATAACGTCGGTGATATGGATAAAATTGCTGTAGACGGGAAAGTGTGAGGAAGGTAACAACCCTCTGCACCCGGTAAAGGTGCAGAGGGGAGGGGATTAGTGCGCTTTTACCGTTTTGGCATTTTTCTGTTTACACATGTAGCCCACCCCGAGGACCACAATCCAGACCGGGATCAGGTAGACCGAAATGGCCATGCCTGGGGTCATCAGCATGATAACCAGTACGGCCGCCATAAACAGCAGGCAAACCCAGTTACCCAGCGGGTAGAGCAGGGCAGGGAAGCGTGTTTTCACGCCCTGCTGCTGCTTGGCACGACGGAACTTCATGTGCGCCAGGCTAATCATCGCCCAGTTGATCACCAGAGCAGATACCACCAGCGCCATCAGCAGGCCGAAGGCCGATTCCGGTGCCAGGTAGTTGATCAGCACGCACAGTGCGGTCACCACAGCCGACACGATAATGGTATTCACCGGCACGCCACGCTTATCCACGTTGAGCAGCGCTTTCGGGGCGTTGCCCTGCTGGGCCAGGCCGAACAGCATACGGCTGTTACAGTAAACGCAGCTGTTGTAAACCGACAGTGCCGCGGTCAGTACCACCACGTTCAGCGCGTTCGCCACGAAGGTGTCGCCCAGCTCGTGGAAGATCAGGACAAACGGGCTGGTGTCAGCGGTAACGCGGGTCCAAGGCAGCAGGGAGAGCAGCACGGCCAGCGAGCCCACATAGAAGATCAGGATACGGTAGATAACCTGGTTAGTGGCTTTCGGGATGCTCTGCTCCGGGTTGTCGGCTTCCGCAGCGGTGATACCCACCAGTTCCAGACCGCCGAAGGAGAACATGATGATCGCCATCATCATTACCAGCCCGGTCATGCCGTGCGGCAGGAAGCCGCCCTGATCCCAGAGGTTGCTCACGGAAGCCTGCGGGCCGCCGTTGCCGCTGAACAGCAGCCAGCCGCCGAACAGGATCATCGCCACAACCGCGATAACTTTAATAATGGCGAACCAGAACTCCATCTCCCCGAACACTTTGACGTTGGTCAGGTTGATGGCGTTGATCACCACAAAGAAGACCGCCGCTGAGGCCCAGGTTGGGATTTCAGGCCACCAGAACTGGATGTATTTCCCGACCGCGGTCAGTTCCGCCATCGCGACAAGGACGTACAGCACCCAGTAGTTCCAGCCGGACGCGAAACCGGCAAAGCTGCCCCAGTATTTGTAAGCAAAATGGCTGAAGGAACCGGCTACCGGCTCTTCGACCACCATTTCACCCAGTTGACGCATAATAAGGAATGCAATAAAACCGGCAATGGCGTAGCCCAGAATAATACCCGGACCGGCAGACTGAATGACCGATGCGCTACCCAGGAACAGGCCTGTGCCAATAGCGCCACCAAGAGCAATAAGCTGTATATGGCGATTTTTGAGGCCGCGCTTTAGCTGATCGCCGTGCTGTTGACCTTCCATTATAAAACCTCGTGTGTGGTTGTTATGTTCACGCTCGGGCGTGTGTAATTATGAAATTCCATTTCATGTATTTATAAGTTTACGGTTCAATTGGCTGAAATAAACGGATGTGTCTTCCGTAATCGGAAGAATAGTGGTAAGCGACAGCGAATGCACCTGCTTTATGCGAGGAGAAAGCGAGTTCGAATAAAAAGAAAGCATTTGTAAATCGTCCCGTTTAAGTCCCTTTATCAACCTATAGAATAAAAATGCTCCATAAGTGGGCAGATTTTCATTTTTTACTCCGCTAAATCGGTTCAGATCGCACTTTCCACCGTTTCATTAAAGTTAAAACTGCCTCTTTTGGGGTAATCAATTCATTTGTGCAGAGTTACATTTTTGAAACGTTATTTCTGTAAGGTTGTTAAAATAAGCAGGGTTTAATGATTTCAATCAAAACCAATATGGACACAAGGTGAATACTTTGTTACTTTAGCGATACGAACATGAAATTGGTAAGACCAATTGACTCCGGGCAAAAAGGCGTAAGACAGGGAATATGGCCTACAGCAAAATTCGCCAACCAAAATTATCCGATGTGATTGAGCAGCAGCTGGAGTTTTTGATCCTTGAGGGGACCCTGCGCCCCGGTGAAAAACTACCACCTGAACGCGAACTGGCTAAACAGTTCGACGTTTCCCGTCCCTCGCTGCGTGAGGCGATCCAACGCCTCGAAGCCAAGGGCCTTCTGCTTCGTCGCCAGGGTGGCGGAACCTTTGTGCAAAACAGCCTGTGGCAGAGTTTCAGCGACCCGTTAGTGGAGCTGCTCTCCGACCACCCAGAATCCCAGTTTGATCTGCTTGAGACCCGTCACGCGCTTGAAGGCATCGCGGCCTATTACGCGGCGCTGCGCAGCAATGAGGCCGATCGCGAGCGTATCCGCGAGCTGCATCAGGCCATCGAACGGGCCCAGGAATCCGGCGATCTCGACGCCGAGTCCGACGCCGTTGTCCAGTATCAAATTGCCGTCACCGAAGCTGCCCACAACGTGGTGCTACTCCATCTGCTACGCTGCATGGAGCCAATGCTTGCCCAAAACGTTCGTCAGAATTTTGAATTGTTGTATGCCCGCCGGGAGATGCTTCCGCTGGTCAGCAACCATCGCACCCGAATCTTCGAGGCGATAATGGCCGGGGAGCCGGAGCAGGCGCGTGAAGCGTCGCACCGTCACCTGGCTTTCATTGAGGAAATCTTGCTGGACCGCAGCCGTGAACAGTCGCGTCGCGAACGTTCATTACGCCGCATACAGCAACGAAAGGATTAAGCGCCAGTTTTTTAGAGCGCGGCAACTAAACGCAGAACCTGTCTTATTGCGCTTTTAGTTTTCGAAATAGTTCGGGTTGTATCGCGGCGGCAAGCGCGCGAATCCCCAGGAGCATAGTTAACTATGTGACTGGGGTGAGGAAGCGCAGCCAACAAAGAGACAGCCTGAAATATGAAGAAAAGAAAGTGCAATGGGACAGGTTCCAGACAAATCAACGTATTAGATAGATAAGGAATACCCCCATGTCAGAACGTCTCCAAAATGACGTGGATCCGATCGAAACTCGCGACTGGCAACAGGCGATCGAATCGGTCATCCGTGAAGAAGGTGTTGAGCGCGCTCAGTATCTGATTGAACAGATGCTTTCTGAAGCCCGCAAAGGCGGCGTGAAAGTAGCTGCAGGTGCAGGGGCTAACAACTACGTAAACACGATTGCCGTCGAAGACGAACCGGAATACCCGGGCAATCTGGATCTGGAACGCCGCATCCGTTCTGCAATTCGCTGGAACGCCATCATGACCGTTCTGCGCGCGTCCAAAAAAGATCTGGAGCTGGGCGGCCACATGGCTTCCTTCCAGTCTTCTGCAACCGTTTATGAAGTGTGCTTCAACCACTTCTTCCGCGCGCGCACCGAAAAAGACGGCGGCGACCTGGTGTACTTCCAGGGCCACATCTCTCCGGGCGTCTACGCACGTGCTTTCCTGGAAGGTCGTCTGACTGAAGAGCAGATGAACAACTTCCGTCAGGAAGTTCACGGTAAAGGTCTGTCTTCTTACCCGCACCCGAAACTGATGCCAGAATTCTGGCAGTTCCCGACCGTATCTATGGGTCTGGGTCCAATCGGTGCGATCTACCAGGCTAAATTCCTGAAATATCTGGAACACCGTGGTCTGAAAGACACCTCCCAGCAGACCGTTTATGCCTTCCTGGGCGACGGCGAGATGGATGAGCCAGAATCTAAAGGTGCGATCACCATCGCAACCCGTGAGAAGCTGGACAACCTCTGCTTCATCATCAACTGTAACCTGCAGCGTCTGGATGGTCCTGTAACCGGTAACGGCAAGATCATCAACGAACTGGAAGGCATCTTCGCAGGTGCTGGCTGGAACGTGATTAAAGTCATGTGGGGCGGTCGTTGGGATGAGCTGCTGCGTAAAGACACCAGCGGTAAACTGCTCCAGCTGATGCAGGAAACCGTTGACGGCGACTACCAGACCTTCAAATCCAAAGACGGTGCCTATGTACGTGAGCACTTCTTCGGTAAATACCCTGAGACCGCAGCCCTGGTTGCAGACTGGACTGACGATCAGATCTGGGCCCTGAACCGTGGTGGTCACGATCCGAAGAAAGTCTACGCTGCACTGAAAAAAGCGCAGGACACCAAAGGCAAAGCAACTGTAATCCTGGCGCATACCGTTAAAGGTTATGGTATGGGTGACACTGCCGAAGGTAAAAACATCGCGCACCAGGTTAAGAAAATGAACATGGACGGCGTGCGTTATATCCGCGACCGTTTCAACGTTCCAGTGACCGACGAGCAGGTTGAAAACCTCTCTTACATCACCTTCCCGGAAGGTTCTGAAGAGCACACCTATCTGCACGCCCAGCGTCAGAAGCTGAATGGCTACCTGCCGTCTCGCCAGGTGAACTTCACTGAGAAACTGGAACTGCCAGCGCTGGAAGACTTCTCTCAGCTGCTGGAAGAGCAGAACAAAGAGATCTCCACCACTATCGCCTTCGTGCGTGCCCTGAACGTGATGCTGAAGAACAAGTCGATCAAAGATCGTCTGGTTCCAATCATCGCTGACGAAGCGCGTACCTTTGGTATGGAAGGTCTGTTCCGTCAGATCGGTATCTACAGCCCGAACGGTCAGCAGTACACCCCGCAGGACCGCGAGCAGGTTGCATACTACAAAGAAGACGAGAAAGGACAGATCCTGCAGGAAGGTATCAACGAGCTGGGCGCAGGCGCATCCTGGCTGGCTGCTGCGACCTCATACAGCACCAACAACCTGCCGATGATCCCGTTCTACATCTACTACTCCATGTTCGGTTTCCAGCGTATCGGTGACCTGTGCTGGCAGGCTGGCGACCAACAGGCTCGCGGCTTCCTGGTAGGTGGTACTTCCGGTCGTACGACCCTGAACGGTGAAGGTCTGCAGCACGAAGATGGCCACAGCCACATTCAGTCTCTGACTATCCCTAACTGTATCTCTTACGACCCGTCTTACGCGTACGAAGTGGCGGTCATCATGCATGACGGTCTGACCCGTATGTACGGTGAAGCGCAAGAGAACATTTACTACTACATCACCACCCTGAACGAAAACTACCACATGCCGGCTATGCCAGCAGGTGCCGAGGAAGGTATCCGTAAAGGTATCTACAAACTCGAAACCATCGAAGGTAGCAAAGGTAAAGTTCAGCTGCTGGGCTCCGGTTCTATCCTGCGTCACGTCCGTGAAGCAGCGCAGATCCTGGCGAACGACTACGGCGTAGGTTCTGACGTGTACAGCGTCACCTCCTTCACCGAACTGGCGCGTGATGGCCAGGATTGCGAGCGCTGGAACATGCTGCACCCACTGGAAACTCCACGCGTTCCTTACATCGCTCAGGTGATGAACGACGCGCCAGCGGTGGCGTCTACTGACTATATGAAACTGTTCGCTGAGCAGGTTCGTACTTACGTTCCAGCTGATGATTATCGCGTACTGGGTACTGACGGCTTCGGTCGTTCTGACAGCCGCGAAAACCTGCGTCACCACTTCGAAGTTGATGCTTCTTACGTGGTTGTAGCAGCACTGGGCGAACTGGCTAAACGTGGCGAAATCGATAAGAAAGTGGTTGCGGAAGCAATTACCAAATTCAACATCGATGCAGAAAAAGTTAACCCGCGTCTGGCGTAAGAGGTAAAAGAATAATGGCTATCGAAATCAATGTACCGGACATCGGGGCTGATGAAGTTGAAATCACCGAGATCCTGGTCAAAGTAGGCGACAAAGTTGAAGCTGAACAGTCGCTGATCACCGTAGAAGGCGACAAAGCCTCTATGGAAGTCCCGTCTCCTCAGGCTGGCATCGTCAAAGAGATTAAAGTCTCTGTGGGCGATAAAACCGAGACTGGCAAACTGATCATGATTTTCGATTCCGCCGACGGTGCAGCAGCTGCTGCACCTGCGCAGGAAGAGAAGAAAGAAGCTGCTCCGGCTGCCGCTGCTCCAGCAGCTGCCGCGGCAGCGAAAGAAGTGAACGTGCCTGACATCGGCGGTGATGAAGTTGAAGTCACTGAAATCCTGGTGAAAGTGGGCGATACCGTTGCGGCTGAGCAGTCACTGATCACCGTAGAAGGCGACAAAGCCTCTATGGAAGTGCCGGCACCGTTCGCGGGTACCGTTAAAGAGATCAAGATCAACACCGGTGACAAAGTCTCTACCGGCTCCCTGATCATGGTCTTCGAAGTGGCGGGCGCAGCGCCTGCTGCTGCTCCTGCACAGGCTGCCGCTCCGGCACCTGCTGCTGCTCCGGCTGCGGCTGGCGGCGCGAAAGACGTTAACGTACCAGACATCGGCGGTGACGAAGTTGAAGTGACCGAAGTGATGGTGAAAGTGGGCGACAAAGTTGCCGCTGAGCAGTCACTGATCACCGTTGAAGGCGACAAGGCTTCTATGGAAGTTCCTGCGCCATTCGCCGGTACCGTTAAAGAGATCAAAATCAGCACCGGCGACAAAGTCTCTACCGGTTCCCTGATTATGGTCTTCGAAGTAGAAGGCGCTGCGCCTGCAGCAGCTCCGGCTGCCGCTGCTGCTCCAGCACCTGCTGCTGCACCGGCTCAGGCGGCTAAACCTGCTGCTGCTCCGGCTGCTAAAGCGGAAGGCAAATCTGAGTTTGCTGAAAACGACGCTTACGTCCACGCTACCCCACTGATTCGTCGCCTGGCGCGTGAATTCGGTGTGAACCTGGCGAAAGTGAAAGGGACTGGCCGTAAAGGTCGTATCCTGCGCGAAGACGTTCAGGCTTACGTTAAAGAAGCGGTGAAACGCGCTGAAGCGGCTCCTGCTGCTGCCACCGGCGGCGGTATCCCGGGCATGCTGCCATGGCCGAAAGTGGACTTCAGCAAGTTCGGCGAAATCGAAGAAGTGGAACTGGGCCGTATCCAGAAAATCTCTGGTGCCAACCTGAGCCGTAACTGGGTGATGATCCCGCACGTTACGCACTTCGACAAAACCGATATCACCGATCTGGAAGCGTTCCGTAAACAGCAGAACGCCGAAGCTGAGAAGCGTAAACTGGACGTGAAATTCACCCCAGTGGTCTTCATCATGAAAGCCGTTGCTGCGGCGCTTGAGCAGATGCCACGCTTCAACAGCTCCCTGTCCGAAGATGGCCAGAAGCTGACGCTGAAGAAATACATCAACATCGGTGTTGCGGTTGATACGCCAAATGGTCTGGTTGTTCCGGTCTTCAAAGACGTGAACAAGAAGAGCATTACTGAGCTGTCTCGCGAACTGACCACCATCTCCAAAAAAGCGCGTGATGGCAAGCTGACTGCTGGCGAAATGCAGGGCGGTTGCTTCACCATCTCCAGCATCGGCGGCCTGGGTACTACCCACTTCGCACCGATTGTTAACGCGCCGGAAGTGGCGATCCTCGGTGTGTCCAAGTCCGCGATGGAGCCGGTATGGAATGGCAAAGAGTTCATGCCGCGTCTGATGATGCCAATCTCTCTGTCCTTCGACCACCGCGTGATCGACGGTGCTGATGGTGCTCGCTTCATTACCATCATCAACAACACCCTGAGCGACATTCGCCGCCTGGTGATGTAATCGAAGAGCCGGCCTGACGGCCGGCTTTTTTCTGGTAATCTCATGAAGTTTGTGAGGTTATTAGCGAAAGCGACAATTCGTGAGCCGTTTGTTGTTTCAAAATTGTTAACAATTTTGTAAACTGCGGGCGGATTGAACGACCCGGTGGACGACGGGTATAAATTAAGAGGTCATGATGAGCACAGAAATCAAAACTCAGGTCGTAGTACTTGGGGCAGGCCCGGCAGGTTATTCCGCAGCATTCCGTGCCGCGGATTTAGGTCTGGAAACCGTCATCGTAGAACGTTACAACACCCTCGGCGGTGTTTGTCTGAACGTCGGCTGTATCCCTTCTAAAGCGCTGCTGCACGTTGCTAAAGTTATCGAAGAAGCCAAAGCGCTGGCTGAGCACGGTATCGTTTTCGGCGAGCCGAAAACCGATATCGACAAAATTCGTACCTGGAAAGAGAAAGTTATCACCCAACTGACCGGTGGTCTGGCCGGTATGGCCAAAGGCCGTAAAGTGAAAGTGGTAAACGGTCTGGGTAAATTTACCGGGGCAAACACCCTGGAAGTGGAAGGCGAGAACGGCAAAACCGTAATCAACTTTGACAACGCGATCATCGCGGCGGGCTCCCGTCCGATCGAACTGCCGTTCATTCCACATGAAGATCCGCGCGTGTGGGATTCCACCGACGCGCTGGAACTGAAAACCGTTCCAAAACGCCTGCTGGTTATGGGTGGCGGTATCATCGGTCTGGAAATGGGTACCGTGTACCATGCGCTGGGTTCAGAGATTGACGTGGTTGAAATGTTCGACCAGGTTATCCCGGCTGCTGACAAAGACATCGTTAAAGTCTTCACCAAACGCATCAGCAAGAAGTTCAACCTGATGCTGGAAACCAAAGTGACTGCCGTTGAAGCGAAAGAAGACGGTATTTACGTTTCCATGGAAGGCAAAAAAGCCCCTGCGGAAGCACAGCGTTATGACGCGGTGCTGGTGGCTATCGGTCGTGTACCGAACGGTAAAAACCTCAATGCAGGTGCAGCGGGCGTGGAAGTTGACGACCGCGGCTTTATCCGCGTTGATAAACAGCTGCGCACCAACGTGCCGCACATCTTTGCTATCGGCGATATCGTCGGTCAGCCAATGCTGGCACACAAAGGTGTTCACGAAGGCCACGTTGCCGCAGAAGTTATCGCCGGCATGAAGCACTACTTCGACCCGAAAGTGATCCCATCTATCGCGTACACCGAGCCAGAAGTTGCATGGGTTGGTCTGACCGAGAAAGAAGCGAAAGAGAAAGGCATCAGCTACGAAACTGCCACCTTCCCGTGGGCTGCTTCTGGCCGTGCTATCGCTTCCGACTGCGCAGATGGTATGACCAAACTGATCTTCGACAAAGAGACTCACCGTGTGATCGGTGGTGCGATTGTCGGCACCAACGGCGGCGAGCTGCTGGGTGAGATCGGCCTGGCGATCGAAATGGGCTGTGACGCTGAAGACATCGCGCTGACCATCCACGCTCACCCGACTCTGCACGAGTCAGTTGGCCTGGCTGCAGAAGTGTTTGAAGGCAGCATCACCGACCTGCCAAACGCGAAAGCGAAGAAGAAGTAATTCTTCCGGCATGAAAAAAGCGGCTCAAGAGCCGCTTTTTTTTATGCCTGAAAGGTTACTGGGCGACCAGCTGCCAGCGGTCGTCCGGTTTAAACGCCGCCATCGCTTTCGCTTCCTCTGCCGACTTCTCGCCGAGATTCGCCTGCCACACCCGATCGTCGCCGTTGATCATAAAGCTCATCACCCCGGTTTCGCCGTAGCTTACCGGCCAGGCGATCATCGCGAAGCCTGATTTGGTATCCGGCAGAATACGGAAGTGATAGCCGTGATAGCCCTGACCGGGCTCTTTCGGGCTGAAGGCCGGGCCGAGCGGGCTGGGCGCTTCGCCAGGTTTTACCGGCCAGTACAGACCATCTTTTTTGCCCTCGCTGCTGACAATCTTCTGCGCGTAGTGCGTGGTGAGGGCGTAGTAGCTGTCCTGGGCATCCACATAGGCATGCAGCGCTTCAATGGCGGCAAGCTCGTTGCGACCCACCTCGCGGTTCAGGATCTCCTCTTTGGCTTCCTGCATGTCGAAATGCCAGCCTTTGTCGGTTTTCACCACCGGGATCGGCAACTGCCAGTGGTACTCCCCGACGGTCAGCCAGGCCATGTCGCCGTCGATCACCGTATGGTGATTTACCTGCCAGTCGCGTTTAAAGCGATCCACGGCTTCGGGGTCGACGCCATCCGCCGGTAAGAAGCTGCGCCAGTCTTCTCCGAGAAGGTCGCCCAGCGCCGTTTCGTTCTGCTCGTTGATGGCTTTTGCCAGCGCATCGGTCGCCTGTTCGGGCGTGCTGAAATGGTGTTGGGCAAAGACGCCGGTCGATACCATGAACAACATCATTCCGCTGAGTAGTTTACTTTTCATTGTCGTCTCCCTTAACGATGACGGAATTCACGGTGTTCGCCACCACTGCGGCGCTCAGACATCTGCGCCCGGCCGCCGCTGCGTTCGACATTACGTGCCGTCTGCTGACGGCTCTGCATGCCGCGCTGCTGCTGCGCCTGCCAGTTGGCCGAACGGCTGTCGTTGCCGCTGAGCGCATTGGCCCGCTGGTGAGTCTGCGTCGCACGCTGTTGGTTCTGTGCGGTGCGCTGCTGAGTTTGTGCCTTACGGGCGGTCTCCTGGCGTGCCGCCGTACGCTGCGTATCGCGCTGGGTGCTGGTAGCCCGTTTCGCCGTTTGCGGTCGATCGTTGTCGTATCCGCGGTAGTTGTTGCGCTGGGAGATTTGATTCAGCTGCTTATTTGCCGCCTGACGCTGCCCGTCGCGGGTGGCAGGACGCGCCGTCTGGGACAGGTTTTTCCCCGTTGAACGTTCCATCTGCGTCATTGCCGCCTGGCGCTGGGCGTCGCGGTTGACGCTGCCCTGCGGCGTGGCTGGGCTGAGGCTGGTGGTATTCCGGCGCACCGCAGGCGTGTTCTGCGCGTAGCGATTATTTAGCTGGCTGGAGGCATAAGGCACGCCGCCGCGATAGGCCGGGTTGTGCTGCCAGCCCCGGTTGGCATCAAGTCGCTCACCGCTGATTTTATTGAAGTTATCCACGTTGATATTGATGTTGTTATCACCGTTTCGCGAATAACCGCCGTGGTGATCGTCATCGTGGTGATGGTGATCCCAGTCGTCATCGTCATCCCAGTCGATGTTGCTGAAGATGGCGTAGGTCGTCGCCACGCCGAGACTAAAGCCAAGCCCTTTGACCAGGCTGTCGGTGAACTGCTCCCCCGGAGGCGGCGGCAGATAGACCGGCGGATAGCTGGTGTTAGGCCAGGTGCCGTAGACCGTGCTGGGGTTGTAGGTCGGGACGTAAACCACCTGTGGATCGGCGGATTCAATCTTGATGACCGTCGGGGCAGGGGCCGGGGTTGATGTGGTCGATGTGGATGTGGTGGACGATGAGCTCACTTTGGCGGGCTCGGTTTTCGTCACGGTGGTCACCTTCTGCTGCGGCGTGGACTGCAGCGCGCCGGTCTGCTGCGCCAGCAGACGTAAGCGCTGAACGGAGTCCATCACATCCTTCGGCTGGGCCAGAAACGCATCGCCGAGACTCTGCACCCACGGCGGGTTTTCCCCCATCAGCGACATCAGTTGCGGGAAGGCGACCAGCGATTTCACGCTCGGATCCCAGGGCTGCCCGGCGACGGCCTGAATCGCCGCATCCCCCTGCATGCGCGGGTTATCACGCGACCACTGCGCCGCCTGTATCACGTTCGTCGGATAGGTCGCGGCCATTAAAATTTGCGACAGCAGGGCATCCGGATAGAGCGCGATGGGTGCCACCCACTGGTCGATCTGCGCGGCGGTATAGACCACCGGCGCGGGTTGCCCCTGAGCCGGTGCAGGGGCTGATGCAGTTTGTGCTGTCGGTGCGGGCTGTGCTGGCGGTGGTGGCTGAGTGACGGTCTCTGGCGCACGGCTGTTGACGTAGACAACGCCAGATGCGGCTAATAGCCCGGCGCTACACAGGAGAACAAGCAGATGTGGCTTAAAGGGCAACTTCATAGTAAGACTCCGACGAAAGCGAGGCCGTGAGGCGTTTACGTTGCCGCGAGTATATGCACCCGGGTATTACTTTTTTGACTTAAACTGGGAACCGTTGCGAATGGCCTGATAAAGAGTGTGAGCAGTTATTACACAGATTATATCCGATAGCGAAAAACGCGTTGGGGTATTCAAACCCGCTTGCAAGTCATCTTATTGCGTA
Source organism: Leclercia barmai (assembly GCF_049312895.1). Lineage (NCBI taxonomy): Bacteria > Pseudomonadati > Pseudomonadota > Gammaproteobacteria > Enterobacterales > Enterobacteriaceae > Leclercia > Leclercia barmai. Next base: position 81,126 of record NZ_JBMNWZ010000003.1, on the reverse strand, counting down.
GCAAAATCTTTCTCGTTGGGGTTTTGCCACAAATCTGCCAACCCGGTGTGCTACCACCGCAAGGCAACAAACTAACCGCTTAACGGCGGTTTTTTTGTGCCTGAAATTCTTCCCGCCTCGCCGCTATACCATGCTTAACGATTCAGCAAACAATTTAATGTTGCTTTTTTGTAAACGGATTAACACTGTCTGAAAATCCTGCTATGCTGCCCGACGCGGTATCGGGCATATACCCTACAAACTGCTGTCTCACAGGAGCGTGAAGAGAACGCCCGCCGCATATGACAATGAGAGCGAGGAGAACCGTCGTGCTAGAAGAATACCGTAAGCACGTAGCAGAACGTGCCGCCGAGGGGATTGTACCCAAACCTTTAGATGCAACCCAAATGGCCGCGCTCGTCGAGCTGCTGAAGAATCCGCCAAAAGGCGAAGAAGAATTCCTGTTAGATCTGTTGATCAACCGCGTACCGCCAGGCGTAGATGAAGCTGCCTACGTAAAAGCCGGTTTCCTTGCTGCGATTGCCAAAGGCGAAGCAACCTCCCCACTGGTTACCCCTGAAAAAGCGATTGAACTGCTCGGCACCATGCAGGGTGGTTACAACATTCATCCGCTGATTGATGCCCTGGACAGCGACACGCTGGCACCGATTGCCGCTAAAGCCCTGTCCCACACGCTGCTGATGTTCGATAACTTCTACGACGTAGAAGAGAAAGCCAAAGCGGGCAACCGCTATGCGAAGCAGGTTATGCAGTCCTGGGCTGATGCCGAATGGTTCCTGAGCCGCCCTGCGCTTGCAGAAAAAATGACCGTCACCGTCTTCAAGGTGACTGGTGAAACAAACACCGATGACCTGTCTCCGGCACCGGATGCCTGGTCACGCCCGGATATCCCACTGCACGCCCTGGCGATGCTGAAAAACGCCCGTGAAGGCATTGAGCCGGATCAGCCAGGCGTGGTCGGCCCGATCAAACAGATCGAAGCGCTGGCACAGAAAGGCTTCCCGCTGGCGTACGTCGGTGACGTGGTCGGGACCGGTTCTTCCCGTAAATCGGCAACCAACTCCGTGCTGTGGTTCATGGGTGATGATATCCCGAACGTGCCGAACAAACGCGGCGGCGGCCTGTGCCTCGGCGGTAAAATCGCCCCTATCTTCTTCAACACCATGGAAGATGCCGGCGCACTGCCAATTGAAGTGGACGTTAACAACCTGAACATGGGCGACGTGATTGACGTTTATCCGTTCAAAGGTGAAGTGCGTAACCACGAAACCAACGAGCTGCTGGCGAGCTTTGAACTGAAAACCGACGTACTGATCGACGAAGTACGTGCCGGTGGCCGTATCCCGCTGATCATCGGTCGTGGCTTGACCACCAAGGCGCGTGAAGCGCTGGGTCTGCCGCACTCAGACGTATTCCGTCAGGCGAAAGACGTGGCGGAAAGCGACCGTGGTTACTCTCTGGCGCAGAAAATGGTAGGCCGCGCGTGCGGCGTAGCCGGTATCCGTCCGGGTGCCTACTGCGAGCCGAAGATGACCTCCGTGGGCTCTCAGGACACCACCGGTCCAATGACCCGTGACGAACTGAAAGACCTGGCGTGCCTGGGCTTCTCTTCTGATCTGGTGATGCAGTCCTTCTGCCATACAGCGGCCTATCCGAAGCCGGTTGACGTTACCACCCACCACACCCTGCCAGACTTCATCATGAACCGCGGCGGTGTCTCCCTGCGTCCGGGCGACGGCGTTATCCACTCCTGGCTGAACCGTATGCTGCTGCCAGATACCGTGGGTACCGGTGGTGACTCCCACACCCGTTTCCCGATTGGGATCTCCTTCCCGGCGGGCTCCGGCCTGGTGGCGTTTGCGGCTGCGACCGGCGTAATGCCGCTGGACATGCCGGAATCCGTTCTGGTGCGTTTCAAAGGTAAAATGCAGCCGGGCATCACCCTGCGCGACCTGGTGCATGCGATCCCGCTGTACGCTATCAAGCAGGGCCTGCTGACCGTTGAGAAGAAGGGCAAGAAGAACATCTTCTCTGGCCGTATCCTCGAGATCGAAGGTCTGCCGGATCTGAAAGTGGAGCAGGCGTTCGAACTGACCGATGCGTCCGCTGAGCGTTCTGCTGCCGGATGTACCATCAAGCTGAACCAGGCACCAATCGAAGAGTACCTGACCTCCAACATCGTGCTGCTGAAGTGGATGATTGCAGAAGGCTACGGCGACCGCCGTACTCTGGAGCGTCGTATTCAGGGCATGGAGAAATGGCTGGCGGATCCACAGCTGCTGGAAGCCGACGCTGATGCAGAATATGCCGCAGTGATCGACATCGATCTGGCCGACATTAAAGAGCCAATCCTGTGTGCGCCGAACGATCCGGACGACGCGCGTCTGCTCTCTGACGTTCAGGGCGACAAGATTGACGAAGTGTTCATCGGCTCCTGCATGACCAACATCGGTCACTTCCGTGCGGCCGGTAAACTGCTTGATACCCATAAAGGCCAGCTGCCAACTCGTCTGTGGGTGGCTCCGCCAACCCGTATGGACGCGGCGCAGCTGACCGAAGAGGGTTACTACAGCGTGTTTGGTAAGAGCGGCGCGCGTATCGAAATCCCTGGCTGTTCCCTCTGTATGGGTAACCAGGCGCGCGTGGCGGACGGTGCGACGGTGGTTTCTACCTCAACCCGTAACTTCCCGAACCGTTTAGGAACGGGGGCAAACGTCTACCTGGCCTCTGCGGAGCTGGCGGCGGTTGCGGCGCTGATTGGCAAACTGCCAACGCCGGAAGAGTACCAGACCTTTGTGGCTCAGGTTGATAAGACAGCGGTGGATACCTATCGCTATCTGAACTTCGACCAGCTCTCTCAGTACACCGAGAAAGCGGACGGGGTTATCTTCCAGACCGCAGTATAAACAGCAAAACCGTCTCTTCAGAGACGGTTTTTAGTGTTTGTTCCCTCGGACTAAAGGAGAGGGCCAGGGTGAGGGCACCAGACCGCACCTGACCCACCGCCCGGTGGCGCTACGCTTACCGGGCCTACAAAACCCATCGCAACTGCGGTGGGTTTTTTATTTTCATTCCTTCCACCCGTTCCGCTTTTTTTCTTCCTCCGGGCTGCGATAATTACTGCAAGAGCTTTGCAGAGGAAAATACTATGGATTACGAATTTCTGCGTGATATCACCGGTGTGGTGAAAGTGCGTATGTCGATGGGCCACGAAGTGGTCGGTCACTGGTTCAATGAGGAAGTGAAAGAGAACCTGAGCCTGCTCGATGAAGTGGAACAGGCTGCACGCACGGTAAAAGGCAGTGAACGATCCTGGCAACGTGCCGGCCATGAATACACGCTGTGGATGGACGGCGAAGAGGTCATGGTTCGCGCCAATCAGCTGGAGTTTTCCGGCGACGAGATGGAAGAGGGGATGAGCTACTACGATGAAGAGAGTCTGTCGCTGTGCGGCGTAGAGGATTTTCTGCAGGTGGTAGCGGCCTACCGCGAGTTTGTGAAACAGAAATAATATCAGGAGCGTCCCTGCTCCAGACGGGTCTTATACGGTCGCGATATTGCGGCCGTAGTAAATTTCACGCATCTCTTTCCACAGCAGGTCGGTAATGACCTTGCGCTCTTCTTCGCTTAAATCTTCCGGCCGGGTATGGAACATGTAGTGCTTAAGATCGAACTCCTTAAGCAGCATCTTGGTATGGAAGATATTCTCCTGATAGACGTTTACATCCATCATGTCATACAGCGCTTTCATATCCTCGGACATGAAGTTCTGAATCGAGTTAATTTCATGATCGATAAAGTGCTTCATACCGTTGATATCACGGGTAAAGCCGCGCACGCGATAGTCGATGGTCACGATGTCAGACTCAAGCTGATGAATTAAGTAATTCAGCGCATTGAGCGGGGAGATCACGCCGCAGGTCGAGACTTCTATATCGGCGCGGAAGGTACATAACCCGCCCTCAGGATGGCTCTCCGGGTAGGTATGCACGCAGATATGGCTCTTATCGAGATGGGCAACCACCGCCTCCGGCAGCGGGCCGGGGTGCTCGGTATGGTCGATGAGCCCAGGATCAACGGGCTCTTCGCTGACCAGAATGGTCACGCTGGCACCCTGGGGTTCATAATCCTGACGGGCGATGTTCAGGATATTGGCGCCGATAATAGAGCAGGTTTCTGACAGGATCTCGGTCAGTCGGTTGGCGTTATAGAGTTCATCGATATAGGCGATATAACCATCGCGCTCTTCCGCCGTTTTTACATAGCAGATATCGTAAATACAAAAACTCAGGCTTTTGGTCAGGTTGTTAAAGCCATGCAGTTTCAGCTTTTTCAATTCATTCACCCCCTCAGAGCATCTTGCAAATATTGTGGTAAGGCAAAGGCTGCGGTATGCACGGCCGGATTGTAGTAGCGGCAGGCCAGATTCGCTTGCTGGAAGCGCGCCTGAATAATGCCGGTAGAGAGATGGCGCAGGGCTTCGTTGTCCGTCGCCCAGGCAAAGGTCATCACGCCGCCGTAGTAAGTCGGGATCGCCGCCTGGTAGAAGCTGACGTCAGTAAAGTAGTGGCTCAGCTTACGGTGGCTGTCGATGGCCTCGTCCTGCTGCAGGAAGCAGACGCCGTTCTGGGCCACAAAGACACCGCCGGGATTCAGGCAGCGTTTGCAGCCCTCGTAGAACGCCGAGGTAAACAGGCTCTCCCCTGGCCCAATCGGGTCGGTGCAGTCGGAGATGATCACATCGAAGGTGCGCGTCGTCTGGTTAACAAAATTAACGCCATCGTCGATGACCAGCGTGAAGCGCGGATCGTCGTAGCTACCGGCATTGTGGTTAGGCAGATACTGGCGACAGAAGGAGACCACGCCAGCGTCGATCTCGACCATGGTGATGCTTTCGATGGATTTGTGGCGGGACACTTCGCGCAGCATAGCGCCGTCGCCGCCGCCGATAATCAGGACATGTTTCGCGTTGCCGTGCGCCAGCAGCGGGACGTGAGTCATCATTTCATGATAGATGAATTCATCACGTTCTGTGGTTTGCACCACGCCATCCAGCGCCATCACCCGGCCAAAGGCCGCGTTTTCGAAAATGATCAGATCCTGATGATCGGTTTTCTCATGATAGAGCACGTTATCAATGGCAAAGTACTGCCCAAAATGGTCATGCAGCGTTTCATGCCACACATTTTTTTCGGCCATGGGATGATACCTCCTTTGTTAACACCCGCTTAAAACGGGGGCAACATCATAGCTAACAATGACCGTGGTTGCACGGTCATAAATTCAGCAAAGGGGCATCGGGAGAAGAGTTACTTAACGTAGGCGAGGAGGCTCAGCGAGTCGCGAGCCAGGGCTTTACATTTTTTTGCCGTAGGGATGCCGATGCCGCTGAGATCGCGGTAGCTGTCTTCACCGAGGGTTTTCATATCGAAACTGTCGTAGTTGCTCAGATCCCACTGGTTCTGCTGAGCAAAAAAGACCAGTGCGCGACGGATCTGGCCGTTAGGTAAGTTCTGGTAGCCGCAGTCGTTTTTCAGAAACACAAACACCGCCGTTAAATCCGCCATATCTTCGGCTTCATTTTCACTCAGCGCATAGCTGTTTGCGCAGCCCATCATTAGTGTGGTGAACAGGATTGTTCGGAAAAACGTCTTCATTGCTTCTACCAATACGTCACGGAAATTCAACGTTAGCACACTTCCCGCCGGTGCGACGATCTTTATTATTGCTGCTTTTCTTGACCTTCCGGCAAGGGGAGGGTTTATGCTCAGGAGATCGACTGCTGCGAATAAGGAGATGAACATGCAACGCCGTGATTTTTTAAAATATTCTGCCGCCCTGGGTGTCGCCAGTGCGCTTCCGCTCTGGAGCCGCGCGGCTTTTGCCGCCGACCGGCCCGTTTTGCCTATCCCGAATTTACTCACCCCTGATGCGCGTAATCAGGTGCGCCTGGTGGTGCAGGCGGGCAAAACCACGTTTGGACCACACAACGCCACCACCTGGGGCTACAACGGCAACCTGCTGGGCCCGGCTATCCAGCTGCGCAAGGGAAAAGCGCTGACCGTTAACATCCACAACACCCTGAACGAAGAGACCACCGTCCACTGGCACGGTCTGGAAGTGCCGGGAGAGGTAGACGGCGGCCCGCACGGCATCATTAAGCCAGGCGGCCAGCGGACGGTGACCTTTACGCCGGAGCAACGAGCGGCAACCTGCTGGTTCCATCCCCATCAGCACGGCAAGACCGGGCATCAGGTGGCGATGGGATTAGCCGGGTTGGTCCTGATTGATGATGACGAAAGCCGCCTGCTGCGCCTGCCGAAGCAGTGGGGCATCGACGATGTGCCGGTAGTCGTGCAGGACAAGAAATTTACCGCCGACGGGCAAATTGACTATCAGCTGGATGTGATGAGCGCCGCGGTGGGCTGGTTTGGCGACACCCTGCTGACCAACGGGGCGATTTACCCCCAGCACAATGCGCCGAAAGGCTGGCTGCGCCTGCGACTGCTAAACGGCTGTAACGCCCGCTCGCTCAACTTCGCGGCCAGCGATAAGCGACCGCTATACGTCGTTGCCAGCGACGGCGGACTGCTGGCTGAGCCGGTTAAAGTGACCGAACTGCCGATGCTGATGGGCGAGCGTTTTGAAGTGCTGGTGGACATCAGCGACGGCAAGCCGTTTGACCTGATTACTCTGCCGGTGAGCCAGATGGGGATGGCGGTGGCGCCATTCGATAAACCGCAGCCGGTGCTGCGCATTCAGCCGCTGCTGGTCACCGCCTCGGGCGCGTTGCCGGATACGCTGGCCAAAATGCCCGTTCTGCCGTCGCTCGAAGGAGTGACCCAGCGCAAGCTCCAGCTGTCGATGGATCCGATGCTCGATATGATGGGCATGCAGGCATTGATGAAGAAGTATGGCGACCAGGCGATGGCGGGGATGCATCACGGCCAGATGGGCCATATGAATCACGGCCAGATGGATCACAGCATGCACGGGTTTGATTTCCGTAACGGCAACCGGATTAACGGCAAAGCCTTCGATATGCACACCCCGCAGTTTGCTGCTGCCAAAGGGCAGTACGAGCGCTGGGTGATCTCAGGCGAGGGCGACATGATGCTGCATCCATTCCATATTCACGGTACTCAGTTCCGCATCCTGACGGAAAACGGCAGGCCGCCAGCAGTACATCGTGCGGGCTGGAAAGACACGGTACGCGTAGAGGGTGGGGTGAGCGAGGTGCTAGTGAAGTTCGATCATGACGCGCCGAAAGAGTACGCCTATATGGCGCACTGCCATCTGCTGGAGCATGAAGATACCGGGATGATGCTGGGGTTCACGGTGTAAAAAAGCCCGGTGGCGCTAACGCTTACCGGGCCTACAAAACAAGATGTGCACGAACCGTAGGCCGGGTAAGGCGTAGCCGCCACCCGGCTTTTTAGTTACTTCGCGTCGTCAGGCAGCGCATAAGCAACAATGTAGTCGCCCATCTTCGTACCAAACGAACCGTGACCACCGGCAGAGATGACAACGAACTGCTTGCCATTCACTTCATAGGTCATCGGTGTGGCCTGTCCACCGGCTGGCAGGCGACCCTGCCACAGTTTTTCACCGTTGCTCATGTTGTATGCACGCAGGTAGTTGTCCGCGGTCGCACCAATGAACAGCACGTTACCGGCGGTGGAGATTGGGCCACCCAGCATCGGCATACCCATATTGAACGGCACCGGGATCGGCATCGGGAACGGCATGCTGTCCTGTGGCGTACCAATACGTTTTTTCCAGACGACCTGGTTGGTTTTCAGATCCAGCGCTGAAATATAACCCCAGGCAGGCTGTTTACACGGCAGGCCAAACGGAGACAGGAACGGGTTCAGCGTTACGCCGTACGGCACGCCGTACTGCGGCTGAATGCCGGATTCAGTCCCGGTACCCTGCGCGTCTTTCGGCTGTTCCATCGGGTTGCCCGGGCCGCGTGGGATCAGTTTAGAGACAAACGGCAGCGCCATCGGGTTGGCAATCGCCACCTGACGGTTCGGATCAACGGAGATACCGCCCCATTCGAACATCCCCAGGTTACCCGGGAACACCAGCGTACCCTGCTCGGACGGCGGGGTGAAGATGCCTTCATAGCGCATCTGATGGAACATCACGCGGCACACCAGCTGGTCGAACATGGTGGCGCCCCACATGTCCGCCCCGCTGAGATCTTTCTTCGGACGGAAGCTCAGATCGGAGAACGGCTGGGTTTTAGTGACGTAGTCGCCTTTTGCCGCACCCTGCGGAACCGGTTTTTCCGGTGCCGGTACGACCAGCTCGCCGTTACGACGGTCCAGCACGAAGATGTTGCCGGTTTTAGCCGGAGCATAGATCACCGGTACGGTTTTACCGTTAACGGTAATGTCGGCCAGCGTCGGCTGGGACGGCATGTCCATATCCCACAGATCGTGGTGAACGGTCTGGTAGCTCCACGCCAGTTTCCCGGTTGTCGCATTCAGGGCCACGACAGAGCTGGCGTAACGCTCCTGCTCCGGCGTACGGTTGCCACCCCAGATATCCGGCGTGGTCACGCCCATCGGCAGATAAACCAGGTCCAGCTTCGCGTCATAGGCAGCAGGTGCCCAGGAGTTTGGCGAGTTGAAGGTGAAGGTGTGTTCATCCGACGGGATAGCGTTTGGATCTTTCGCACCCGGATCGAAGGCCCACAGCAGCTTACCGGTGTTGACGTCAAAGCCGCGGATCACGCCAGAGGTTTCGCGAACGGAGAAGTTATCCGTTACCGAACCGGCAATCACGATGGTTTTATCGGTGATGATCGGCGGGGAAGTCGGCTCATACAGACCCGGGGTCTGATCCGGCATGTTGGTCTGCAGGTTCAGCACGCCTTTGTTGGCAAAGGTTTCGCACAGCTTGCCGGTTTCAGCGTTAAGGGCAAACAGACGACCGTCGTTCACCGGCAGCATGATGCGACGCGGACAGTCGGCGATAACTTCCGGGCTGGCGTTATCAGCGCGTGCTTCGTGATAAGAGACGCCACGGCAGGTCACGTGCTGGAACTGATTGTTTGTTTTCAGCTGCGGATCGAAGTGCCATTTCTCTTTACCGGTGGCCGCATCAAGCGCGAACAGACGCTGGTGGGCGGTACACAGGTAGAGCATGTTGCCCACTTTAATCGGGGTCACTTCGTTGGTCAGTTCGCCCGGATCGTTCGCTTGTTTCAGATCGCCGGTACGGAATACCCAGGCTTCTTTCAGATTGTGCACGTTATCGGCATTAATCTGTTTCAGCGGGGAGTAGCGCTGACCTTCCTGGTTACGCCCGTAGGCAGGCCAGTCGGCATCGGCTACCTCAGAGATCGCCGCTGCAGGGGTTGAATCCGCATTCAGGGTACCTTTCACTTCCTGCGGATCGTTAAAGCCCGCCCAGGTCAGCATTCCGCCGGTGATCAGCAATGCCACCACCAGCGCGGCAACCGCACCGCTGGAGCGCACCAGCAGGCGACGCCAGACGAAGGGCAGGATCAGCCAGATACCGAAGAAGACCAGAATATCGCTACGCGGCGTCAGGGCCCAGAAGTCAAAGCCGACCTCCCATACGCCCCAAATCATCGTAGCCAGCAGCAGGGCAGCGTAGAGCCACAGTGCCGATTGTTTACTGCGCCATAGAAGGAACGTCACGCCAAGCATGACGATGCCTGCAACCGGGTAGTACCAGGAGCCACCAATGGCCACCAGCCACACCCCGCCGATTAACAGATACAGTCCGCAGAATGCAGCGAACAGCGCTGTTAGCCTCACGAGTAAACGTGAATGTTGGATTTTTGTTTCCGCCATAAAAGACACTCTATAAGTTTGTTAATTATTTAGTAGCAATTAATTATAGGCTTTAACAAGTGTGATCGGAATCACAAATCTGGCTTTTATGAACTGATGCGCCAGGAGGATTCATTTGCTGGTATACTTCAGGGCTTATGAAGCGATGCCGGACGCGAATCCATCGGCATTGAGAAATTCGTTATAAAATCATACGGTTAGTAAAATGAAACATACTGTTGAAGTGATGATCCCGGAAGCGGAGATCAAAGCGCGTATCGCCGAACTCGGTCGTCAGATCACCGAACACTACAAAGACAGCGGCAGCGAAATGGTGCTGGTGGGTCTGTTACGCGGTTCCTTCATGTTTATGGCCGATCTCTGCCGCGAAGTGCAGGTATCCCATGAAGTCGATTTTATGACCGCCTCCAGCTATGGCAGCGGCATGTCGACCACCCGTGATGTGAAAATTCTCAAAGACCTGGATGAAGACATTCGCGGTAAAGATGTCCTGATCGTGGAAGACATCATCGATTCCGGTAACACCCTGTCAAAAGTGCGCGAAATTCTCAGCCTGCGTGGCCCTAAATCGCTGGCGATTTGCACCCTGCTGGACAAACCGACCCGCCGTGAGGTGAACGTTCCCGTGGAGTTTGTCGGTTTCTCAATCCCGGATGAATTCGTGGTGGGTTACGGCATTGACTACGCCCAGCGCTATCGCCATCTGCCGTATGTCGGCAAAGTGGTGCTGCTGGACGAATAAGGTGGGTATTGCCCGGTGGCGCTCCGCTTACCGGGCCTACGGGACGTGCCGTTGTAGGCCGGGTAAGGCGAAGCCGCCACCCGGCTTTTTTATTTGTGGTTATCGTGCTTCTGGGTAAGGTTGGACAGGCCCTGACGGTAGCGCTGCTCCAGGGTTTCCCGGTTGGTGGCGGTCACGTCCAGATCCCGCAACAGGCCATCATGAATACCGTAGGCCCAGCCGTGGATCGTCACTTTCTGCCCGCGTTTCCAGGCTGAGCGCATAATAGTGGAGTGGCCCAGGTTGTAGACCTGTTCCATCACGTTCAGTTCGCACAGGGTATCCAGGCGACGCTCCTGCGGCATTTGCCCCAGCAGTGAGCTATGTTTGAACCAGATATCACGAATGTGCAGCAGCCAGTTGTCGATAAGACCCAGTTCCGTGTTTTCAACCGCCGCCTGGACGCCGCCGCAGCCGTAGTGACCGCAAATAATGATGTGTTCCACTTCAAGAACATCAACGGCATACTGCACCACCGACAGGCAGTTCAGGTCGGTGTGGATCACCAGGTTTGCAACGTTGCGGTGGACGAACAGTTCGCCAGGTTCGAGGCCGGTCAGACGTTCAGCCGGAACGCGGCTGTCGGAGCATCCAATCCAGAGAAAGCGGGGTTTCTGCGCTTTAGACAGTTTCTCAAAAAATCCGGAATCTTCTTCCAGCAGCATCTTTGACCATAGTGCGTTATTGCTGATGAGTGTATCTATGTCATTCATGGAGGCTAACGGCCTGTAACCGAGTGATTGCGTTGCGCTACTATAGGGTAACCCGACTTTTAATGAAACCACACAACGTGTGTCAGAACTATAGGTAAGTTTAATTCATGGCGATTGCACTTGAGCTTGAGCAACTTAAAAAAACCTATCCGGGGGGCGTCCAGGCGCTGCGCGGCATAGATCTCAAAGTAGAAGCCGGTGATTTTTATGCGCTTCTGGGGCCTAACGGGGCAGGTAAATCCACCACCATCGGGATTATCAGCTCGCTGGTGAATAAAACCTCCGGCCGGGTAAGCGTGTTTGGCTATGACCTGGAGAAAGACGTGGTCAACGCCAAACGCCAGCTGGGGCTGGTGCCGCAGGAGTTTAACTTCAATCCGTTTGAGACCGTTCAGCAGATTGTGGTGAACCAGGCAGGCTACTACGGCGTGGAGCGCAAAGAGGCGGTTGAGCGCAGCGAAAAATACCTTAAACAGCTCGATCTGTGGGAAAAACGCAACGAACGTGCGCGGATGCTGTCCGGCGGCATGAAGCGTCGTCTGATGATTGCCCGCGCCCTGATGCATGAGCCAAAACTGCTGATACTGGATGAGCCTACCGCCGGGGTGGATATTGAACTTCGCCGCTCGATGTGGGGTTTTTTGAAGGATTTGAACGACAAAGGCACCACGATCATCCTCACCACCCACTATCTGGAAGAGGCTGAGATGCTTTGTCGTAACATCGGCATCATTCAGCACGGCGAGCTGGTGGAAAACACCTCGATGAAAGCGCTGCTCTCCAAGCTGAAATCAGAAACCTTTATTCTCGATCTGGCGGCGAAAAGCCCGCTGCCGAAGCTGGAAGGCTATCAGTACCGCCTTGTGGATACCTCAACGCTGGAAGTGGAAGTGCTGCGCGAGCAGGGGATCAACAGCGTCTTCAGCCAGCTGAGCCAGCAGGGGATTCAGGTATTAAGTATGCGTAACAAAGCAAACCGACTGGAAGAGCTGTTCGTCTCGCTGGTCCATGAGAAACAAGGAGATCGCGCATGATGCAGCTTTACTGGGTGGCGCTGAAAAGTATCTGGGCCAAAGAGATCAACCGCTTTATGCGCATCTGGATCCAGACCCTGGTGCCGCCGGTGATCACCATGACCCTCTACTTTATTATCTTCGGCAACCTGATCGGCTCGCGGATCGGTGAGATGCACGGCTTCACCTACATGCAGTTTATCGTGCCGGGCCTGATCATGATGGCGGTGATCACCAACGCCTACGCCAACGTGGCGTCATCGTTCTTCAGCGCCAAGTTCCAGCGCAACATTGAGGAGCTGCTGGTGGCCCCGGTGCCTACGCATGTTATTATCGCCGGTTACGTCGGCGGCGGGGTGGCGCGCGGGCTTTGCGTCGGCGTGCTGGTCACGGCCATTTCGCTGTTCTTCGTGCCGTTCCAGGTTCACTCCTGGCTGTTTGTCGGCCTGACGCTGCTGCTGACGGCGGTGCTGTTCTCGCTGGCGGGCCTGCTGAACGCGGTGTTCGCCAAAACCTTTGACGACATCAGCCTGATCCCGACCTTCGTCCTGACGCCGCTGACCTATCTCGGCGGGGTGTTCTACTCCCTGACGCTGCTGCCGCCGTTCTGGCAGGGGTTGTCACACCTGAACCCGATCGTCTATATGATCAGCGGCTTCCGCTTTGGCTTCCTCGGGATTTCCGACGTGCCGCTGGCGACCACCGTTGGCGTGCTGGTGATCTTTATCGTTGCCTTCTACCTGCTGTGCTGGAACCTGATCCAGCGCGGACGCGGACTGCGCAGCTAATCCTCATGCCCGGCGGCGTTCTGCGGCCGGGCTGCTTTATTGACCACAGTCACCTCCGATTCTTCTCCCTGCCGCTAAACTACCCCTTTCTGATGAGAGGTGACGATGCTGGGTTGGGTAATAACGTGTCATGATGAACATGCGCAGCAGATGGCGGATCAACTCGCCGTCCGCTTTGGGCCGCTGACGCAGTGCCAGGTGGTGAATTTCTGGCGTGGCCTCAGCAGTAATATGCTCAGCCGCATGCTGTGCGATGCCCAGCATCAGGTCGACAGCGGTGACGGGGTGATCTTTCTGACCGATATCTCCGGCGCGGCGCCGTATCGCGCGGCGGCGTTACTGAGCCACAAGCATGAGAACTGCGAAGTGATCTCCGGCATCAGCTTGCCGCTGCTGGAGATGATGTATCCCCTGCGCGAAATGACCGACAGCAGCGGCTTTCGCGACACCATCGTGGCCCGCGGCGCGCCGGACGTCAGCAGCCTGTGGCATCAGCAGCAGAAAAACCCGCCCTTTGTCCTGCTCCACGGGCTGGAGAAATATTAAGCATTGGTATTGCTGACGCTTTTGTTACAATGGCGTCCGATTTTCGTCCTGAATAACTTTCAACTATGTCCGCGCGCATCCTTTTCCTGCTTCTGCTGCTGATCTCCGGCGGCGCATCTGCCAGTCTGTTAAGCCAGCAAGGGGCTCTGGCCCGCTATATGCAAACTACCGAGGATGCGGCTATCTGGGCCCAGGTGGGCAACAACGTTGTGACGGTGGGCAACGTGCGTGCCGGGCAGATCGTGGCGGTCGTTCCTACGTCGGCGGATTACTATGAGTTCCGCTTTGGCTTTGGCACCGGCTTTATCGACAAAGGGCATCTGGGCGAGGTGCAGGGGAAACAGCGGGTGGAGGATAGCCTTGGCGATCTGAACAAGCCGCTCAGCAACCAGAACTTGATCACCTGGAAGGATACTCCGGTCTACAACGCGCCCAGCGCAGGCAGCGCCCCGTTCGGCACCCTGGCGGACAATCTGCGTTATCCGATCCTCAACAAGCTCAAGGATCGCCTGAATCAGACCTGGTATCAGATCCGCATCGCCAACCGCCTGGCCTGGGTCAGCAGCCTGGATGCGCAGGAGGATAACGGCCTGCCGGTGCTGACCTATCACCATATTCTGCGTGGCGAAGAGAACACCCGTTTCCGCCATACCTCAACCACCACCAGCGTCCGCGCCTTCAACAACCAGATGGCCTGGCTACGTGACCAGGGGTACGCCACGTTGAGCCTGTATCAGCTCGAAGGCTACGTGCGCAATAAGATGAACCTGCCGGCCCGGGCGGTGGTGATCACCTTTGACGACGGTCTGAAATCGGTCAGCCGCTACGCCTGGCCGATCCTGAAGCAATACGGCTTTCACGCCACGGCGTTTATTATCTCCTCCAGGATCAAAGCCCATCCCCTGAAATGGGATCCGAAGTCGCTGCAGTTTATGAGCATTTCCGAGCTGCGGGAGATCCAGGATGTGTTTGACGTGCAGTCGCACACCCATTTCCTGCACCGGGTGGATGCAAATCGCCATCCGATCCTGCTGAGCCGCAGCTATCACAATATCCTGATGGATTTCAAACACTCCCGTCGGGCGCTGGCGCAGTTTAACCCGCACGTGCTCTATCTCTCGTACCCGTTTGGCGGCTACAACGATATCGCGGTGAAAGCGGCGAATGATGCCGGTTTCCACCTGGCGGTGACGACGGTAAAAGGGAAGGTGAAACCGGGAGATAATCCGTTCTTACTGAAGCGCTTGTACGTTCTCAGAACGGATTCTTTAGAGACCATGTCGCGGCTGATCAGCAATCAGCCGCGGGGTTAGGATCAGGCAACCTGGACAGGGATCGCTTTCGCGGTGCGTTTCATCTCGTTGTCACCTTCGAAGTAGGCGACTTTCGGCTGCCAGCGGCGGGCTTCTTCGTCGGACATCATGACAAAGCTCGCGATGATGACGATGTCACCCACGTTGGCACAGTGCGCTGCCGCACCGTTCACGGAGATGATTTTAGAGCCCCGTTCTGCCGCGATAGCATAGGTTGAGAAACGATTGCCGTTGCTCACATTCCAGATATCAATGGCTTCGTTTTCAAGAATACCCGCCGCGTCGAGAAAATCCTGATCGATCGCGCAGGAGCCTTCATAGTGCAGATCGGCCTGAGTGACCTTCACACGGTGAAGCTTACCTTGCAGCATTTTGCGAATCATGATGTTACCTTTACTCTTCTTCGTAACCCACTTGCCCGCAAGTGGGGAGGGAAACTAATCCGTTAGCTATCTAGCAGCTCAATAGTTACTGAGCCAGTTCAACGACTGTATTGTCGATCAGGCGCGCCTGACCGAGCCACGCAGCAACCAGGATAACCGCGCGTTTGCTGGTGGCAGACAGTTCCAGCAGCGTATCGGCATCGCGGATCTGAATATCATCAGCCCGGAAACCTTTTTCATTCAGCTCTTGTTCGGCAATGGCGATAATCTCTTCGCTGCTGAGCGCTTTCTGCTGCAGCTTTTCGACCATGGCACTCATCACTTTGTACAGGCCCGGCGCGATTTTGCGCTGGTCTGGCGTCAGATAGCCGTTGCGCGAGCTCAGCGCCAGGCCGTCTTTGGCGCGCACGATGGGCACGCCAACGATGTCAATGTCGTAGCCCATGTCGGCCACCATCTTGCGGATCAGCGCCAGCTGCTGGAAGTCTTTCTCACCGAAGCAGGCGATATCCGGCTGCACCAGGTTAAACAGCTTGCTGACGATGGTAGAGACGCCGCGGAAATGACCCGGTCGGCTGGCCCCTTCGAGCATGGTGGAGATGCCCGGCACATCCACAAAGGTGGTCTCTTCGGTGCCCTTCGGATAGACATCATTCGGGGCCGGGGAGAAGACGAAATCAACCTGATGCTTTTTCAGCTTCTCGCAATCTTCCTGCAGCGTGCGCGGGTAGCGGGCCAGGTCGTCGGCGCGGTCAAACTGCATCGGGTTGACGAAAATACTCACCACCACCACATCGGCGCGGGCTTTGGCTTCGTCCACCAGCTTCATATGACCGTCATGCAGGTTGCCCATGGTAGGCACCAGCGCGATACGTTTACCTTCCTGGCGCAGGCGGCGAATATGCTGGCGCAGCAGCGGCAGGGTTTCAATGATTAGCACAACAAGACTCCTTACTGGAAACTGTGTTCTTCACCCGGGTAAACACCCGATTCAACGTCGGCAATATACTGCCTGACTGCGCCGCGCATGTCGCCTGCGTCGATAAGGAAATTCTTCGCAAATTTCGGGATGTGCCCGCCGGTAATACCAAACGCATCGTGCATCACCAGGATCTGGCCGTCGGTGACGTTACCGGCACCAATGCCGATCACCGGAATAGAGAGCGCCTCGGTGATGCGTTTCGCCAGCGCCACCGGCACGCACTCCAGCACCAGCAGCTGTGCGCCTGCGGCTTCTAAGGCCAGCGCATCATCAAACAGCGTCTGGGCGGCGTCACCGCGCCCCTGCACCTTGTAGCCGCCAAAGATATTGACCGACTGCGGGGTTAATCCCAGATGACCGCAGACCGGCACCGCGCGCTCGGTCAGCATGCGGACGGTGTCAACCAGCCAGGCGCCGCCTTCCACTTTGACCATGTTGGCCCCGGCGCGCATCACGGTGGCGGCACTTTCAAACGCCTGCTCCGGCGTGGCGTAGGCCATAAACGGCAGATCGGCGAGCAGCAGGCAGGCCGGTGCCCCGCGGCGCACCGCCCGGGTGTGATAAGCAATATCGTCTACCGTCACTGGCAGGGTGGAGTCATGTCCCTGGACCGTCATCCCTAACGAGTCGCCGACCAGCATGACGTTGATACCCTCTTCGGCAAAGAGTTTTGCGAAGCTGTAGTCATAGGCCGTAATGGTGGCGAAGCGCTGCTTGTCCTGCTTGCATTTCTGCAAGGTGGCGATGGTGGTTGGTTTCATACTGTTTCCTGATAGCCCAAAGCGAATCTTTGCGCATTCTAACAGTAACATTCGAGGGAACAATGATTTTAGGCAACCGATTAACCACAAATATTTCGTGGTTAATCAGCAGAAATTTGCTGTTACCAGCGGGCCGGTTTTTCGGCGTTCAGCTGCGCCAGCAGGGCGCGGAGGCTTTCACCGTCAGGGAAGATCAGATCGGGGGCAATTTCAAACAGCGGCCAGAGCATAAAGCCGCGATTTTTCATGTCGTAATGCGGCACAATCAGGCGTTCGGTGTTAATCACCGCATCGCCAAACAGCATGATGTCGAGATCCAGAGTACGCGGTCCCCAGCGCTCTTCCTTACGTACGCGCCCCTGCTGCAGCTCGATGCGCTGGGTGTTGTCCAGCAGCGCGTCGGCGCTAAGGTTCGTTTCCAGCGCGATGGCGGCGTTCAGGTAGTCGGGCTGATCCTGCGGGCCCAGCGGAGGGGTGCGGTAAAAGGCGGAGAGGGCGACAACGCGGGATTGCGGGACGTCGCCCAGCGCCTGGACGGCAGCATTAACCTGCTCCAGCGGAGAGGCCAGATTGCTGCCGATGGCGATATACGCAAGCGTCATGCCGCGCCTTCGCGACGTGGGGCGCGCTTGCGTGGACGACGGTGACGACGACGCGGGGCTGGCTCTTCATCGAGGTCGGTGAGCATGTCTTTCTGCGCCGGCGGGGCGGAAACCTGGAATTCACCCCACCACTGCACCAGAAGCTGCAGCTCGCGGTTGTTTTCGGCTTCGGCACGCAGGGCCATCAGATCGTAAGCGGCGCGGAATTTTGGATGCTCCATTAACTTCCAGGCGCGTTTACCCTGACGACGGGACATCCGCAGCTGAAGCTGCCAGATATCACGTACCAGCGTGGTAATGCGTTTCGGGATCGCCAGCGAACGGCAGGCTTCATCCAGCACGTCGTTGGCGGCCAGCGCGAAGGCATCGTAGTAGGCAAGGCCGCTTTCCTGGGCAATCTTCTGCGCCGTTTCCAGCAGCGGATACCAGAACATCGCCGCAAAGAGGAACGCCGGATTAACGCGCATATCGTTCTGAATGCGGTTATCGGTATTCTTCAGCACCTGGTCAATGATGCGTTCCATCGCGCTGTCACCTTGTTCGGTGAAGTTGCGCGTAATGGTCGGGAACAGGGGCTGGAACAGGCTGTATTCGCGCAGCAGCTGATAGGTGGCAAAACCGTGGCCCGCCTGCAGCAGCTTCAGCGCCTCTTCAAACAGACGCGCCGGAGGCACATCGTTGATCAGCGTTGCCAGGCGCGGGATCGGCTCGGCGGTCTCAGGGCTGATGCGCATATCCAGCTTGGCGGCGAACCGCACGGCACGCAGCATACGCACCGGATCTTCACGGTAGCGCGTCTCCGGGTTGCCGATCAGGCGGATCACGCCGGCTTTCAGATCCGGTACGCCACCGACGAAATCGCGGACGGTAAAGTCAGCCACGCTGTAATAAAGGCTGTTGATGGTGAAATCGCGACGCTGGGCATCTTCTTCGATAGAACCAAAGATGTTGTCACGCAGCAGCATGCCGTTCTGACCCTGTTGAGAGGTCGTACGGTCTGATGGGGTGCCTTCGTGATGACCACGGAAGGTGGCCACTTCGATGATCTCCGGCCCAAACATGACGTGGGCAAGACGGAAGCGGCGGCCAACCAGACGGCAGTTGCGGAATAATTTGCGCACCTGCTCAGGCGTGGCGCTGGTGGTCACGTCAAAATCTTTTGGCTTTTTGCCTAACAGTAAGTCACGCACCCCGCCACCAACGAGATACGCCTCATAGCCAGCTTTATTCAGACGATAAAGGACCTTCAGGGCGTTTTCACTGATATCTTTGCGGGAAATAGCATGCTGCTCGCGCGGAATAACCGACATCGTATTTTGAACAATGACGTCGTCCGCCATGCTCTCATCGCGGCTCAGCACCTTACGGCAAAAATTAGCGACTCGGGTAAAAATAGTACACCTCGGTAGTGTGTGTTTCAGAATTCAGGACAAAAAATAGCGGCTAATCATAGCTCAGCGAGACGCATTTGAGAATGCTGGATTTTCGGCACGCTATTTAGCGACCAGCGGGAGACCGCTTTTTCCAGCAATTCGTCGGTGCGCAGATCCTGCCACTCATTTGTTACATCCTGGTTTAGAAATTGTAAAGCATTGATAAGAACAGGGCGAGGATCGCCGGTCGGTAATGGGGGGGCATGATTCTGTTTCGAGAGTTTCATCCCTTTTTCATTCACCACCAGCGGCAGATGAATATAGTCAGGAACCGGCCAGCCAAACAGCTGGTAGAGCGAAATCTGCCGCACGGTAGGTTCAATCAGATCCGCCCCGCGAACAATTTCGGTCACCCCCTGGAAATGGTCATCCACCACGACCGCCAGGTTATAGGCAAACAGCCCGTCCCGCCGGTGGATAATAAAATCTTCTCCCGCCAGGCGCGCATCGGCGTGGAGTTCACCCTGTAAGCGATCGGTAAAGCGGGTCACCGGATGCTCCTGCACCACTCTCACCGCCGCGTTTTCCGGGCCGTGATGCAGCGTGCGGCAGTGGCCGTCATAGACGCCCCCGACGCTCTGAATGCGGGCTCGGGTACAGGTGCAGTAATACGAGAGACCCTGGGCGTGCAGCCAGGCAAGGCGTTCGCGATAGGCGTCGTGCCGTTGGGACTGCCACAGCACGTCGCCGTCCCAGTGCAGGCCGTAATGTTCCAGCTGACGCAGAATGGTCTCTGCTGCACCGGGAACTTCACGAGGAGGGTCGATATCTTCAATTCGCACACGCCAGATACCCTGTCGGGAACGGGCTTGCAGATAGCTGCCAAGCGCGGCAATGAGCGAGCCAAAATGCAGTTCGCCAGAAGGGGATGGCGCGAAGCGCCCAATATAGTCAGCAGGCATAATTACACAGCGCAGAAAGTAATCAGGCGGGAGAGGACTCCCGCCTGTGATAGCGTTATGACAGGGCTGGAATTAACCGGCCATCTGTTTTTCGCGGATTTCTGCCAGCGTTTTGCAGTCGATGCACAGGTCGGCTGTTGGACGGGCTTCCAGACGACGAATGCCGATTTCGACACCGCAGGACTCGCAGAAGCCGAAATCTTCGTCTTCGACTTTTTTCAGCGTCTTCTCAATCTTCTTAATCAGTTTGCGTTCGCGGTCACGGTTACGCAGTTCGAGGCTGAACTCCTCTTCCTGGGCGGCACGGTCTACCGGATCCGGGAAGTTAGCGGCTTCGTCCTGCATATGTGTAACGGTGCGATCGACTTCATCCCTGAGTTGATTACGCCATGCTTCAAGAATTCGCTTGAAGTGCGACAGCTGGGCTTCGTTCATATACTCTTCGCCCGGCTTCTCTTGATACGGCTCCACCCCAGCGATGGCGAGAATACTCAGGGACGATGTTTTACGGTTTTGCCCTTCTTGCATGTTGCTTCTCCTTAACACGCACTATCGATCCCCGTGTTGGGGGAAAAATCAGGCCGCTATAAATAGCAGATGCTTTTCCAGATGGCAATTATCTAAACGTAACACTTGACAAGCCTGTGAGGAAAAGCGTATTTGCGCACACGACCAGAATACTTATTAGCCAACGCTCAGCCCCCTTTATAACGAGACGGGAAGAGCGGATCTCAGAGTCATATTATCGGCAGAAAGTTCCGCTTTATAAGCCAAAACCTCCACCCCCTGCTTTTGTGCCTCATTCAACAGTTGCGCGTACTTAGGGTCAATATGGCGGGCAGGTGAAAAGCGTGCAATTGCGCTATGTAAAACCGCAAACAACAGCACGGCGCGTTTGCCCGCCGCCGCTACACTTATGAGCTCCCGGAGGTGCTTCTGCCCTCGCAGCGTCACCGCATCCGGAAAATAGCCATTGTCCTTTTCAGCTAACGTCACTGATTTCACTTCAATATAGCACTCGGGGCGATCGTCTGCCTGCAACATAAAGTCAATTCTGCTGCTTTCGCTGCCATATTTCACTTCGCTTTTTAGGGTCTTATAGCCGCACAGCTCAGGAATTAAATCCAGACTAATCGCTTCTTTGACCAACTGGTTTGCCCGCAGCGTATTTACGCAAATATATTCTCCGTCGGCGGTCTGGGTTATTTCCCAGGTGTACGGGTATTTGCGCTTGATATTGGTGGAGGTGGAGTACCACACCGTGTCGCCCGGCGTGGCGCAGCCGGTCATCGCCCCGGTATTGGGACAGTGCAGCGTCAGGGCAACGCCCTCAGGTGTCACCACATCGGCCAGAAAACGTTTATAGCGTTGCACCAGCGTGGCGGGTTGTAGGGCAGGGGTAAACTGCATGCAGATTCCTTGTTATTCGGTCAGCGTCCAGCGCTGAAGCGGCGTATAGCGCGTGCGCCCGCCGGCAAAACGGCTCTCATAGAGGACAAATTCCTTCACCGGAAACGTCCACTGAAAACCCGGCGGCGGAATGGCGACGGCATGGCTGGCGTCGCGCAGTAACGTGATATGCGGATGAAAGGGCTGCGGGCTCTGATAGCAGCCGCTGCGCGCCGCCTGGGCCCGCAGCATGTTGGCCAGCTGCAATAGCCCCCGCGGCGGCTGGCGGGTTCCCAGCCACACTACCCGGGAGCGCAGCCACTGTCCGGCATCGTCCAGGGTCAGGGTAAATCCCGGCTGGCGGATGCGTCCGGCCATCGCCGCCAGCGCCTGCTGCTTTTCAGGGCTGACATCCCCTAAAAACGCCAGCGTCAGGTGCAGGTTGGCGGCAGCCACCGGGCGGCCCGCTTCCGGCGCAAAATGGTCGGCGCGCCAGCGGACGATCTGCCGCTGGATCGGGGCAGGCATTTCAATGGCAAAGAACAACCTTTTTGACTCGGACATACGGGGTACTCGGTAATGAATTGTGGCGATGCTACAATGTACGCCGTCTAAAGTTAACCCTCTGGAGCCATTCGTGTCCTTGTTGCCGGTCGCTGCTGTCCTTCCCGATCTCCTTCTCGCGTTACAACACGCCCCCCAGGTTCTGCTGAACGCGCCAACCGGTGCGGGGAAGTCGACGTGGCTGCCGCTGCAAATTCTGGCCGGGGGGTCGGTCAACGGCAAAATCATCCTGCTTGAACCGCGCCGGATCGCGGCCCGTAACGTGGCGCAGCGTCTGGCGGAGCTGCTGGGCGAAAAGCCCGGGGAGACGGTTGGCTACCGGATGCGGGCCGAAACCTGCGTCGGGGAGAACACCCGGCTGGAGGTGGTCACCGAAGGGATCCTCACCCGCATGCTGCAGCACGATCCCGAGCTGACCGGCGTGGGGCTGGTGATCCTTGATGAATTCCACGAGCGCAGCCTGCAGGCGGATCTTGCCCTGGCGCTGCTGCTGGACGTTCAGCAGGGGCTGCGCGACGATCTTAAGCTGCTGATCATGTCCGCGACCCTGGATAACGAGCGGCTCCAGCGCCTGCTGCCGGACGCGCCGACCCTTATCTCTGAGGGCCGCACCTTCCCGGTGGAGCGCCGCTATCAGTCGCTGTCGTCCCAACTGCGCTTTGACGAGGCGGTGGCAGTGGCGACCGCCGAGCTGCTGCGTCAGGAGCCGGGCTCGCTGCTGCTGTTTTTACCGGGCGTGATTGAGATCCAGCGCGTGCAGGAGCAACTGGCGCGTCGCGTGGGCGATGACGTGGTGCTCTGCCCACTGTATGGCGCGCTGTCGCTTGCCGAGCAGCGTAAAGCGATCCTGCCCGCCCCGGCAGGACAGCGTAAAGTGGTGCTGGCGACCAACATCGCCGAAACCAGCCTGACCATCGAAGGCATCCGGCTGGTGGTGGACTCCGCCCAGGAGCGGGTGGCGAATTTCGACCCTCGCAGCGGCCTGACCCGCCTGCTGACCCAGCGCGTCAGCCAGGCATCGATGACCCAGCGCGCCGGGCGTGCCGGGCGACTGGAGCCGGGCATCTGCCTGCATCTCACGCCGTTTGAGCAGGCTGAGCGCGCTGCGGCGCAGGGTACAGCTGAAATCATGCAAAGCGATCTCAGCGGCCTGCTGATGGAGCTGCTGCAGTGGGGCTGCCGGGATCCGTCGCAGTTAAACTGGCTGGATCTGCCGCCAGCGACTAACCTTGCGGCGGCCCGTCGTTTGTTAACCCAGCTTGGGGCGCTGGCCGGGGAGCAGCTTACCGCCTTTGGTCAGAAGATGGCGAAGCTCGGCAACGATCCGCGGCTGGCGGCGATGCTGGCCAGCGCGTCGGATGAGGATGATATTGCGACGGCGGCAAAACTGGCCGCTATCCTTGAACAGCCGCCGCGCGGGGCCAGCAGCGATCTGGCTCAGGCCTTCTCCCGCAATCAGCCGGAGTGGCAGCAGCGCGCCCGGCAGCTGAGTTCGCGACTGAACAGCCGGGGCGGGGCGCCGGACAGCGACCGGGTGCCCGCGCTGCTGGCGAAGGCGTTTCCCGACCGCATCGCCCGCCGTCGCGGGCTGGATGGCCGCTACCAGCTGGCAAACGGCATGGGGGCGATGCTGCAGAGCGACGACGCCATGACCCGTCACGAGTGGCTGATTGCCCCGCTGCTGCTGCAGGGCAGCCAGTCGCCGGACGCGCGCATTTTGTTGGGCCTGGCCGTGGATATCGATGCCCTGATCGGTGCTTGCCCCGATCTGGTGGAGCAGTCCGACACCGTGGAGTGGGATGAGGCGCAGGGCACCCTGAAGGCGCTGCGGCGCACGCAGATTGGCCGCCTGACGGTGAACGTCAGACCGCTGGCGAAGCCCTCGGAAGAGGAGCTGCATCAGGCGATGCTCAACGGCATCCGCGACAGAGGGCTCAGCGTGCTGAACTGGACCCCGGAGGCGGAGCAGTTCCGGATCCGTTTACACTGTGCAGCCAGGTGGCTGCCGGAGTACGACTGGCCCGCGGTGGACGATGCCTCGCTGCTGGCAGATCTGGAAAACTGGTTACTGCCGCAAATGAGTGGCGTACACTCCCTGCGCGCGCTGAAAGCGCTGGATGTGAAGGCGGCGTTACAGAACTTAACCGACTGGTCGTTACGTCAACGTCTGGATACCGAGCTTCCGGGGCATTACACTGTGCCGACCGGCAGCCGGATAGCCATTCGTTATCATGAAGATAATCCTCCGGCGCTGGCGGTACGGATGCAGGAGATGTTTGGCGAGGCGACCACGCCTGCCATTGCGCAGGGGCGTGTGCCGCTGGTGCTGGAGCTACTGTCACCGGCCCAGCGCCCGCTGCAGATCACCCGCGATTTGGGTGCTTTCTGGGCCGGGAGCTATCGCGAGGTGCAAAAAGAGATGAAAGGGCGTTATCCCAAACATGTCTGGCCGGACGATCCGGCAAATACTGCGCCCACCCGGCGCACGAAGAAGTATTCGTAGTATTTGTAGGCCGGGTAAGCGCAGCGCCACCCGGCGATGCCCTCTCCCACAGGGAGAGGGAGAAACACGGTTTATTTTGAGAGATTTCTTCTTCCTCCATCAGGGGGAAGAACTGAGAATCGGGCCTTTGCGCCTGATAGTTGCGGAGAGAAAGCATGGCGGGGAATGACCGCGAGCCAATTGGACGTAAAGGAAGACCTGCACGTCCGGCAAAAGAAAAGGCAGGGCGTCGACGCCTCAGAGATGAGGAGTACGACGATGATGTCGACAATGAGTATGACGATGACGCACCTGCGCCACGTAAAGGGAAAGGCAAAAAGGGTAAACCTCGTGGCAAGCGCGGCTGGTTCTGGCTGCTGCTGAAGCTGTTTATTGTTTTCGTCGTCCTGCTGGCGATCTATGGCGTCTATCTGGATCAGAAGATCCGCAGCCGTATCGACGGGAAAGTCTGGCAGCTGCCTGCGGCGGTCTATGGCCGGATGGTTAACCTTGAGCCGGATATGTCCATCAGCAAGAACGAGATGGTCAAGCTGCTGGAGGCGACCCAGTACCGCCAGGTGACGAAGATGACCCGTCCCGGCGAGTTTACGGTGCAGGCGAAAAGCATTGAGATGATCCGCCGTCCGTTTGACTTCCCGGACAGCAAAGAGGGGCAGGTGCGCGCGCGTCTGACCTTCGACGGCGATCGTCTGGAAACCATCGAGAACATGGAGAACAACCGTCAGTTCGGTTTCTTCCGTCTCGATCCGCGGCTGATCACCATGCTCTCCTCGCCAAACGGCGAGCAGCGCCTGTTTGTCGCGCGTAACGGCTTCCCGGATCTGCTGGTGGATACCCTGCTGGCGACCGAAGACCGTCACTTCTATGAGCACGATGGCGTCAGCCTGTACTCCATTGGCCGTGCGGTGCTGGCGAACCTGACCGCCGGACGGACGGTGCAGGGGGCGAGTACCCTGACCCAGCAGCTGGTGAAGAACCTGTTCCTCTCCAGCGAGCGCTCCTACTGGCGTAAGGCCAACGAAGCGTACATGGCCGTGCTGATGGATGCCCGCTACAGCAAAGACCGCATCCTTGAGCTGTATATGAACGAGGTCTACCTCGGTCAGAGCGGCGACAATGAGATCCGCGGCTTCCCGCTGGCGAGCCTCTACTACTTTGGTCGTCCGGTGGAAGAGCTGAGCCTCGATCAGCAGGCGCTGCTGGTGGGCATGGTGAAGGGCGCGTCCATCTACAACCCGTGGCGCAATCCGAAACTGGCGCTGGAGCGGCGTAATCTGGTGCTGCGTCTGCTGCAACAGCAGCAGGTGATCGACCAGGAGCTGTACGACATGCTCAGCGCGCGTCCGTTAGGCGTACAGCCGCGCGGCGGCGTGATCTCCCCGCAGCCTGCCTTTATGCAGATGGTGCGTCAGGAGCTGCAGACCAAACTGGGCGATAAAGTTAAAGATCTCTCCGGCGTGAAGATCTTCACCACCTTTGACTCCGTGGCGCAGGATGCCGCAGAGAAGGCGGCGGTGGAAGGTATTCCGGCGCTGAAAAAACAGCGCAAGCTGAGCGATCTGGAGACCGCGATGGTGGTGGTCGATCGTACCACCGGTGAAGTGCGGGCGATGGTCGGCGGTGCAGAACCGCAGTTCGCGGGCTACAACCGCGCGATGCAGGCACGCCGTTCGATCGGTTCTCTGGCAAAACCGGCGACCTATCTCACCGCCCTGAGCCAGCCGAACCAGTATCGTCTGAACACCTGGATCGCCGATGCCCCGATTGCCCTGCGCCAGCCGAATGGCCAGGTGTGGTCGCCGCAGAACGACGATAAGCAGTACAGCGGACAGGTGATGCTGGTGGATGCCCTGACGCGTTCCATGAACGTGCCGACGGTTAACCTCGGGATGGCGCTGGGTCTGCCAGCGGTCACCGATACCTGGCTGAAGCTGGGCGTGCCGAAAGATCAGCTGCATCCGGTTCCGGCCATGCTGCTGGGGGCCCTGAACCTGACGCCAATCGAAGTGGCGCAGGCGTTCCAGACCATCGCCAGCGGCGGCAACCGTGCCCAGCTCTCTGCGCTGCGTTCCGTGATCGCAGAAGATGGCACACCGCTCTACCAGAGCTTCCCGCAGGCGGAGCGTGCTGTACCGGCGCAGGCGGCCTATATGACGCTCTGGACCATGCAGCAGGTTGTGCAGCGCGGCACTGGCCGTCAGCTTGGGGCGAAGTATCCTGGCCTGCATCTGGCGGGTAAAACCGGGACCACCAATAACAACGTCGATACCTGGTTTGCGGGCATCGACGGGCGTGAAGTGGTGATCACCTGGGTAGGGCGCGACAACAACCAGCCGACGAAGCTGTACGGTGCCAGCGGGGCGATGTCGATTTACCAGCGCTATCTGGCTAACCAGTCGCCGGTTCCGCTGACCCTGACGCCACCGGAAGATATCGTGGATATGGGCGTAGATCAGTCGGGCAACTTCGTGTGTGGCGGCGGGATGCGTAGCGTGCCGGTCTGGACCACCAATCCGGACTCCCTATGCCAGGCGCCAGCGCCGCAGCCAACGGGCAACCCGTTTGAGCAGTCTTCTCCTCAGCAGCAACAACAGCCGCAACAGCAGCAGCCGCAGCAGCAGAATGAGAAGAAGGACAGCGACGGCGTCGCCGGCTGGATCAAGGATATGTTCGGCGGTAATTAATACTGTTTCCCTCTCCTGCGGGAGAGGGATTTTTCACCTCAATTAAACATCCCACCAACAGTAACATCCCCGTTTATTAACCCTGTATTTTCCATTGTTTAATTCTTATACCCTCAATTCCTGTAGGGGCGCATATCACTTGCTATGCCGTGAATGTTTCGCATAATATGCTGCGGTCATAATAATAATTCTCGTTTACGTTATCATTCACGCTTTCATCAGAGACATACCAATGGCGCATTCTAAAACTGCTCAGCCAATGCAATCTTCGCTGCGTAAAATCGCAGTTGTTGTAGCCACAGCGGTTAGCGGCATGTCTGCTTACGCTCAGGCTGCAGAAACCCCTAAAAAAGAAGAAACCATCACCGTTACCGCAGCGCCTGCTCCACAGGAGAGCGCCTGGGGTCCGGCGGCGACCATCGCAGCACGTCAGTCTGCTACCGGCACTAAGACGGATACCTCCATTGAGAAGGTTCCGCAGTCGGTCTCCGTGGTCACCGCGGAAGAGATGGCCCTTCACCAGCCACGCTCGGTAAAAGAAGCCCTGAGCTACACCCCTGGGGTGGCCGTCGGCACGCGTGGGGCGTCTAACACTTATGACTACCTGATTATTCGTGGCTTTGCGGCCGATGGCCAAAGCCAGAACAACTACCTCGACGGTATGAAGATGCAGGGCAACTTCTACAACGACGCGGTAATTGACCCTTATATGATCGAACGCGCGGAAGTGATGCGCGGGCCGACCTCCGTTCTGTACGGCAAAAGCAGCCCGGGCGGCCTGCTGAACATGGTCAGCAAACGTCCGCTGACCGAGCCGCTGAAAGAGGTTCAGTTCAAGGTAGGTACTGACAGCCTGTTCCAGACCGGCTTTGACTTCAGCGACGCGCTGGATGACGACGGCGTTTACTCCTATCGCCTGACCGGACTGGCGCGTTCCAATAATTCGCAGCAGGAAGGTAAGGGCGAGCAGCGTTACACCATTGCGCCGTCCTTCTCCTGGCGTCCGGATGATAAAACGAATTTCACCTTCCTCTCCTATTTCCAGAACGAGCCGGAGACCGGTTATTACGGCTGGCTGCCGAAAGAGGGTACCGTTGATCCGCTGCCAAACGGCGATCGCCTGTCGACCGACTTCAACGAAGGTGCAAAAAACAACACCTACTCCCGTAACCAGAAGATGGTCGGGTATAGCTTCGATCACGAGTTTAACGACACCTTCACCGTGCGTCAGAACCTGCGTTTTGCGCAGAATAAAACCTCGCAAAACAGCGTCTACGGCTACGGCATGTGTTCCGATCCACTCTATTCGAGTAACCCGGCATCCAGCCCTTGCGCGAGCGTTCCTCAATCGCAGTGGGGACACACGCTGACTCGCCAGTACGTTATCGATAACGAGAAGCTGGAAAACTTCACTGTTGATACGCAGTTGCAGAGCAAGTTCGCGACGGGTTCTCTCGATCATACTCTGCTGACTGGCGTTGATTTCATGCGCATGCGTAATGACATCGACTCGTGGTTTGGTTATGCCGGTTCCGTAGCTCCATCTGATATCTATAACCTTGATCGTAGCGACTTCGATTTCGGTTCACATCCTGGCCCGTCAGGCGCCTATCAGGTACTGAACAAGCAGAAACAGACCGGTCTCTACGTTCAGGATCAGGCGCAGTGGGATAAAGTGCTGGTTACCCTGGGCGGCCGTTACGACTGGGCTGAGCAGGATTCGCTCAACCGCGTCACGAGCACCACGGCATCACGTGATGACAACCAGTTCACCTGGCGTGGCGGCGTTAACTACCTGTTCGATAACGGCGTTACCCCGTACTTCAGCTACAGCGAATCCTTCGAGCCGTCCTCCCAGAGCGATGCACAAGGTAAGCCGTTTGCCCCTTCAAAAGGCAAACAGTACGAAGTGGGCGTGAAGTATGTCCCAAGCGATCGTCCGATCGTGCTGACCGGTGCGCTGTACCAGTTGACCAAAACCAACAACCTGATGGCCGATCCTGCGGGCTCGTTCTTCTCGGTTGAAGGTGGCGAGATCCGCGCCCGCGGCGTGGAAATTGAAGCCAAAGCGGCGCTGTCTGCCAGCGTCAACGTGGTGGGTTCCTATACTTACACCGACGTGGAGTACACCACCGACACCAACTACAAAGGCAACACGCCGGCACAGGTGCCTGAGCACATGGCCTCCCTGTGGGGTGATTACACCTTCTATGATGGTGCGCTCTCTGGCCTGACGCTGGGTACCGGCGGTCGCTTCTCCAGCTCCAGCTATGGCGATCCGGCGAACTCCTTCAAGGTCGGCAGCTACGCGGTGATGGATGCCCTGGTGCGTTACGACCTGGCGCGCGTTGGTATGGCGGGCTCGAACGTGGCGCTGCACGTGAACAACCTGCTGGATCGTGAATACGTCGCCAGCTGCTTCAACACCTATGGCTGCTTCTGGGGTGCTGAACGTCAGGTTGTCGCGACTGCGACCTTCCGCTTCTAACCTCTAAATTTGGGCACGTTTTTCGTGCCCTTTTCTTTACTTAAGTTGGCTGACATGCAGGAAAACAACCCGCAATCCGATACTACCTTTGCCCTTGATGGCGTCTCCTTTCGCGTTCCTGGACGCACGCTGCTGCATCCGCTTTCGCTGACCTTTCCCGCAGGCCAGGTGACCGGCCTTATCGGTCATAACGGCTCCGGCAAATCCACCTTACTGAAAATGCTGGGCCGCCATCAGTCGCCGTCAGAGGGCGATATCCTGCTCGACGGACAACCGCTGGAGAGCTGGAACAGCAAAGCCTTTGCCCGCAAGGTGGCCTATCTGCCGCAGCAGCTGCCGCAGGCGGAAGGGATGACCGTCCGCGAACTGGTGGCGATTGGCCGTTATCCGTGGCATGGCGCGCTGGGCCGTTTTGGCGTGGCCGACCGCGAGAAAGTGGAAGAGGCGATTGCGCTGGTGGGCTTAAAGCCGCTGGCCCATCGTCTGGTGGATAGCCTGTCCGGCGGCGAGCGTCAGCGGGCGTGGATCGCCATGCTGGTGGCGCAGGACAGCCGTTGTTTACTGCTGGATGAGCCCACATCCGCCCTCGATATCGCCCATCAGGTGGACGTGCTGGCGCTGGTGCATCGCTTAAGCCAGCAGCGCGGCCTGACCGTGATTGCGGTGCTGCATGACATTAACATGGCGGCGCGCTACTGCGATTATCTGGTGGCGCTGCGGGGCGGAGAGATGATCGCCCGTGGCACGCCGGACGAGCTGATGCAGAGCGAGACGCTGGAAACCATCTACGGAATTCCAATGGGTATTCTGCCGCATCCGGCCGGAGCGGCACCGGTGAGCTTTGTCTATTGATGCCTGATTTTATGATTAGCCGTCGCCGCCTGCTGACGGCCATGGCCCTTTCGCCGCTGCTGTGGAAAATGAACGCCGCGCAGGCTGCCGCCATCGATCCACAGCGCATTGTGGCCCTCGAGTGGCTCCCGGTTGAGCTGCTGCTGGCGCTGGGCGTTACCCCCTATGGCGTGGCCGATATTCCCAACTACACCCTGTGGGTGAACGAGCCGCGGCTGCCGGAGTCGGTTATCGACATCGGCCTGCGTACCGAGCCCAACCTCGAACTGCTCACCCAGATGAAACCCTCTTACCTGGTCTGGTCGGCCGGGTATGGTCCGTCAGAAGAGAAGCTGGCGCGGATTGCGCCGGGACGGGGTTTTGCCTTCAGCGACGGGAAAAAGCCGCTGACCAATGCCCGTAAATCGTTAAGCGAGATGGCCCAGCTGCTGAATCTGGAAAGCGCGGCCCGTTCGCATCTGGATCACTTCGACAGCGTGATAGACAGCTACAAACCGCGCTTTGCCGGTCGCGGCGATCGCCCGCTGCTGATGGTCACTCTGCTCGATGCCCGCCATATGCTGGTGTTTGGCAATAACTGCCTGTTCCAGGAAGTGCTGGATCGCTATGGAATTAAAAACGCCTGGGAAGGGGAGATGACCTTCTGGGGTAGTACCGCCGTTGGCATCGATCGTCTGGCGGCGTTTAAGGATGTGGATGTGCTCTGCTTCGATCACGGCAATGAACGCGAAATGCAGACCCTGATGGCGACGCCGCTGTGGCAGGCGATGCCGTTTGTTCGCCAGCAGCGCGTCAAGCGCGTACCGGCGGTGTGGTTCTACGGCGCGACGCTGTCGGCCATGCACTTTGCCCGCACGCTGGACAACGCGCTGGGAGGCCAGGCATGAGATCCCGGATCGCCCTTTACCCGGCGCTGTTCATAGCGATGCTGCTGGCCGTTGCGCTGGGTTTAACCTGGTGGAACCTCAATCTGGCCCTGCCGCGCACGCAGTGGGGCGCCGCGCTGGTCGCCCCCGATATCGATAATATTCAACAGATGCTGTTCCACTACAGCCTGCTGCCACGGCTGGCGATCTCGCTGCTGGTGGGGGCAGGGCTTGGGCTGGTGGGCGTGCTGTTCCAGCAGGTGCTGCGTAATCCGCTGGCGGAGCCGACCACCCTGGGTGTGGCAACCGGCGCTCAACTGGGGATGACCATCATCACCCTGTGGACGCTGCCGGGCGCGCTGGCACCGCAGTTCGCCGCCCTGGTGGGCGCCTGCGTGGTAGGCGCGATCGTCTTTGGCGTGGCCTGGGGCAAACGCCTCTCGCCGGTCACCCTGATCCTCGCCGGGCTGGTGGTGAGTCTCTACTGCGGGGCGGTGAACCAGCTTTTAGTCATTTTCCATCACGACCAGCTGCAAAGCATGTTCCTCTGGAGCACCGGAACCCTGACGCAGACCGACTGGAGTATCGTCCAGCGCCTGTGGCCGCAGCTGCTGGGCGGCGTGCTGCTGACCCTGCTGCTGCTGCGCCCGCTCACCCTGATGGGGCTGGACGATGGCGTGGCGCGCAACCTCGGGCTGGCGCTGTCGCTGGCGCGTCTGGCGGCGCTGACCCTGGCGATTGTCATCAGCGCCCTGCTGGTGAACGCCGTGGGCATTATCGGCTTTATCGGCCTCTTCGCGCCGCTGCTGGCGAAAATGCTCGGTGCGCGGCGTTTGCTCTCCCGGCTGATGTTGGCTCCGCTGATTGGGGCGCTGATCCTCTGGCTCTCTGACCAGGTGATCCTCTGGCTGACCCGGGTGTGGATGGAAGTCTCTACCGGTTCCGTGACCGCCCTGATTGGCGCGCCGCTGCTGCTGTGGCTGCTGCCGCGTCTGCGAAGCATGAGCGCCCCGGCGATGAACGCGGGTGACAAAGTGCAGGCCGAACGTCATCACGTGGTGTGGTTTGCCCTGGTGGGCGGCGCGGTGCTGTTGCTGGCGGTGATAACGGCGATGGCGTTTGGCCGCGATGCGCAGGGCTGGCACTGGGCGAGCGGGGCGATGCTCGACGAACTTCTGCCGTGGCGCACACCGCGTATTTTTGCCGCCCTGATGGCCGGGGTGATGCTGGCGGTGGCGGGCTGCATCATTCAGCGCCTGACCGGTAACCCGATGGCGAGCCCGGAAGTGCTGGGGATCAGCTCCGGGGCGGCGTTCGGCGTGGTGCTGATGCTCTTCTTTGTGCCGGGCAATGCTTTCGGCTGGCTGATGCCTGCGGGCAGCCTTGGCGCTGCGGCGACGCTGCTGATTATCCTCGTCTCCGCCGGACGCGGGGGCTTCTCGCCGCACCGGATGCTGCTGGCGGGGATGGCGCTGAGCACCGCCTTCACCATGCTGCTGATGATGCTGCAGGCCAGCGGCGATCCGCGCATGGCGCAGATCCTGACCTGGATCTCGGGTTCAACCTATAACGCGACGACCGAGCAGGTGATGAGCACCGGGATAGCCATGATCGTCCTGCTGGCGCTGGTGCCGCTCTGCCGTCGCTGGCTGACGGTGCTGCCGCTGGGTGGCGATACCGCCCGCTCGGTGGGCATGGCGCTGAACACCTCGCGCATCGGCCTGCTGCTGCTGGCGGCGGCGCTGACCGCAACCGCGACCCTGACCATCGGTCCGCTGAGTTTTATCGGACTGATGGCGCCGCATATCGCGCGGATGATGGGCTTCCGTCGGACGATGCCGCACATTGTGATGTCGGCGTTAATCGGGGGGATCATGCTGGTGATAGCCGATTGGTGCGGACGGATGGTGCTGTTCCCGTACCAGATCCCGGCAGGGCTGTTATCCACCTTTATCGGCGCGCCGTACTTTATCTATCTTCTGCGGAAACAGAGCCGATAAAAAAGCCGGGTGGCGGCTCCGCCTTACCCGGCCTACAAAACCCTCGAACCGTAGGCCGGGTAAGGCGAAGCCGCCACCCGGCATATCACAACTCAAAGCTTCGCAAACACCCGACGCGCCGCGTCGATGGTGTTGTTGATATCCTCTTCGCTGTGCGCGACTGACATAAAGCCCGCCTCAAACGCCGACGGTGCCAGGTAAACGCCTTCCTCCAGCATCAGGTGGAAGAAACGCTTGAAGCGCTCAACGTCGCACTGCACCACATCCTGATAGCAGGTTACGGTTTTGGCTTCGGTGAAGAAGATGCCGAACATGCCGCCGACGTGGTTCACCACCAGCGGAATACCCGCGTCTTCTGCCGCTTCCAGCAGGCCATTTGCCAGCTGGGTGGTGCGCTCGGTCAGGGTGGTATGGATACCCGGTTGCGCCACTTCGGTGAGACAGGCGAAACCGGCGGCCATGGCAATCGGGTTACCGGACAAGGTGCCTGCCTGGTAAACCGGACCGGTAGGGGCCAGCGCGTCCATCACCTCTCTGCGGCCACCAAAGGCGCCCACCGGCATACCGCCGCCGATGATTTTGCCCAGACAGGTCAGATCCGGTACCACGTCGTAATAAGACTGGGCGCCCGCCAGTGCAACGCGGAAGCCGGTCATCACTTCGTCGATGATCAGCAGCGCGCCGAACTCGTCGCACAGCGCACGCAGGCCCTGCAGGAAGCCCGGCTGCGGTGGAATGCAGTTCATGTTGCCCGCTACCGGTTCAACGATGATGCAGGCGATCTCCTGCGGATACTGCTCAAAGGCGGCACGCACGGAGTCGAGATCGTTATAGGTGCAGGTCAGGGTGTGCTTCGCGAAGTCCGCCGGAACGCCCGGGGAGTTCGGCTGGCCGAGGGTCAGCGCGCCGGAACCGGCTTTCACCAGCAGGCAGTCGGCATGACCGTGGTAGCAGCCTTCGAATTTGATGATTTTGTCGCGGCCGGTAAAGCCGCGCGCCAGACGGATGGCGCTCATGGTCGCTTCGGTACCGGAGTTCACCATGCGCACCATATCCATGGTCGGCACCAGTTCGGTCACCAGCTCCGCCATTTTGACTTCCATTTCGGTCGGCGCGCCGAAGCTTAAGCCGCGCTCCGCCGCTTCGATCACCGCATTACGGATAGCCGGGTGGTTATGCCCTAAAACCATCGGGCCCCATGAGCCGACATAGTCGATATAGGCTTTGCCATCCACGTCATACAGATATGCGCCATCGGCACGTTCGATAAACAGCGGTGTACCGCCCACGCCGGTAAAGGCACGGACCGGGGAGTTAACACCGCCAGGGATAAGCTCGCGGGCTGCACTGTAGAGGTTTTCAGACTTGCTCATGGCGTGGTTCCTGGCTCGTATAAAATGATTAAGCCCACTATTCTAAGTTATTCGTGGAAGGTTATGAAATTTTTGCCCCATTAATCCATTAACAATTGTTAAGCAATTTCCAGGAGACGGCCGGGCTGTCTCTGGTAAACTCCCTGCGGCGATTTGTATGACGAAAAATTACAGGCAATGAAAGCAGATTCTCCCTCATTTGAAGAACAACAGTTTGCGCGTGCGCAACACCGTATCAGCATCCGGCGGCTGCTCAACCGCGACAAGACACCGCTGGCGATTTTACTGGGCGCGGCGGTTGTTGGCACGCTGGCGGGGCTGGTGGGCGTCGCGTTCGAAAAGGCCGTCAATGGCGTCCTTAACTGGCGTATTGGCACCGTGGCGGGTTACGCCGATCGTGAATGGCTGGTGTGGATCCTGGCCTTTGGTTTATCAGCACTGTTCGCGATGGTGGGGTATTTTCTGGTGCGTAAATTCGCTCCGGAAGCGGGCGGCTCGGGGATCCCTGAGATAGAAGGGGCGCTCGAAGAGCTGCGCCCGGTCCGCTGGTGGCGCGTCCTTCCGGTTAAATTTATCGGCGGGATGGGCACGCTGGGAGCGGGGATGGTACTCGGGCGCGAAGGACCGACCGTACAGCTGGGCGGCAATGTGGGCCGTATGGTCAGCGATCTGTTCAGGATGCGCAGCGCTGAAGCACGCCATACGCTGCTGGCAACCGGTGCCGCCGCGGGCCTTTCCGCCGCGTTCAACGCCCCGCTGGCGGGGATCCTGTTTATCATCGAAGAGATGCGCGCGCAGTTTCGCTATAACCTGATCTCGATTAAAGCGGTCTTTACCGGCGTGATTATGTCGAGCATTGTCTTTCGGTTATTTAATGGCGAAGGGGCGGTTATCGAGGTCGGTAAGTTAACCAACGCGCCGGTCAATACGCTGTGGCTCTATCTGATCCTCGGCATGATTTTTGGCATTGTCGGCCCGCTGTTTAATGCCCTTATTATTCGCGCGCAGGATATGTTCCAGCGGATCCACGGCGGTAACACCACCAGATGGGTGCTGGTGGGCGGCCTGCTGGGGGGCGTGTGCGGTGTGCTGGGCTTTATCGAACCCAACGCGGCAGGCGGTGGCTTTGGGCTGATCCCCATTGCAGCTGCGGGTAACTTCAGCATCGGCCTGCTGCTGTTTATGTTCATCTCCCGGGTCATTACCACCGTACTCTGCTTCTCCTCCGGCGCGCCCGGCGGCATTTTTGCCCCCATGCTGGCGTTGGGCACGTTGCTGGGCACGGCCTTTGGCATGGCCGCTGCCGCAGGTTTCCCGGCGTATCATCTTGAGGCTGGCACCTTTGCCGTCGCCGGAATGGGGGCGCTGCTGGCGGCGTCGCTGCGCGCGCCGCTCACCGGGATCGTGCTGGTGCTGGAGATGACCGACAATTACCAGCTCATTTTGCCAATGATCATTACCTGCCTGGGGGCCACACTATTAGCCCAGTTCCTCGGCGGAAAACCGCTATACTCCACCATTCTTGCCCGTACCCTGGCGAAGCAGAATACTTGAATGAATTACCAGGGTATTAGATAATGACAACAAGAATTGGGTGATTTTTACCCACTAGCAGTATTCATGGGAGCATAAGATGAGTGATGACGTAGCGCTGCCGTTGCAGTTTACCGAAGCAGCAGCCAAAAAAGTAAAAGACCTGATTTCCGATGAAGACAATCCGGAGCTGAAACTGCGTGTGTACATTACCGGCGGCGGCTGCAGCGGCTTCCAGTATGGATTCACCTTTGACGATCAGGTTAACGATGGTGACATGACCATTGAGAAGCAGGGCGTCGCGCTGGTCGTTGACCCGATGAGCCTGCAGTATCTGGTGGGTGGCTCTGTTGATTACACCGAAGGTCTGGAAGGTTCGCGCTTTGTGGTAACCAACCCGAACGCGACAAGCACCTGCGGGTGTGGTTCTTCGTTCAGCATCTGATGGTATGGCCGGGTGCCCTCATCCCGGCCCTCTCCCACAGGGAGAGGGAGCAAACACTAAAAACGGGAACCTTGAGGTTCCCGTTTTGCTTTTATTACCGCCCGTTTTCGTCCAGCGCGAAGGTCGGTAGCTTCAGGTGCCAGCGGATTGCCGCCAGCCTGATGGCCAGCGTGACCACCATTCCCAGCATCGCCGCCTGTTCCAGCGGAACATTAAAGGTGTACCACGCCGTGGCGTGGACGATCCCGCCCAGAATACAGGCCGTGGCGTAGATTTCCGTTCGCAGGATCATCGGCACTTCGCGCGCCAGAATATCGCGGATAATCCCGCCGCCCACGCCGGTGACTACCCCCATACAG
Source organism: Leclercia barmai (assembly GCF_049312895.1). NCBI lineage: Bacteria > Pseudomonadati > Pseudomonadota > Gammaproteobacteria > Enterobacterales > Enterobacteriaceae > Leclercia > Leclercia barmai. The sequence goes on along the minus strand of NZ_JBMNWZ010000003.1, from coordinate 44,023 downwards.
ATCGCCACCATCGGGCCGGTTCCGGCCATAAACGCCTTGTTGACCCCAATCCCGACAAACACCGCGAGACCCACCGCATCCAGCACCGGCAGCAGCCATTTCGGCAGGCGGCGCGGCTGGCGGACCAGGATAATGGTTAACATGCAGGTGACCATCGCCACCACCAGGTCGGTGGGATCTTTGACCCAGAATACCGGGCCATGATCGAGGGCCATATCGCGGATGGTTCCTCCGCCAACGGCGGTGACCACGCCCAACACCAGGACGCCAAATGGGTCCATGCGTAATTTACCGGCGAGCAGAACGCCGGAGATCGCAAAAACGGCTGTGCCAAGAATATCCAGCCAGTAAACGAGCATCGTAATCCTCGAGAAAATTAGTGGCTCTGCGACAGCGCAGAGCAGAGTTGTTTTGCGGCGAGGATAATACGCGGGCTCGCGCGCTCAAACCAGTCACTCTTAAGGGCAATTACCGGTATTTTTAACTGACTTTTCCAGTACTGCTCTATTTTGGGAATATCGCCTGCGGAACCGGCTACAACAATGGCCTGCGGCTGGCGCGCCAGAACCTGCTCGCGGCTAACCTGGGGCCAGGGCACCCGGCTGGCAGCAAAGATATTTTCTCCACCACAGAGTTCCAGTACCTGATGTTGCAAAGAGCCTTTGCTGGTAGTGAACAGGGGTTGCTGGCCAAACTGGATAAACACCCGCTTTTTCGGCAGTGTGCCGTATGTGGCCTTCAGGGCGGCATACTCCGTCAGCATCTGCTGCGCGGCCTGTTGCGCTTTTTGTGGTTCCGGGCTCCAGGGGGCAAGATCGCGAAGAGCCTGCGCAACCTGCTCAATGCTGGTGGCATCGATCCACTGCACTTTTATCCCCAGCGAGGCCAGCTGATTTACCTGTCGTTCGGCATTGCCGCCGCGCCAGGCCAGCACCAGATCGGGCTTAAGCGCGACGATGCGTTCAACGTTCATGCCTTGCCAGGTGGCGACCTGTTCAATTTTAGCCGCTTCGGGGGGATAGTCGGAATAGCTGCTGACCCCGACAGGGACGATCCCGGCGGCAAACGCCAGCTCGGTATTGGCGGGGGAGAGGGTAATAACACGCGGCGCGGCCAGAAGCCACGCCGGTGTCAGCAGAAACAGCGCAACAAGCGCTCTGATGAGCGGCTTAGCCACGCGCCAGTTTCTGTACCAGCGTCTCAACCATCAGGCTGGACTGTTTGGCGGCAACCACGAGGAACTCGTCGAAGCTCAGGTGAGACTGCTGATCGGCCACGTCGGAGATGGCGCGAACCACCACGAAAGGCACGCTGAAGTTATGACAAACGTGAGCGATAGCGGTGGCTTCCATTTCCACGGCAATCGCCTGCGGGAAGTTGTGACGGATTTTCGCCAGGTTCACGGAGCCGTTAATAAACGCATCACCGCTGACAATCAGGCCACGTACGGCGTTGAGGTTCAGCTCGGCGATGCAGCTTTCTGCGGCGGCAACCAGTTTGTCATCCGCTTTAAAGCCCGCCGGGCAGCCCGGAAGCTGGCCGTACTCGTAACCAAAGGCGGTCACATCGGCGTCGTGGTAGCGTGCTTCATCAGAAACCACGATGTCGCCCACTTTCAGGGTTGGCGCGAGACCGCCCGCAGAGCCGGTGTTAATGATCAGATCTGGCTTGCAGCGTTCCAGCAGCAGGGTAGCGCCCAGCGCGGCAGAAACTTTACCGATACCTGATTTCAGCAGAGCAACTTCAGTACCGTTCAGCGTGCCGGTGTAAATCTCACAGCCGCCCAGAGAGAGGGTCTGACGGTTCTCAATTTTGTCACGCAGCAGCGTAACTTCTTCTTCCATTGCTCCAATAATACCGATTTTCATAGATTTACTCGCGATGTGCCTTGTTAAGATGCATAGTCTATCATGCGGTTAAGGGGAAACGCATTCTCACGCGGGGGAGCACATGGCACCAATCGATTTTCGCACCAAAATTAACTGGCACCGTCGCTACCGCTCCCCACAGGGGAACAAGAGCGAACATGAGATCCTGCGGATCTTCGAAAGCGATCGCGGGCGCATCATTAACTCTCCGGCAATCCGTCGGTTGCAGCAAAAAACCCAGGTCTTTCCACTCGAACGCAACGCGGCCGTGCGCACCCGGCTCACCCACTCGCTGGAGGTGCAGCAGGTTGGCCGCTATATCGCAAAAGAGATTTTAAGCAGGCTCAAAGAGCAGCGCCTGCTGCAAACCTACGGACTGGACGAGCTGACGGGGCCGTTTGAAAGCATCGTTGAGATGGCGTGCCTGATGCACGACATCGGCAATCCGCCTTTTGGTCATTTTGGTGAAGCGGCGATCAATGACTGGTTCCGCCAGCGTCTTTATCCCGCCGATGCGGCCAGCCAGCCGCTGAGCGACGATCGTTGCCTGGTGCAGGATCTGCGGCTGCGCGAGGGCGAAGAGGCGCTGAACGTGCTGCGTCGCAAGGTGCGTCAGGATCTCTGTCATTTTGAGGGCAACGCGCAGGGGATCCGGCTGGTGCACTCCCTGATGCGCATGAACCTCACCTGGGCGCAGGTGGGGTGCATTCTGAAATATACCCGTCCCGCCTGGTGGCAGGGCGATCCCCCCGCGACGCACAATTATTTGATGAAAAAGCCGGGGTATTATTTCTCTGAAGAGAGCTATATCGAGCGCCTTCGTCAGGAACTCTCCCTGCCGCAGTATGGTCGTTTTCCATTAACCTGGATTATGGAAGCGGCGGATGATATCTCCTATTGCGTTGCCGATCTGGAAGATGCGGTCGAAAAAAGAATATTCAGCGTCGAGGGGCTTTATCAGCATCTTTATGATGCCTGGGGCAACCACGAAAAAGGGTCTTTATTTTCGCAGGTTGTCGAAAACGCCTGGGAGAAATCGCGCTCTAACACCCTGAGTCGGAGTACTGAAGATCAGTTCTTTATGTATTTACGCGTCAACACCCTGAATAAACTGGTGCCCTATGCGGCTGAACGTTTTATAGACAACATCGAGCAGATTTACCGCGGTGAATTTAACCATGCGCTGCTGGAAGACGACAGCGGTTTCAGCCAACTTCTTGAATTGTATAAGAATGTCGCCATGCGGCATGTGTTCAGTCATCCGGATGTTGAGCAGCTGGAATTACAGGGCTATCGGGTTATAACCGGCCTGCTGGAGATCTTCCGTCCGCTGCTGCAATTATCCGTGGACGATTTTAGCGAGCTGGTAGAAAAAGAACGGGTACGCCGTTTTCCGATTGAAACCCGGCTATTTCATAAACTTTCAACACGTCACCGGCTGGCGTATGTGGAATCGATCGGTAAATTAGACCGTCAGCAGACGGACTGGCCGGTGCTGGAGTTTTATTATCGCTGCCGCCTGATCCAGGACTATATCAGTGGAATGACGGACTTGTATGCATGGGATGAATACCGCAAGTTGATGGCGGTGGAATAAAGGTGAGTTTTGTAAAGACGGCCAATAAATTTTTACTTTTTCCAGAAACTTAATACCGGAACTAAGCGCAGCAAAACGAATCTGATATACACAGCAATTGTGCGTGACCTGTAAATCGAGATTAAGAAACATGAAAAAAACCACTTTAGCAATGAGTGCACTGGCTCTGAGTTTAGGATTAGCGTTGTCTCCTCTGTCTGCTAGCGCAGCGGAGACCGGATCGTCGGCAGCCACTGCGCAGCAGATGCCAAGCCTGGCGCCGATGCTGGAAAAAGTGATGCCATCGGTGGTCAGTATCAATGTCGAGGGCAGCACCACCGTCAACACGCCACGCATGCCACGTAACTTCCAGCAGTTCTTCGGCGACAACTCGCCGTTCTGCCAGGATGGTTCACCGTTCCAGAGCTCACCATTCTGTCAGGGCGGCGATGGCGGCGGCAACGGCGGCGGCCAGCAGCAGAAATTTATGGCGCTGGGTTCTGGCGTGATCATTGATGCGGCCAAAGGCTATGTTGTCACCAACAACCACGTGGTGGATAACGCCACCAGCATTAAGGTGCAGCTGAGCGACGGGCGTAAGCTCGACGCCAAAATGGTCGGGAAAGATCCTCGCTCTGATATTGCCCTGATTCAGATCCAGGATCCAAAAAACCTGACCGCGATTAAGCTCGCCGACTCTGACGCGCTGCGCGTGGGCGACTATACCGTGGCGATCGGTAACCCGTTCGGTCTGGGTGAGACGGTGACCTCCGGTATCGTTTCTGCCCTTGGTCGTAGCGGTCTGAATGCGGAAAACTACGAAAACTTTATCCAGACGGATGCGGCGATTAACCGTGGTAACTCCGGTGGCGCGCTGGTGAACCTCAACGGCGAGCTGATCGGGATTAACACCGCGATCCTCGCCCCGGACGGCGGTAACATCGGCATTGGCTTCGCCATCCCAAGCAACATGGTGAAAAACCTGACGGCGCAAATGGTCGAGTTTGGCCAGGTTAAACGCGGCGAGCTGGGAATTTTGGGTACCGAGCTGAACTCCGAGCTGGCGAAAGCCATGAAGGTTGATGCCCAGCGCGGTGCCTTTGTCAGCCAGGTGATGCCAAACTCCTCTGCGGCAAAAGCGGGGATCAAAGCCGGGGACGTGATCACCACCCTGAACGGCAAACCGGTGAGCAGCTTCGCGGCACTGCGTGCAGAAGTGGGCTCTATGCCGGTCGGCAGCAAAGTGAGCCTGGGCCTGCTGCGTGAAGGTAAACCGGTAACCGTAAATCTGGAACTGCAGCAGAGCAGCCAGAACCAGGTGGATGCCGGAACCATCTTCAGTGGTATCGAAGGTGCGGATATGAGCAACAAGGGCCAGGATAAAGGCGTGTCGGTGGACAACGTTAAAGCCAATAGCCCGGCTGCCCGTATCGGCCTGAAGAAAGGGGATGTGATTATCGGCGCTAACCAGCAGCCGGTTAAGAACATCGCTGAACTGCGCAAAATTCTCGACAGCAAACCGTCGGTGCTGGCGTTGAATATCCAGCGTGGTGATACCTCTCTCTATCTGCTGATGCAGTAACCCGTTCAGCCCCTGTTTCTGCCTGGAAACAGGGGCTTTTACTTTCCTTTCTGTGAACCCTTCCACAAGTCCATACTTCTCCCTGTGAGTTTGTGCATTCGCACAATGCGACGCTGAATAATCTTCCTTATGCTTGAGCTCTGCTCAGAGGAGGGCGACATGGCTGGCTGGCATCTTGATACCAAAATGGCGCAGGATATCGTGGCACGAACGATGCGCATCATTGACACCAATATCAACGTGATGGACGCTCGCGGCCGGATCATTGGCAGCGGCGATCGCGAGCGTATTGGGGAATTGCACGAAGGTGCGCTGCTGGTGCTCTCCCAGGGGCGCGTGGTGGATATTGATGACGCGGTGGCGCGACATCTTCACGGCGTGCGCCAGGGGATCAACCTGCCGCTGCGTCTGGAGGGGGAAATCGTCGGGGTTATTGGCCTGACCGGTGAGCCGGAATCCCTGCGCAAATACGGTGAGCTGGTCTGCATGACCGCAGAGATGATGCTGGAGCAGTCCCGCCTGATGCACTTGCTGGCGCAGGACAGCCGTCTGCGTGAAGAGCTGGTGATGAACCTGATCCAGGCGGAAGAGCATACCCCGGCATTAACGGAGTGGGCGCAACGTCTGGGCATCGATCTCAATCAGCCCCGCGTGGTGGCGGTGATCGAGGTGGACAGCGGTCAGCTGGGCGTCGACAGTGCCATGGTGGAGTTGCAGCAGCTGCAGAACGCGCTGGCCACGCCGGAGCGTAATAACCTGGTGGCGATCGTCTCGTTAACCGAGATGGTGGTGCTGAAACCGGCGTTGAACCAGTTCGGCCGCTGGGATGCGGAAGATCATCGTCGGCGCGTGGAACAGCTGATTGCGCGGATGAAAGAGAACGGCCAGCTGCGTTTTCGCGTGGCGCTAGGCAACTACTTTACCGGGCCGGGGAGCATTGCGCGTTCGTGGCGTACCGCCCGCACGACCATGATGGTTGGCAAGCAGCGTATGCCGGAACACCGTAGCTATTTTTACCAGGATTTGATGCTGCCGGTGCTGCTCGACAGCCTGCGCGGCGGCTGGCAGGCCAACGAACTGGCGCGCCCGCTGGTGCGGCTGAAGGCAATGGATAACAACGGCCTGCTGCGGCGCACGCTGCAGGCGTGGTTCCGTCATAACGTGCAGCCGCTGGCCACGTCGAAGGCGCTCTTTATCCACCGTAATACGCTGGAGTACCGCCTGAACCGCATTTCGGAGCTGACGGGGCTGGATCTGGGGAATTTTGACGACCGGCTGTTGCTGTATGTTGCGTTGCAGTTGGACGAGCAGCGGTGACGTTGTTTGCCGGGTGGCGGCTGCGCCTTATCCGGCCAAGGTAAAAGCAAAACGGCAACCCAAGGTTGCCGTTTTTAGTGTTTGCACCCTCTCCCGGTGGGAGAGGGCCGGGGTGAGGGCATCATGCCGCACCGGGAATTACTTATTACGGGTCAGCTTCTCAAGATCCGCTTCGATTTCCGTGATCTTGTGGGCAACCACGCTTTCCAGATGACGCAGGTCATCAAGGATCTTACGTTTCAGATCAACTTCAGTGCGATCGCGCTGGCAAATCTGATCCAGTTCATCAATCACATAGCGCAGATTCGGGCTGATCTCCTGCACCTCTTTGTAACCCTGACCGATGCCATCGGCAACGACAGTTTTACGCTGGCGCGGGTACTTAAACTTTACGCTCTTGGCGAAGAACTCGCCCTTATCCTTGTGGAAATAGATTTTCAGGATATCGTTATTGGCTTCCTGACGGAGGCTGTAACGGTCAATTTCATCAGGATTAGTAATGCCCAGACTTTTCAGATTATCGTACATAGCGGTACCCTTGATCTCAACATAACCCATGAATAATTCACGAAAAAATCTATTTTCGCCACCCTCAGATATAAAAAAAGCGGGGTTGCCCCCGCTTTTTGTTATACCCGATTAATCGATGGTACGCAGCAGTTCATTGATGCCCACTTTGCCGCGGGTTTTCGCATCGACTTTTTTGACGATAACCGCACAGTACAGGCTGTATTTGCCATCTTTTGATGGCAGGTTGCCGGAAACCACCACGGAACCCGCCGGTACACGACCGTAATGCACTTCACCGGTTTCACGATCGTAAATACGGGTGCTCTGGCCGATGTAGACGCCCATGGAGATCACGGAGCCTTCTTCGACAATCACGCCTTCAACTACTTCGGAACGTGCGCCGATGAAGCAGTTGTCTTCGATGATGGTTGGGTTCGCCTGCAGCGGCTCAAGAACACCACCGATACCCACGCCGCCAGAGAGGTGGACGTTTTTACCGATCTGCGCGCAGGAACCTACGGTCGCCCAGGTATCCACCATGGTACCTTCGTCAACGTAAGCACCGATGTTCACGTAAGATGGCATCAGCACGGTGTTACGGGCAATGAATGCACCCTGACGAACAGCTGCCGGTGGCACCACGCGGAAACCTTCTTTCTGGAAACGCGCTTCGTCGTAATCAGCGAATTTCATGGGTACTTTATCGAAGTAGCGGCTTTCCGCACCGTCGATAACCTGGTTATCGTTAATACGGAAAGAGAGCAGTACCGCTTTCTTCAGCCACTGATGAGTGACCCACTGACCGTCGATTTTTTCCGCTACACGCAGTGCGCCGGAATCAAGCAGAGAAATAACCTGATTAACCGCCTCACGGGTCACGGTGTCTACATTTGCCGGCGTAATGTCGGCGCGACGCTCAAAAGCGGACTCAATAACGTTCTGTAACTGCTGCATAGTTCAACTCTTTCCAGGTAAAAAAAAACATCACCCTTTATCGTTTGGATTGAGGGCTGCTGTCAACCGTTGTTGCACTTCCTGTTGCAGGGCATTATTAAGCCCACGACGGTCGGCGGTGGCGATTATAAATAAATCTTCTACTCGCTCGCCAATGGTTGTAATTCTGGCGCCGTGCAGCGAAATTCCCAGATCGGCAAAAACCTGCCCGACCCGGGCGAGGAGCCCTGGCTGGTCGAGCGCGATCAGCTCCAGGAACGATTTGCGGTCGGTATGGGTCGGCAGGAAATTGACCTCGGTATCGACGGTAAAGTGGCGCAGTTTTGCCGGCTGTCGACGCGGCTGCGGTGGCTGCCAGCTGCGCTGGGTAATCGCCTGCTCTAGTCCGTAGCGAATGGGCTCGTGTCGGTCGGCCGACAGCGGGCTGCCGTCCGGCTCCAGTACAATAAAGGTATCCATCGCCATGCCGTCGCGGGTCGTGAAGATCTGCGCGTCGTGCACGCTGAGGTTACGTCTGTCGAGTTCCGCACACACCGCCGCGAAGAGGTAAGGGCGGTCGGGACTCCAGATGAAGATCTCGGTTCCACCACGGGTCGCCTGCGGGCTCAGCAGGATCAGCGGCTTCGTCAGGTCGTGCTGCAGCAGATGGCGCGCGTGCCAGGCCAGCTGGTTTGGACTGTGGCGGACAAAATAGTTGGCGCGACAGCGGGCCCAAATCAGATGCAGCGCCTCCTCTTTGATATTTTCCATCCGCAACAGCGCCAGAGCCTGCATCTGGTGATGGCGCACGCGCTCACGCATGTCCGGCGTGCTCTGCATTCCGCGACGCAGCTGTTTTTCGGTAGCGAAATAGAGCTCGCGCAGCAGGCTCTGCTTCCAGCTGTTCCACAGCGTTTCGTTGGTGGCGCAGATGTCGGCTACCGTCAGGCAGACCAGGAAACGCAGGCGGTTCTCCGTCTGCACCGCTTCGGCGAACTGCTTGATCACTTCCGGATCCTGAATATCACGGCGCTGGGCGGTCACGGACATCAGCAGATGGTGACGAACCAGCCAGGCCACCAGCTGCGTTTCACGTGAATTAAGCCCGTGTAGCTCGGCGAATTTCAGGACGTCTTCCGCGCCGAGGATCGAATGGTCGCCGCCGCGCCCTTTGGCGATGTCGTGGAACAGGGCGGCAATCAGGATCAGCTCCGGGTTGGTCAGGCGAGGCCAGAGCTCAACGCAGAGCGGGTGGCGGCTGCGCACCTCCTCCTGAGCAAAACTTTCCAGCTTCAGCATCACGCGGATGGTGTGTTCATCAACGGTATAGGCATGGAAAAGGTCAAACTGCATCTGACCGACAATATGCGACCACTGCGGCATATAGGCCCAGAGCACGCTGTGACGGTGCATCGGCAGCAGCCCGCGTCTTACCGCGCCCGGATGACGCAGCATGCTCAGAAACAGCGAACGCGCCTCGGGGATGTAGCACAGCGGCTGAGTAAGATGGCGGCGGGCGTGGCGCAGATGGCGCAGGGTGGTGGAGTAGATCCCGGTAATGGAGCTGTTACGCACCATGGCGTAGAACATCCGCAGGATCGCTTCCGGTTTGCGGATAAACAGCGTCTCGTCGCGCAGGTCGATCAGCGCACCGCGCAGCTGGAATTCATCATCAATCGGGCGCGGTTTTTCATCGGCGGTCAGGGCGAGGATGGCCTCATCAAACAGCTGTAACAGCATCTGATTCAGCTCACCCACGCGGCGGGTGACGCGGAAGAAATCCTTCATCATCTGCTCAACCGGCTCGTTGCCTTCGCCGCTGTAGTGCAGGCGCTGGGCGACGCTTAACTGACGATCGAACAGTAGGCGGTTGTCGTAGCGGGTCACTTCCAGATGCAGCGCAAAACGGATGCGCCACAGCAGATGCAGACACTCATTCAGCTCGGTACGCTCCGCTTCGGTGAGAAAACCAAAGCCGACCATCTCATCCAGCGAGGTGGCGCCGAAATGGCGGCGGGCCACCCACTGCAGGGTATGGATATCGCGCAGGCCGCCCGGGCTGCTTTTTATGTCGGGCTCCAGGTTGTAGCTGGTGCCGTGGTAGCGCTGGTGGCGCACCTGCTGTTCATCGACCTTCGCGGCGAAGAACTTCTCCGACGGCCAGAAGCCGTCGCTGAAGATGTGCTTTTGTAGCTCGAGGAAGAGTGCGACGTCGCCGATCAGCAGGCGTGATTCAATCAGGTTAGTGGCGACGGTGAGATCGGACAGCCCCTCCAGCAGACACTCTTCCAGGGTGCGTACGCTGTGGCCGACCTCCAGCTTGACGTCCCACAGCAGGGTCAGCAGCTCGCCGATTTTTTGCGCCTGTTCGTCAGGCAGCTTTTTGCGACTCAGGATCAGCAGGTCGATATCCGACAGCGGGTGCAGTTCGCCACGGCCATAGCCGCCGACGGCCACCAGCGCCACGTCGCCTAACTGACCAAAACCGTAATCAATCCATAAACGCTGCAGAAGCTGGTCAATAAATTCTGTGCGGGCTTCAATCAGCGCTTCGGCGGAGATCCCGCTGTCAAAGGCGTCACCCAGCCAGCGCTGAAAAATGTCGATATGCGCTTTGATGCCCGCGCAGGTCAGCTCGGCCGTGGGCCAGACGCCGGGGTTATCCGGCTGGCCAGGCAGGGTGGGGAGTGCCGTATTGGCATACTGTTCGGGTAAAAGGTTACTCATTGCGCGCCACCCATAAGAAAAAACGATAGCCATTAAAAAAGCCGGCATTTGCCGGCTTCTTATCATGCGTCTTGCGAGAGTATCGCCGGGATGGTGTCATCCTTGCGTAACGTCAGAATTTCGCAGCCGTTGTCTGTCACCACAATAGTATGCTCGTACTGGGCAGACAAGCTCCGGTCTTTGGTTTTCACCGTCCAGCCGTCTTTCATGGTACGGATGCGGTAATCACCTGAGTTGACCATCGGCTCGATGGTGAAGGTCATGCCCGCCTGCAGCACCACGCCGCCGTCATCGGCATCATAGTGCAGAACCTGTGGCTCTTCGTGGAAGACACGGCCAATGCCGTGACCGCAGTATTCGCGCACCACAGAGAAGCCCTGGGCTTCAACGAATTTCTGGATAGCCGCACCAAGGGTACGCAGGCGAATGCCGGGTTTAACCATCTTCAGCGCCAGGTAGAGGCTCTCCTGGGTCACTTTGCACAGACGCTCACCCAGAATGGTCGGTTTACCGACGATGAACATCTTAGAGGTGTCACCGTGGTATTCATCTTTAATGACGGTCACGTCGATGTTAACGATATCGCCATCTTTCAGCAGTTTTTCGTCATCCGGAATGCCGTGGCAGACCACTTCATTAATAGAGATGCAAACGGATTTCGGGAAGCCGTGATAGCCGAGGCAGGCGGAAACCGCATGTTGCTCGTTCACGATATAGTCGTTACAGATACGATCCAGCTCGCCGGTGCTGACGCCCGGCTTAACGAATGGCTCGATCATTTCCAGCACTTCAGCGGCCAGACGACCGGCGACGCGCATCTTTTCAATTTCTTCAGGTGTCTTAATAGAGATAGCCATGTAATCTGTCCATCAGTGTCGTTTTTTTCGACAATACTAGTCTAAGTGTTGTCAATGGTATCAGTCTGGCGCACATGCTGCCAAATTGAGATTCCTTTACCGCACACACGGCCAACAATTGTTGGTTTCGGGTAGCGTTTTGTGGTATAAAGCGCGCCGGACTTCCGATCCATTTCAGATACACAGGATGGACGGGAGCGACAAATCTCACTTTGTGTAACAACACACACGTATCGGCACATATTCCGGGGTGCCCTTTGGGGTCGGTAATATGGGATACGTGGAGGCATAACCCCAACTTTTAAATAGAGGTTTTAAAACATGGCAACTGTTTCCATGCGCGACATGCTCAAGGCTGGTGTTCACTTCGGTCACCAGACCCGTTACTGGAACCCGAAAATGAAGCCTTTCATCTTCGGCGCACGTAACAAAGTTCACATCATCAACCTTGAGAAAACTGTACCAATGTTCAACGAAGCCCTGGCTGAGCTGAACAAGATCTCTTCCCGTAAAGGTAAGATTCTGTTCGTTGGTACTAAGCGCGCTGCAAGCGAAGCTGTGAAAGAAGCTGCTAACAGCTGCGACCAGTTCTTCGTGAACCATCGCTGGCTGGGCGGTATGCTGACTAACTGGAAAACCGTTCGTCAGTCTATCAAGCGCCTGAAAGATCTGGAAACCCAGTCTCAGGACGGTACTTTCGAAAAGCTGACCAAAAAAGAAGCGCTGATGCGCACTCGTGAGCTGGACAAGCTGGAAAACAGCCTGGGCGGTATCAAAGATATGGGCGGCCTGCCAGACGCGCTGTTCGTTATCGATGCTGACCACGAGCACATCGCAATCAAAGAAGCTAACAACCTGGGTATCCCAGTATTCGCAATCGTTGATACCAACTCCGATCCGGACGGTGTTGACTTCGTTATCCCGGGTAACGACGATGCAATCCGTGCTGTTAGCCTGTACCTGAGCGCTGTAGCTACTACCGTTCGTGAAGGCCGTTCCCAGGATCTGGCTTCTCAGGCGGAAGAAAGCTTCGTAGAAGCTGAATAATAAGGTTCTACCCCTTATTAGTACCGTGTATGAATAGGGGCCCATTATCGGCCCCTTTTTTCAATTTATACTGTTTGGCCGCTGGCCGGGCAGTTCACATCTCCCGAGGATTTAAGAATGGCTGAAATTACCGCATCCCTGGTAAAAGAGCTGCGTGAGCGTACTGGCGCAGGCATGATGGATTGCAAAAAAGCGCTGACTGAAGCGAACGGCGACATCGAGCTGGCAATCGAAAACATGCGTAAATCCGGTGCGATCAAAGCAGCTAAGAAAGCAGGCAACGTTGCTGCTGACGGCGTGATCATCACTAAGATCGACGGCACCTACGGCATCATTCTGGAAGTTAACTGCCAGACTGACTTCGTTGCTAAAGATGGCGGTTTCCAGGCATTTGCTAACAAAGTTCTGGACGCAGCTATTGCTGGCAAAATCACTGACGTTGAAGTTCTGAAAGCACAGTTCGAAGAAGAACGTGTTGCTCTGGTTGCTAAAATCGGTGAGAACATCAACATCCGTCGCGTTTCTTCTCTGGAAGGCGACGTTCTGGGTTCATACCAGCACGGCGCACGTATCGGTGTTCTGGTTGCTGCTAAAGGCGCTGACGAAGAGCTGGTTAAACAGCTGGCAATGCACATCGCTGCAAGCAAACCAGAATTCGTTAAGCCAGAAGACGTGTCTGCTGAAGTAGTAGAAAAAGAGTACCAGGTTCAGCTGGACATCGCCATGCAGTCTGGCAAGCCAAAAGAAATCGCAGAGAAAATGGTTGAAGGCCGCATGAAGAAATTCACCGGCGAAGTTTCTCTGACTGGCCAGCCATTCGTTATGGATCCAAGCAAAACTGTTGCTCAGCTGCTGAAAGAGCACAACGCTGACGTAACTGGCTTCATCCGCTTCGAAGTGGGCGAAGGCATCGAGAAAGTTGAGACTGACTTCGCAGCAGAAGTTGCTGCAATGTCCAAGCAGTCTTAATCAGCGAAAAGAAGCCGCCTGAGGGCGGCTTCTTTTTGTGTACGTCTGTGTAAATCAGCCAGGCGCCTATAGAGTCTGTGTTGAATTGCGATATAACATGTCGCCAGAATTAACCCCCATCTTAATCGTTGACAGTCCCAGGAAAGAAATATGGCTACCAATGCAAAACCCGTTTACAAACGCATTCTGCTTAAGCTGAGTGGCGAAGCGCTGCAGGGGTCGGAAGGCTTCGGTATTGACGCAAGCATCCTTGACCGCATGGCGCAGGAGATCAAAGAACTGGTTGAACTGGGCATCCAGGTTGGCGTAGTCATTGGCGGTGGTAACCTTTTCCGTGGCGCAGGTCTGGCAAAAGCCGGCATGAACCGCGTTGTGGGCGATCACATGGGTATGCTGGCAACGGTCATGAATGGCCTGGCAATGCGTGATGCCCTGCATCGTGCCTATGTGAATGCGCGCCTGATGTCCGCTATTCCGCTGAATGGCGTATGTGATAACTACAGCTGGGCCGAAGCGATCAGCCTGCTGCGCAATAACCGCGTGGTGATCCTCTCCGCCGGTACGGGTAATCCGTTCTTTACGACCGACTCCGCAGCCTGCCTGCGCGGTATCGAAATCGAAGCCGATGTGGTACTGAAAGCCACCAAAGTGGATGGCGTGTTTACTGCCGATCCGGCAAAAGATCCTGCTGCAACCATGTACGATCAGCTGACCTACAGCGAAGTACTGGATAAAGAGCTGAAAGTGATGGATCTTGCCGCCTTCACGCTGGCCCGCGACCACAAATTGCCGATTCGTGTCTTCAACATGAACAAGCCTGGCGCACTGCGCCGCGTTGTTATGGGCGAAAAAGAAGGCACTTTGATCACGGAGTAATTTCCGTTGACGATAAATACAGGTAAGATTCCGCTCTACATTGTAGTGATATCTTACCTGGACGCGCCTTTGGCGTTGTCATGAATTAAACGCGACTATACTTAGCACACCTGTAGCAGCTGTGCTGGCGGATAGTCTGCCTGAGACAAGTTTTCAAGGATTCGTAACGTGATTAACGACATCAGAAAAGATGCTGAAGTACGCATGGACAAATGTGTAGAAGCGTTCAAAACCCAAATCAGCAAAATTCGTACTGGCCGTGCTTCTCCAAGCCTGCTGGATGGCATCGTCGTGGAATACTACGGTACGCCAACGCCGCTGCGTCAGTTGGCGCAGGTTACGGTTGAAGATACCCGTACGCTGAAAATCAACGTGTTCGACCGCTCTATGGGTCCGGCCGTTGAGAAAGCGATCATGGCGTCCGATCTGGGTCTGAACCCAAGCTCAGCAGGCACCGATATTCGCGTTCCGCTGCCACCGCTGACCGAAGAGCGTCGTAAAGACCTGATCAAAGTGGTTCGTGGCGAAGCCGAGCAGGGCCGCGTTTCCGTGCGTAACGTTCGTCGTGACGCGAACGATAAAGTAAAGGCGCTGCTGAAAGAGAAAGAGATCAGTGAAGACGACGATCGCCGTTCTCAGGACGACGTTCAGAAACTGACTGATGCCGCTATCAAGAAAATTGACGCGGCGCTGGCAGAAAAAGAAGCAGAGCTGATGCAGTTCTGATTTCTGTCGTAATCTGATAAAACGCCGTACAGAAGGCCTTTGGGCTTTGCTGGCGGCGTTTTGCTTTTCTGGTTCACTATTCCGGGCATCTCATGAAGCAATTAACTCTCCTTGGCTCGACCGGCTCCATTGGTTGCAGCACTCTCGATGTTGTTCGCCATAACCCAGACCACTACGCGGTGGCCGCCCTTGTCGCAGGCAAAAATGTTCACCGTATGGTGGAACAGTGTCTGGAGTTTACCCCGCGCTACGCGGTGATGGATGATGAAGCGAGCGCCCGGCAGGTTAAGGCGTTGCTGGCGGAGAAGGGGAGTCGCACCGAGGTGTTAAGCGGGCCAGAGGCTGCCTGCGAAATGGCCGCGCTGGATGACGTCGACCAGGTAATGGCCGCTATCGTGGGTGCGGCGGGACTGCTGCCGACGCTTGCCGCCATCGATGCCGGAAAATCCGTTTTGCTGGCAAACAAAGAGTCCCTTGTGACCTGTGGTCGTCTGTTTATGGATGCCGTGAAGCGCAATGGCGCGCGTCTTTTGCCGGTAGATAGCGAACATAACGCGATTTTTCAGAGTTTACCGCAACCCTTTCAGGAGAACCTGGGGTACGCTGATCTCGAGCAGAATGGCGTCTCTTCTATCCTGCTTACCGGGTCTGGTGGCCCGTTTCGTGACACACCGCTGTCTGAACTGGTCTCAATGACCCCGGATCAGGCATGCTGTCACCCGAACTGGTCGATGGGGCGTAAAATTTCCGTTGATTCGGCCACCATGATGAATAAAGGTCTGGAATATATTGAAGCCCGCTGGTTGTTCAACGCCTCGGCAGCGCAGATGGAAGTGTTGATTCACCCGCAGTCGGTGATCCACTCCATGGTACGTTATCGTGATGGCAGCGTGATGGCACAGTTAGGTGAACCCGATATGCGTACGCCTATCGCCCATACCATGGCCTGGCCGAACCGCGTGCTTTCAGGCGTTAAGCCGCTCGATTTCTGTAAACTGAGTGCGCTGACCTTCAGCGCGCCTGATTATCAGCGCTATCCGTGCCTGAAGCTGGCGATGGAAGCCTTCGAGCAGGGGCAGGCGGCAACGACCGCACTTAACGCGGCGAACGAAATCGCTGTCGCTGCCTTCCTTGATAATCGGATCCGCTTTACGGATATCGCTGCACTGAACCTGTCTGTTCTTGAGGCGATGGATTTACGCGAACCGCAAAGTGTGGATGACGTATTGACCGTCGATGCGAACGCCAGAGCCACGGCGCAAAAAGCGGTGACGCACCTCGCAAGCTGGTGATAATCCACCCGCAGGTGGTCATGCCATTTGTTAGCGTTGGGCTTCAGTGATATAGTCTGCGCCACCTGATTGCGGGTTGTTGACGTTACGTGGTCAGGTAAGCCGTGGTATGACACGGCTTTTTTACGTAAAGGCTTCAGTATTCCTGAGTACCGTTAAATCCTTTCAGGGACCAAAAACGCGTTATGTTGTCTGCGAACCAACCAATAAGCGAAAACTTGCCAGCTCATGGCTGTCGTCATGTAGCAATCATCATGGATGGCAATGGCCGCTGGGCGAAAAGACAAGGGAAGATCCGAGCCTTTGGGCATAAAGCTGGGGCAAAATCTGTGCGCCGCGCTGTTTCTTTTGCCGCCAATAACGGCATTGACGCGTTAACGCTCTATGCTTTCAGCAGTGAAAACTGGAATCGACCTGCGCAGGAAGTTAGCGCGTTGATGGAATTGTTCGTGTGGGCGCTCGACAGCGAAGTAAAAAGCCTGCACCGCCACAACGTTCGCCTGCGGATTATCGGCGATACCAGTCGTTTTAACTCACGTCTGCAGGAACGCATTCGTAAAGCGGAAGCATTAACCGGGCAAAACACCGGCTTAACGCTCAATATCGCGGCGAATTATGGCGGACGTTGGGATATTGTCCAGGGTGTGCGGCAATTGGCTGAACAGGTTCAGGAAGGGCTCATAAGGCCGGACCAGATTGATGAAGAGGCGCTGAGCAAGCAAATCTGCATGAGTGAACTGACACCCGTGGATTTAGTAATTAGGACAGGGGGAGAACATCGCATCAGTAACTTTTTGCTGTGGCAAATTGCCTATGCCGAACTTTACTTTACAGATGTTCTTTGGCCCGATTTTGATGAACAAGACTTTGAAGGTGCGCTGCATGCCTTTGCCAATCGAGAGCGTCGTTTCGGTGGTACCGAGCCTGGTGGCGACAACGCCTGATGGGGGTAGCTTTTGCTGAAGTATCGCCTGATTTCTGCGTTTGTTTTAATACCTGTTGTCATCGCAGCGCTGTTTTTACTGCCTCCGGTGGGATTTGCTATTGTCACACTGGTCGTCTGCATGCTGGCGGCGTGGGAATGGGGACAGCTTAGCGGCTTTACCTCGCGTTCCCAGCGGGTATGGCTGGCGGTGCTGTGCGGCCTGATGCTGGCGCTGATGCTCTTTATGCTGCCAGAGTACCATCACAATATTCATCAGCCGATCATTGCAGGTTCGCTCTGGCTTTCGCTAGGATGGTGGCTGGCAGCGTTGCTGCTGGTGCTTTTCTATCCGGGCTCTGCCTCGCTGTGGCGTAACTCTAAAGTGTTGCGCCTCTGTTTTGGGCTGTTCACCATCGTTCCTTTCTTCTGGGGAATGCTTGCCCTCCGTACCTGGCACTACGACGACAACCCTTACAGCGGCGCGTTATGGCTGCTCTATGTCATGATTCTCGTCTGGGGGGCTGACTCTGGCGCCTATATGTTTGGTAAACTGTTTGGCAAACATAAACTGGCCCCGAAGGTCTCCCCGGGTAAAACCTGGCAGGGCTTTATCGGCGGTCTGTTTACGGCGGCGATTATCTCCTGGGGTTATGGTGTATGGGCCAACCTCGAGGTCGCACCGGCAACATTACTGGTCTGTTCAATCGTTGCAGCGCTGGCTTCCGTGCTGGGTGATTTGACCGAGAGTATGTTTAAGCGTGAAGCAGGGATCAAAGACAGTGGCAATCTCATTCCAGGGCACGGCGGTATCCTGGATCGCATAGACAGCCTGACGGCAGCAGTTCCCGTGTTTGCCTGCCTGTTTTTACTGGTGTTTGGGACGATTTAACGGAAGGTTTTATGCTTAGCATTCTCTGGAATCTGGCGGCGTTCATTGTTGCACTGGGTGTACTAATCACGGTGCATGAATTTGGCCATTTCTGGGTTGCTCGGCGCTGTGGCGTGCGTGTTGAGCGCTTTTCCATTGGCTTTGGTAAAGCGCTCTGGCGTCGTAACGACCGCCACGGCACAGAATTTGTTATTGCCCTCATCCCCTTAGGCGGCTACGTCAAAATGCTGGATGAACGCGTAGAGCCGGTTGCGCCTGAAGTGCGCCACTACGCGTTCAACAACAAAACGGTTGGCCAGCGCGCCGCTATTATTGCTGCCGGTCCGGTTGCAAACTTCATCTTCGCCATCTTTGCTTACTGGCTGGTGTTTATCATCGGTGTCCCTGGTGTTCGTCCGGTTGTTGGTGAAATTACGCCCAACTCCATCGCGGCAAGCGCGCAAATTAATCCGGGCATGGAACTTAAAGCAATTGATGGTATCGAAACCCCTGATTGGGATGCCGTTCGGTTGCAACTGGTGGCTAAAATTGGCGATGAGAAGACGACCGTCAGCGTGTCGCCTTTCGGTTCTGACCAGCGTCAGGACAAAATTCTGGATTTACGCCACTGGACCTTTGAGCCGGATAAAGAAGATCCCGTTGCGGCATTAGGCATTCGGCCACGTGGCGCACAGATTGAACCGGTGCTGGCAGAAGTCCAGGCTGATTCAGCGGCGCGTAAAGCAGGTTTGCAAGCAGGCGACAGGATCGTTAAAGTCGATGGTCAGCCTTTAACGCAATGGATGACTTTTGTTACTCTGGTGCGCGATAACCCAGGTACGCCACTGGCGCTGGAGATAGAAAGGCAGGGGAGTCCGCTCTCCTTAACGTTGATTCCGGATACCAAACCGGGCGGCGGTAAGGCTGAAGGATTCGCAGGCGTGGTGCCTAAAGTGATCCCGCTGCCTGATGAGTACAAGACAATACGCCAGTATGGGCCGTTCAGCGCCATCCTTGAAGCCACGGATAAAACATGGCAACTGATGAAGCTGACCGTGCAGATGCTGGGTAAATTGATTACCGGTGACGTAAAACTGAACAACCTCAGTGGGCCGATCTCGATCGCTCAGGGGGCTGGGATGTCAGCAGAGTTCGGGGTGATTTACTATCTGATGTTTTTGGCGCTCATTAGCGTAAACCTCGGGATAATCAACCTGTTCCCACTTCCCGTCTTAGACGGGGGTCATCTGCTGTTTTTAGCGATAGAGAAGCTAAAAGGCGGGCCGGTATCCGAGCGAGTTCAAGACTTTAGTTATCGCATTGGTTCGATTTTACTGGTGCTGTTAATGGGGCTTGCACTTTTCAATGATTTCTCTCGGTTGTAAGAGAGTGTTAGGAAGAACGCATAATAACGATGGCGATGAAAAAGTTGCTCATAGCGTCGCTGCTGTTTAGCAGCGCGACCGTATACGGTGCTGACGGGTTCGTAGTGAGAGATATTCATTTCGAAGGCCTTCAGCGAGTCGCCGTTGGTGCGGCCCTCCTCAGTATGCCAGTGCGCCCAGGCGACACGGTTAATGATGAAGACATTAGTAATACCATTCGCGCCCTGTTTGCCACCGGCAACTTCGAGGACGTACGCGTTCTGCGCGATGGTGATACGCTGCTCGTTCAGGTAAAAGAGCGTCCGACAATTGCCAGCATCACCTTCTCCGGCAACAAGTCGGTGAAAGACGATATGCTCAAGCAGAACCTCGAGGCCTCTGGCGTCCGTGTCGGCGAATCCCTGGATCGCACCACCCTGTCTGATATCGAGAAAGGGCTGGAAGATTTCTACTACAGCGTCGGTAAATACAGCGCGAGCGTAAAAGCGGTTGTGACGCCACTGCCGCGTAACCGTGTCGATCTGAAACTGGTCTTCCAGGAAGGTGTTTCCGCGAAGATTCAGCAGATCAACATCGTGGGTAACCACGCGTTCAGCACCGATGAACTGATCTCAACGTTCCAGCTGCGTGACGAAGTGCCGTGGTGGAACGTGGTGGGCGACCGTAAATACCAGAAACAGAAACTGGCGGGCGATCTCGAGACCCTGCGCAGCTACTATCTGGACCGTGGTTATGCCCGTTTCAACATCGACTCGACTCAGGTTAGCCTGACGCCGGACAAGAAGGGTATCTACATCACGGTCAACATTACCGAAGGCGATCAGTACAAGCTTTCAGGTGTTGAAGTGAGTGGCAACCTGGCGGGTCACTCTGCTGAGATCGAAAGCCTGACCAAATTGCAGCCGGGTGAACTCTATAGCGGTTCGAAAGTGACCAAAATGGAAGACGGCATTAAAAAGCTGCTCGGCCGTTATGGTTATGCTTACCCGCGCGTTCAGACCCAGCCTGAAATTAACGATACGGATAAAACCGTTAAGCTCCACGTTAACGTCGATGCGGGCAACCGTTTCTACGTGCGTAAGATCCGCTTTGAGGGTAATGATACCTCCAAAGATGCCGTACTGCGCCGCGAAATGCGCCAGATGGAAGGGGCCTGGCTGGGCAGCGACCTGGTCGATCAGGGTAAAGAGCGTCTGAACCGTCTGGGCTACTTCGAAACGGTTGATACCGACACCCAGCGTGTTCCAGGTAAACCGGATCAGGTCGACGTCGTTTACAAGGTTAAAGAGCGTAACACCGGTAGCTTTAACTTTGGTGTCGGTTACGGCACAGAGAGTGGTGTCAGCTTCCAGGTGGGCGTACAGCAGGATAACTGGTTAGGTACAGGTTACTCCGTCGGTATCAACGGAACCAAAAACGACTACCAGACTTACTCTGAACTCTCCGTGACAAACCCTTACTTCACCGTTGATGGTGTGAGTCTGGGCGGTCGTATTTTCTATAACGACTTTAAAGCGGATGATGCGGACCTGTCTTCGTATACCAACAAAAGTTACGGCTTAGACGGTACGCTCGGATTCCCGATCAACGAATACAACACCCTGCGTGCGGGCTTAGGTTATGTGCATAACGACCTGTCCAACATGCAGCCGCAGGTGGCAATGTGGCGTTATCTGGACTCTATCGGACAGCCTGCCAGCACCTCGAATGATGACAACGGCTTTGCCGCCGATGACTTCACCTTCAACTATGGCTGGACGTACAACCGCCTCGACCGTGGTTTCTTCCCGACCGAAGGTTCGCGCGTCAACCTGAACGGTAAAGTGACAATCCCGGGCTCGGATAACGAGTTCTACAAGGTTACGCTGGATACTGCGTCCTACTTCCCGATCGACGAAGATCATAAATGGGTGGTTCTGGGTCGTACGCGTTGGGGTTACGGCGATGGCTTAGGTGGCAAAGAACTGCCATTCTATGAGAACTTCTACGCCGGTGGTTCCAGCACCGTACGTGGCTTCCAGTCCAATAACATTGGTCCGAAAGCGGCCTACTACGGCGGCAACGACGAAGATAACTGCGATAAGGCGTCTTCTAGCGAAGTATGTAGCTCTGATGATGCAGTGGGCGGTAACGCCATGGGTGTCGCCAGCCTGGAGTTTATTACTCCTACGCCGTTCATCAGCGATAAGTATGCCAATTCCGTACGTACCTCGTTCTTCCTGGATGCAGGTACCGTATGGGATACTAACTGGCAGAATACGGCTGAAACGAGAGCTGCGGGCATTCCTGACTACAGCGATCCGAGCAATATTCGTATGTCTGCCGGTCTCGCACTACAATGGATGTCACCGCTGGGGCCGTTGGTCTTCTCCTACGCCCAGCCGTTTAAGAAATACGAGGGAGACAAAGCGGAGCAGTTCCAGTTTAACATTGGTAAAACCTGGTAATTGTCCGTTGCAACGGAATGCGTTGGCAGTGTAGCGCTGACAACTGGCGATCGCAGGATCGCCTTGCCACGCAAAGAACGGTACCCTCGGGTACCAATGGGATGGTAAGGAGTTAATTGTGAAAAAGTGGTTATTAGCTGCAGGTCTCGGTTTAGCGATGGCAACTTCTGCTCAGGCAGCGGACAAAATTGCAATCGTCAATATGGGTAACTTGTTCCAGCAGGTTGCGCAGAAAACCGGTGTTTCTGCCAAGCTGGAAGGCGAGTTCAAAAGCCGTGCAAGCGAACTGCAGGGTATGGAAAACGATCTGCAATCCAAAATGCAGCGTCTGCAGCGCGATGGTTCTACCATGAAAGCGAGCGACCGCAGCAAGCTGGAAAAAGATGTAATGGCTCAGCGTCAGACTTTCTCTCAGAAAGCGCAAGCTTTTGAGCAGGATCGTCAGCGTCGTTCTAACGAAGAACGCGGCAAGCTGGTTACCCGTATCCAGTCCGCTGTGAAAGCTGTTGCTGCCGATCAGAGCATCGATCTGGTTGTTGATGCTAATGCCGTTGCATTCAACAGCAGCGATGTTAAAGACATCACCGCTGATGTCCTGAAACAGGTTAAATAAGTAATGCCTTCAATTCGACTCGCTGATTTAGCTCAGCAGTTGGATGCAGAATTACACGGTGATGGCGATATCGTCATCACCGCTGTTGCGTCCATGCAATCTGCTAAAGCAGGCAATATCACCTTCATGGTAAGCCCTAAGTACCGTGAACATCTGGCCCTTTGCCAGGCGTCTGCTGTCGTCATGACGCAGGACGATTTGCCGTTTGCCGCAGGTGCTGCGCTGGTAGTGAAGAACCCCTACCTGACGTATGCCCGTATGGCACAAATTCTGGATACCACGCCGCAGCCGGCGCAAAACATCGCACCCAGTGCGGTGATTGACCCGACGGCGAAGCTGGGTAACAACGTATCAATTGGTGCAAATGCGGTTATCGAATCAGACGTGGTGCTGGGCGATAATGTGGTCATTGGCGCCGGTTGCTTCGTCGGTAAAAAAACAAAAATTGGTGCAGGCTCTCGCCTGTGGGCCAATGTCTCCGTATATCATGAGATCGAAATTGGCGAAAATTGCCTGATCCAGTCCAGCACCGTCATCGGTTCGGATGGTTTCGGTTATGCCAACGATCGTGGTAACTGGATTAAGATCCCGCAACTTGGCCGGGTGATCATCGGCGATCGCGTCGAAATCGGCGCCTGCACGACAATTGACCGTGGTGCGCTTGATGATACGATTATCGGTAATGGTGTTATCATCGATAACCAGTGCCAGATTGCACATAACGTTGTGATTGGCGACAATACTGCGGTTGCCGGTGGCGTTATTATGGCTGGCAGCCTGAAGATTGGCCGTTACTGTATGATTGGCGGTGCCAGCGTAATTAACGGGCATATGGAAATATGCGACAAGGTCACGGTTACCGGTATGGGCATGGTTATGCGTCCTATCACCGAACCGGGCGTCTACTCCTCAGGTATTCCGTTGCAGCCTAACAAGGTGTGGCGTAAAACTGCCGCCCTGGTGATGAATATTGATGATATGAGTAAGCGCCTCAAGGCCATTGAGCGCAAAATCGATCAACAAGACTAAGCGTTCACCCGTTTAACGCACACTTCCCGGCCTGTCGGCTTTCTTATAAACCGGCAGGCCGTGTTATTATTGCCATTCAGATATTTTGACAGGAAGAGTATTTTGACTACTGACACTCATACTCTGCATATTGAAGAGATTTTAGAACTTCTGCCGCACCGCTACCCGTTTTTGCTGGTAGACCGTGTGCTGGATTTTGAAGAAGGTCGTTTTCTGCGCGCAGTGAAAAATGTTTCTGTAAACGAGCCATTCTTCCAGGGGCATTTCCCTGGGAAGCCTATCTTCCCGGGCGTATTGATCCTGGAAGCGATGGCTCAGGCTACCGGTATTCTGGCGTTTAAAAGCGTTGGTAAACTGGAGCCGGGTGAGCTGTATTACTTCGCAGGTATCGACGAAGCGCGCTTCAAGCGCCCGGTTGTGCCTGGTGATCAGATGATCATGGAAGTGACTTTTGAAAAAACGCGTCGCGGCCTGACTCGCTTCAAAGGCGTAGCTCTGGTTGACGGCAAAGTTGTTTGCGAAGCTACCATGATGTGTGCGCGTAGCCGGGAGGCCTGATACGTGATTGATAAAACCGCCTTTATTCATCCAACCGCCATTGTGGAAGAGGGTGCCGTTATCGGCGCTAACGTCCACATTGGTCCATTTTGTATTGTTGGACCCCATGTCGAAATTGGTGAGGGTACCGTACTGAAATCTCACGTCGTTGTGAATGGTCATACGACCATTGGCCGCGACAACGTGATCTATCAGTTCGCCTCCATCGGTGAAGTGAACCAGGATCTGAAATATGCTGGCGAACCAACCCGTGTGGAAATTGGCGATCGTAACCGCATTCGCGAAAGCGTCACCATTCATCGTGGCACAGTACAGGGTGGTGAGTTGACGAAGGTGGGCAGCGATAACCTGTTTATGGTTAATGCGCATATCGCGCATGACTGTACCGTTGGTAACCGCTGTATTCTCGCCAACAATGCAACGCTGGCGGGACACGTATCAGTTGACGATCATGCCATCATTGGCGGCATGACCGCAGTCCATCAGTTCTGCATCATTGGTGCGCACGTGATGGTCGGCGGCTGCTCCGGCGTGGCGCAGGACGTCCCGCCGTATGTGATTGCGCAGGGTAACCATGCGACGCCGTTTGGCGTTAACATCGAAGGCCTTAAGCGTCGCGGTTTCAGCCGTGAAGCGATTATGGCAATCCGCAACGCCTACAAACAGTTGTACCGTAACGGTAAAACGCTGGAAGAGGCTAAGCCGGAAATTGCCGAACTGGCGAAACAGCATCCTGAGGTGAACGCGTTCGTGGAGTTCTTCGCACGCTCAACTCGTGGTCTGATTCGTTAATGGTCGATAGTCGCCCGCTTACGATCGCCCTTGTCGCCGGAGAAACCTCCGGCGATATTCTTGGTGCAGGTCTGATTCGAGCGCTCAAAGCGCGCGTTCCCAATGCGCGCTTTGTCGGCGTTGCCGGTCCATTGATGCAGGCTGAAGGATGTGAAGCCTGGTACGAAATGGAAGAGCTGGCGGTGATGGGCATCGTTGAGGTGCTGGGTCGCCTGCGTCGGTTGCTGCATATTCGCGCCGATCTGACGCGTCGCTTTACCGAGCTTCAGCCCGATGTGTTTGTGGGTATCGATGCACCTGACTTCAATATTACCCTCGAAGGTAATCTGAAAAAGCAGGGGATCAAAACCATCCACTATGTCAGTCCGTCCGTCTGGGCGTGGCGACAGAAACGCGTTTTCAAAATAGGCAGATCGACGAATCTGGTACTGGCCTTCCTGCCTTTCGAAAAAGCGTTTTACGATAAATTCAACGTTCCGTGCCGCTTTATCGGTCACACCATGGCCGATGCCATGCCGCTTGATCCCGATAAAAATGCCGCACGTGACCAGCTTGGCATTTCACATGACGCCCACTGTCTGGCCCTGCTGCCGGGGAGCCGGGGTGCAGAAGTAGAAATGCTCAGCGCTGATTTTCTGAAAACCGCGCAAATCCTGCGTCAGACTTACCCTGACCTGGAAGTGGTCGTGCCGCTGGTAAATGCCAAACGCCGCGAGCAGTTTGAGCGCATTAAGGCAGAGGTTGCCCCCGACCTGCATGTTCATCTTTTAGATGGCAAAGGTCGTGAAGCGATGGTGGCCAGCGATGCCGCCTTGCTGGCATCGGGCACTGCTGCGCTGGAGTGCATGCTGGCGAAATGCCCGATGGTCGTAGGCTATCGTATGAAGCCCTTTACCTTCTGGCTGGCAAAACGGCTGGTGAAAACCGATTACGTCTCCCTGCCCAACCTGCTTGCCCGCCGCGAACTGGTGAAAGAGCTGCTGCAGGATGAGTGCGAGCCGCAGGCCTTAGCCGCTGCGCTGCTGCCGCTGCTGGCAGACGGCAAAACCAGCCACGAAATGCATGACACATTCCGGGAACTGCATCAGCAGATCCGCTGCAATGCCGACGAGCAGGCAGCTGACGCGGTGCTGGAGTTAGCGAAATGATGGAATTTGTTTATCCTCACACCCATCTGGTGGCGGGTGTGGATGAAGTAGGACGTGGCCCGCTGGTGGGGGCAGTAGTGACTGCCGCGGTGATCCTCGATCCTGCCCGGCCGATAATCGGTCTGAATGATTCGAAGAAATTATCCGAAAAGCGCCGCCTGGCGTTATTCGATGAAATCAAAGAGAAAGCGCTGTCCTGGAGCGTAGGGCGTGCGGAACCGCATGAGATCGACGAGCTGAACATTCTGCATGCCACTATGCTGGCGATGCAGCGTGCCGTAGCCGGGCTGAGCGTGGTGCCGGAGTATGTACTGATTGATGGCAATCGTTGTCCGGCGCTGCCCATACCGTCGCTGGCGGTGGTAAAGGGCGACAGCCGGGTAGCCGAAATCAGCGCCGCCTCGATCATCGCTAAAGTCACGCGCGATGCCGAAATGGCCGCGCTGGATCTCACTTATCCCCTGTATGGCTTTGCCCAGCATAAGGGGTATCCTACCCCTTTCCATCTGGAAAGACTGGCAGAACACGGCGCAACTGAGCACCACCGCCGCAGTTTTGGACCGGTAAAACGCGCACTGGGACTGATGTCCTGAATCAAGACGCCAATAAGTAACGCGGAATCTGAAGATGGCTGAACCACGTTTCGTACACCTGCGGGTGCACAGCGACTATTCCATGATTGATGGGCTGGCGAAAACCGGGCCGCTGGTGAAAAAGGCGGCCGCGCTTGGCATGCCTGCGCTGGCGATCACCGACTTCACTAACCTGTGCGGTCTGGTGAAGTTCTACGGAACGGCGCACGGCGCAGGAATGAAGCCGGTGATTGGTGCCGATTTTCACGTTCAGAGTGAACTGCTCGCCGATGAAATGACGCAAATCACCGTCCTGGCGATGAATAACACCGGCTACCAGAACCTGACGCTGCTGATCTCCCGTGCCTATCAGCGGGGCTACGGCCCGCAGGGCCCATGGATCGATCGCGAGTGGCTGGCGGAGCTGAATGAAGGGTTGCTGCTTATCTCCGGTGGCCGGATGGGCGACATCGGCAGATGTCTGCTGCGCGGCAACACCGCGCTGGTTGAGCAGTGCGTCGATTTTTATAAAGAGTACTTCCCGGATCGCTTCTATCTGGAGCTGATCCGCACCGGCCGTCCGGATGAAGAAAACTATCTGCACGCCGCGGTGGCGCTTGCAGAGGAGCACGGGTTGCCCGTTGTGGCGTCCAACGACGTGCGCTTCATCAATGCCGACGATTTCGACGCCCATGAAATTCGCGTCGCAATCCACGATGGCTTTACCCTCGACGATCCGAAACGTCCGCGCAACTATTCGCCGCAGCAATATATGCGCAGCGAAGAGGAGATGTGCGAGCTGTTTTCCGATATTCCGGAAGCGCTGGAGAACAGCGTAGAGATCGCGAAACGTTGTAACGTTACCGTCCGTCTGGGCGAATACTTCCTGCCGCAGTTCCCCACCGGCGACATGACCACCGAAGACTTCCTGGTCATGAAATCGAAAGAGGGTCTGGAAGAGCGCCTTGAATTCCTCTTCCCGGACCCGGCCGTTCGTGCCGAGAAGCGCCCGGAATATGACGAACGTCTGGATATTGAACTCCAGGTGATCAACCAGATGGGGTTCCCCGGCTACTTCCTGATCGTTATGGAGTTTATCCAGTGGTCGAAGGATAACGGCGTGCCGGTAGGACCGGGCCGTGGTTCCGGTGCCGGCTCGCTGGTGGCCTATGCGCTGAAAATTACCGATCTCGATCCGCTGGAATTTGACCTCCTGTTCGAACGCTTCCTGAACCCGGAACGTGTCTCGATGCCTGACTTCGACGTTGACTTCTGTATGGAGAAACGCGACCAGGTTATTGAACACGTGGCGGACATGTACGGTCGTGACGCGGTATCGCAGATCATTACCTTTGGTACCATGGCGGCAAAAGCGGTTATCCGCGACGTGGGCCGCGTACTGGGGCATCCGTACGGCTTTGTCGATCGCATCTCGAAGCTGGTGCCACCCGATCCGGGCATGACCCTGGCGAAAGCGTTCGAAGCGGAACCGCAGCTGCCGGAGATCTACGAGGCGGACGAAGAGGTCAAAGCGCTGATCGACATGGCGCGCAAGCTGGAAGGGGTCACCCGTAACGCCGGTAAACACGCCGGTGGCGTGGTTATTGCCCCGACTAAAATCACCGACTTTGCGCCGCTCTACTGCGACGAAACCGGCTCGCACCCGGTCACCCAGTTCGACAAGAACGACGTGGAATACGCGGGTCTGGTGAAGTTTGACTTCCTCGGCCTGCGTACGCTCACCATCATCGACTGGGCGCTGAAGATGATCAACCCGCGCCGGGCCAAACAGGGCCTGGAGCCGATTGATATCGCCGCGATCCCGCTCGATGACAAGAAAAGCTTTGATATGCTGCAGCGCTCGGAGACCACGGCGGTCTTCCAGCTTGAATCCCGCGGCATGAAAGATCTGATCAAGCGCCTGCAGCCTGACTGTTTCGAAGATATGATCGCCCTTGTGGCGCTGTTTCGTCCGGGGCCGCTGCAGTCAGGGATGGTAGATAACTTTATTGACCGTAAGCACGGCCGTGAAGAGCTCTCCTATCCGGATGTGCAGTGGCAGCACGAAAGCCTGAAACCGGTACTGGAGCCGACCTACGGCATCATCCTGTATCAGGAACAGGTTATGCAGATTGCCCAGGTGCTCTCTGGCTACACCCTGGGCGGCGCGGACATGCTGCGTCGTGCGATGGGTAAGAAAAAGCCGGAAGAGATGGCCAAGCAGCGCGGCACCTTCGAAGAAGGGGCGAAGAAAAACGGCGTTGACGGCGAACTGGCGATGAAAATCTTCGATCTGGTAGAGAAATTCGCCGGATACGGGTTCAACAAGTCACACTCCGCGGCCTACGCGCTGGTCTCCTATCAAACGCTGTGGCTGAAGGCGCACTATCCGGCTGAGTTTATGGCCGCGGTAATGACCGCCGATATGGACAACACCGAGAAGGTGGTCGGGCTGGTGGACGAGTGCTGGCGCATGGGGCTGAAAATCCTGCCGCCGGACATCAACTCCGGGCAGTACCATTTCCACGTCAATGATGACGGCGAGATCGTTTACGGTATCGGCGCGATTAAAGGCGTGGGTGAAGGCCCGATTGAAGCCATCATCGAAGCCCGTAATCAGGGCGGCTATTTCCGCGAGCTGTTTGACCTGTGCGCCCGCACCGATATCAAAAAGCTTAACCGCCGGGTGCTGGAAAAGCTGATTATGTCCGGGGCGTTTGACCGTCTCGGGCCGCATCGCGCGGCGCTGATGAACTCGCTGGCCGACGCCCTGAAGGCCGCCGACCAGCACTCAAAAGCCGAAGCCATTGGTCAGGCTGATATGTTCGGCGTGCTGGCCGAAGAGCCGGAGCAGATTGAACAGTCGTATGCCAGCTGTCAGCCGTGGCCGGAACAGACCGTGCTGGACGGCGAGCGCGAAACCCTGGGTCTGTACCTGACCGGGCACCCGATCAATCAGTACATTAAAGAAATTGAGCGCTATGTCGGAGGCTACCGGCTGAAAGACATGCATCCGACAGAACGTGGTAAGATTACCACGGCTGCGGGGCTCGTCATTGCCGCGAGGGTTATGGTCACCAAGCGCGGCAATCGTATCGGCATCTGTACGCTGGATGACCGTTCCGGGCGGCTGGAGGTGATGTTATTCACCGACGCTCTGGATAAATATCAGCAGTTGCTGGAAAAAGACCGCATACTTATCGTCAGCGGACAGGTCAGCTTTGATGACTTCAGCGGGGGGCTTAAAATGACCGCCCGCGAAGTGATGGACATTGACGAAGCCCGGGAAAAATATGCTCGCGGGCTTGCTATCTCGCTGACGGACAGGCAAATTGATGACCAGCTTTTAAACCGACTCCGTCAGTCTCTGGAACCCCACCGCTCGGGGACCATTCCAGTACATCTCTACTATCAGAGGGCGGATGCGCGTGCACGGTTGCGCTTTGGTGCGTCGTGGCGTGTCTCTCCGAGCGATCGTTTACTTAACGATCTCCGTGGCCTCATTGGTTCGGAGCAGGTGGAACTGGAGTTTGACTAATACAGGAATACTATGAGTCTGAATTTCCTTGATTTCGAACAGCCGATTGCAGAGCTGGAAGCGAAAATCGATTCTCTGACTGCCGTCGGCCGTCAGGATGAAAAACTGGATATTAACATCGACGAAGAAGTGCATCGTCTGCGTGAAAAAAGCGTAGAACTGACGCGCAAAATCTTTGCCGATCTCGGCGCATGGCAGGTAGCCCAGCTGGCTCGCCATCCTCAGCGTCCGTACACCCTGGATTATGTCCGCCTGGCGTTTGATGAATTCGACGAACTGGCAGGTGACCGCGCATACGCTGACGATAAAGCTATCGTTGGCGGTATTGCACGTCTCGACGGTCGTCCGGTGATGATCATTGGCCACCAGAAAGGGCGCGAAACCAAAGAAAAAATTCGCCGCAACTTCGGTATGCCAGCACCAGAAGGCTACCGTAAAGCCCTGCGTCTGATGGAGATGGCCGAGCGTTTCAATATGCCGATTATCACCTTTATCGACACCCCAGGTGCTTACCCGGGCGTGGGCGCTGAAGAGCGCGGCCAGTCTGAAGCCATTGCCCGTAACCTGCGTGAAATGTCGCGTCTGAGTGTACCGGTTATCTGTACCGTTATCGGTGAAGGTGGCTCCGGTGGTGCGCTGGCGATTGGCGTGGGCGATAAAGTGAATATGCTGCAGTACAGCACTTATTCCGTTATCTCTCCGGAAGGTTGTGCGTCCATTCTGTGGAAAAGCGCCGACAAAGCGCCGCTGGCTGCAGAAGCGATGGGCATTATCGCCCCGCGCCTGAAAGAGCTGAAGCTGATCGATACCGTTATCCCGGAACCGCTGGGTGGCGCGCATCGTAAGCCGGAAGTTATGGCTGCGTCTCTGAAGGCGCAGCTGCTGGCTGACCTCGCAGACCTCGACGTGCTGAGCAAAGAAGATCTGCTGAACCGTCGTTACCAGCGTCTGATGAGCTACGGTTACGCCTAAGCTACGCAATAATCTTAAAAGCCGCACAGTGTTGCGGCTTTTTTTATACCCGTTGTTTACCTCAACTATGCTTAGCTAATGTTTTTCAAGGAGGTAAACCGTGAACATCATTGCCATTATGGGGCCGCACGGCGTCTTTTATAAAGACGAACCCATCAAGGAGCTGGAGCAGGCGCTGGCATCGCGCGGGTTTCAACTTATCTGGCCGCAGAACAGCGCCGACCTGCTGAAGTTTATCGAACATAACCCCCGTATCTGCGGCGTCATCTTCGACTGGGACGAGTACGATCTGGAATTGTGCAGCGACATCAACCAGCTCAATGAATACCTGCCGCTGTACGCCTTTATCAATACCCACTCCACGATGGACGTCAGCGCCCATGATATGCGGATGGCGCTGTGGTTCTTTGAGTATTCCCTGGGGATTGCAGAGGATATTGCTACCCGCATTCAGCAATACACCGGCGAATACCTGGATACCATCACCCCGCCGTTTACCCGCGCGCTTTTCACCTATGTGAAAGAGGGCAAGTATACCTTCTGTACGCCGGGGCACATGGCAGGGACGGCTTATCAGAAAAGCCCGGTGGGCTGCCTGTTCTATGATTTCTTTGGCGGGAACACGCTGAAAGCGGATGTGTCGATCTCGGTGACGGAGCTGGGATCGCTGCTGGATCATACCGGCCCGCATCTCGAGGCCGAAGAGTATATTGCCCGTACTTTTGGCGCCGAGCAGAGCTACATGGTGACCAACGGCACCTCGACATCGAACAAGATCGTCGGCATGTACGCCGCCCCCGATGGCAGCACTCTGCTTATCGATCGCAACTGCCACAAATCTCTGGCGCACCTGCTGATGATGAGCGATGTCGTTCCGCTCTGGCTGTCGCCCACGAGAAATGCTTTGGGCATTCTGGGCGGGATCCCGCGCCGGGAATTTTCCCATGCCGCCATTGAACGCAAAGTGGCTGCAGTCCCTGGAGCAAGTTGGCCGGTGCATGCGGTGATCACCAACTCCACCTACGACGGCCTGCTGTATAACACTAACTGGGTGAAACAGACCCTGGATGTGCCCTCAATCCATTTCGACTCGGCGTGGGTGCCCTATACCAATTTCCATCCGATCTATGCCGGTAAAAGCGGAATGAGCGGTGAGCGCCTCCCGGGAAAAGTGTTCTTTGAAACCCAGTCTACGCACAAAATGCTGGCGGCGTTTTCTCAGGCTTCGCTGATCCACATTAAAGGTGAGTACGACGAAGATACCTTCAACGAAGCCTTTATGATGCACACCACCACATCACCCAGCTATCCGCTGGTGGCCTCGATTGAAACCGCCGCGGCGATGCTGCGCGGCAATCCCGGTAAGCGCCTGATAAACCGCTCCGTTGAGCGCGCGCTGCATTTCCGTAAAGAGGTCCAGCGTCTTAAGGATGAGGCCGACGGCTGGTTCTTCGATATCTGGCAGCCGGACGAGATTGATGAAGCCGAATGCTGGCCTGTCGCACCGGGCGAGAGCTGGCATGGCTTTCGCGATGCCGATGCGGATCATATGTTCCTCGATCCGGTCAAAGTCACCATCCTGACGCCGGGAATGGACGAGCAGGGGGAAATGAGCGAAGAGGGGATCCCGGCGGCGCTGGTAGCTAAATTCCTCGATGAGCGCGGCGTGGTGGTCGAAAAAACCGGGCCGTATAACCTGCTGTTCCTGTTCAGTATCGGCATCGACAAAACCCGGGCGATGGGATTGCTGCGCGGCCTGATGGAATTTAAGCGCGCCTACGATCTCAATTTGCGGGTCAGGAACATGCTGCCGGATCTCTATGCCGAGGATCCTGATTTTTACCGCAACATGCGCATCCAGGATCTGGCCAAAGGGATCCACAAGCTCATTCGTCAGCACGATCTGCCGCGGCTGATGCTGCAGGCGTTTGATGTCCTGCCGGAGATGAAGCTCACCCCGCACCATGCCTGGCAGCGTCAGGTGAAAGGAGAAGTGGAAACGGTCGATCTGGAGGATCTGGTCGGGCGGGTCTCGGCCAATATGATCCTGCCTTATCCCCCCGGCGTGCCGCTGCTGATGCCCGGCGAGATGATCACCGAGAAGAGCAGGGCGGTGCTCGATTTCCTGCTCATGCTCTGCTCGATTGGCCGTCACTATCCAGGCTTCGAAACCGATATCCACGGCGCCAGACGGGATGAAAACGGCATCTATAGGGTACGGGTCTTAAAAGCGCCATGACCCCTTGCGCGGCACGGGGATTCGGATATAACGTTCAGGCACACCAATAAGGAGAGGCTATGCTGGGTTTAAAGCAGGTTCATCACATTGCAATTATTGCCACCGACTACGCCGTCAGTAAGGCGTTTTACTGCGATACGCTGGGTTTCACCCTGCAGAGCGAGTTTTATCGTGAAGAGCGTGATTCCTGGAAGGGTGACCTGGCGCTGAATGGTCAGTATGTCATTGAGCTGTTTTCGTTCCCGTTCCCGCCGGCGCGTCCGTCCCGGCCTGAAGCCTGCGGTTTACGCCACCTGGCGTTCAGCGTGGATGATATTGACCAGGCGGTAGAGCACCTTCAATCCCACGGCGTTAAGTGTGAGGCCATCCGTATCGATCCCTTCACCGGGAAGCGTTTCACCTTCTTCAACGATCCTGATGGCCTGCCGCTGGAGCTCTATCAGCAGTAACGCTTGCCTCGCCAGGGAATGCCCGGTAACGTGCCGGGCACCTTTCTGTATAAATGACGACGATGACCACAGCCGAACTTCAGCAAGCCCTTCACCCTTACCGCCGACTGCTGGTGGGATTTAGCGGTGGCCTGGATTCCACGGTATTGCTGCATCAGCTCAAGCTCTGGCGTGAGCAGGAGCCCGGCCTCGAGCTGCGCGCTATCCATATTCATCACGGTCTGAGCCCGCACGCCGACAGTTGGGTTGCTCATTGCCAGCATCTCTGCCATGAATGGAATATCCCGCTGATCGTGGTCCGGGTGACGCTGGCAGAAGAGGGGCTGGGGCTCGAGGCGCAGGCGCGTAAAGCGCGTTATGCCGCCTTTACTGATGCCCTTATGCCGGGCGAAGCGCTGGTGACGGCGCAACATCTCGACGATCAGTGTGAGACCTTCCTGCTGGCCCTGAAGCGCGGCAGCGGCCCGGCAGGGCTCTCTGCCATGCCCGCACGGGCGCGTTTTGCCGATACCGAACAGATCCGTCCCCTTCTCGGCGAGACGCGTGAATCGCTGCAGGCCTGGGCGCAGCGCTGGGATCTGCGCTGGATTGAGGACGAAAGCAACCAGGACGACAGCTACGACCGCAATTTTTTGCGCCTGCGCGTCCTGCCGCTGCTGGCAGAGCGCTGGCCGCATTTTGCAGAGGCCACGTCCCGCAGCGCCACGTTGTGCGCCGAGCAGGAGCAGTTGCTGGATGAGCTGCTGGCAGGCGAGCTAATGACATTGGTTTCGAAAGACGGGGCGCTGGCTATCGCACCGCTGCAGACGATGAGCGCGGTGCGTCGGGCTGCGCTTCTGCGCAGATGGCTGGCTCTTCACGGGGCGTTAATGCCGTCGCGCGCCATGCTTACTCGTCTCTGGGATGAGGTGGCGCTGGCCCGGGAAGATGCAACACCGCGACTGCGTTCTGGCGAAGGTGAAATCAGGCGCTTTCGGGGAGAGCTGTGGTGGGTGAAATACCATCCCTCTCTGGCTGAGCGCGTTATCGACTGGCCCTCTGTTCACCAGCCGCTGTGCCTGCCGGAAGGGCTGGGTAGGCTTTTCCTCAGCGCAGGCGGCAATCTCCGTCTGCCGCACCCGGATGAGCCGGTGACGGTGCGCTTTGGCGCCAGCGGCACGCTGCACATCGTCGGGCGAAACGGTGGTCGAAAGATCAAAAAAATCTGGCAGGAACTTAACGTTGCGCCCTGGCGTCGGGATACCACGCCATTGCTGTTTTACGGTGAAACGCTGGTGGCTGCTGCAGGTATGTTTGTAACGCGGGAAGGGGCGGCTGAAGCGGAGCAGGGCGTACAGCTGGAATGGGAAACGTAACGGGCAGCAGGCTGCCCGTTACACAGGATCAGGACTCGCTCACCACAACGGTGCCGATTTCGGGATGGCTGAAGCTGGCAATTTTATCGAGACGCAGTTCGCGCGTTGCGCCACCGTCTTCCACGACCAGATACTCCACATTCTTTCGGGAAACCAGATCGTTAGCCTTTGCCTTCAGCACTTCGCCATCTTTTAACGCCAGCGTCAGAAGCAGGTGATGCTGGCAGGCGAGCTCGAGATTGTCGTAGTCATCGCAGTTAATTGGTTGGTATGTATCATTCATTGACATAATCGCTCACCAGTAAATTCGCAGCAGCATATGCTGCTTTTTCTCTGACCGATTCTGAAAGCGTGTCATCCGACGCCATTTCATTCAGAACTTTCAATACACAGCCCAACGCATCGGGGACATACCCCAGATCGCCGCTGGCAATTTCCGCATACCGTTTGCGAATTAGCTCACAATAATTATTCACATCCCCTCCTGCCAGCGCACTGACTTTACTGTGAGATACCTTTAAGCCTACGAAGATAAACCCGGTTTAGCAAGGTGACTATACCATACTCATTTAAGCAATATCAGCAGGTTGATGTCAGAGACATTCTTAAGCCTGTAACAGCCTTTTGGCGGAGA
Source organism: Leclercia barmai (assembly GCF_049312895.1). NCBI lineage: Bacteria > Pseudomonadati > Pseudomonadota > Gammaproteobacteria > Enterobacterales > Enterobacteriaceae > Leclercia > Leclercia barmai. The sequence goes on along the minus strand of NZ_JBMNWZ010000003.1, from coordinate 8,219 downwards.
TTTCGCTACAATGCGCACCTGATTCGAAAGGAGTTCTCTCATGGCGCTTAAAGCGACAATTTACAAAGCCGCGGTCAATGTAGCGGATTTAGACCGCAATCAGTTTCTGGATGCGACATTGACGCTGGCGCGTCATCCCTCCGAAACGCAGGAGCGCATGATGCTGCGCCTGCTGGCATGGATTAAGTATGCCAATGAGCGTCTGCAGTTTACCCGTGGATTAAGCGCGGAAGACGAGCCGGAAGCCTGGCTACTCAACGATCATCTGGGCATCGATCTGTGGATTGAGCTGGGCCTGCCGGATGAACGTCGCATTAAGAAAGCCTGCACCCAGTCTGCTGAGGTGGCGCTCTTTACCTACAACAGCCGCGCAGCGGAGATCTGGTGGCAGCAGAACAAGAATAAGTGTGCCCAGTTCGACAACCTGTCCGTCTGGTACCTGGATGATGAACAGCTCGCTAAACTGAGTGCCTTTGCCGGACGGACCATGAATCTGCAGGCGACGATTCAGGATGGCGCCATCTGGCTGTCGGATGCTGAGAATAATCTGGAAATTCATCCGGAAGCCTGGCAGTCCCGGTCATGATTGTCCTGTCCCGAAGCGTCAGCCTTCCCGATCATGAAGTCGAGATCACCGCGATCCGCGCTCAGGGAGCGGGGGGCCAGCATGTGAATAAAACCTCAACGGCTATTCATCTGCGCTTTGACATTCGGGCCTCCAGCCTGCCAGAGTATTACAAAGAACGGCTGCTCGCCGCCAGCCATCATCTGATCACCAGTGACGGCGTGATTATCATCAAGGCACAGGAGTACCGCAGCCAGGAGATGAATCGGGAAGCCGCGCTTGCCCGGCTGGTGGCGGTCATACAAGAGTTAACGGCAGTGCAAAAAAGCCGTCGGGCAACCCGCCCGACACGTGCATCGAAAGAGCGCCGTCTGGCTTCGAAATCACAAAAATCGACCGTCAAAGCACTGCGTGGCAAAGTTCGACGCCCTCAGGATTAACGGGTGTTTGAGATAAGGAACCTAAAGTGAAAACAGCGATATTTTCAGTGGTGGCAGCCAGCGCGCTGTTCGTCCTGATGGGGTGTCATAACCGTGCAGAGATGCAGGTTCTTGAGCCGACCCACGAAGAGGCGTTAAAACCGATGCAGCAGAGCTGGCGGGGCGTTTTACCCTGTGCCGACTGCGAAGGTATTGAGACCTCACTGTTCCTGGAAAAAGACGGTACCTGGGTAATGAATCAACATTATCAGGGGGCAAAAGCGCCTTCTTCTTTTGCCAGCTACGGCACTTGGGCGCGAACGGCCGATAAGCTGGTGCTGACGGATACGAAGGGCGAAAAGCGCTATTTCCGCGCCAAAGGCGAAGGGCTGGAGATGCTCGACATCCAGGGAAATCCCATAGAATCACAGTTTAACTACACCCTGGCACCGGTAACCGCTGCACTGCCGGCAACGCCGATGGCGATGCGCGGCATGTATTTCTATATGGCTGATGCAGCGATTTTCACCGATTGCGCCACCGGCAAAAAGGTGAGCGTGGCGAATAACGCCCAGCTGGAACGGGATTATGCGGCGGCGCGCGGGAGTGATACCAAACCGGTGCTGCTCACTGTGGACGGGCATTTTACCCTTGAGGCTAACCCGGACAGCGGCGAGCGAGTCAAAACGCTGGTACCGGACAGCGACGCCCGCTTTGAAGCAGGCAAAAATTGCGACAGCAAATAGCTGAAATAAAAAACCCCGCATCAGCGGGGTTTTTTGTGGCTTATGCCTTGATGGCTTTTACCAGGTAATCCAGTACGTCACCGGTTTTAATCATCTGCTTCTCGCCGTTACGACGATATTTGTACTCGATCTCGTCGTTGTCGAGGTTACGATCGCCGATGACCACGGTGTGTGGAATACCGATCAGTTCCATATCAGCAAACATCACGCCTGGACGCTCTTTACGATCGTCCATCAGCACTTCGATACCCTGTGCACGCAGCTCGCTGTACAGTTTTTCCGCCAGCTCCTGAACGCGGTAGGACTTGTGCATGTTCATCGGCAGGATCGCGACCTGGAACGGTGCAATGTTGTCCGGCCAGACGATGCCACGCTCGTCGTAGTTCTGCTCGATAGCGGCAGCAACCACACGCGTTACCCCAATACCGTAGCAGCCCATGGTCAGAACCTGGTTGCGACCATCTTCACCCTGAACGGCAGCGTTCATGGCGCGGGAGTATTTATCACCCAGCTGGAAGATATGACCGACCTCAATACCGCGTTTGATCATCAGGGTACCCTTGCCGTCCGGGCTTGGGTCGCCTGCTACCACGTTACGAATATCCGCCACTTCTGGGGTCGCGGCATCGCGATCCCAGTTAATACCGAAGTAGTGTTTACCATCGATGTTCGCGCCTGCGGAGAAGTCGCTCATCGCGGCAACAGTGCGGTCAATAACGACAGGAACTGGCATATTCACCGGGCCCAGGGAGCCAGGACCGGCGTTCACGACGGCACGGATTTCCGCTTCCGTTGCGAAGGTTAACGGGCTGGCAACCTGTGGCAGCTTCTCTGCTTTCACTTCGTTCAGCTCGTGATCGCCACGTACCAGCAGGGCAACCAGCGGGTATGCGCTGCCTTCGGTCGATTTCACCAGCAGGGTTTTGACCGTTTTTTCGATCGGCAGGTTGAACTGCTCAACCAGCTCGGCGATGGTTTTCGCGTTTGGCGTATCAACCAGCTTCATCTCTTCGGTTGCAGCAGCGCGCGGTGCTTTTGGCGCCAGTGCTTCAGCAAACTCAATGTTCGCAGCGTAATCAGAGGAATCAGAGAAGATCACATCGTCTTCACCACTCTGTGCCAGCACCTGGAATTCATGGGATGCGCTACCGCCGATAGAACCGGTATCAGCCTGCACAGCGCGGAAATCCAGACCCATACGGGAGAAGATTTTGCTGTACGCTTCGTACATCTTGTCGTAAGTCTCCTGCAGAGACTCCTGAGAAGTATGGAAAGAGTACGCATCTTTCATCAGGAACTCGCGAGAGCGCATAACGCCAAAGCGTGGGCGCACTTCGTCACGGAACTTGGTCTGGATCTGGAAGAAGTTGAGCGGCAGCTGCTTATAGGAGCTCAGCTCGTTACGGATCAGATCGGTGATGACTTCTTCATGCGTTGGGCCGAGAACGAAGGGACGATCGCCACGATCGGCAATACGCAGTAGTTCCGGACCATACTGCTCCCAGCGTCCACTCTCCTGCCATAGCTCAGAAGGCTGAACTACCGGCATTAACACCTCGATAGCACCGGCGTTGTTCATCTCTTCACGCACGATGTTTTCGACTTTTTTCAGGACGCGCACGCCGGTCGGCAGCCAGGTGTATAACCCGGAGGCCAGCTTGCGGATCATCCCGGCGCGCAGCATCAGCTGGTGGCTGATCACCTCGGCGTCGGCAGGTGTCTCCTTCAGAGTGGAGAGCAGATATTGGCTAGTACGCATGTTGTTACGGTTCCATTTCGAAGAGTGGAACAGGCTGATCGGCAGCCTGACACAAAAAAAGTGGTTTAGTTTACCAGTGTGGCAAAGATGCCAAAAGAGAAGAGGATAAAATTACTGCGGCTCGAGGGCAAACACTTCGAAGCCCGCCGCTGTGACCCGCCAGCGAACGTTAAAATCCAGCAGCAGAACGGCGTAGGTTTTTCCGGCTTCTTCCTCTTTGCGGTAGGCCGGACGGGGATCCTGGGCCAGCACGTCGACAATAAATTCCCGCAGGCGAGGGTAGCGCTTTTCCAGCTGGATTAATTGTGGGAGAAGCGCATCGCTAAACCAGACCGGCGTATCGGCCTGAGGAGCCTGCTGGGCGTAGCTGGCGCGCGCATTCGGCAGGGCTTCGGCAAAGGGCAGATACGGTTTGATATCCACCACGGGCGTACCATCCACCAGATCCAGACTGCCGAGCTCGAGGATCACCTGATCCTTCAGACAGCGAATGCCTTTCAGCTCGATGAGCGACATGCCGACAGGGTTCGGGCGAAACGTCGAGCGTGTAGCAAATACGCCCATCCTGGCATTACCGCCGAGACGAGGCGGGCGCACGGTAGGGCGCCAGCCGCCAGCCATGGTCTGATGAAAGATAAACAGCACCCACAGATGGCTGAACGCTTCCAGTCCGCGCACGGCATCGGCCTGATTATAAGGCGCGAGCAGGTGAAGTTCGCCGCTACAGCTTTTTACCAGCCCGGGCTGGCGCGGCACGGCAAACTTCTCTTTATACGGCGAGCGAATAACGCCTATCTGCTCGAACTGGAAAGCACTCATTTCGCCGAGACGTTAAGGGCAGAGCCTACGCAAACGGCCTGACGGTAGCAGCCAGGTGTACCGCTGGTCACTTCGCAGCTGTGCAGCAGAACCGCATTGGCCTTCATTTTCGAGGCATTGATCTGCATGCGTTTACGCGCAGTGGGAATATTCGGAGGAGAATCCTGGTTGGTGGCCTGGCAAGAATCGCCGGAGACTTCACCCAGATCGCGGAACGGTTTACCCACTAAATCTTCAGCCTTGGTATAGATCCTTACCGGCGCAGGACGCGGCGCTTTTGGCTTCTCAGGCTCCACTTTTGGCGGGGTTGCTGTGCTTTTAACAGGTTCAACAGGAGATCTGCTTAGCATAGAACAGCCGCTCAGCATCAGTGCTAAAAGACAGATCGGTAAAGCACGCATAATGTTTCCTCAATGAATTATCAAATCGTCAGATATTGAATCAGTTGCCTGCATAAATGACAAGACGGGCTTTCGCCCGTCCTGAATGATATTACACAAAGGTCAGATTACCAGCCTTTAACTGCACCGCCGTTAAAGACTTTGTTTGCTTCCTGGTAAACTTCATCAGACTGGTAGGCCTGGACGAACTTCTTCACGTTCTCCGCATCTTTGTTGTCTTCGCGGGTAACGATCAGGTTAACGTATGGAGAATCTTTATCTTCTACAAAGATACCGTCTTTCGCTGGGGTCAGGTTGATCTGGCTGGCGTAAGTGGTATTGATAACCGCCAGGGCGATCTGCGCATCGTCCAGAGAGCGTGGCAGCTGTGGCGCTTCCAGCTCAACAATTTTCAGGTTTTTTGGGTTCTCGGTTACGTCCAGAACGGTTGGCAGCAGGCCAACACCGTCTTTCAGTTTAATCAGACCCACTTTCTGCAGCAGCAGCAGGGAACGGCCAAGGTTAGTTGGGTCGTTAGGTACCGCCACCTGAGAACCGTCCTGCAGCTCTTCTAATGATTTGATTTTTTTGGAGTAGCCTGCGATTGGGTAAACAAAGGTATTACCTACCGCAACCAGCTTGTAGCCACGATCTTTGATCTGCTGATCCAGGTATGGTTTGTGCTGGAAGGCGTTAGCATCGATATCGCCTTTGCTCAGCGCTTCGTTAGGCAGAACGTAGTCGTTGAACGTAACCAGCTCGACGTCCAGGCCATATTTCTCTTTCGCCACTTTTGCTGCCGTCTCTGCAACCTGCTGCTCCGCACCGACGATAACGCCTACTTTGATATGGTTTGGATCTTTTTCGTCCTGGCCACAACCTACCAGTGCCAGAGAGCCGATCAGCGCGCCTACCGCAGCAAAGGTCTTAAATTTAAACGCCATGTTTTTATCCTTAACTCGTCGAGTTTGTGTTGTGTAACGTTATTTGTGCGTAACAGCCCGGACGATGCGATCGCCAGAGAATTGAATGAGATAAACCAGTACAACCAGCAGAACCAGCACGGTATTCATGACGGTAGCATTGTAGCCAATGTAACCATACTGATAACCGATCTGACCCAGACCGCCTGCACCGACAGCACCGCCCATCGCAGAGTAACCTACCAGGGTAATCAGCGTGATGGTGGCCGCATTGACCAGACCCGGCAGCGCTTCTGGCAGTAAGACTTTGCGTACGATCTGCATCGGCGTCGCACCCATAGCGCGAGAGGCTTCAATCAGGCCCGACGGGATCTCTAACAGCGCGTTCTCAACCATACGGGCGATAAAGGGTGCTGCGCCCACGGTCAGGGGAACGATAGCGGCCTGCAGGCCGATGGACGTGCCCACAATAACGCGGGTGAATGGAATCATCCAGACCAACAGAATAATGAAGGGAATGGAACGGAAGATGTTCACCAGCGCAGAGAGCGTGCGGTACAGTTTCGCGTTCTCAATAATCTGACCCGGACGGGTAACGTACAGCAGCACGCCCACCGGCAGACCAATGACAAAACCGAAGAAGCCGGATACGAAGGTCATCGCCAGCGTTTCCCATACGCCGCGTGCCAGCAACCACATCATTGCCTCAGACATAACCCAGTACCTCAACTTTTACATGATGCTCTTGCAGCCAGGCGATAGCAGCCTGCGTATCTTCTTGCGTGCCGTGCATTTCAGTCAGCATGATGCCGAACTTGACGCCACCGGCGTAATCCATCTGCGCGCTAATAATGTTGTTATTCACATTGAAACGGCGGGCGGTTTCGGACAGCAGCGGTGCATCCACTGACTTGCCGGTAAACTCCATTCGCAGCATCGGAACACTGTTGGCTTCAGGCTGGCTTTTCAGACGGGCCAGATAGTCTTCCGGGATATCCAGATGCAGGGTGGCCTGAATGAATTGTTGCGCCAGGGGGGTTTTAGGATGAGAGAACACTTCGCTTACGGTGTCTTGCTCAATCAGTTGCCCGTTGCTGATCACTGCCACGCAGTCGCAGATGCGTTTAACGACATCCATCTCGTGTGTAATAAGGAGAATGGTCAGTCCCAGGCGACGGTTAATGTCCTTCAACAGCTCCAGTATCGAGCGGGTAGTTGCGGGATCCAGGGCGCTGGTGGCTTCGTCACAGAGCAACACTTTCGGGTTGCTGGCCAGGGCACGGGCAATGGCTACACGCTGTTTTTGTCCACCGGATAAGTTCGCCGGGAAGGTATCGTGTTTGTCGCTCAGACCGACCAGATCCAGCAGCTCGGTCACGCGGCGTTTGATTTCGTCTTTTGGCGTATTGTCCAGTTCCAGCGGCAGGGCAACGTTACCAAACACGGTGCGCGAGGAGAGCAGGTTAAAGTGCTGGAAAATCATGCCAATCTGGCGGCGTGCTTTAGTCAGTTCTGATTCGGAAAGGGTAGTCAGTTCCTTGCCATCCACCTGAACGTGACCTTCGGTCGGACGTTCAAGCAGGTTAACGCAACGAATGAGCGTACTTTTACCTGCACCTGAGGCGCCAATGACGCCATAAATCTGTCCAGCCGGAACATGCAGGCTAACGTTGTTCAACGCCTGAATGGTACGGTTCCCTTGCTGGAACACTTTGGTGATATTCGAAAGTTTAATCATTAGATTATTTTTATCGTATGTAAGTTAGCCGTGGCATTTTCTGCTGCCTGATGCGGGCGATGACCGTCAACAAAACGGATGTTAAGGCATCCAGACGTCTAAATCAATCCAACTCTGCGCGATGAGCACTTTCTTGCGCAGTGAAACATGAGATACTAAGCAGACATCCCTTTTCAGGAGCAAACCGGTGGCAAAATCAGTACCCGCAATTTTTCTCGATCGTGACGGCACAATTAATGTCGATCATGGGTATGTACATGAGATAGACGAATTTGAATTCATCGATGGCGTAATAGAAGCCATGCGTGAATTAAAAGAGAGGGGTTTTGCGCTGGTGGTGGTTACCAACCAGTCAGGCATCGCGCGCGGTAAATTCACCGAAGCACAGTTTGAGACCTTAACAGAATGGATGGACTGGTCCCTGGCCGATCGTGGCGTTGACCTGGACGGTATCTATTATTGTCCGCACCATCCACAAGGCACAGTAGAAGAGTATCGTCAGACCTGTGACTGCCGTAAACCGCACCCGGGTATGTTCATCTCCGCGCAAGAGTTCCTTCATATAGATATGAGCGCTTCATATATGGTGGGCGATAAACTGGAAGATATGCAGGCAGCTGCCGCAGCAGGTGTAGGCCATAAAATTCTGGTACGCACCGGCAAACCGATCACGCCAGAAGCAGAAAGTGCAGCGGATTGCGTCATTAACAGCCTTGCGGCACTGCCAGAAACCATCAAAAAGCAGCAAAAATAGACGTTATGGCGAAAAGATGAGCGGTTGAAATAAAATTGTCTTTTTCCGCTTGTCAGTGCCGAAGAACTCCCTATAATGCGCCTCCATCGACACGGCGGATGTGAATCACTTCACAC